>NZ_CP062501.1:672989-1345979 GCF_014879975.1 Vibrio bathopelagicus | reverse complement strand
ATAGAGAGTATAGATGAGTGGCAGCATGAGTTGATGTACACTTCATGTATACCTAAAACGGAAGAGCTGGTGGATTTGATGAAAAAAGCGCTGATCGCTTTACTTGTATTGTTAATATTGGGCGGAGGAGGAGCGGCGTACTACTTCTTTGTTATGAAAAAAGACCCAACACCAGCAGAGAAAACCGAAGAGTCCGCTGAAGAAGTTGCTCAGCCTGAAGCTGATTTAAAACCGATCATGGAACTTAAACCTGAGCCAGAGCAGACAGAGTTTTACGTTCTGGATAGAAAGCTTGAAGTGGTAGAACAGCCGGAAATTGATGGTTTGATAACAGATTACCTCTACAAAGGCGAAAAAGTCGAAGTGCTCGAAAAGCAGGGTGAATGGGCACGTATCTCAGATTACATAGTTCTAAAAGAAGGCGGTCCACAGACAGCCGAATGGGTTTCGATGTCTGGCCTATCGAATGATGAAGTGATTATTTCCGAGAAAGAAAGCATAGAGATATTGGATTCATATTTGGTTAAATCCGACGATCTGAAGATCCATAAAGAGAAGTTCCGCAATACGGTTGCAGAGCTGATCTCTGATGGCGAATGTGACCCAAGTGACTTCGAGGAACTAGGTGGTTGGGTGAAATCGGTGAAGTACAGTGACCGAGATGTCTATTTTATCTATTGTGGTGGACTGTCTCTTGAAAATAAAATTTATTTAGATGTAAATACAAATGAAATATTTACTAAGTAAGATATACTTCGCTATTAATATCATATGTATTAATAGCGATTAGCTTTTCTATTTATTGATTTAGATTGAAAGCCCACTCTCTTGAGAGTGGGCTTTTTTATTGCCTATTCACTTTTATTCATCTAGTCAGAATGTTAGCTAGTGTGATTTTAATATTTATTTATATTGAGTTCGATATAGAAAGACCCCGATAGATTTATTAATAGGGAATAATAAGCTCTCTATTATTTCCGCGATCAATTGTTTAGTTTTCCAATATTGCATTCTTCTTGAAACACGTTAAAGAGTGTTGTTTTATTTATAATAAACAAAGGCTTATCGGCTTGGTGATATAATTGAATTTAAATAAACCCTATTTATATCAGTAGTTTGGCAGAGTTTACATTAGCGTAACATTTCATGGGTTTTGGGATGTAAGTCAGATTTCTAGCCTTAACATGAAAATATTTTTTATTTGTAATAATACTTTTTGATTTTGAGATGTAGGGTTTAATTAAAGCAAAACGTAAAGTTTAATTATCGACTAAGACATTATCTTATTAACATCATTGTTATTTAATTGCTTGTAAGGGATGGAACCATTAATGAAAAAACTTGCTTTAATTACAGGATCAAAAGGCGGTATCGGCTCAGCAATTTCTTCTAAATTAGTCGCGGATGGCTATCGTGTTATCGCGACCTATTTTACTGGGAATTATCAGTGCGCACTGGATTGGTTTAATGAAAAACAATTTACTGAAGAGCAAGTGAGATTGTTTGAATTAGATGTCACCAACACCGCTGAATGTGCACAGAGCTTAAGCAAGTTGTTAGAAGAAGAAGGCACGGTGGATGTTTTGGTCAACAACGCCGGTATTACTCGTGACAGCGTTTTCAAAAAGATGGATGCCGAAGCTTGGAAAGAGGTGATTGAGACTAACCTCAACAGCCTTTTCAATGTGACACAGCCTCTGTTTGCACCGATGTGCGAAAAGGGCAACTGCCGAGTCATCAACATTTCGTCAGTGAACGGTCTTAAAGGTCAGTTCGGACAAACTAATTATTCCGCAGCAAAGGCTGGAATGATTGGTTTTTCAAAAGCACTCGCTGCTGAAGGTGCAAGAAGTGGTGTGACAGTAAACGTTGTTGCCCCTGGCTATACAGGCACGCCTATGGTTGAGCAAATGAAGCCTGAAGTCCTTGATTCAATTAAAAACCAAATCCCAATGAAACGTCTAGCGACGCCTGTAGAAATTGCAGACGCAGTGGGCTTTTTAGCAAGTGAATCTGGCGCATACATTACAGGCGAAACACTGTCTGTGAATGGCGGCTTGTACATGCACTAATAAGTGAAACTTAAGGGGATTGAATGATGGAAAAGGTATTTATTGTTGCTGCAAAGCGCACACCTATTGGTGCATTTACAGGGTCGTTAAAAAACATCACAGCAGGCGAGTTAGCGGGCGTCGCGATTAAAGGGGCTTTGGAGTCTGCTGATGTTCCATTAAACGTGATTGACGAAGTGATTGTTGGGAACGTGATTTCAGCGGGACAAGGAATGGGCGTTGCCCGTCAAGCCTCTCTTTACGCTGGACTTGCTGAAGAAGTCCCGGCTTATGGCGTTAACATGATCTGCGGCAGCGGTATGAAAGCGGTGATGGATGCGGCGGCTCACATTAAAGCAAAAGACGCTGAAGTAGTGATTGCGGCGGGTGTTGAGGTGATGTCTCAGATTCCTTTTATTGTGCCACCAAGTATTCGCAATGGTCACAAAATGGGTGACATCTCGATGAAGGACTTGCTGGTGGGTGATGGGTTAACAGACGCGTTCAATCATTATCACATGGGAATGACGGCTGAAAACATCGCCAACGCGTTAAATATTTCGCGTCTCGCACAAGATAACTACGCGTTAGAAAGCCAACAGAAAGCCGTAGCCGCAATCGAAGCGGGCAAGTTCCAAGGTCAAATCGTCTCTGTAGAAGTTAAGCAGCGCAGACAAACCGTCACTTTTGATACCGATGAGTATCCTAAGTCTGATGCGACGTTTGATGCTTTGCAAAAGCTTCGTCCGGCATTCGATCGAGAAGGAACTGTCACTGCTGGTAATGCGTCAGGCATCAATGATGGTGCAAGTGCCATTATCTTAGCGTCTGAATCGGCGGTCGTGAAATACGGCCTGACACCACTGGTCGAGCTGAGTAGCTACGCGCAATCTGGTTTAGATCCCAAAATCATGGGGCTAGGCCCAGTAGAAGCGGTATCTAAAGCGTTAGACAAAGCGGACTTAACTTTAGAAGAAGTCGAGTTGTTTGAGCTGAATGAAGCTTTCGCTGCACAGGCGTTAGGCGTGATGTACCAGTTGTCTGAACAACATGATCTACCGCTTGAGGCGTTTAGATCTAAAGTCAATGTTAACGGTGGCGCTATTGCACTTGGTCATCCTTTAGGGGCATCAGGTAACCGAATTATTGTTTCACTCATCCACGAGATGATCGAACAGCATACCAATTATGGTGTTGCTTCGCTTTGTGTGGGCGGGGGAATGGGAACCGCTGTTTTGCTTAAAGGCATCGAGGACTAAAACTCGGCGTGCCATAGGCAAGCCCAATTGTATTTTTAAACTATTTCTTTATTAAGCTATTTCTTCACTAACTATGTATTCACCAGGAGTTACTTATGTACACGGATATTTTCAAAACAATCACAGACCAGACAGAAAAGCAGTTCGAACCGTACTTGAAATTCAATAAGTTGGTTGCAAAGAACGTTCAAACAATGACTGAACTTCAAATGAATGCGTTGCAGACTTATACCGATATGGGTCTTGCACAAATGAAAGCAGTCAGTGAAATCAAAGACGTAAATAGTCTTACAGCTTTTAACGGTCAGCAACTAACGGCACTCACTCAATTATCTCAACAGATGATGAGTGATAGCTCAAAAATGCAAGCTGCTGCAAAAGAGTTCAAAGAAGATGTTGAAACACTAACAACTGAAAATTTGAAAACAGTTACACCTGCATAAAATTAGTCGCCATCGAGTTGGTACAGGTTGGCCTGTGCCGCTTGGTGGCGATTTTCCGATTATTGGAGTCATGTTATGTTTCAACACTTCTTTCCGGACTACCTTGTTAAGCTTCAACAAACGAACCAGCAATGGTGGGAAAATTTTGAACAAAACAAGGAAGCCGCGCAATCTCCCCTAAATAAAGCGATGCAAGAATTGAATTTTGATGATGCATCAAAAATCTTCGAGCAAGCCGCAAACCAACCAGCCGTTCTACTTCAGTTGCAATCCCAATGGTGGGAACAGCAACTGCAAATCTGGCAAAACGCAGCACTGATGGGTAACACCGAGAGCGTTATCGCTGAAGATCGTGGTGACAAGCGTTTTATCGATGATGCATGGAAGAACGACCCTTTCTATAGCTTCATCAAGCAATCTTATTTGCTGTTTAGTAAAAGCTATATCGATACCATCAACTCGATTGAAGGCATTGACGAGAAAACCAAAGAGCGTGTAGCGTTCTTTTCACGTCAGGCAATCAATGCAATGTCCCCAAGCAATTTTATCGCGACCAATCCAGAGTTGATGAAGCTGACTCTTGAGAGAAATGGCGAGAACCTTCTTGATGGGTTAGAGCAGTTGCAAGCGGACGTGGAAGCGAGTGCCGACATCCTTAAGATCCGCATGACCAACAATAATGCATTCCGATTGGGTGTGGATGTTGCGAATACAGAAGGTGATGTCGTCTTTCAAAATGATTTGTTTGAGTTGATTCAGTATCACCCAAAGACACCACAAGTCAATGCGACACCATTGTTGATCGTTCCGCCGTTTATCAATAAGTACTATATTCTCGACCTCCGTGAAAAGAACTCGATGGTGCGTTGGTTGCTTGAACAAGGGCATAGCGTATTTATGATGTCTTGGCGCAATCCGGGTGAGGCACAGAAAGACCAAGAATTCGGAGACTACGTCACGGAAGGTGTTGTTAAGGCGGTTACCGCTATTGAAGACATTACCGGCAAAGAGCAAATCAATGCGGCGGGTTATTGTATTGGCGGCACGGTACTCGCATCTACGGTGGCTTACTATGCAGCTAAGCGTATGAAGAAACGCATAAAAACGGCGACCTTCTTTACCACGTTATTAGATTTCTCTCAGCCGGGTGAGGTTGGGGCGTACATCAATGAGACGATAATCGACGCGATTGAGAAACAGAACGACGCTAAAGGTTATATGGATGGTCGCTCGTTGAGCGTGACGTTCAGTTTGCTTCGAGAGAACAGCTTATACTGGAACTATTACATCGATAACTACCTCAAAGGCAGCAGCCCGATGGAGTTTGACCTATTGTACTGGAACAGTGATAGCACGAACGTGGCGGCTAAATGTCATAACTTCTTGCTGCGAGAGCTCTACCTTGAAAACAAACTGGTTCAAGATAAAGGCGTGAAAGTAGGCGGTGTTTGGATTGATTTGAATAAGATCAAAATACCAAGCTACTTTATCTCAGCCAAAGAAGACCATATTGCTTTGTGGCAAGGAACTTACCGTGGTGCATTGAACACCGGTGGCAACAAAACGTTTGTTCTGGGTGAGTCTGGTCATATCGCAGGCATTGTTAACCATCCAGAGAAAAAGAAATACGGCTACTGGTTGAACGACAACCTAGACGACTCTGCTGACGAATGGCTAAACAACGCAAGCCATAATGAAGGGTCATGGTGGACACACTGGGATCAATGGTTACAAGGCTTTGAAGCTGACGAGAAAATCGAACCTTTCAATCAAGGCTCAGAGCTGAACCCTGTGATTGGCAAAGCACCAGGCAACTATGTAAAACAGGTGCTGCCAATTGTTGATAAAGAGACAGCAGAGAAAGAAGCTTAGAGTGTTAAGTCAAATTCAATAATAAAAATATTCAACGCCAGACAATAAAAAAGCCACTGAATTCAGTGGCTTTTTAGTGTCAACTCATCCCAAAAAAATTGGCATAAGTTGAAGTGATTTCGGCTCTTAATCGATTTCTTTGTCTTTAGTCATAGATAAAAGCCAAAGAGATACGGCTGCAACACCTGCAAAGCCACCAAGAATGATAACTGGCATAGCACTGTAACCTAGGACGTGCCAAATTACGCTTTCTAAAGTACTCATTCAATCGCTCCTTATTGCCAGCCTTCAACGCCGTGCATGTCTGGTAGTTTATGTGCGATACCTTTGTGGCAATCTACACACGTTTTTTCACCAGAAGCTAGCGCAGTTGAGTGTTGTTTCGCACTACGAGGGCTTTGCTCTGAGAAGTCCATGTAATCGAACTGGTGACAGTTACGACACTCAAGTGAGTCATTGCCTTTCATACGTTTCCACTCACGTTCAGCAAGGTGAGCACGACGTGCTTTGAACTTCTCTTCAGTATCGATGGTTTTCGCAATAAAGTGTGCGTACAACTCTTTAGATGCCTGAACCTTGCGAACAATCTTATCTGTCCACTCGTGAGGTACGTGACAATCTGAACAGATAGCACGAACGCCTGAGCGGTTAGAGTAGTGAATTGTTTCTTGGATTTCAGCAACAATAGGAGCGTGACAACCAGAACAGAACTCTTCCGTGTTGGTTGCTTGCATACCTGTGTTAAATGCACCCCAGAACAAAAGACCGCCTGCGAACCCCAAGAAAAGTACAACGCCTACCGCTGCTTTACTTGGTGTCGCGAGTCTTTTCCAAAATGCTTTAAGTAATTTTATCATATATAGCCTCTCTTACCGTCTGGCTACGATTAACGCAGTGAATCTACAGGTTTGAACTCGTTCTCAACTAGTGGCTTAGCATTAGCTTGAGGTACGTGACACTGTAGACAGAAATAACGACGAGGTGATACGTCTGCAAGTACCGCATCTTCACGGTTCATGTAGTGAGTTACACTCACTTTAGTCGCACCCATTTCTTTTGCGTTTTTCCAGCTGTGGCAAGAAAGACACTTGTTAGCGTTAAGAGAAACTTCATAGCTACGAATAGTATGAGGCACTAGAGGTGGTTGGTATACGTAGTCGCTCTCAAGTACTTGGTCACGAGGGAACTTTTTGAAGTCATCTGCTGCGCGAGTAGCTTCAAGTTCACTTGCACCACGTAGAGACTCTACGCCACCAATGCCGCCTGGGTTATCCAGCTCAGCTTGAGCTTGAACTGCACCAGCTAGCAAAAGACCAGCTGATAGTAGGGCAGTAATCAGTTTTTTCATGGTTAATTTCTCCGCCTAAAGGCTAATTCTTTGAGTGGACTACTTCTTTCAAAAAGTGATGAAAAAAGTAGTCGCAATATTAAATACGTTAGATCTTGTATCTAGGTTCTAAAAGCAATTGGCGCTTAAGAAACCTTAGTGATCTTAACTGGACACTTCTTGTAATCCGTCTGCTTAGACAGAGGATCCGTTGCATCCAAGATCAACTTGTTGATCAGAATTCTTGCATCAAAGAATGGTACGAATACCAAGCCTTGTGGTGGACGGTTACGACCACGAGTTTCAACACGAACGCGTACTTCACCACGTTTGTTTTCGATAAGAACTTCATCACCACGGCGAAGGCCACGAGCTTTAGCGTCAGCAGGGTGGATGTAACAAAGTGCATCCGGTACTGCTTTGTAAAGTTCTGGTACACGACGAGTCATAGTACCTGTGTGCCAGTGCTCAAGAACACGACCTGTACATAGCCACATATCGTATTCATCGTTTGGTACTTCTGGTGGCGCTTCGTATGGAGCGTTGATGATCAGTGCTTTGCCATCTGGCTTGCCGTAGAAGTCCCAGTCAGAACCTTTCTTAGCGTATGGATCTGAACCTTCTTTAAAGCGCCATAGTGTTTCTTTACCGTCAACAACAGGCCAACGTAGGCCGCGCACTTTGTGGTAAGTATCGTATGGTGCTAAATCGTGACCATGGCCACGACCAAAGGTTGCGTATTCTTCGAATAGACCTTTTTGTACGTAGAAACCTTGAGCTTGTGCGTCGTCGTTAAGCTCTTGAGCTTCAGACAGAGGGAAAGCATCAACATTACCGTTTTTGTAAAGCACGTCGTACATCGTTTTACCGCGGTACTCAGGCGCCTTAGCAAGAAGCTCTTCGCCCCAAACTTCTTCAACAGTGAAGCGTTTAGAGAACTCCATGATTTGCCATAGGTCAGACTTCGCTTCACCTACGGTTTTAACTTGTTGGTACCAAGCTTGTGTACGACGTTCTGCGTTACCGTAAGCACCTTCTTTCTCGATCCACATTGCTGTAGGAAGGATAAGGTCAGCCGCTTGAGCCGTTGCTGTTGGGTATGGGTCTGAACAAACAATGAAGTTGTCTGGGTTACGGTAACCAGGCAGACGTTCAGTGTTGATGTTTGGACCTGCTTGCATGTTGTTGTTACACATTACCCAGTACGCATTGATCTTACCGTCTTTAAGCATACGGTCTTGAACAACAGCGTGAGCACCTGGCTTAGCTGGGATAGTGCCTTCTGGAAGTTTCCAGATCTCTTCTGAAATCTTACGGTGTTTAGGGTTAGCAACAACCATATCTGCCGGAAGACGGTGAGAGAAGGTACCAACTTCACGAGCTGTACCACACGCAGATGGTTGGCCAGTTAGTGAGAATGGGCTGTTACCTGGAGTCGAAATCTTACCTGTAAGAAGGTGGATGTTGTACACAAGGCTGTTCATCCATACACCACGAGTATGTTGGTTCATACCCATAGTCCAAAGTGACATTACTTTGATGTTTGGATCTGCGTATTGCTTAGCCAGCTTGATAAGGTCATCTTGAGATACACCTGACATTTCAGACGCTTTCTCAACGGTGTATTCAGCAACAGAAGCTTTGTAGTTCTCGAAGCTAATATCAGTCATTTTGCCTGAGTTAGGGTTCGCAGCAGCTTGCTGTAGTGGATCGTCGTCACGAAGGCCATAACCGATGTCTGTCGTTGCTTGCTTGAAGTTCGTGTGCTTGTTCACGAAATCCCAGTTAACGGCATCGTTTTGAATGATGTAGTTAGCAATGAAGTTAGCAATCGCTAGATCTGATTGAGGTTCGAAGATGTAACCCGTGTCTGCAAGCTCGAATGAACGGTGGTAGTAAGTAGACAGTACGTTTACTTTAACGTGTGGGTGGCTTAGACGACGGTCTGTAATACGAGTCCATAGTACTGGGTGCATTTCAGCCATGTTTGAACCCCACAGTACGAATGCGTCTGCGTGTTCAAAGTCATCGTAACAACCCATTGGCTCATCGATACCGAAGGTACGCATGAATGCACCTACCGCAGAAGCCATACAGTGACGAGCGTTTGGATCGATGTTGTTTGAACGGAAGCCTGCTTTCATCAGCTTAACTGCTGCGTAGCCTTCCATTACAGTCCACTGGCCTGAACCGAACATACCAACGCCTGTTGGACCGTTCTTCTTCAGAGCAGCTTTCCATTTCTCAGCCATTACGTCGAAAGCTTGGTCCCAAGATACTGGTGTAAAGTCACCATCTTTGTGGAACTCGCCGTCTTTCATACGAAGAAGTGGCTGTTCAAGACGGTCTTTGCCGTACATGATTTTTGAAAGGAAGTAGCCTTTAATACAGTTAAGGCCTTTGTTTACAGGTGCTTCTGGATCGCCTTGAGTTGCGACCACTTTACCGTTTTGAGTACCTACTAGTACTGAACAACCCGTACCGCAAAAACGACAAGGCGCTTTATCCCACGTGATTTTTGTTTGATCTGAGCTAGCAATCAGGTTGGTTGCTGTTGCTGGTAGTGTTACGCCCGCAACGGCTGCCGCTGATGCAGCCGCGTTTGCTTTCACAAACGCACGTCTTGTCATTTTCATACTTCACCCTCAAGTTGAGAATTGTTGCTTCCAGTTTCTAAATCCGTTTCGTCGAGCTCAGTCTCGATTTGGTGATAAACCAAAGCTGTCCCCAAAACGTTCTTAATGTTATTTATTGCTTCGATGGTGTCCGTTACAAAACCTTGGTTTTCGGTTTCTAGGACCACGATGATTTTGCCTTCAGGGCTGTCCCCGTAGATCTCTGCATTATCAAACTTCTCGATTTCTGCTTTGATCTCGACCAGATGCTCTGGGCTCACATGCACGACTAAACTTGATATATGCACTTCATTTAGTGCCATAAATTGCTCTCGTTATTTTTGTTTTATGCATTACTCACAAGAATAGCTGAAGTAGGGCAAACTGCTACGCAGGCTCCACAACCGTTACACTCATTTAACTCGATTTTTGGTAGAGCAACACTGCCTGCTCTAAGTTGAAATTGAATGGCCATAGGTTCACACATGTCACCACAGCTTCGGCATTCAACATTTTGTTGCGCTAAACACTTATCAGAAATACGTGCTTTTGCTTGCCAAGGCTCTCCTTGCTTTGGCTTGAAAATAGGTTCAGGACAAACATCTGCACATTGATAGCAGAACGTACATTCATCAATAGAGAAATCGACGGTAGGAAATCCACCATCGCCTACAATGATTATCTTAGTCTCACAACTCTCGATGCATTTACCGCAGCGAGTGCAGTCATCTACAAAGCTTTCTAGGTTGTTAATCCAAGGCAAACGAATCTGGCTTGAGTCAACTTTTCGTCTTGAAAATAGACGGCGTTTTGATAGATCTACCACTAGATACCTATGGATGTTGCTAAGATGTTGTAATTGTAGGTCATTATTCTATTAATATCTTGTAATTAGTCCTCACAAGTAGTGTAGTTTTAGAAACAATTGTATAAATACCCCCTAAGGGCTAATTAGGGGCATATATTGTCTTAGATCAATAAATTACAAAGCGAGTGATCACATATTGAATGGAGCTATGATTTTTGATGTGTGACAATACGATCTTGCTGGCTTTCCACCTCTTACTAGGAAGACTCTTTTGCTTATAAAACCGGTTTCATCTGTCACTAGCACAATAGCAAAATCCTTGCTGTCTATACTGCTGCTGTCGGTTGCTACAACTGGCTTTGCTATCTTTACTTTGGCGTCGAGTTTGAATGATGCAGAAGCAGTAAACGTGGCAGGTTCGATGCGTATGCAGAGCTATCGTTTGGCGCATGATATTCAAATAGAATCAGTTGATTACAATTCGCACATTTATGAATTCGAAAAGTCTCTGTATTCGCCCTCTATGGCTGAACTCGTCAGTTGGGAAGTTCCGACAGATATCACAGAAGATTACTATTTAATCATTGGCCGTTGGCACGAGCTGAAGCGTGTTTTGAATAGCGAAGATCGTAAGCACTATTTGGTGTTAGTTGAAAACTTCGTGAACGAGATAGACCACTTTGTTTTCAAGCTTCAAGAGTTTTCAGAAAATAAGCTGATTAAATTAGCGTGGGCTGGTGGCGTAGGGCTAGGTGGTATTCTCGTCATATCTCTTTTTGTTGTTCATTTCGTACGTAAACAGGTTGTTAAGCCTCTGCATGCCTTAGTTAGAGCAAGTCAGCGAATAAAGAACAGTGACTTTGAGGTTCAGTTGGAAGTAACGAACAGTAATGAACTCGGTATTTTGACCAAAACGTTCAACTCAATGGCCAAAGATTTGGGTGTGCTTTATCGAAATCTCGAAGATGTCGTTGATGCCAAAACGATTGAATTGCAAAACGCTAACCAATCATTACAAGCGCTTTACTATTCTTCTCAAGAACTCACGGTAACGCGGATTGCACCTGAAAACTTTCGGGCTATCTTGCAGCACTTAGTTAGCTTAGAGGGGATTGAGTCATTAAGATTAGAGATTGTTGATAATTCAGGTCGTTCGTTGATTATGGATGAGGGCTACGACTCGAATCGTGATTATGAAAAATTCGAGATGAAGTTGGATGATAACGAACTCATTTTGGGTTACCTGTATTGCTCATATCACCATGGACACTCAACGAAGACGTTAATAGAGAGCTTTATTCAACTGTTATCGCGAGCAATCTATTATAATCGCGCGCAAAAGAAAGCCGAGCAGCTTATTATTATGGAAGAGCGTGCGACAATTGCACGTGAGCTGCATGATTCACTTGCTCAGTCGCTTTCGTATCTGAAAATCCAAGTGACCTTATTGAAGCGTGTGATTGGTAAATTACCAGAGCAAAAACACCGCGAGCAATCAGAGCAAATTGCTTCAGAAATAGGTAACGGCTTGGCCGATGCTTATACTCAGTTAAGAGAGCTGCTCACTACATTTAGGTTATCCATTAAAGAGGGTAACTTCGGAGATGCTTTGAGCACCATGCTCGAGCAACTCAGTGAAAGAACGGATGCCAAGATTAACTTAACCAATAATCTGTCATCGATTGAGCTTGATGCGCATAGCCAAGTTCACTTGCTTCAATTGATTCGTGAAGCAACAATAAACGCAATAAAACACGCCAATGCCGACTTGATAGATGTATGCTGTATCGATGAAGATGGTGAAGTATTAGTCGTGATCAAAGATAATGGAGATGGCTTTGACCCTGGTAGTTCGAGAATGAACCACTATGGGATGAGCATTATGCAGGAGCGTGCGGCAAGACTGAATGGCGACTTAACGATTGAAGCGGCTCAAGGTGAAGGCTGTACAGTCATATTGAAATATAAAAGTTTGAAGGAAGTTAAAGTTGACGATTTGTAAAGTAATGCTGGTTGATGATCATCCACTGATGCGCCGAGGTATAAGCCAATTACTGAGCTTTGAAGATGAGTTTGAAGTGATTGCAGAAGCGAGTAATGGCACTGAAGCAGTCGCTCTTGCTCACGAAGAAGAACCTGATTTGATCCTTCTGGATCTTAATATGAAAGGGATGTCTGGATTAGATACCCTAAAAGCACTTCGTACCGATGGTTCAAGCGCTAACATTGTTATTTTAACCGTATCGGATAGCCCTGCAGATATCGAAGCTATCGTAAAAGCGGGTGCTGATGGTTACTTGTTGAAAGACACCGAACCCGATGAACTTATTGAATTGCTTAAGCAAGCACATGGCGGCGACAAAGCCTACAGCAGTGTCGTTTCTCGTTACCTAAACGACGCAGACAGTCGCAATGACATTTTTGACCAACTGACTGAGCGTGAAACTCAGATCCTTCAAGAAGTTGCTAAAGGGTACCGTAACAAGCAAATTGCTGATCATCTGTTTATCTCTGAATCGACAGTTAAGGTACATATGAAAAGCTTGCTGAAGAAGCTGCAAGTACCTTCACGTACGGCGGCAACGGTTTTGTATCTAGAACGCTATGGTGAAATGAAGTAGGGCTTGTTCCTTTGAAATAAAACTATTTCAAGCCGTGCTATTAGTTACAATGTTCGGGTCAAATAACGTGAGGTTCTAACAATAGTTTCTCGCGATGGCTTCTAAATAGCTTCTAATGATTTTGAACATGTGACATTAAAAAGGCGCTGAACTTATTAAGTTCAGCGCCTTTTTGTTTAAGCATTTTATATCTAAATTATCATGTCTCTTTTACTGACAATTAAGCCGCCATTGGAACCAATACAAGCGTACCGAAGATAACCGTGATAAGACCACAGATTACAGGAACAGAAGTACGTTTTACTACTTCAAATGGGCTGATTTTACCCATACCAGAAGTCGCGACAATTACACCAGATACTGGCGAGATGGTACGACCTAGGTTCGATGCTTGAAGCATTGGGATGATTAGGAACGCTGGGTTCAAGCCCATTTTCGCAGCAAGTGACGGAGCAAGTTCTACGAATGCATAGAATGGTGCGTTACCAGAACCTGTCGCGATAGCAGCTGCAACCGTTAGACCCGTTAGGATAAGCATTAACGCGATGCCGCCTGCGCCTGCCGATTCAGCAAGACCGATTAGGTTATCAATAGCGCCGATAGACATTAGACCTTGAGCAAATACGCCCGCTGCAACCAACAACATTACTACGCCTTTGAAAGCGTCAGCCATACCTTGGTAGCAAGAATCTAGGTCTTCTAGTGTTTTCTCGCCGTCAAACTTCTTAACAACGTAATCGATAACTGCACCCACGAAGATTGAGCCCACTACGATAGTGTAGATATCAAGTGAAAGCCCAGGAATGGTGCGGCCGTTGAATAGGAAAACGCCGATGATAGGTAGGAATGGCAGTGCAGCGTAGAAAGCGGGAGCCGTAGTTTCAATTTCAGAAACGTCTACTTTTTCCATTGGTGTGTTTTCTTTCTTATCCAGATACTTGTTCCAGAAGAAAGCGGCTGCAGCCATCACGATGATTGCACAAATAGAAACAGGAAGTACTGTTTGAACGGCAAACACATCAAGAGACATTCCTGATTTTTCAGCTGCAATAACCACATCACCAGACGTTGGCGAAAGGATGATTGCCGCTGGTGAAGCACAAACCGCGACAGCAGCAGGGCGAGAAATACCCATCGCTGTCATCATTGGGAATAGGGTCGCCATCAATAGAACACCAAGGCCTGTTGCAGAACTTACTGCTAGAGACATTAGACACGCTACGATGTAAGCCGCAACAAGAAGTACATAGGGAGACTTGATAGCCGCAAGTGGTTTAGAAAATTGCTTTACTACCACGTTGTTCGCGCCGATGTGAGTCATGTATGAAGCGAAACCACACAGAAGCATGATTTGCATGCCTAGGCCGCCCCCGCGGTATTGAAGCATGTACTTAACGAATTCTAGTGAGTCGGTAACCATGTTACCTGTTGAAGCTACCTTAGCTGGTAAAACTGTGTGGCCAATAAGGCCAGTAATAAGAAGTAGGGCAAGGCCAGCAGTTAATAATACGCCTGCTGCTTTATAGCCTTTCACAATAAAGTAACCAACAGCGATGGTAATCACTAATCCGATCAAGAGCTCTAACATAGAAATCTCCACAAAGTTTAAAAAATATAAGAAAGTGTTTCAGAATATGACAATGAATGTACAGAAAACTGCACTGTGGCACGAGGCATAGTTGAGGTTGATATGATCTAAGACAAACATTTTTTTCTATGTTAATTGTGGTTATAAATCGTGATTAACTACTGTTGTTTAGATGTTAATAAACAAATTTTGCAGCTCGTCAGAATATAACTTGGATCACCTTTGGTTGTTCTAGTTGCATATGGATGTGTTGTTTTATAAATTGAGGCTGTTTTTGTGCATTGGAGGGGAAGTTGTAACGAAGTGGGTATTTATTGGAGTAAAGAGGTGAGAATGTCAGCTTTAACGCCCACTTATGCTTAAGTCAGCGTTAAGCATAAGTAGACGTAAAAATGGAGAGCGAGTTTAGTTCATATCTACATCAGGAATATCGTTTGAATAGGTGGATAATTCAGAACAGACCACCTTCTTACAAAAGTGAATCATCCCATAGCGCGTCACCAGCAATAACTCTTCTCTATTCAATGGAATGTAAGGCATGGCGTCAGACGATAATGTAGCCCCTTCACTAATCATGACCTTTTCGTAAAACGACAACTCGCGATTGGGGATGATTTGTTGGTGTTGGTTCTCATCCAGTGAGATGTCGTGTTGAGTGACTGAATAAGACCCCGATGACGTAAAGCCGACTTGCTTGGTCGACACGTACAATAGGTCGTAGCTGTCATTCTTCTTAAATTCGATGTTAATAGAAGACTGGTTATGAATCATATTATTGGACGGGTTAATAATCGATGCTGTATTCGCCAAATAATGCCCTTCAAGGTGTGACTTAGGAATAAAAGTAGAAAGCCAGCCGACTAATACGCCAAGTAGTACCACAAAAATTGCTGTATTCATTTTGTTATTCACAAGTCACTCCTTTAAATCCGGCAGGGAAGCTCAGAGATTTTCCTGAATTATCGATGATGATTTTGCGTCCCTTATATTCGTAAAGCGTCACGTTGAATAACTCATTAAAAGTGAACTCCTCGGATTCGATTTTACAAGAGATAAAATGCTGGCCTACGAGATCTTCGCCTAGACTATTTCTATCTAAATAAGAAAACAGATAATGGGATAAACCTGCAGTCACCACAAATAGTGCAACCAGTGCTAACATACTATTTGTTTTTTTCGGTGCGGCAGTTGTCTTGGTTGTTGAGCTTTCTGTCGCTTTACTGTCTTCAGGTTGTTTCGTTTCCTGTTTTGGTTGCGATTGAATTTTACGAAGTGCGCGTTCTTTGTCTTGTGTCACTTGCCCTGCAAATCTGTATCCTTTACCGCGCTCAGTGACGATGATCATCCCGCTCTTATCTTCTAACGCTTTTCGGCAAATAGAGATGGTTTGCATTAGGCTGCCATCTTCAACGTATATACCTTTAGACACCCACACTTGTTCAATAAGCACTTGGCGAGTGATCACCTCATTGGGTCTCGAGATAAAAAACTTAAGCAGCTCTGATTCATTAGAACCTATTGGGTACGTACGGCCCGTCTTAAAGTGATGGATTTCACTCTCTTCTAAATTGACCTGTATATCATCATTGATAATAAATTCAGCAGACATCTGGGTTCTCATTGTTATAAGCGTTCTAACCTAAATATAACAAATATTACAACAAACATAAACTTACTGATTTCATCGTCTTTGATGTTTAAGTGTTTGAGTTTACGTTGATTATTAACCAAATTAGATTTCCTTATATACCTTTTTGAGGTTGTTTAATGCGGTTTCAGGTGCTTGCCGTTAGTAGCTATTGGATCATTAACGGGTGACGCTGATTTAGTGGGTGTGGGTTAACTGCTCAAATTTCTTACGTAGTTTTATCAACGTGTCATTCCAACTTGTGTTGCCTTGCTCTCTCCGAATCAAAGTCGAACTTACCTCCGACTCAATCGGCAACTCAAATAACGATAAATCGCATGACCACACCAGTTAAATGCGAAAGCTACGAAGGAGCTGTTTTGAAATATTTCAATAAGCCATATCTATGTGGACTAATTACGCTTGCCTTACTCGGCTGTCAGTCTGAAGACTCGACTCAAGACCCCGTTTCGGTATTGGTTCCCTACAACATTAATGAATTACCAAAACCAAACGATGGTTATGGGTATGACGATGACGGAACCATTACCGGAGTCGGTGAAGACGTTGCCGCAATGTCATCGGCCAATGACTCTTATTATCAGGACTACAACAATTCATACGCAGCCCTAGACGGCTGGGGCCTTTGTGCAGAACCAATTTTAATCCCTCTACAAAGTGTTAATTCTGAAAAGCGTTTTCCACTAAAGAATGAAACCCTAACGGGGAACGTGGTGTTAATTAATGAATCAACAGGTTCGGAAGTTGCTACTCAAATATCGGCTGATGGTTCAAATATCATTATTCAATGTGAATCAGGTTTGGAAGAAGAAACGACTTATTCGATTGTAGTAACTGATGGGGTAAAAACTGAATTTGATGAGCCTTTAAAAGCAGACGCAAGCTTTGATGAGTTGATTTATTCAGACGTTCCATTAAATAGCGAAAAAGAAGACGTTCTTCAAGAGCAAGTATTGAGCGCTATTGATTCATATTATGCGCTATATCCAGATAAGGATACTCCTGTATATGCAGCGCAATTTAAAACTCAGAGTTCATATTCATCTCTCGATGCAATGAGAGACAATCACGTCAAGTTCAACACCAAATTTTTAGACGGTTATGAGAAAGTTCGAGAGTTTAATGGAGATTATAATCAATACAGTAAGCAATTAAGAATACCGTCTTATTTGCCTTTTACTGAAGCTCGAGAGTCTGAATGCACCATTGATGAGTTTGATCCGAAAGAAAACTGCCCACCACTCTATGAATGGATTACTAATGCCGACGGTGGTTTCCCTACTGCCGAGATGTCAGCCCCTAAAGTAATAGAATTCCTCAATATAACGGCTGATATTTATTTGCCAAATTACGAAGATACTCCAAGGCCAAAAGAAGCATCGACCGGATTTCCAACAGCAATATTCATCCATGGTGTTACGGCGGAGCGTGGCACTGCTTCTTTGATGGCTGCAGAATATACAAAAAAAGGTTATGCCGTTGTTGCGATTGACATGCCATATCACGGAGAACGAATGCGCTATGACAACACTGATACTGACCCTAATGATGGTGAAAAAACAGGAGTTGAAATAAGCGCTCGAGCAAATAAAGCGTTTTTCATTAATATAGATTCGCCTTTAGCACTGCGTTCTAACCTTCAACAATCTGTCTCCGATTTTTTGGGGCTTCGCTACGCGCTGAGCCAAGAAGCTTGGGTCAAAAAAGATGATATTCATTTAATCGGACAATCGCTAGGGGGAATCATGTCAGTGATGGTTAGTGAATTCAGCCAACCTACTCGTGATTTAAGTGATAATTCAGACTTTGCATTCAATACAGTGAACTTTGTTGTTCCGGGACAGGGGTTAACCAACTTGGTTTTGTCTTCTCAAACCTTAGGCCCTGAAATGTCTGAAGGCGTTAAGAAGTCTCCAGACGTTCAGAGAGGCATTGCTGAAACTGTCATACCAGATATCTGTACAGCAGAAGCGACGAATCAACAATGTATTGAAGCACTTAGAGAGTTCGTAGCTCTTTCGTCTGATAACGCACAACTTGTTAGTCAGTTAGAGAATGACATCTTCGATTTAGTTGTTACAGACCTTAAACAAGGGGTTCAAGCAACAATTGATAGTGCCGACCCTGCCAGCTTCATCTCTCGTCAAGTTAAGGCTGAGCAACCGACTCTTTTGTTAGCTGCCGTCGGAGACTGCGGAGAAACCTGCGATGTAGGTGTTGATTATGTACCGGATAGTGTTATCCCAAACAGCGATCCAAACAACATTCGTACAGGTACTGAACCACTCATTGCTGCACTTAGCTTAGATTCGATTATAGGCACAACGAAAAATGCCGAAGATTCTCGTGGAGTTGTTAGAACCACAACTGGCGGACATGGTACGTACTTGTTCCCGTACGAAGGACCTGTGGATGAGAATGGATTGCCGGGTATGCCGGGAGAAAATATGTCTGACGTACGTGAAGCTGTTGACACTCAGCAAGTTGCTGTTGCTTCAATGGTAATGAGTGACGGCTCAGTCGTAGTTATAAATAACGAAGATCACATTGAAACCGAGGTGCCTCAAAATGAAGAATAAACTCTTATTGGGCACTGTAGCAGCTCTGATCCCTTGTTTAACTAACGCAGCTGGCTTTCAACTTAACGCGCAGTCTGCAACAGGTTTAGGCCGTGCATTCGCGGGCGACGCGGTAATGGCAGATAGCGCAGCGATTGTTGCTAAGAATAGCGCTGCGATGGCTTACATCGAACAACCGATGTTGTCGGTAGGCGCTATCTATATCGATAGTGGTATTGATGTATCGAATATCAGTTATACGCCTTTAAAAGGGGATACCACATCACTGAGTGACCAAGATCTTAGCGCAGGTACTTTGGTTCCAAACATCCATTACGTGCATCCAATTCAAGATTCCCAATTTACCTTGGGCGCAACTATCCATTCTAATTTCGGTACGGATGTTGAGTTTGATGATTCGTTTGAAGCGGATGAGTTTGGAGGAAAAACGGCACTCTCAAGTATCAACGTTGGTTTTGCTATCGCTTATGAGTTGTCTGAAAAAGTCAACTTAGGCGCAGGCATTGATGTTATCTACGGAGAGGGCGAAATTTCGCGTAAAAATCTCCTGAATGTAGATGCAGACGGCTTCGCTTTAGGTGCCAATGTTGGTGCAACTTATCAAGTTAATGAACACAATAAATTTGGTATTACCTACCGTTATAGCCCGGATATTGAAGTGGAGGGTGACATCACGAAAGGAGGAGTAGCGGCTGAAAAAATGAATGTTCCGTTACCAGACACATTAGAGTTTTCTGGCTGGCATCAACTGAATGAACAGTGGGCTTTCCACTACAGCCTGCAATGGGTGAATTGGTCTGAATTTGACTCGTTAACATCTGATTCTTATGACGATTCTATTAAAGATTACCAATGGAAAGATGCGGGGCACGTTTCGGTTGGCGGTACTTACACCATGTCGAAAGACGTCGTCCTGCGAGCTGGCTACATGTATGACATTTCTCCAACCGATGAACTGACCTCTCTATCTATCCCTGATGTAAATCGTCATTGGTTAACCGTGGGTGGCACTTATCATCTTACAGCCGCTAGTTCTGTTGATTTAGGTGTCGGATTTATCATCGGAGAATCACAAGATATTGACGAAAGCCTGACGACGATCCCAGGAACGAGTTCCAATATAACTGCTGATGTGACTGCCGATGCTCTCTTACTCGGTGTTCAGTATCAGCATCGTTTTTAACTTTTACTTTGGAGTTCAGAACGTAAAAATTTAGGAATCATATAAAAATTTCAGGGCTCGACAGTGAGTTGAGCCCTTTTCTCATTATTAGCTGTTTTAGCATTATTTAAATAGCTGGAAGCTCATTAAGTAAGAAATAGCTGCTTAGAAAAACGTTTTAATTCAGACGAATTCAACGGTTATGGTTATTAAAAATGAAATTTACAAAACTTAGTAAAACAATCTGTTTGGCACTGTTTGCCTTACATATCTCTCCATCGTTTGCCCAAGACTCAAACTTGATTCCTGTGACTATCGAAAAAGCGCACAAACAAGCCTTCACTTCTTCAATCAACGAGGTTGGCAAAATCAGGGCAACGGATTCTGCTGCATTGACATTTAGTGCTTCCGACAAAATTCTGAATATCCATTTCAAAGATGGAGATTCAGTTAAAAAAGGTGAGCTGATCGCTCAACTGGACAATACCAAAGCGAAAGCCGATTTAGACAAAGCAAGAAGCTCTCTAGCGTTAGCCAAGTCGAAACTAAAACGGGTACAAGAATTACTAAAGAAACAGCCTGATTCTATGTCTCAGCAAGATGTGGAAGAACTGGGAGAGCAGGCGAATCTAGCAGCAGCTGATTTCCGTCAGAAAGAAGCGCTGATGAATGACTATTTGTTGGTTGCGCCATTTGATGGGCAGCTAACAAATTTTACTCACTCAGTGGGTAGTAAGATTGATAGCTCAACTGCGTTGGTGAGTTTGATCAAACTCGATCCTGTCGAAGTTCAGTATTCAATTGGGCAGTCTGACTTGGGTAACGCAAAACTAGGGCAGAATGTATCCATACAAGTTGATGCATTTGTCGATGAAGCCTTTTCTGGCGTGGTGGATTACATTGCGCCTGCGGTGGACGAGAGCTCAGGCCGTGTAGAAGTACACGCGCACGTGACTAACCCAGAACATCGCTTGGTTCCGGGTATGTTTGCCAAAGTAAGTCAGATGACGAGCGAAGACTCAACGCAGATGGTGGTTTCTCAAAATTCCGTTCAAGCAAAAGATGCAGAGCGCTTTGTTTGGGTAGTGAATGGCGAAAAAATCGAGCAACGCATTGTGGAGTTAGGCGTAAATACGAACGATGGTTACGTTGTTGTAGAAAAGGGCTTAAAACTGGGTGATAACGTCGTTGTGACGGGGCAACAGAATCTCAAGAAAGCGTCGCTGGTTAAGGTAATGAACCCAAATGCTGAACAAAAAACGGTAGAGCTAATCACGGAGCCGACAGACAAAGAGAACACTCAGCAGACTGCTGAGCCTAAAGTAGAAAAGACTGTAACACAGGTGGATGAACCACATCCGATTGAGCCTTCGGTTGATTGGACGGAAGCATCGGAAGGTGTAGACGAAGCGATCACTGAAAACAGCGAGCAAGCAGAAACAAACGCAACTGTTGAGGAATCTGCGAGCGAAGCTCAAAGCAAGGAAACATTAAGCAAGGAAGCCGTAACGAAGGAGAATTTGAATGAAGCTTCCTGAGATCTGTATTAAACACCCGGTGTTTGCGTCTGTTCTGAGCATCACCATTGTTTTGCTGGGGCTTTTGTCGTTTCAAAAGCTCTCAATCCAATACTTTCCTGAACATAAAACACCGTCAGCAACGGTAACTGCAGCGATCAATGGCGCCAGTGCAGAGTTCATGTCGCGTAATGTAGCAGATAAGCTAATTACCGCTGCAACTGGCCTCGACAGTGTGAAAGCCATGACGACGGACTGTCAGGAAGGAACGTGTAATCTAAAAATTATTTTTGAAGATGACATTGATGACGTCGAATACACCAGCTTGATGAATAACCTGCGCAGCAGTGTCGAAGCGATTGGTGATTTCCCGCCGAGCATGACGGATAAGCCAACAGTAACGGATGACTCTTCTGACACCAGCATGCCGAGTAACATTATCACGTTTGTGAATACTGGCAAGATGTCTAAGCAAGACATGTACGACTACATTAGTCAGCAAGTCGTGCCGCAGTTTAAGCACATCCAAGGTGTGGGTGGTATTTGGGGCCCATACGGTGGCAGTGAAAAAGCGGTGCGTGTTTGGCTGCAGCCGGATCGCATGATGGCGCTTAATATGAGTGCATCAGATGTGGTAGGCACATTGAGTTCATACAACGCGACATTTACTGCGGGTACTATCAAAGGGCAGGTAAGAGACTTCTCAATCAACCCAGTAAACCAAGTGACCAGCGTTGATGACGTGCGAGACTTGGTGGTTCGTGTTGATAATGGCAAGATCATTCGTATAGGTGATATCGCTGAAGTCAAAATGGGTGAAGAGAGCCTTACGCCGAGTATTCTTCGTGTGGATGACAACCTAGCGATGTCGATTCAGGTATTGCCACTGAAAAGTGAAAACCCAGTAACCGTTGCGAATAAAGTTAAGAAACAGATTGATGTGATTCAGCCTCAGTTGCCAGAAGGCATTGAGATGAAGATGGTTTATAACCAAGCTGATTTCATTAAAACGGCAATTGACGAAGGCTTCATGACTTTAGTTGAAGCGATTGTTCTGGTTTCAGCGGTTGTGGTTCTGTTCCTTGGCTCTTTTCGAGTCGCTTCTATCCCGATCATCACCATCCCGGTGTGTGTGATAGGTGTATTTGCAGTCATGCATTTACTGGGTTTTAGCATCAACGTACTGACCATTCTGGCGATCATTCTTGCAATTGGTTTGGTGGTTGATGATGCGATTGTCGTGGCTGAAAACTGCTATCGTCATATCGAAGAGGGTGAAACGCCATTTAACGCTGCAATCAAAGGGTGTCGAGAGATCGTTTTTCCAGTGATAGCGATGACGTTGACTCTGGCGGTTGTTTACTTGCCAATAGGCTTGATGGCTGGTTTAACCGCTGATCTATTTAGGCAGTTCGCGTTCACACTTGCGGCGGCGGTGATTATCTCTGGATTTGTGGCGTTAACGCTCTCACCCATGATGAGTGCTTATTTAATGAAGCCAGTATCAACCCCGGCGAAGTGGTATCAGAAGGTTGATGCAAAACTGAATGTGTTATCGGACTTATACACTAATGAACTGGGCAAATGGTTTGATCGTAAGGCTCTGATGAGTGGTATTGCTTTAGTGTTGATCGCTTTATCTGCCTTAGCGGTTTGGAAAATGCCTCAAGTGTTGCTTCCAACGGAAGATACTGGCTTTGTAGAGGTGACTTCAACACCACCAACAGGGGTTGGTCGTCAGTACCATTTAGATAACAACGAGCAACTTAACAGTGTATTCAAAGATAATAATTCAGTAGAAGCGAATTTGTCGTATATCGAAGGTACACCGACCAATCACGTTTTGTTGAAACCATGGGGCGAACGTGACCAGTCAGCCGATGAATTGGTGAATGAATTTATCGCTAAAGCACAAAGTTCGGTCTCTGCTTACGGCATGTCTTTCAAGGTTCGCTCAGCAGATAACTTAAACATTGCTACCAACATGATCCTTGAACTGACTACGGTTAACCGTGATACCACGATGCTGTCTGAAACCGCAAGTGAGGTCGTCAATGCGCTTGAGGATTACGAGGGTGTGACCAATACTAAGAACTCAATGTTGCGTGACCAATTACGTTATGACTTGTCGATTGATCGCAATGCGATTGTATTGTCTGGTGTTGATTACGGTAACGTAACCAATGCGTTATCGACGTTCCTTGGTTCTGTTAAAGCGGCAGATTTGCAAGCGGACGACGGTTATACCTACCCAATTCAAGTTCAAGTGAACCGAAGTGACCTTGGTGATTTCAAGGTGCTCGATAAGCTGTATGTGGATTCACAGTCGGGTCAAAGGCTTCCTTTATCTCAGTTTGTATCAATCAAACAAGTGACATCGGAATCTAACTTCAAGACGTTCATGGGTAAAGACAGCGCTGAAATTACCGCAGACTTGATGCCCGGATATACCGCGAGCGACGTGAAAGCCTACATCGATGATACGGTACCAAGCCTTTTGAAATCTGCTCAGAGCTACGAGTTCAATGGCATTGTAAAAGACCTCGTTGATTCAACTGCGGGCGCACAAGTGCTGTTCGTATTGGCGTTGATTTTCATCTTTTTGATTTTGGCGGCGCAGTTTGAAAGCTTTGTCGACCCGATGATCATCTTGCTGACGGTTCCATTGTGTATTGTGGGCGCGATTTTGACGCTTTCAGTATTTGGACAAAGCCTGAATATCTATTCGAAGATAGGATTGCTGACATTGGTTGGCCTAGTGACCAAACACGGTATTTTGCTGGTGGAGTTTGCCAACGAGAAACGTAAATCTGGCGCAAGTGCGAAAGAAGCGGCGATAAGCAGTGCGCGTTCAAGATTACGTCCAATTTTGATGACGTCACTGACGATGATCCTCGGTTCATTGCCATTAGCTTTGGCGGATGGTCCCGGTTCATTAGGCCGAATCAATATTGGTTTGGTGTTAGTCGGAGGTTTGACAGCCGGAACTTTCTTCTCACTGTTCTTAGTGCCTGTCGCGTACGTTGGCATGGCGAATTTAAAGCAAATGGACGTGCTGACTCGGTTAAGAACGAAAACAGCGTAGCGAGATGCTTTAGATTTAGCTAGATACTTCAAGGCCCTCATTGTGAGGGCCTTTTGCTATTGTGGGCTAGATTAAGTGAAGAAAGCAGTGAGGGCGGTTAGAAATCGTAGTTTAGATTCATTGAGCTGTAGATTTCGGCGTTACTTTGGTCAGATGCAACAGTGGTGTTGTAGATATATTCGGTATCAAAGGTTAGCGCCAAATTACCCATGAGAATGTTCTTTAGATAGCCTTTGAGGTTGTAGTTGGTGTTTTCCTCACCGTAAGCCATGTTTGCTGTAGCACCCATAGAAAACGTCTCTGTCAGCGTAAGTGAGCCATCAACACTGGCGTTGACGATCAGTTCATAGTTCTCTTTGTTCGGAAACTCTTCATCGGAGGATTGGCGTTGACTGATTCGGTAACCCGGACCAGCGGAGCCTTGGAGTTTGATTCTTTCAGTATCATAAAAATGGCGACCCAATCCTGTAGCCGTTATGAATTGCTTACGATAAGTACCAAAGTGGTCGTGTTCAAAACGTGTTGTCGCGACCAAATAGGTGACTTCGTTTAAGTCATAGCTGATGCCATAGTTGGTGGTATAGCGATTGGTGCCGTCTTCATCGTTTTCAGCATCGGTATAGTAGGTATCAAATTGGACACGTTGACCCCAGTTCTCTTTTTTGTATCCGACAGAGATTCCAGAGTTGATTGACAAAGATGAGCTGGTGTTTTGAGAGTAGATAAATCCGAGCTTGGTTAGGGTCGTAAAAGGAGATTTTTCAGCTTTTTCGTTTAACTCAGAACCTTCACTTAATACGACTTCGTCCTCGAGTAACACTTCTTCAACCTCTTCTGCGAATACGGGCATAGAGAAAGCGATTAGAACTAAAGGTAGCTTTGGTAGGAATCGCGTGTATGAAATTGTATTGGCTAATGGGTGCGATGTTCGTGAGATAGCGTGTTTCGACATAATGGTTTTGTATATAAAGTGATTTAACACGACCAACCTGGGGTTAGTCGTGATGAGTAGTCATGATTGAACCGTAAGGTCGAGTGAGTTACGACGCGATAGGCAAAGGGGAGAAGATGGTTTTAATCGCAGAAAACCCGTTGCCTCTATGAGGGTTGAAGTCTTCAATATGTACAAAGAATTCAAGGATCTCAGAGGGCTTGTCATCTTCAATCAATAAGAATTCCAGTAACCCTTTTTCGATATGACACGAAAGAATAGTTTCGTTGGAATGGTCTACTGAAATCTGTTCAACATTGATCACGACGCTTGTCTCGGGTAAGACATTGAAAGAGTCCTGCGCACATTTAAGAACACAGCTACACACATACTCTCGATACAAAGCATTACTTTCAGATAGGGATAGGGTTTCTAGCTTTACCTCACCTTGGGACAATATCTTTTTCTCTTTAGGGATTACGTTGTGCTTATTAACCTGAATATTGATTTCTAACAGGTGACCATTCTTATAGGTATTAAAGTTGTGGTTTATCAGCTTGGTGTCGACCACTGCCGCGTTCATCGGGTTTTGTTGAGCTTCAGAAAGGGCAGAAAGCTTTGCTTCGCTATCGTTGTTTAAAATACCTTTCGATAATTGATTGCCCTTGGCCCAGTAGCTGTAGCTTTGAACCCAATGAACAAATTCTGTTTTATATTGTTCGATGTCTTTCTCTGCTGCTCGTTCGACATTGCTTGTGAGGGTGTGAAACTTAGATTTGTTACCCAACAGTATATCTAGCCAGTATGGTTTGTATTCATCAAGCGCTTCCATGGCTTTGACTTTATGGTCAAAGCGAACCGTTGGCATTGCAGGCGCAGGTTCCATGGCACTCGACTCCCAATTGATTTTTGGCGTCGGAATGGTATGGACGGATTGGATTAAGTGGAGGTGCTGGTTGAACAAGCTCACTTCACTTACCGCTTCCTCAAGTTGTTTAGTATTCATCTACATTCCTATCGACTGTTGTTCTTGTAATTTGGCGTTCATTTTATGGCCAAATGACTCTCGGAATATTTCAATGAATGTGAATGATCTTTCGTGAGGTTGCTTGACATTGGTTTAGGAATATTTGGCTGCGGAGAAGTTTGGTTCTGTTTATGGGAGGGAATAAAGGAGTACAGAGACCTAGGCGCAGAGTGAGCTCGGAAAGCATAACAGGCAAGAAAAAAACGAAACCCTGCGTTAAGAACAGGGTTTGTCATTTAATCAGTGCCGAATTGATTGGTTATGCAATGTGCGTCATTTTGTTAAGCACAAAGGTTTCAATACAATCTTCAGTTGCAGCCATGTACTCAGCGATGTGTTGGCTCGCTAGGTGTTTATCTAGGTGCGCTTCAGACTCCCAGTTCTCATGAAAAACGAAGTGAGCAGGGTTACTGTTATCTTGGTGCAGGTCGTAGTTAATACAGCCGTCTTCAACACGGGTTTTATCGATCAGTTTAATCATCTCAGCTTTTACAAGCTCAGTTTTGTCTTCTTTAGAGACGACCGTTGCAATAATAGTCAGCTTGCTCATTGTAATTCCTTGGCTATAAACTCGTTAAGTTCAAGTAATATAAGCATCTATTAGTCGAAGAGAAAGAAGCGGAGTATCCAATAACTATGGTTCTTGGTGTCCACAATTCAAATTCGAGAGTACAAAGCTGGTGGCAATCGGTTTCGCTCATTAAAAAGCCCTCATAGCAATATGAGGGCTTTTTAGGTCTCAATTGAATGGGTTAGTTACTGAAGTCTGCTTTGATCCAGACCATACGGTGATCAGATGAAATTTCTTTACTATCCCCATTAGAGTCGGGGATTCGAGAATCAAAGATTAAAGTACGGCCATCTTCATTTGTGGCAGGCCAGTATACTCCGGAATCAACGATGTTCATCGTCGCTGATGGTAGTGCGTAATCGACCGCTAATCCGAAATTTGAAGTAATGCGACTTGGTTGCGGGTGCTGTAGTGGTTTATCAGCAGCATACTCTGCTGCACCATCACTTGTAGGGTATAAACTGCCATTGGTGACTTCTTGGTTAACTAACGAGTCGTTGTGCAAGTTTAGCATTACGGAACTAATACCGTCGCCATCGACAGGATCTAAGTTTTGGTCACCCATCATGACAAAGTGTTTGCCTTGCTCTAAGCCGCCAGTTTTTCCAGAATCATCATAGATAAAGGATTTGTTCTGGATGTATTGGTGCCAGAAGTCGACTTCTGCTGCGTTCTGTTCAATGTTTTTACCTACATCGAAAGCGGGTGGAGTAGGGTGTGACATCAGTAAATGAACGGTTTCAGTTCCATCTTTGGTTGGTATGAGTATTGGTGCATCAACGTGGTTCTTTGAAGATAAACGAATTTCTGCCCATTCAGCTGTTGTGTACCATTCATCGCCGCAAACCATACCTGTTGGGAACTTACTAGGATCGTCGCAAACAGTGATTGTTGGAATAGTAGCGCCTTCAAGATCTTTCCATTTGAACTCTTGGAATGTACGAGTGTTAGCGGTGTCGATCTCGTATTTAGACATCAGAGCGAACGCGTATTGTCCATGATAGAAACCGAAGCCCCACGCATCCCCAGGTAGTGTTCCAGGAGTTCCGTCATTGTCTAAATCGAATCCAAACTCGTTCAATAAGCCTGTGTTGGTCGAGTAGCTTTCAAAGTATGGATAGGAAATTGGCTCAAGGTTTGCGTCACCGCCTGCACCTTCGATACTTTGAGCAACCGAAAGGTAGTTCTTTTGAAACCCTTCTAACGCTGATTTATCAGTACCCGTACCGTCATTGTTAAACTCAGCCATCATCAGTACATCAGGACGATTCTTTTGAATCACGGCTGCCACGTTACGAATTTGAATAACCTTAGCAGCAGTATCTCTGTCAGATACATCAATCGTATTATTTAAATAATCGGTTACTAGCGTTGCTTGAACACTTGGCTCAATCTGCATTTCAGTTACGAGATCTTGGAATGTCGCACGATCAAAAGACAAGTTATAAGTAGCGATCTTTACTTCTTCAGGTTGAACGTAATCAGTGTCGCTGCTGCAACCAATTAAAAGCGCAGAAGAGATAGCGAAAGCGATAGAGGTTTTTAACATTTTCATAAAATGGGTCCGCTGATTGCTGAAAGAATTTTGGGACGCGCATGTTATGAGATGGATACCATTCTGTAAGTGATATTTGTCACAGGTATGATTCTAGGATGACATTTTGTTGCATTGGAAATGTGATATTTGGGACTAGTGTCTGTAATTAGAATAAAGACTTAAAATTCATAAATTTAATTAGAACTGCGAATTAAAAAGCCCTCATAGAAATATGAGGGCTTTCGCATAAGAAGTAAACAGCTTTGTTATTTGTGTGTTAAGCGTATTGTTTTACCTTAAGCATATTGTTCCACTGTCATTGCCCAATTTTTCTTCTGTTGTTCGAAGTTCATTTTGATTTGTTGGTAACGAACTTTAAGTACAGAGTGTTCATATTTTTTCACAACATTTTCGCGTTTGCTTTCAAGTAGTTGTTTTTTTACTTCGTAATATTCGTTCATATTTGACACGAGTGCATCGAACTCTTGTTGAAGCTTGTCTGCGATTTGTTGTTTGTCGGCACGGTGCATGATTTTTTGCTGTGTGCGCTTAAGTAGCATTGCTGCTTCTGCTTTCTCAATGCGCGCTTGAGGCGTTTTCTTAAGCTTACTTGCTAGGCCCATCAATGAAGCACTCTTAATCAACCATTTCGTTGGATCGTATTGCCACCAGTAAATGCCATTACGGTAGTCGTTCTCAAAGATGTGGTGGAAGTTATGGTAGCCTTCGCCAAAAGTGAGTACTGCTAACACACCGTTATCGCGCGCTGTGTTTTTGTCAGTAAAAGGTTGGCTACCCCAGATATGAGCAAGAGAATTTATGAAGAAGGTTGTGTGGTGGTTAAGTACTAAACGAACAGCACCCACGATTAACAACATGCCAATCACATCACCGTAAATCACACCTAATGCGATAGGAACACCGATGTTCATGAGTAGCGCCAGCAGAACGTAATGCTTGTGCTGCCACATCACAATCTTGTCTTTTTTCAGGTCGCGACAGTTTTCGTAATCAGCATACATTGCTGTGTTGTAATTACGGATCATCCAACCAATGTGTGAATACCAGAAGCCACGTTTGGCTGAGTATGGGTCTTTGTCGTTGTTGTCGACATGCTTGTGGTGCACACGGTGGTCAGAAGACCAGTGTAGCGCACTGTTTTGGAGGGCAAATGCACCACCTAAAGCAAACAGGAATCTTAGGCTTGAATGCGCTTCAAAAGCTTTATGAGACCATAAGCGGTGATAGCCTGTTGTGATAGACAGATTACAAAAAGTAAAACAGACCGCTAGCCATATCCAGTGCTCCATTCCATAGCCAAAAAAGTAGCCATAAACGGGAGCCGCAACAACAGCAAGCAGCATACTAGAAGAAAATACAAAAATATTGAGCCAGATTAATGGTGGCTTTTTTGTTGATGGTTTGTCAGCACTATTCATTAGCAAATTTCCATTGGGCTTACATCTGTGCGCTAGAATATCAGCGTACACGTGTAAGTCAATATTGAAAGTGTAAACGTGTATTAGTATGTTTTGCTTAAATATTGTATAAAGGTAGTGTGAAATGTAGTAGCAAGTCATAAATGGAAGTACTAAGGGCTAATAAATGGAAATTAAGGTAGCTGAATATAAAGATTATGAGCGGATTGCCCAATTACACGCGGATAGCTGGAAGCTATATTACCGTGGCATTCTTGCTGATGATTACTTAGAAAACGATGTTTTGGAGGACAGATCTGTTATTTGGCAGACTCGTTTGATTAATCCTCCTTTCAACCAACATGTTTTATTGCTTGAAGAAGGTGGTTTACTGGTTGGTTTTGTCTGTGCGTTCGGAAATCACAACTTTGATCGTGGAACGTTCATTGATGCGTTACATGTCGACAGCAATTATCGAGGTCGAGGTGTAGGTAAGCGCCTATTGTCTGAACTCACTAAATGGTTACAGCAATATTATTCTGATTCGGGGCTTTACTTAGAGGTGATGTCTGAGAACCACCAAGCCATCGCTTTTTATCAGGCGATTGGTGGCAAAGAAGAACTTGAGCAAACCTGGAACGCGCCATGCGGCAACCAAGTAAAAGAGAAAGTCATTTCTTGGGCTTCTCCACAAGAGCTTGAACAGAAGACTGCGAGTGTCGCATATTCATAAACGTATCACTGTCGCGAGTTTCCTTTATAAGAAGATTTTGTATAAACCTTCTTATAAATAAAGATATGAAAGCCCTCAAACTGAGTCAGTTTGAGGGCTTTTTTAGTCTTGTTGTTTTGATGCTGTTATTTGGATGCTGTGGCTTTGAAATCCGAATAGGTCTAATCAGACCAAGATACACAGTTTCGGCCTTTCTTCTTCGATGAGTATAAAGCTTGGTCTGCGTCATTAATGAGCTGTTCAACCGATCCCAACGCTTGTGTGGCATGCTTGATACCGATCGAAACGGTCACCTCAAACCTAAGCTGAGTTGGGCATGCTAGTAGATCATCGGCGAGCACTCTGATGCCAGCTTCACTTTCGTTCTGAATGATAACCAAAAACTCTTCACCTCCGTATCTAAAGCAGGTGCTATGTTCTGGCAACGCATTGTGGATTGCCTCGGCTAATTCCTTGATGACCGCATCACCGGTCTGATGTCCGAAGGTGTCATTGATTGATTTAAAGTGGTCTACATCGATCATGATCGCGGTCATCGATAGCTGGCGGTCAATGTTCGGTTCGATAACCTGATGCAGGTATAAGCGGTTGTAACATCCGGTGAGTGCATCTTTATAAGAGAGGGCTTCGAACAGGTTAGATTGCTTACGCAACTGGATGGCTTGTTTACGAAGCTGTTCGGATTGAGTAAAGCGTTTGTGCACTTCGAAATCTCGTCTTAAGCAAGAGGCTGCAATAAGAATATAAGCTGAAGCGTATACGGAAATCGTTTCTATTTCGTGACTAGGCTCTGCAGCGTAAAGTGATGGCGCCAAGCCAACGATATAGCACAAGAATATAATGGTCAGTGCGCTTAAACTGTATCGAGCGGACATTCTAGAAAATGTCCCCACATAGATCATCACGAGGATGATGCCACCTTGATAATCCAAGTTCCCAAAATCAATGGCAATACGACCAACATAAACGAGAAATAGGGCACTGATGACTAGAAGGCCAGCTTCGAGCAGTTGTAAGTGGTTAGGTTTATGTTTAATACAGTAAGCCGCAACAAACATCATGATGATGAAAAGTACCGCTCTCAACACTACAGGGAAAATGCATTGTGTACCGAAATTGATGTAATCGGAGATAATGAAAGTAAAGAAAATGGTGATAGGTACATAGATAAATTTTACGTACGGTAGATAGATTTCATTGTCGAAATAAGTCTTAAATCGTTGGTTTTGAAATCCGGGGTATGAACGCATTGGAGGTAAATCGCTACTGTGTCGCAATAATTTTGTGCAAGTATGTCTACGAGTCTGGTGCTTGTAAATGGAAGTTTTTATTTATGTGACAATATGTTAGTTCTAACATCAATTGTAGGGCTTTTTTATGCTCACGCTCTAACTTTTCGTGGCTAGAGCGTGAAAATAACGTTCGTTTAAAGACGTTAGCGTTTGTTTTTCAAGTAACGCTTACGACGTTCTTCTTTCTTCTTAATCTGCTGTTCAGCTTTCAGTGCGGCTGCTTCTTCAACTTCAACCAGTTCTTTAGTGATCATCTCTGGTAGCTCTAGCGTTACTTTACCTAAAGTACCGCTGCGAAGTTCGTGAAGTAGAATTTCAGAACATTTGTGGATGTCTATATGACCACCTGCACGAAGTGCACCGCGCTTGCGACCAATTGCTTCCATCAATTCGATGTCAGACTCTGGCAGCTCTTCAATTTGGTAGCGCTCTTTCAAAAGGTGAGGGTACTGCTTAGCTAAGTACTCGACTGTGTAGAATGCTACTTCGTCGTATTCCATTGCCGTATCTTTCACTGCACCTGTAGCAGCCAAGCGGAAACCACTGTGTGGGTTTTCTACTTTAGGCCAAAGGATCCCAGGAGTATCTGAAAGGATCACGCCGTTTTGCAGATTGATACGTTGTTGGCGACGAGTTACTGCAGGTTGGTTACCAGTAACCGCAATCGTGCGTCCTGCTAAACAGTTGATGATGGTTGATTTACCCACGTTCGGGATGCCCATGATCATTGTGCGAATGTTCTTACCCATCTGTTCACGGTGCGGTGCTAGCTTACGTACTAGCTCCATAACGTGGTTAACTTCTTCTTTAACGCTAGTAGTAATCGCAATCGCTTTAACGCCTTGCTCTTTCTCGAAGTGCTCAATCCAACGTTGAGTCAGTTCAGGATCCGCAAGGTCGCGCTTGTTCAACACTTTTACACAAGGCTTATCGCCGCGCAGTGAAGAGATCATTGGGTTTTCACTACTGAACGGGATACGAGCGTCCAGTACTTCGATGATCACATCAACCTGTGGGATAACTTCTTCGATTTCTTTGCGGGCTTTATGCATGTGACCCGGAAACCATTGAATTTTGCTTGCAACCATATGTATTTATTACCTTTTGTTCTTATGGTTAGGCTGGTGGGGTACCAAGTGGGGTACCATGTGATGAAATTCGATTTTGGGGTACCAAAGGCACAATCCAAATCACCCATAGCCACATCAGCAATTAATGTGACGATATTAACACTTTCTACTGCATGCGAATAGTTGGGATATCTTATATAGATTTACTACCACCTTGAACCAATACCTTTAAATATGTTGTAGCTATCGTTAATGATCTTTTCCAGTAGAGTGTTTCGGTGACAACCTTGCTCATTTGCCATTTCATCTAACTTAGATTTAACGTCTGTACTCATTACGACACTATATGCCTTTCGACCTTCCAGCTTATCGCGGTGCTTCTTTTGGCTCCAGGCTCTTTTCATTTTGATGATGAGAAGTTGCTTATCAGCAGGGGACACATTCCAATTATCAAACTGGTATATCGCTAAGTTGAGACGTTCGGCCAAGATTCGAGATTTAGGATCTAAGGTGTTACTAACACTACTTTGAATATCTTGGTGGTTGTCGATGTAATTAATCAACCACTCAACTTGCTTAACATCTTTTGTACTCACCCAATTGAAACTTTCAATACTGGCAAGGTATGACCATTTTCTTTCCAGGTTTGCACTTAGTTCTGATTTTTCGTGTTTTAGTGCCTGGTGTCTCAAGAAAAAGCGATGAATTATATCGTACCTAAGGGCTGTGGAAGATGTTTGATGAGGAAATTTGTACTCATTATAGGGAATAAAAGATGAGAAATATGGAGTAACCGGACGAGCTTGATCTTGATGAGGCGGATCAATTGTAAACTCACGTATTTTCATCCAGATCCAATAACACTGTCTGTCATCTTTAGGATCGAGCCAATCAAGTTCTCTACTATCGAGTCTCATTTCTTCTATTTCTTGAAATATAGATTTTATGAAACCATGTAGTTCCTTATTTGTCGTATGGAGATTGTTTTCGTCGAATATCCATTGGTTTATTTGTGAGATATATTCCTTCTTAGTGATGGGTTCGCGTACTTTTAGAATGTCAATCTCTAACTCATCTACGATTTTTCTCCAAACGAGAGGGTATTCGTGTTCTTCAAGGTTATTGAAAGTTGATTTATCTTTTATCATATAATTACTGTGTCAATCTTGGGTAGTGATTAGAGTGACGTTAATTGTATTGCTTGGCGTGATTTTTAGATAGTCATGTGAGTCACATTTTTGTATATTTTAATGTTTGAGTTTTTAAGTGATAATATTTATTAATTCATTTGTATCAGTATCTTATACCACTTGTTTTTTTGTATCTAATATTGTGGAGCTTTGTTGCTAATATTTCTTTCCTGTAAGTATCCAAATCTCTTCTCGTACCGTTGGCTGAGAAGAGTCTCTGGTGGATGAGTTCTTAATGAGAAAGGTGAGCCAAAGCAACTTCAAGCGAGAGCTGGCTGAAATGAAAAACAGCCCACACTACGTCACCCCTGAGAAACGAGTTAATCCTTTCGCTTCGTATTGAAGCAAAAAAAAGGAGCATTGCGCTCCCTTTCTAATAATCGACAAGCTACAAGCCTAAGGCTTTCGCTGTCTGTTTGTATTCTTGCTCTATTTGAGACTTCACTAATTCTCGCCTTGCCTCAATAGGCGCTCTATCAGAGATGTTCTGAGCGCGTGATTCAACTTGTTTTAATTGGTTCTCTTTCCACTGGTTGAGGGATTGTTGAATCTGCTGTGGCGTAAGAGTGGCTTTAATCGATTCGATACTGAGCGCATCAATAGCGCTGGTAGCACTCACGTTCATTGAAAGGGTTAAAGCAGCTAGTGTGATGATTTTAGTAATGATTGATTTCATGATAATTCTCCAATTGAGATGTATGTATTAGTTAGGTAAAACTCAACGAAGCGACGATAGGTGAGGTAAGAGAAAATGGCCTAGATATGGCGTTTTTCTTGTATAATATGCGTTTCAGATAAGGTGGTTTCGACATGACCATACTAAGGAGGCGGCCGTCCCCCTTAACACTGTTCGTCTTAGCTAGAGACGCTTGATGGCGCAGCCAATCGTAAAAGCACAGTTCTGCCTTGCACACTAACCTAATGGAGTTGAAGTAAGATTAGTGCCCCATGCTTTACACTGATTACGCTATGGCACAATGGAACATGAAAGGGAGTAAGTACCCTGTGGATCCCATTGAATTTGTGAAACAGAGGTAAGGTATCACTGAGTGCGTCACTATCTGTCCGATGCAATCAATTGAGTGACATTGTCTAGTTGTCGTATTGAGCACTTAGGCTCTGATTTGAGTTGATACTGTTGTAATTGAAAGTCTGACGGGTAATCAAAATAGAAGGTCAGTACTTTAAGCTTAGCAATACAGGTTAAAGGAAGGTCGTCGTAATCATTGAGGGTGTTTTGGTAGACGAGATAAAGTTCACTTGAGGTGGTTGTGAGACCGATAGGTGAAACTTGCTCTATCTGCTTACCGGATTTAAGGGTAAGCGTGATTTGTTTTTGATGAACCAGTGCCACTGAAATGGGCTCAAAGAACTCTCCTAGCGCTTTTGGTGCATTTAGTTCATCAATCGCTGCATGTACTTTGTTTGCGTCTCCTCGTGGTGGTTTCATTCCAGCATAGGTGCGTGGTTGGGCTCTTAACAGGCTGAATGCAAAATCAATGGCGTACTCTAAGGATGGTGGGAGTTGCTGGCTAATGGTTGCTTTGGCGAGCTGTAGCAGGACAAGCTCTCTCGCGCCTAAGGTTGGTTGACTGTACATTCCGCGACTGTAACCAAAAGGTTTACTTCGAGTGTCTTTATCGACATCAAAATAATCGACGATAACATCGAGATTACGCTGTACGCTTCTGATGCCTCGATACATCCCTGCATCCACTAACTCAGCCTGAAGCTGCTTAGCCGTCACCTTTCGACCTTGTGGTATACGTCGATATAACTCAAACACCAATGATAATTGCTCTGTGGTACTGGCTTTATCCCTTGTTGTCATGGTTAGGTCGCTGCTGGTGGTTACTTGATAGAGTGGCAATCATCCTAACGATGGGTGCGTCACTATCTGACCGATGGCGTCTTTAACTTATCGATATTTTAATCTCGTCATAGGCTCCCATTTGTAAGTAAGCAAGAAAGTTACTTTCCCAGAGAGAGTAGAACTCCACAATGGATTTATCGTCGCAGCTTTGCCACCCCATAGAGGCAATGAACGTTTGTCCGTTAGCAATATCAAAATCCACATTACGCTCTAGCTCTGGGTAAACGTTGCTCATGTAAGCAAAGTCAGTAAGGTATTGGATTTGATACTGGCTCTCCTGTTCTTTCAGCAACATGATTTCTACCGGGTGATAGCCACCAGCGTCAGCACTGTAACTGACATCTCGAAAGTTAATGGTGAGGCTTTCACAGCCCCTCTTGGTTGGGTTCTGTTTCCAGAAAGTCTCTATCTTGTTTTTCAACAAGCTTTTGAGTTTTTGAGATACGGGTGAGTATGGCGCTGTGATGGTCAGTGTTTGTGGTTTCATGGTCTTTCCCTTTCAATAGTTATCTATTCGGTTGGATGATATGTATCTGAGATTGGTTTGAATTGAATGTGGTTGGGATGGTTGAAGTAAGGAAAAAGCAACTACTGGAATCGACTGACGATAGTGAGTGTCTGTGTATCGAACTGTGATGCCTTTAGGTGATTGGTGAATACCTTTAGCCAGCTAATGAAGAGCGACTGTACTTCAGGTCGGTTGAGCTCACATCGTTGGATATCTGGTTGGTAGAACCATTGATGCTTGAAGTTGAAATACAAAGCCACATCAACACTCTCAGCTTCTGGTGTGGGGTAATCAAAAGAAGCGATGAATCGTACTTCCCAAGGTTCGTTAGGGTTAGCTCGTTCAAGCTGTACTTCTATGGGTTGTATCCCGCTTCGGGTGCTGTAGAAGCTTGCGACCTTAAGGTTAAGCGCAAGGCGTCTTGTTTCGGTGGGAATGTCGTATTGCTCAATTAAGAGCTCGACAAGCTGGTGGAATAGGTCGAGTTTGAAATTACGTTTGATAACACGATTCATAGCCAACCTCTCTCAGCAAAAGACACACAGTCACTGCCCACCACAATGTGGTCAAGCACCCGCACATCAACGAGTGCTAAAGCATCCTTTAAACGCTCTGTAATGCGCCTATCCGCTTGTGACGGGGTTGCATCACCGGATGGATGGTTATGAGCAAAAATCACCGCTGAGGCGTTTCTCTCAAGCACCAGCTTCACCACTTCTCGTGGATACACTGAAGCACTGTCAATCGTGCCAAAGAACAACTCATTGAATTCAATCAATTGATGCTGGTTGTTAAGCAACATCACCCCAAAGACTTCTCTCTCATATTCTCCTAGCTTGCAGCGTAGAAAGGCTTTCGTGTCATTCGGACGAGTAAAAGCATCCCCACTCACTAAGCGGCTCTCTAGTATCTCGACGGCTTTCTCTAATATCTGATGCTCTGTGACGGGCGAACTGAAGGTATATAGCGTTTCCATATCTTCTCCTTGTATCAATAAACGGAATACTCAAGGGGATGATATGGATGTGAAAAACTTTTCAATCGAATTTGAATGAGACCGACTGAGACCAGTTGAGATAAAAAATACGCAACAACGTCTTTGTTTGAGTGAAACCAACAAAGGCAATCATCATGAATTCAAACCATTCGAACACCGAACATCCCAATCGCTTGATGAGACTAAAAGAAGTGATTCATACCAGTGGCTGGCGCTCTCAAGGCATCCAAAACTGGATACAAGAACGAGACGAAAGGCTGGCAATACAAGCAGTGGAAAAAGCAAAAAGGAAGAAACGCTATGGAAGATAAAATGATGAACAATGAGGCAGCAGATTTGAAGCGATTAGATGATGGGTTTTATCGTGGTTATCAAGTCGATATTGACCATGGTAATCTTTCTCTGGCTGCACTTGAGATTTTATCTCGTGCATATCAAAACGCTTTGATGCGCTTTGGCTGCTGTTATGTCTTTCGATTCCGGCTGCGAATACCAGAGGAGCAGGACGAACAAGAAAAAACGATAATCAACCAATGGTTCTACCGTCTGTGCCATTACCGAAAGGATGACAACATTAATGTGATTTGGAAAAGGGAGGTGAGTCAAACGGGCTGTATAAGTTACCGTATGACTCTTTTCCTTGATGCATCTAACTGCCCACTGTTTACCAAGGAGTTTAAGCTAAGAAAACGGCTTACAAAAGACATCAAAAACTCGTGGGCAAAAACAACAGGAATCCACAAGCATGACATCAATAAGCTTTGTCTCTTCTTGAATCACCCACTTGTTGAGTTGAACAAAGAGCACGATGATTACCGTTACCAGCGTGGTTTACTTTTCTATGTATTGAGCAGACAGGCCAGAGTCAACACAACGACTCATGATGAGAAAAACACATTAGGTTCGTTTATCAGTCAATCCAAAAAAGCCAAGAAGAAAACCAGCCATAATAATACTAAGGAGAGTTGTGATGAACAATAAGCTCTTTTTCTCCAGCGCCCGAACAGGGAACCCCAAGCGTGATAAATGGCAAACACCACCAGCTGTGTTTGAGAAACTCAACGAAGAATTTCACTTTACGCTTGATGCAACGGCTGAGCCTGAAACAGCACTGTGTGACCATTACTTCACGATGGATGATGATGCGCTCACTCAAGACTGGAGCAATCAAACGGTTTACTGCAATCCACCTTATTCCAAGCTCAAAGACTTTGCCAAGAAAGCACAAGAGGAAGCGGATAAAGGGGCAACCGTTGTCATGTTGGTTCCTGCCAGAACGGACACAAAAGCCTTCCATGACCATTTAAGCCATGGAGAGGTGCGTTTGATTAAGGGGCGACTCAAGTTCCTGCAGGATGGGGAGGAGCAGGATGCAGCGCCATTTCCAAGTATGGTGTGCGTCATGGGGAAAGGGGTAGAACACAAAATAGGAACCACCACTCAAGATAAGCTTAAGCTAGACCTCAAGTAAGTCATTTTTTACATAGCGCTTTTATTTCATGAGATTAATCTGCATAAAAGAAGTAATAGAGAAGGTTCAGCTGAGCAAATCGATCATCTAATAAGTGATGGTTAATGGGGGCACACAACGTGTCACTCGGTGAACGAGCATCCTGATGGGGGGAGCTCGAACTGGATGAATAGATTGATAGTCGAGCGTAACAATGATGCGAGTCAGTAGCGAAAGCTGCTGGCGTTATGCCCGTATCGCTCCAAACCATCATGTTTCAACACAGAAACCCAGTTAGAACGTCAACAGAGTGGTTGCACATTATTCAATATGGAATGTGCACCTTGCTAGCTCGTCGAGTATTAGAGTTGCTTTCCATATTGATGCAAAGGCTGCATCATCTTTTGAAAATAAAAAATACACATTTATCCCTATTGTATAGAGAGCTTCTGTTTCGACAAGGGGCTCTACCTAACAGGCATGACTGAAGAGATTCGGTTGTGTCTGTTAGATTAAGAGAGCAGAGAAGACTGGGTAGGATTTATAATGCATAGAGGAGCATGACCATGCGACATCATTATAAATCTTTTTCTTTTTTCTTTTCTCTATCAAATTCATTCTAATCAATTAAGAGTCCTAAAGACTCTTATGTTTGTCAATATCAATTAATTACAAATCCATTCCAGACAAAAAACACTCCACCACCTCTTCTATTGAGACAAAGCATCCATTTCAATTTAAGAGGAAAGACAACATGATTTTTTCAACTGAGTTCTACGATAAGGAACCAACACATTACAGTGCTACTGAATACAAAGGATTACCAATTGACGCAGCGTCAGTGCCACATTATTCTCGCTCACTCTCATTGATTCATAACCTCTACTCCAAATGGTGTGTCAATGATGAGCCTTTTTAGTTAGTTAGCTTTAACTTAATGGTAAAACCTCAGTTTGCTAAACAAGCATTAGAATGCCTATTTATAAGGGTACAAGATGTGTATGCACAACATTGCCATCAGGAAGTTCAATCTCGGGTTGATTAGTGTCAACCATCGCCTTGCATATCAATTCAAAGACTGAGTTGAAGATTGGGGTATAGCTGATGCTTGGAATCAAAGATTCGTTTACGTAGACCAGATCCTGTAATGAAACGGTATAGTGCTTTTGGGATTTATGCTGTAGGACGTTACTGAAGAGAGAGTGAATGATTGCCCTATACTCGACAGGAAAAGTGTTAGTTAGCCACTGCTCTGCGGATGCAAGAAGGATGGTTTCTCTAGCACCGAAACTATTTAGTATTGAAGCTTCACGGCGATACCCATAAGGGCGGTCGCGAGTGTCTTTGGCTACGTTGAAGTGCTGTACAAGAATGTCGAGATTTCTTTGGATAGTTCGAATATCTCGTTCGACGCCGATAGAGGAAAGCTGTTGTTGTGAGTCCTGTGCGGTTATTGAGTGAGTTTGTGGTATGCGGTTGTATAGCTCAAAAAGAAGCGATACGTGGTCTCTTAAGTTGGGTTTAGTCGCCATAACTAACTGCTGTAGGTTAAGGCAAAGCAATGCTATTCAGGTGGGGTGATTGAACTAACTTGCCGTGCTCTCAGAAAATAATTTCTGATGCTACGGGTTGGGTGGGCATTACTTGCCGGATGGATTTTATGGCTTGCTTTATTTGCTATCAGTCACAGTTGGCGTAATTGAAAGGTAAGCTTCAAAGTGCAAGATGCTGAGCTGGTTGGTAGTAAATGATTTCAGCCTATTCACCTTGGTAATGTATGTTTGTCTTTTTTTTGGCTTGACTTAATTGGCGATTTAAAGACCTAACCTACACACTAGAGGACAACGGCGAACAAATATGTTTAATTCATCCTTATGTTATGAGTAAGAGTATTGAGTTCCGATTATTGGACAGGCAAACAAAAATAGCCCTAAGCGAGCAATGCTTAGGGCTTATTCTTTACTGCTTGATGTAGAGGGTTTGTTTAGCGCGAGTCACTGCGGTATACATCCACCTTAAGGCCTGTTCGCTGCTGGTATTGCCTCGATTGTTATCGACAAAAACATGGGGCCACTCACTTCCTTGTGCTTTGTGGCAAGTTATCGCATAACCATATTTGAGTTTGAGGCAGTTGTAATATTCATCTGTGGCCTTTGCTTCTAAAAATTCAAGCTCCTTAGGCTCAGGGATTGCTTTGTATCGCTGTTTGAAATCGAGAAGCAAAGCTTTACGCTCTTTCGTTGTGAGCGTGCCGTTAGGGCTTTCCAGCAAGTTTTTTAGCACTTTCTTTTTAACGTCAAACGGCTCGTTATTGTCTTTCAGGAATCTAACGGTGACTTCAATGAATTCCAAAGTGACAACTCCGGGTTGAAAGTCATCACACTCGCGCGGTGGAATGTCGATGATGTGCTTTTCAATCTCCGAATCAATCTGGATAACCCAGCCTATTTCGCCATTGGAGATGAAGTGGTCCTCGCTATCGAGATTCTCTACGCACATAACTTGCTCGCCAATGTGTAGCGCTCGGTGTGATTCAAACATCCTCTCTCGTATCTTACGGTTGTAGTCTCTGACTTGTCGGTTGCTGTTGGTAATGATGACACTGTCTTTACAGCCTTCAAGTTTATGGTCACAAGAGACTAAATACTGTTCGAGGAAGGCTTCTTTTTTAAGTTTATGGACATCTTTTTCATTGGCCGACAATTGAACAGGGTAGAGCTTGTCTCTTTCCAGTGCTTTGCGTATCTCCATCGCATTTCTCACAATGCCGCTATTGGCTTTCTGCCTGACAATATCGGTGAGTTCGATTTCTGTGCAGTTTAAGTTGTAGAAACTTTCTAGACCGTCTGAGTTTAGGGCGGGGGAGCCGACGCATCGCACCGGAGGTAACTGAGCGTTATCCCCGATGAAAATGATTTTACGTTGTGGCCAGTCGTCTAAATTGATGTATTCAAGTAAATCCTGGAGAAGATACCCCGAACCAAACTTCCCAATTTCAGATTGACTGAATTGGTCTGACAGCATGGAAGCTTCGTCAATTATATATACCGCATTATGAGCATCTGGGTTGTCTGAAAGGCATGACTTAAGCGTTGCGATATCAATAGGGTCTGAATCTGACTTTAACTCTTTATCGATATCGAAGTATTTGTAGACCACTCGATGAACGGTCATGGCTTCTATTTGGGTTTTGTTCGAAATGACTTTGGCAGCTTTGCCTGTTGGGGCCATTAAAGTAAATTTTCGCTCATTCGCTGTAAGGTATCGCGTTAAACCTTGCGTAATGAAGGTTTTCCCTGTCCCAGCAAAGCCTTTGAGTAAAAATGTCGAATGGCAATCATCGTTTAAAAATAAATCGAGTTCTAAAACGAGCTCTTCTTGGCTTGGTGTCAGCGTTGTATTTTCAAAATAAGGTAAAAGACTCATGGTTCGTTTCCTGAAAGGTTCGTATCAGAAAATGAGATGGGTGTGTAAAAAATCTCTTGGACACTGCTGGTACATTTACCTTAATGGCTTGACACCTAAAGCTTGTTAAATTTAATAAGGAAGCAATATGCGTTTTATTCGAATGAAGCAAGTGATGGAGATGACGAGTTTGAGTCGCTCTTCTATCAATCGATATATCAAGGAAGAACGATTCCCACGAAGTGTTTCCTTAGGCTGTCGTGCAACAGCGTGGCTTGAAAGTGAGGTCAAAGGTTGGATGTGTGATGTACTCGGGCGGCGGGATGAAAATGCTCTCTATGGTTACGATATTGATTGAGGTGGTTCATGGGAGACAGCAAAGATGAGTGGCTCAATGTTCGTGAGGTGATGGATCTTGTGGGGTTAGGGCGAACCAGTATCTACGCCCTTATGGAGCAAGATGAATTTCCAGGTTCAATTCGAGTAGGAGCCAAATCGGTAGTATGGCGTTTGTATGAGATTGAACTCTGGATGAACCAAAAAATTTGTGAACGAACACGTTAAAAAACTAAGGCTTGGAAAACCCAAGCCTTAGTTTTGCCGATTAGAAGCATTCAACCTTTATCTCATCAAAGCTCCCCATTTCTAGATAAGCAAGGAAGTTTCCTTCCCAGAGCTTATACATCGCACGGACATCGCGACTATCAAGGCATTACCAACCTGAGTAACGCGCAAAGAACGCATTGTTACCGATATCAAAATCTAAGTCGCGAGCAAGCTCGGGGTAGTGACCTCCGGAGAAACTGAAATCTGTCATGTAAAGAAGATGGCAATGATTACCGTGTTCTTTGGTAAAGCAAATTTCAACAGGATGAAATCCGCCGGAATCAGCGCAGTAACTGCTGTCCCTAAAGTTGATAGTGACCGTTCTCGCCTGAGATATATCCTTGTTTGAGACTGCTGTGTTGAGCGCCGCGAGAAACTTATCTGAGACTCTTAGGGTAGTACTAGCAAAGGTCAGCTGGGTTTTTGTGGTTGTTTTTACAGGTATAAGGGCTCCTTATCGCCGTTTGGAAGCGGTAATTTTTTAGGAAGGGATGGTTAAGGTAAAAGCGTTTTAAGAACGGTGAGAGTGAGTTGGTTGAAGCCTTTGTTATTCAGTAGCTTCACAAAGGCTTTGTCCCAAGACTGAAAGAGCTCAATGACTTGTGGTTGATCGAGGTCGCAGCGCTCAATGTCTGGTTGATAAAACCAGCCATGACGAAAGTTGAAGTAGAGCTGAACCTCCATTTGTGTGCTCTGTTTCTCTGGGTAGGCAAAGCTGGCCATGACCGCGATGTGCCAAGGGCTCTCACTGGTCTCTCTTGCGAGATGAACCTCGATAGGGTGAGGTCCATTGCCGGTTTGGTAGTACTGAGTATCTCTAAAGTTTAGGGCAACACGCTTTGCTTCTTTGGGAATAACACACAATTCAAGAGAGGCGCAAAGTCGTACTTTCAGCTCACTCGACAAAGGTAATATGTCGTTATGCAGAATTGGTAAGCTCATATTAGCCCCCTTTCTGCAAATGAAACGGGCGTTTCTCCAATCACAAAATGGTCAAGCACGCGAATATCGATTAAAGCTAAAGCATCACTCAGCCGTGAAGTGATGCGTCTATCTGCTTGTGAGGGCTCAGCCTCTCCTGATGGATGGTTATGAGCAAAAATCATAGCAGCGGCGTTTCTCTCTAACGCAAGCTTAACGACTTCTCTTGGATAAACCGTAGCCGCATCAATCGTTCCATAGAACAACTCGTTGTATTCAATCAATCGATGTTGGTTGTCCAGTAAAAGCACGGCGAAAACTTCACGTTCGTACTGCCCCAGTTTGTAAGTCAAAAACTCTTTTGTGGCGTTAGGGCTTGTAAACACATTTCCTCTTAAATGTCGGTTAGCTATTATCTGCGCCGCCTGTTCTAGCACTTGGTGCTCCGGCAACGATTTGGTTTTTGGGTAGTTGGTGGATTGGTCATTCATTTCAATTCTCCTATCGAATCAATGCACTCGTTCACCTAGGTAATATGTGTTTGAGATTATTTTGAATCGAATAGAACTGAACCTCCTGGAATGGTTTCAGCCATCCTGAGAAAAAATACATGACTCACTTCTTTTATGAATGAAAACAAGAGGTGAATACCATGAACACAAAAAGATTGATTCGATTGAACGAAGTTATCAACGTAACTTCATTATCACGCTCGGCGATTTATAGAATGATGGAGGCTGATGAGTTTCCTAAAAGCGTCAGTATTGGAAAGCGAGCTGTGGCATGGGAAGAAAGTGCGGTCTGTCAATGGATTGATACTGTTTTAGCTGGAGGCGCTCATGATTAATCAAGAACGAGTGGATTTCATCCTAGGGGAAACGGCGTTGCACCATCACAATGAGTTTGAAAAAGTGCAGGTGAACCAGGAGTGGGGGCCGTTAATTCAAGACTCGCTTACAGCATTAAAACGCCATTATGAGCAATTGGTCGCATCGCCAGATGCTGTAGTCGTTGGTTATCGGTTTACCATCCGCTTCAATGACCCGAGCTACGAGTTTACCAATCCAAATGTTTATTTTTAATAACAACTGCATTGATTAATGGCAGATTGATTGCACTGTTTCCAATGCAATCGATCTTTCAAAAAATTAGAGCTTGCAAGCCTGACAACTATTTGTTGATACTGATTTAAGATTGAGCAAGGAGGCATGATGGAAATACTGCACTCCATTACTAGCTTAATTGTTTGCTAGAGTGTCAATTATGTACGGAATAATCGGTATACCCACGTTGATTGCCACCAAATAGTGTTGAGCCATCCAGTTCAGCCAGAGGTTGTTGATGCTTTAAGCGCGCTACTAAATCTGGGTTAGAAACGAATGGGCGTCCAAACGCTACTAAATCCGCATAACCTTTCTCAAGTACCTCATCAGCGCGGTCTTGGGTGTAACAGCCAGCGACGATAATCGTGTTGGTGAAGCATTCGCGCAGTTCGATACGGAAACTTTCTGGAATCACTGGTGCATCGTCCCAATCCGCTTCAGACAGGTGCAAGTACGCGATGTCACGAGCTTGAAGTTGTTTTGATGCTTCGATGATGGTTGGCACAATGTCTGGACAGTTCATGTCCTTGAAAGTGATGAAAGGTGCGAGTCGTACTCCCACTTTGTTGGCACCAATGGCTTTACTCACCGCATCGACGACTTCTAATAAAAAGCGAAGTCGGTTTTCGCGAGTACCGCCGTAGTTATCGGTTCTGTGGTTTGAATTGGTACGTAGGAACTGGTCAATCAGATAACCATTACCGCCGTGAATTTCGACGCCATCGAAGCCAGCTTCAATCGCACGTTTAGCGGCATGGGCAAAATCACTCACAACACGGTCAATATCGGCTTGAGTCATAGCTCGTGGCTCTACACAATCGACCATGTTGCCGTTGCCTTGTTCGTCGGCAATCCATACTTGGGTTTCTACTGGTTTTAGTGCTGATGGGGCAATAGGTTGTTCGCCTTTTTGGAATGTCGGGTGTGATACACGACCAACATGCCATAACTGACAAAACATGGCTGTGCCTTGCTCTTTTGCTGCTTGAGTGACGGCTTTCCAGCCTGTCACTTGTTTATCGGTGTAGACGCCTGGTGTGAACGAGTAACCCTGCGAATCGTCTGAAATCTGGGTGGCTTCAGAGATGATTAAGCCCGCGGTTGCACGCTGTTTGTAGTAAGTCGCCATCAGTTGGTTTGGAACATTACCCGGTTGGCTGGTGCGCGCACGGGTCATTGGTGCCATCACTACACGGTTTTGTAGCGACAGTTGTTTTAGCTGTGTTGGTTCAAACAGTTTGCTCATGATCGATTCCTTACTTAAGTAGTGGTACTTGGGTTTTGTTGCTTACAGATTCCATCCAATCTTTGACGGTGTTGTCCCATTGGATTTCCGCTGCACTGAAGAACCCTCGCAAAATCGAAAACAAGATTGCTTCGTTGACCAAAGTTACATGCTGGTAGGAATCGAAATTCAACACGCCTTTCGCACGTTCGATGAGCGATTCTACCTCTTTGCAAATGTTTGGTGTGTCTTGCAGGAGTGCATCAAAATTGAGTGTGTCAGTTTCCTTTTTCGCGCGCCAAGCTTGCTGCGCAGACGGAGTAGTAAACTCTGGCAAATCCATATTTGACCAACGTGGGTAACCCACTTTTTGCAATGGAAGGAACGCGATTTTTTGCCAATCTAACACTGATTGCGACGGTTGGTTTGTTTCACTAGAGTTTGTCAACTCAAGGAAGTAAGCGATGATATCTAGGCTTTCTGCAAGCACTTCACCGTTGTCTTTGATAAGAAGTGGTACTTGTTTGGTTCCAATCAGGTCTGTCATGGTTTTGTCGTCGTCATAAGCAATATTGATGACATCGATTTGGATATTCAGCATGCCAGCAACATAGCGGACGCGAGCACTAAATGGGCAATGTTCGTAAATGTAGAGTTTCATAGTGTTTTCCTAGTGATTAGTGTTGGGTAGCCCCGCTTTGTTCTGGATGTGTTGAATCAGGGCTGCCGGTATGGGGGACATTAGTTGTTGCAGCTGGAGCCATGCTGTTTTATTGCTCTGGCAGCTTGTTTTTATTTGTTGTTAACCAAGCAGTGCACCACCATCGACATCAATCACAGCGCCAGTCATGTAACTGTTTTCAATCAGAAGTCGATAAGCTTTCGCTACATCACTGGCTTCGCCAACTTTGCCCACTGGCAAGCTATTTTGCGTGCGTTTGTACATAGTATTTCTGTCGTCTTCACTCAGGCCTTGATATGCCTCGGTTTTGGTTAAACCCGGGCTCACCACATTCACTCGAATCGGAGCCAATTCTTTCGCTAGTACTTTCGTAGTTGCTTCAATGGCAGCGTTGATGGCGGTTTTTACGTAGGTGTTAGCGACAACTTTGCGCGATAACATACCGGAAGTGAGTGTGATTGAGCCGCCTTTCTTGATGTAGCGTGCTCCATGTTTCGCCGCGTTGATGGCGCCCCAAAATTTGGTATCGAAAGCATGTTTTGCTTGGGGAATATCCACGTCTACCACTTTGCCTGCTGGAGCATAAGAACCTGCAGTGACGATCAGATGGTCAAAAGCACCAATGGTTTCAAAGTATTGGTAAACCAATTGCTCCTCAGTGATGTCTAAGCCTGTCTTACGGCTTGCTACGTGGACAACCGCGTTTTCGCTTGCAAGTTGTTTACTAAGTTCTGCACCAATACCAGATGTACCGCCAAGTACGACATAAATTACTTGTTCTTTTTTCATGATTTATTCTCTCGTTTTTGTGTTAATGAAGTAAGTATATTGATTGGAAGAAATTTGATAATTAGGTAATATCTGAATTGACTATTTAGCTTATTCGTATAACTAAGCTTGGGGAGATAGTATGGACAAGTTTTCAGATATGACGCTGTTTGTCAGCATTGTGAAGAACCAAGGGCTAGCAGCGGCTGGCAGAGAATTAGGCTTATCGCCAGCAACGGTGACTGGTAGGTTACAGTTGCTGGAAGATCGTTATGGGGTAAAATTGCTTCATAGAAGTACAAGACATATTTCATTGACGGACTCCGGTGCTATGTACCATCAGGCATGTCTGGAAATCATCGACTGTGTCCAAGAGACGGAAAACTTACTCCAAACGAGAACCAAAGAAGTGCGAGGAGCACTAAAAATCTCCGCTCCTCGCGATATCGGTAAGCAATACATTTCGCCAATACTTTCGGAGTTTAGTCAGCTCTATCCCGATGTAATCCCTTATCTGTATTTGAATGACAACTTATCCAACTTGGCAGAGACCGGTTTGGATATTGTTATCCGATACGGGGAATTGGCAGATAGTAATCTTATCTCTCGTAAACTGGCGTCCAGTCGTCGAGTACTTTGTGCTTCTCCTCAATACTTGATGAAGAAAGGCACACCCATCTCACCCCAAGATTTGGCTCAGCACGATTGCTTAGCCATGGTTCGTAGTAATGAAGAGCTAAAAACATGGCACTTCCAAGATGAAATACAGCACAATGTCATCACTGTCGTGCCAAAGCGATTTTCTGATGATGGCGAAGTGATTCGTCAATGGGCGTTAGATGGAGCAGGTATAGCGTTGAAATCAATTCTGGATGTGCAAGAAGACATTAAACAACAGCGTTTGGTGACGCTCCTCAATGGTTATATGAAAAACTTTAGCGCATCGACCTCTTCAGCAGGTGCAGATTTGAATGTGATTTACCTTAGCCGTAAGTATCAGCCTAAGCGACTTCGTTTGTTTTTAGAGTTTTTGATTGAGCATTTTGAGGTAATTTAAGATGTGGTATGTTCCAGCCAGACAGAACATTTCATTAAGTGCCACTTTGTTTTACAAAGTTAACTAGGCATAGATAGCTTCCACCTTCATGGAGTGGAAGAAACGCTCTAAAAAAGTATTATCCCAACGAATTCTAATTCTATATATATTTTTCCTTAGATCATTAATAGTTAAAATCTCTCAATCGTTGTTAGAGCAATGCTGGTTACCATGGCGCTATCAGCAGTGACTTCGTCTGGAAAGCCATGACGGAATAGGGGGCATTGAAATAATATCGTAAACCAACCTAGCGGTCAGTTGTGTATCTATTGAATAGTCATTTACTTACCGTGAGTACTAGTCAATGAACACATTTAGGTACGGCTAATATATGAGATCTCGCGTCCATAACTTATCTGGAGAGTATCAATTAAACCTTACGTTAATAGGTTCGGAGCAATTGGCGATCTATGCTTGCTGTCCGTTGTACATTTAAACTTACGTGTTAGTTTCGCTACTAAAGTTCTTACGATTGATGCTCTGCCCATTGTAGCTATCAGTATTTTCTTCCTTCTCACCTGAAGATGTCGGCATCATCCCTACTTTTGCTGTGCTCGCATACCTGTTTAACTTTGCTGTCTAACGCTTAACGGACTTGCACACGGTACTTCTTGTGGCAATTTCTTATTCACTAACAGAATCTACTCGCGATAAACCTTAGACCTTTAGTCAAATGAGAGCACGGTCGTCCCGCCTAAGTTTGAGCACAAATTCGTAACAATCTATTTCAGATTCCTCACAAAGTAGGTGGTGACTTTAAGCCATCCATAAATTTCGGATTCATGGACAGATAGCTGTCTCGTGGCAGCGGCACGCTTATTTTAGCTTCTACTTTGAATTCTGGAGAGTCGATAACGCATATCTTTTTGTTTGTCATGGGTCTGCTCGTTATTAGTCTTTCTTACCTAAGATGACCATAGAGCCGTCATTAACATCAAGGTAGGAGATATAATACCACCTTGTGGTGTGCCCTCATCGGTACGGTAGAACAGACCTTTGTCCATAAAGCCAGACTTTAACCATTGTTCCAACATGCGCTTATCTACTGCGATGTTATCAAGAAGCCATTGGTGGCCGATCTTGTCGAAACAGGCTTTGATGTCCCCTTCGAGTACCCATTGAGCTGATTTCTTTAGTGCCAAACATTTAAAGCACTGATCGACAGCGTCAGCCGTGCTGCGGTTTGGCCTAAATCCATAGCTGTTTGGATCGGCAAGGGTTTCTGACACTGGCTCCAGTGCAAGAAGGTGGAGCGCTTGTTGCGCTCGGTCTATCATACATGGGATACCTAGCGGTCTAAGTTTGCCATTCTTTTTGGGGATATAAATACGCTTGAGCGGTTTGGCACTGTATGCCTTTCTGCTCAATTGATTAACAGCTTTCATACGGCGTGCATCTGTGTTCCAGATGACACCATCTATTCCAGGCGTTTTGCAGCCTTTATTTTGAGATACTCGCTTAACCGCAAGAAGCTTGGCTGAGCGAGAATGAGTTAAGAGCCACTGTAAGGACTTCACCTTACCGTGTTTCTTCTCTCTAGTTGCTTTTGCGATACGCATTTGAAGCTTTAATACAAGCGCTTCAACGGATATCCAGTCGATTGACTGCCATTGAAGACTGTCAGGAGAGGCACTAATCTCTTTTGAAATCATCATTTGCGTTTCCCCTTGAATAAAGTTCTTAAAATTCTCTCGCAATGGGAGACCAGTCGGAAGTAGGCTCACTTTCGTGACCAGACATAAGTCTGTATCTGCATCGTTACAATACAGCTTTCGCTTTTTCCGACCTCCTTTACCTGCATCACTATCGGCCACAAAGGCTTTCCCATAGGGAGTGATACAGGCTTACCCTGTTCCGTATGTTACGTAAATGTCAGGTTAGATGCCCACTCTAGTGCGGGGAGCGTGTCGATCACGAAAGAGCATTGCCCAATCCCTTTCCAACCCCCATTGCCTTTTTGGCTACAGCGCAATAACCACTTCCGCTGCTTCGTCATATAACGCACCTTAGATGGATTTACTTACGTTCATCATACTGACTACCTAGCACTCACCCGATTTGTGTGGTTATCAGGAGGATCGTCCTCTCACGATTCGAATCCCGAGCAATTTAGATTGCTCTTCGTTACATTGTCTGAGCCGCTGCTTTATTCAGGCCCATAGGTTCATCTGGTGATACAGATGGTCCACTCATAAAGCGGTGAACAACGCTTCATACGACTTCAGGTCGCACAGGCAATTATGACGTTAGTGTATTTATGGCTCCTTCATCTGATTTCCACACCAGGCACTGATGTATTTACATTTCATTTATCCGCGACTTTCATCAAAAATATTATTGAAATCGATAATTTGAAGCATTTCGATTGGGTTGAGTGTTCCTCGTTAACCTGTTTGACATTATATTCTTCACCGAGCCATGTTGGCAGAGCTTCATACTAATACGCATCTTGTCAGATAATTGTTATGTCAGTTTGTCTGGGGTAAAGAAGTCAGATGCCATCTCATCAAGGCCAAACGTAGTCAATAATAACTGGTGAACAATTAAGTGGTAATCCTTCCGTTACCCCTCACGTTAAATTTGCACAGAGACACAGAGAACTGGTTAATGAATTCTTACATTCAAAGCAAAAACAAAGTCTTAATGACCATTATTACTTAGTTAAGTTTATAAATTACGAGTTTCAATATGAAAATCTGTTGACTTATTAATTCAGCATGGCTATTTTGTTAATTGATTGTTTATCAAATGATAAAAAGGTGATATATGTTACTTGATTCCGTTAAAACAAATCCGGAAGCACAGTTATTGATGCTAGGGATAGAGCTGCCTGCAGCACCAGAAGCTGTATCCAATTACGAGCCTATAGTACAAACTGGCAATATTGTAATGACATCCGGTCAACTTCCGTGGGTTGATGGCAAGCTGAAATATGAAGGTCAATTAGGCAAAGGGGAGAGCTTACTGACGATGAAGGTTATCAAGCATGTCGATTATCTGCATTGAATGCTGTTGCGCAATTGAAAAAACACCTTGGTGACTTGAACCGAGTTAAAAAATTATAAGAGTTGAAGGCGTTTTAAACGTTAATCCAACATCTCGCTGGAAGGAGCAACCGAAAGTATTAGATGGAGCTTCGGACCTAATTAATAATATTTTTGGAGAGCGCGGACGCCATTCTAGAATGATTAATAGCAACTCAGCTATGCCACTAGATTGTGCTTGCTTGATTTATATATATGCGGAAGTAGACGAATAAGAAACTAATATAACCTTGGGATCATCAAAGCCCAAGGTTCATTTAAATGGAGAAAAATGACAATGTCAAAATCTGAAACTATAACTGAAAAAATAAAATTAAGAATATTTTTGATTAGTGTTTTAGCGATCTTTACGTCTGGGCTCAGTTTTGGCCTGCGTGGTGCAATTGCTGGGGACGTTCAAGCGCTATTTCTTGATCCAATAGATGCTGCTAACTCTGCAACAATGATAGGACAAATTCTCGGAGTGGCGTTCTTAGGTTTTTCATTTACTTTGTTTTTGGAAGTCCGCTGGTAAATGTTATTGGGATCGGGAGAATGTTGCAACTAGCCGGCGCGAGTTTTGTTGCCGGGACTCTGATTACTATATTGGGCCCAGGGTTAGTAGAAGGTGATGATATATATTGGGCGCTTTGGATAGGCATGGGATTAACTGGTGTGGGGTGGGGTTTACTGAGTCGGCAGTTAACCCTTTAACCACTGCTATTTATCCCAAAAATAAAACTAGTAGGCTTAATATATTACATGCTTGGTGGCCTGCTGGTATCGTTGTCGGAGGGTAGGAAGCCTTGGGCTTAATGCGATTGAACTCGGGTGGCAAGTCCAGTTTGGAATAATACTCATACCGACATTTTTGTTCTTATTTTTAATCATAGGTGTCAAATTTCCAAATACAGAGCGCGTAGAGTCGGGAGTGAAATTTACAGATATGCTGACCGAAATAATCCGGAAACCGTCTTTTGTTATTTGGTTTTTGCAATGTTTCTTACTGCTGCGACAGAACTTGCACCAGGTCAATGGGTTGATATTACTCTTAGTCATACTATCGGAATTCCTGGGATAGTAATCCTAATTTATATATCAAGTTTGATGTTTTTATGCGTCATAGTGCAGGGTTTTTATCAAAATTTATGTCTAATACCGGTTTGTTATTGGCGTCTTGTATATTATCTGCGATTGGACTTTATTTACTAAGTAAATCTGTGGATCCGTACAGTGCAATAATAGCATCAACAATTTGGGGAGTTGGTGTTTGTTTTTATGGCCTACTATGCTTGCTACTACATCTGAGCGCTTTCCCGCGGCGGTGAATTCTTTTTGGGCTTAATGGGGTCTGCGGGTTCTCTATCTATTTATTTTGTTCTTCCAATGATGGGAAGTGTGTTTGATAAAGCAAAATTGACGACTGCCGGAGGAAGTGATGCTTTGATGCTCTTGAAGGTGCTGAACTTGAAAGTGTATTGGCTGAAGCTGCGCAAATTTCTTTTCAATCTGCAGTCATATTTCCAGTTATACTAGCGTTTGTGTTTAGCGTTGTTATATTCTATGAATACAGAAAAAAACACGCCAAGACTGCTGAATGTTTTGATAATAATCGAAATGGATAATTAATCTTTGTTATTATTGTCTAATAAAGCATGGTATCCATAAAGAAAATGCTTTACTCGTGCTCTTATAATATTATTAATATCTTCAGGTAGTTGCATAAGATGAATCCAGCGTCGTATACCCATATAGAAGAAACTTGAATGGAATCCCCAAATTATTTCAATATCAATTTCTGAAGGGGCTGGATCTAACCCATGCGCTACCCTAATTTCGCGTAAGATAGGAAAAATATTTTTCTTTTAAAAGTTGAGTATAGTTTTTGTTGAACTCTGGATTACTCAATGCAGTAAAATGAATAGTCAGACCCAATCATTTCGTAAAATAGCCGAAGTGTATTCTTCTATGTAGTTGACCAACCTTTCTTCTATAGGCTGTTTGTGGTCAGATAGTGAAATTTCCCATTGAGGGTTCCAGCGAGAAACAAACACTTCATGATGAACTCGTTCAATCAATGCATCCTTACTACCAAAATATCGGTATATCAGCGGTTGGGTAACACCTATATTTTTAGCTAATTCACGTGTAGTGACGCTAAACCCATTTTGAGCAAAACATTCGATTGCTCGTTTGATAATGTAAGTCTCGCGTTCTGTCGCAGTCATGTATTTCGTAATAACTTTTTCCGACTTTTGGAGCATGTTGTTTGAATCTTGGGCTTGAATGAGTGCTGTTTTCTTTGTCATACCTATCTACTCTGGTTTGTTCTGATGACGATAATTTATGAATCTAATGATACTTGCCGTTAATGAAAATAGTTTCATTATGGAGTGTGACGTGATCACATGTGCGACAATAACAAAAAAGATTGAATTGAGAATAGATTCTAGATTCTTGGTATGCGCACCTACTCTCATAACAGACATTTTCATAGTGAATAGAACTAGGCTTCAATATAGGATTAGCTCTTGTGAGGTACACACTCTATTCACTTATGTTCAAATTGTTGAGTTAAAGATCAAAAATAATCATTCTCAAACGTCAAACATGGGTTGGCATTCCATCGATTAAAGTATTCACAGTTAAAAGCCTGTGAGCCTAGTTACTTTGTGAACTGTTTAAAGTGGAGGTTATCGTTTAATTTGATGCATACACAATTTTCTTGAAAATAGATTATAAATTAATAACAAGAAGGGGCGAAAAATATACTCTCTATCTCAGATATATTATTCTGAAATTTATTTTAGGATTGAAATTCGATCATATTGAATTTTAATTGACATTACAAGTGTTATCTTGATGGCTGATTTTTAGCAAATTCAAAGAGGATAATAAACGTGAGTGCGCACAGTCGAGGTTCAATTAGTTTGGACACCGAAGTATCGTTTCAGGATTTTGAAGAACAACGCAGATAAAGAGCTTTATCTGCGCATAAACGGTTGATTGAGGTATTGAAAGACAAAGTGGCCTTGTTACGTAATTCAATGGAACTAAGTCAAGAATCTACTATCTGTTCAGCTATATTCACTACCTCTCGTAGCCTTATGCCTAAACCTCTCTACAAAACAACCAGCTGGAAGCAATACAACCAATCACTCATTAACCTTAGCTCTCTGACTTTTGGGATCGATGAAGATGCGCGTGTTTTCTATGCCACTGAGAGCGTTGTAAGGATTTGTCAACTCGATATTTACACTTGCATCAGTCGTAGAGCTAAGCAAGTTAAGGTCTCATTTAAAACAAAACGAGAGTAGCGATACAGCACTTAGCCATTGATGCAACTGGCCTTAAGGTTTATGGCGAAGGTGAAAATACGGGACGGATGGCAAGTGTGGGGTCTGGCGAAAGCTGCATATTGCTGTCGATACAAGCACTCATGAGATTATTGCAGCTGAGTTAAGTTTATCGACGGTTACAGATGGAGAAGTACTCCCGAACTTACTGAACCAAACACGCCGAAGTATCCTTGAGGTGTCTGGTGATGGCGCTTACGATACGAGAGCGTGTCACGCTGCGATCAGCGCTTATTCCTTCAAGAGAAGGAATAGCCTTATGGGAACGTGACCTCCCACGAAATAGCGCCTGGGTTACAGCTCAAATAAGTATTAGAAAGAGCGGTATGGGTAGCAAAAACGTTCACTCTCAGAAATAGATGTATCGAGTTAAACAATTGCTAGGAGAGCAACTGAACTTAAGAAATGGGGTGACTTACGCGATGATAACAGAGTTGAACAAGCTGCCTGAAACTTGTCGTATTGACTAAGGAACACACGAAACGGGGGCTCAATATCTAAATTTATAAAGGGTTTATTTTTAGATACTCATATAAAGTTATTTTCGTTAGACGGATAACTAAGAGCATTTGTGAAATAAAAAGTTCAGACTGCTAGATTTTATATTTAAAATTGATCTAACACTTTAGTGAAATGACTTGATTTTATATCGAATAAAATAAATTGAAGTGAGAATTGATTGAAATTAATGGAAAATAGTTAAGTGTTATTTGTCGATGTTAATTTTGATGATATTTAAAATACCCATCCTTTATCATTGGAAAAGATGGGGAAATAAAAAGTCAACTTTAATCACTCTAAAGGTTCTAACCACTTAGCTAAGTACGTAGTGTTTTCTTGCAGCCATTTTTTTGCTGCTTCATCTTCTGTCAAACCAAGTCGATTGACACTATAGTCGATTTCTGAAATAATATCATTTGTTAAGTTAGTATTATCTAATACGGATATCTCTTGTCGTGAAAAATGAAGGTAAAGACTATCTTCTCTTGCAAGTAACACTGCTCGATCCTTACCACCAAGTAGTTTTTTGGGATCTTTTAATTCTCGAATTCTATATTTATAATGTAAGAACTGTGGGTGCCATAAAGGGACTATTATCCAGTCTTCTACTGAAACAGCTTCTTCAAATGCTGAAATGCAATCGACTTGCGTACCAGTTTTAAATTGATATCCATAAGGACTTAGATTGTACTCTGTCATGATATTTTTAGAAAATCGTGTAATCCCCGCACCTTCTCCAATCCCTTGAATAATTGGTCGCATTTTAGCAATTACTTGTGGTTTTGTTAGGTCTTCTATACTTTCTATCTCATTAATTGGAACATAATCAGGCACACCCCAGAAGGCATAAGGTTCATAGTGTAAACCTAACTCACGAGTGGCAATTTTTTCTTCGACGCGTGATTTATAAATACCATGGCTATGTGGTAACCAAGCAGAGCTTACAAAGTCAACATCTCCGTTCTTTAAACGATTAAAGTTTTCTTCATGTAAGTCATAAGATCTAACTACTTGTTTGCCCAATACATTCATGACATGTGCTACAATAGCAGCTGTTACTCGATGGAAACTTAAATTAGTCACACCCAAGTTTATAATTGGGTTGCTTTTTTTTAATGGGTCAATTTTATCATTAGATTGAGCGTAAGATATTGAGGAGCTAGTTATTGCTGTGGCGGCTATGTATTTTAAGATATCTCTACGTGATTTTTCATTGTTCATAATATTTCTCAGTATTCATTAAGAATTAATAAGGTTTCTAAGGAGTAAATTTGTGTCCACTATCAAAGTTTAATAAATAACCCTAAATGTTTTTGTTTTACAATTGATTTTAGTTAAATATTACATCTTATTTCACCAAGACGTTCCGTTAACAGTTTATTCTCTCGATAGTCAATAGGTATAACGATTAGACTAGGGCCATCATATTTATTCGATTCTTCCAAGGCTCCCGCTAGCTTCGTGCTTTCATCAACAAATTGATATTGCCAACTAAATGCTTCAGCCAATTTTTTCCAATCCGGGTTATTAAATGATAGGTCAGTATGCCTCCCATGTTCAGCCCATTGTTTCCAAGCAATTAGTCCATATTCGCAATCTTCCCATACCATAATAGTTATATTACTATTTAAACGTCTAGCGGTTTCCATCTCTTGTACATTCATAAGGAAACCTCCATCACCCACTATGGCAAGGATGTTGCGTTGAGGTTCAACGATACTTGCAGCTATTGCACCTGGTAAAGCAAAGCCCATTGAACAAAAACCATTTGGAATCAGACAACCATTTGGGATTTCGCAATGATAGTGTCTCGCAACCCACATTTTGTGTGCTCCAACATCTGAAAGTACCAGGCCATTTTCCCCAAATATTTTTTGAACCTCATATAATACTTTTTGAGGTTTAATCAAACCAATATCAACTGCATTGTTATGTTCATTTAATTCTTTTTTAATCGCTTCTCTTATAACATCTCGCTTTTCAGACTCAAAATAAAAATTACTTTTTCCAATTTTTTCATCTAGTAGGGTTAATGTATCTGCTAAATCACCAATTAGTTCTATTTCTGGGTGGTAGTGCTGGTCAATTTCTGCTGGAATAAAATCGATATGGATAATGTCTTTATTACCTTTAGAATTCCATAGGCTAGGTTGATATTCGACCATATCTATTCCAATACAAATAACCAAATCAGATGAATCAATAGCACAAGACCCGATATCAGTTACCCCTAATCCTATAGTATATAATGATTCTGGTTGATCTGGCTTTAATACTCCTTTTGCCATGAAAGTGTTGAGCACACCAATGCCGGTATTTTTAACTAAGGACCTAAATGGCTCTGTAGTACGTTTACGCACGCAGCCATTGCCTGCAATAATAACTGGGAATTTGGCTTTTTTTATACGCATTACTGCATCGTCAATGATGTGTTCCGCGGGAATTGAACGACGAAATCTACGTATACTCATTGGAACGGATGTTGTTTTACATTTAGCTATGTCTTCAGGAAGTTCAATTAGTACAGCTCCTGGCTTTTCACTACGAGCAACACGAACCGATTTTCTAACTATTTCAGGAATTGTATCTGCGTTAACAATACTAGTTGCCCATTTAGTAACTGGTTCGAACATTTTTATCACATCCATAATTTGGTGGGATTCTTTGTGAAGTCGATGAGTACTTCCTTGTCCGGTTAATACAATCATAGGCGAACGATCCATATTTGCATCGGCAACTCCAGTAATGAGGTTGGTAGCACCTGGACCTAGAGTCCCAATACAAACTGCTGGTGTACCTTTCAATCTCCCATAAACTTCGGCCATAAAAGCTGCGCCTTGCTCATGTCGAGTTAATATAAATTTTATTTTATCTGACTTTTCTAAGCTCATCATAAAGTCAGCATTTTCTTCCCCTGGAACACCGAAGATATATTCAATACCTTCATTTTCTAAACATTTTACAAGTAGATCTGATGCTTTCATCATAACCTAGTTCTCCTAAACTTCTAAGTGATAGTCAGTGTTTCTATGTTTACTTATTGATTTTTAAATGTTTTTCCATATTATTATCGCCTTTAACCCTTTGAACTATCATTTTATTGGTCTGCATTTCATTTATAGTGTTACGTATACCTCCAACACCTAATCCCGATTGGTTCAGACCAGAGAAAGGCATGTCATCATCACGAAATGCAGAATGGTCATTAATCATCACAGCTGACGAATTTAATTCCCTAGCGATATAATTTGATTTGTCAATATCTTTACTGAATACCGAAGATTGAAACGAAAATAGAGTGTGATTAGCTTGCTCTATTGCATCACCAATGTTTGAGTATGAATAGAGTGCGATCACAGGTCCGAATATTTCTTGTTGTGTCACTTTTGAACTTTTACTTGGATTAAGGAGTAGAGTAGGAGATAAACATGACTCATTGGTCCTCTTACCACCACAAAGTAATGTTGCTCCTTCTCGTATTGCCTCATTAATCCAAGATTCGACACGACTTATTTCAGAACTACGAATAAGAGGACCTACATCTGTTTTTTCACTAAGCTGATCACCAGTAACCAATAATTGGGTCTGTTTGACTAGTTCATCGCAGAATTCTTTTAACCTTGTGTCGGGCAAAAATACTCTCTGTACTGAAACGCAAACTTGCCCTGCATGATAGAATCCACCTTTCACTATCGATGCAACAGTTTCAGTTAGATCTGCGGTTTCTTCGACAATTACAGGGGCAACTCCGCCATGCTCAAGGAGGCAGCGCGTTCCGGGTGATAACTTGTTTCGGAGCATCCAGCCAATTTTTGCACTGCCAACAAAAGTAAACAAACTAACTTGTTCATTAGTAATTAGGCTTTGTGTTTGTGCATGTGAACCAGTCATCAACACTTGACACCACTCAATTGGTAATCCGGATTTATATATTAATTTAACTAAATTAAAACATGATAATGGCGTGTCAGCGGCTGGTTTTATTAAAATAGGATTACCGCACGCTATTGCCGGAATCACTTGATGAACAATCAAGTTTAATGGGTGATTAAAAGCGCTTACTGCCACTACGGTGCCAATGGGTTCTTTAATTGAATATGAAGTCCGTATATGGCTTTCACTATCATCACTATGTAGATAGACTGGTTCAATATTATTTTGACTTAAATACCTAATGCAAAGTTCAACTCCTCTAATTGCTCGTTGTACTTCAGTTTTTGTATCAACTATTGGCTTCCCGCCTTCAGACGCAGCTATATGTACTAATTTATCTGTGTCGTTCTTCATTAGTTTAACAAGATTTTTTAACACTGCTAGGCGTTGATCTCGGCTTAACCAACACTTTCGATTCTTGAATACACCGCGTGCATTATCAAAAGCCAGTGCGATATCATTTTGATCACTTAACTCTACTGAACCAATAGCTTCGCTAGAATAAGGGTTTCTTACTATGTGAATGCTTTGTTCATTACTTGATGGGTTATTAGCAATAAATGAGGTCTTAACAAAATTCATAATTAGATCCCTTTATTAGGCTTTTGCCATTCTTTATACTCACTATCGTGGAAGATAAGTTCAATAGTTATCTTATTAGGGTCCGTGAAAAAAACTTGGTGCTCAAATATGTTTGGAACAGTACGTTCGAAGTAATTCCAGTCAAAAATTTCTATTTTTTCTAAGAGTGATGCATAACCCTCTATGCGAAATGCAAGATGATCAATTCTTCCTGAGCCTTCTTTATCTACGTCTTTCATGCCTAAATACTTTGCAACCGGGTCATTTTCATTCATTGCTGCTTCGACTAAATGGAAGATCGGGTCATTATTAAGATAAAGCCAATATCCATCAAAGTTGAAGTCTGGCCTAGGGCCAACCCTAAGGCCTAAAAGCTTTATATAAAAATCTCTGGTCTCTTTAAGTTTGTTAGTTCGAATGGTGAAGTGTTCAAAGCCTCGTACAATCATAATTACTCCTTATGGTCTACTGGTGATTTCTATTCGTAAGTTACGAACTAAAACATTTGTATGTTTTTTGACCATGAGTATTATTTATCATTTGATAAATAATATCAAGTTATTTAACAAATGATAAACAATATTGATTTAATGGGTGGGCGCAAAGTAAACAGAATAAGCGCGGGAGGCAACGTCGGTTCAGTGATTTAGCTATCACGACAGCGCTCATGGTGAAACGCGTGTTTTCTATTCCATTGATGCAACTGGCCTTAAGGTATATGGCGAAGGTGAAAACATGGGACGGGTGGCAAACGTAGAGTCTGGCGAAAGCTGCATATTGCAGTTGATACCAGCACTCATGAGGTTAATGCAGTTGAGCTAAGTTTATCGACGGTTACAGATGGAGAAGCACTTCCGAACTTACTGAAACAAACACGCCGAAGTATCCTTGAGGCGTCTGGTGATGGCTCTTACGACACGAGAGCGTGTCACGCTGCTATTAAGATTAAGAGAGCCGTCGCACTGATCCCCCCAAGAGAAGGAGCAGCCTTCTGGGAGCGTGGTCACTCTCGAAATCTTGCCGTGAGTTGCCAGAAGTTATAAGGCTCAAATAAGCATTGGAAAGAGCGGTATGGATACCACAGACGTTCACTCTCAGAAACGGAGATGTATCGAGTTAAACAGTTGTTAGGAGGACGATTGAGCTTAAGAAATTACAATGCGCAGTTGAGTGAAACTTACGCGATGATAAAGGCGCTGAACAAGCTTACTGGATTAGGTATGCCTGAAACTTGTCGTATTGACTAAAAAACATGCGAAGCGGGGTGGATCCATTTCTAAACTGAACTCCGTAACAAAGCCATGTAACGAGTTAAGCTGTTGCTAGGCTGGATGATCAAGCTTTAAAAATTAAAATGTACAGGTTGGTGAAACTTACACCATTATCTAATTTTACGGGACTTAGTATACCTCAAAATATCGTATTAACTAAAAAATACAAAGCAGTGTAGTTTGCCACTAAACAGAATTACGCAACAAAGACACCTAGATTCTACACCGACATTATTCAGTTTATCCTAATAGTTAATTTATATTTTAAGTGATTATCAATTTTATACTTATGAATATAATGGTAAACATTAACGGAGACGGGGAATAATCATGTCAAAAGAAGAGCAAACTTGCATAATTATTGGTGGACGATCCGGTATTGGTGAAGCAGTTACGAATCACTTTCTAGGTACTAACAACATCGTACATATTGCTAGCTGTAAAGCTGGCCTCGATATTAGTGACGAGAAATAAGTCTGTACTTACTTGGAGTCAGTAGGTGCTTTTGACATGTTATTATTACTGCAGGCTCATATGCTCCGGTAGGAAAAGTAATAGATGCTGATATCGTAGACGCTAAGGTAGCCTTTGATACCAAGTACCGGGGAACAATTAACGCAGTTAAACATGCCGCAGGATTCATCAAACCAACAGGTTCAATCACAATAACGGCTGGTATGTTATTAAGAAAAGTTGTTGTAAACACTTACACCAAAACAGCCATTAATGTAGCTCTTATAGTCAACTAACCCAGTTAAGGCCCATCTAGTTAGCCGTTTAATCAAAGGTAAATTAAATGAACATTTCTGATAAGTCATTACGACTATTAACCATTATTACTGCCGTTGCCACTGTCTACTTTTCAGTACGCACATTGCTAGAAAACGACCTGAGTACTTGGGTGTTTATATCAACAGGGGTATTTATAGCAGTTCTTTTCATTTCCCTGATTGGGACGTACAAAAAAGGTAACGTTGAACTTTTTGGGTTAATTGGGTCAATGTTTAGTGGATTAACGCTTGGGAGATTATTCTCAACAATGCACCTTGAAACTATAGAGCTTTCAACATTGTCATCACTTGACCCACTCATGGTGGCTGAAACGGGGCCTGGCATACAAAGCATAGAATTAACAAGTACATTACTTTTCGCTTTATTGGCCATTCAGATAGTAAAACTGCCTTGGCTAAAAAGAATGTCAGTTCAAAGTCGAGCAATTGGAAATCCAAATGCTTACGAATGGGGAATGACACTAGTAAGGATTTACGTTGGCATGATGTACATAGCTCATTTTACTGGTCATCTATTGGCAGGGGGCGCTCCATTTGCTGTCTTCACCGATTACTTCAGTGACATTGGGCTTCCATTTCCTCAAGCATTTGTAGTGTTAGCGGGGATTATCGAGCTATCTCTTGCCATCATGCTTTCATTTGGGTTTCTGACTCGTTTAGCTGGTTTTGGATCTGCGATATACCTCTTAGTTTCGGTAGGTCTTGGTGGCCACTATGCTGTCGGATATGTGTGGGTACTTCCTACTGGCGGTTGGGAGTTCCCAGCAATGTGGATATTTGTTTCTGGCATATTCATGTTAGCGGGAGGCGGAAAATCATCAGCCGATAGTTGGCTAAAAGAAAGGTATCGATATAACTCAAGCAAGCTTAAAAATTTAATCGCTTAAATTGAGACATAACTAATAGGATTTTTCATTAGCAAGCGCTCAGAGGGTGTGGTTACTATGTGGGCTGAAGAGTATTTTTTAAAAAAGTCCCACTTTAAATAAAAATGAATGCACCTTCTAGCTAGGAGCTATTTATTTTATATATATATATCAATTTGAATATTTATATATGAAAAATTTTAATTTTTAGATCAAAAGTAGAGAATGCAGTTATGAAGTCAACTGAAGAAACAGTGAGAACGAACATTGCAGCGAAAATGAGTAATGCGGCAGATTTATTTATTTCTTCTCTTCGTTCGAACCAATTATCAACGGCTGTGTGGGACTTTCCTTCGAATACTGAACGTACAATGTGGTTCTATACACCCAGTGACCACGGTGGGTTGACGCTTGCCCAAATGAATGAACGTCAGCAAGCTCTAGCCTTTAATCTTTTGGCTACAGGGCTCTCAGAAGCAGGTTATGCCACGGTTTCAACAATAATAGGACTAGAAAATGTCCTCGATCGTATTGAAGGACATAGCTTAAATGCTGGTAAGGGACGCTTTAGGGATCCAAGTCGCTATTACCTTCGTATTTTTGGCAATCCAATTGGTCTGAATTGGGGGTGGCGTTTTGGTGGACATCATATTTCAATCAATAATACTATTGTAGATGGTCAATTAACGTCAGGAACCCCCAGTTTCTTAGGTGCAGATCCCGCAACATCGCCACTTTTGGGGGCGCATATGCTACGCCCCCTCGGCTCCTTACAAGACACAGCATTTGATTTACTTAAAAATTTTAGTGATCAACAGCAATCCCGCGTAGTGATTTCTCCGATTCCCCCTATTGACACTGTAGGAGGTAATCGTAGTTCGATTGATGTGGGGCCAAATCCTATCGAACCTAGGCGACTTGCAGATGTTTGGCGACAAAAATTTCGCGGCCAACAGCAAGCTCACTTTGAGCGCGTTCAAGACTTACTCGAACAACAGATAGGGCTCACTAGTAAACATCGCAAAGCCGTCAGTTTTTCCTCAATCCCTAAGGGGTTAGCCGCAGCTGATATGAATAAACATCAGCGAGATATCCTAACAGAATTAATTAATCTTTATGTTGGACGATTGCCAGATGAGGTTGCAGATCTTGAATTAAGAAAAGTCACAGGTGAGCGATTTGATGGGTTGCACTTTGCTTGGGCGGGTGCAGTTCGAGCGGGAGAGCCGAGTTATTATCGCATTCAAGGGGAAGGTTTGGTTATCGAATTTGATAATACTCAGCGTAATGCAAACCATATTCATAGTGTATGGCGTGACCCAAAAGGGGATTTCAGTACGGACTTACTAGCGCAACACTACATCAAAAGTCACCATCACCATGATTAACAATTATGTTATGTTACAGAAGAGGACTATCGTATGAATATGCTTGATATTTACTTGGATTTCACTTGTCCATATTCTTATATTGGATATCACCGTATAGAAGAAGCCGTTCGTTTAAATGCAATAGCTACTCAAAATATAAAATATCGTGCATTCCAATTAAATATGAATTTTCCAGAAGCTGGTATTCCACGTACGACTTACAGAGAAAGAAAGTTTGGTTCAATGGAAGAATCACGCCGACGGGACGCCATTGCCTTAAATGTCGCAATAAATGAAGGTCTAAAAATCAATTTTGATAATATTTTGCTGACTCCTAACACACGCCGTGCTCATCGTGCAATAAAGATAGTTGAAGCACAAAAAAGAGATTCATCGGCGCTGTATGAGAAAATTTTTTCCGCTTATTTTACTAAAGGTCAAGATATTGGCGATACCAAAATACTCATAAAATTGGGAGCAGAGTTAGATATTACTTTGACAGAAGAACAACTCGACAGCAAAGATTTTGATAAGACTATTGATAATGATATTGATGAGGCTAATTCGGTAGGGTTAACTGGCGTCCCTTTTGTTGTGGATTGCAAAGATGGGAAAAATATTAGCGTTACTAGCGCTGTATATGCATTAGCAAATAATGCCTAACATACTTAAAATAAAGTATGTTAATTATTTGTAGCGTATTTTGTGTGTGCTTTGGTAAATGAAAGTATCAATACAAAATTAACTAAATAAATGAAGGGTTTTATCAATGAAATGTTCACGTTTGCTCATGTTTCCAATTTTATTCTCCACTCCAGTAGCCTTTGCTCACTCTGGACAAATGGAACATAACTCAATTACTAATGGTATGTTGCACCCACTAACAGGGCTTGATCACTTAATTATGCTACTTGGCCTAGGTATATTGATCAGCCGTATAACCCATTCTTTAGTAAACCATGATCCAGTCAGGAAAAACAATTCATCATTAAAGATTAAATTAATGTTGTTTATTTCAGCGCTTGCTAGCTTAGCTATGGGCTTAATGACTGGTCGTGCTCTTGGTGACATTACCGGTCTTGAACAAGTAATTACGGCTTCAATTTTTGTTGTCGCACTGGGTATTTGGAATACTTTTTACCAAGGAGAACCTTTCACAAAACGTTTGTTAGTTTTGTCAATTGGTTTGCTATTTTTCCATGGATTTGCTCACGGTATTGAAATGACAGGAAGTTTATCCGGATTTGGTATTGGCATGCTAAGTACTGCAGCTGCAACTATGCTTGTTGGTGAGCGAGTTTCAAATTTATTTGCTAGTAAATGGTTTGGTGTAGGTATTGCCGCATTTGGAATTGCATTCATGACGATGTCATAGCTACTATTTTGTTTGCGTGGGTTAAACAAATGATAGCTAAATGAGGTATTCATATCGACTATTAAACTATCAATTATGAATGCTAAAGTATGGGTTATCACTGGAGTATGACACTCGAAAGATAAGAGATTAAATTATGTGTAGTTTGAGTGACATAACAGACAAAAATAGTGGAGTTGATATTGGAATGATTTTTGAACCTTGGGATACCCCTTTTAATGAAGGAACATTGTCAATAATTAGTGTGGTATGGGGAGGAGATGAATGGCGTGTGAGTTACTCGTCTGGTAAAAGTTATCACTTCCAAATGCCAGCTAGAGCCAGGGCGTTATTGACTGTTACCTTGTTTCACCTTGAATCTGAATCAGTGTTTGAGTTGAAATTTCTATCAGCATCAGCATTTAGGCTGTTGGATGAGGGAGGTCTATTGCATATTTGGAGCGAAAGACAGATAAATCACAACTGCTTTAAAGTTAAGGGACATCCCTGGAGTATAGAGAGCCCTGTAACTTTTGCTATGGGCAGTGATAACGGCTATTCGTTTTTTATAACTACAGATGACGATTGTGTTGAAGTGGTGTGCCGATATCCACCTGAAATTGTTTTTCTCCAAAAGCTACAGCCAAAAACTCGTCAATAAAGCTGTGTTTAATTTATGGATGTGACATTTATGATCTGCACCAGATAGACTGGACACTTTGTTAAGCGACAGTGAGCTCTATGATCGTAGGTCTTGAGAAGGAGTTAGGTTTAACAGTCTTTGAACGACAAAAGGGGCGTTTAATCCCCAACCCTGAAGCATATTTTTTGTTGGAAGAAACTGAGGCGATTTTAGAACGTTTAACTCGTTCAACTCAGTTAATGGCAGAAGTGAAAAACCTCACTAGAGGGAAGTTACGTATTGCTTGTATGCCCGCTGCCGCATTATTTTTTATGCCGCATGTTATAGCTGAATATGTAAAGGACAGACCTGAAGTTGAAGTATCCATGATGATGCGAAGTTCTACTATTGTTCAAGACTGGATTGCATCTCAGCAGTACGATATAGGTTATTCAGAGCTGCCTAAGGACAGAGATTCATTTCATGTAGAACCTATACAGCTTGAGGGAGTGTGTGCATTACACAAGGATCACCCTTTAGCGAGTAAACCGCTCATTACTCCAAAAGACTTAGATAATGTCCCCCTAGCAGCGCTGTTTACCCGTCATTCGGCAAGTGAACACACAAGACTGTTATTTGAAGAACATAACGTCACTTATCGACCTAGATTTGAGCTACAGAACTACATCTCTGGTTTTGAGTTTGTCGAACAACAGCTATGTGCTTGTATCTGTGACCCCATCAGTGCCGCTAGTTATAAACTATATAAAGGAAATCAAGGGAACGTTGTATTTCGCCCCTTTGCTCCAGCTATAGCTTATGATCACGCAATACTGACACCTGCTCACTAACCAATGTCAAAGCTTGCTGAGGTCTTTGCTTTAAATATCCGACAAGCAGTAGATGCATTTGTGTCTGATATAAATGATTTCTAGGGATATATCTGTTTACGACCATAGATATACTGGATGCTTATTTAGGTGGGTATGTCTTTTATCATTCTAGCCTCTTCTGAAATAATGCGTTCAAATGTTTCATTTAAGTTCAGCTCATAAAATTCAGATATTGATTTTAAATTCTCTTTAGACTCCTGGCTAATCACGAGATTTATAGTGGTCTTATTTTTTGATTTTATTTTCTTTCTATATTTAACCTGATCCCAGGCTTTTTTCATTTTATGCTGATGTTTGGTTCACTCTGTATGAATATCTTGAACAAATAGCAACGTCAGTTAACGATGATGATGCGTTTATTAATGAGGAAAAAAAGGAAGTAATCGAGTATATATATGAATTGAGGTACGGTTTAAGTTGTCGAAATACTAAATCGAATGGTAATTTTCTATCTATGGTTCGGAATCAAGTTAACTATCAGCATTCTATGGGGGCTTGAGCCTCTCGCCGCCGATCAGCGTAGTGATCTACTTGAAATCATCGATCAACATTATCAAAAAGGGTCAATCTTGCTCATCAGCCAACTCCCGATAGAGGAGTGGCATAGGATGATCGGAGATGCTACTCACGCAGATGCGATCTTAGACCGTCTCGTTCACGGAAGCATAAAAGTGAACTTAGCGGGAGAATCAATGAGAAAAGTATGTAGTCAGTTGACGGAAGGAGATCAGTAAATGTAAGTTAAAAGAGGGTTCTATGAAGCCGGAGAAAACTGATCTCCATCGATGTTATTACCCGATCTCCTTAATGTTAATACGCAATAAGGTCTCGATGTAGGATCAGTGAGTGCCCTTCGTTTAGCAGGCTTGCTGGTAGTTGACCGTGTGCTTTCTCGCATTGCTGATGAATTAAGTCGGTGTCGGCAATCGCAAACAGTAATTCCGCAGCCAGGTTGATTGCGGTTTTGTAATCATCAAACAAGGCTTTGATGTCGCGCTTTAGGGGCTCTGGTTGCTGCGTATAGGGTTTTCTTTTCTCAAACAGTCCCATAGCAAAGTAGAGGAGAAGATCTTCTTTTCGGCTCTTTTCTGCTTGTTCAAATTCTTAGGTATCAAACATCTCTTGCAGTAAGTTGAAGGTTTTTCTGTGTGAGCCTATTAACTCAAGAATTTTGTCAGATTGTTCAAATTCATCATTGGCAGGAATGCGACCTAAATCCAAACAGGTATTCCAAAAGCTATTAAACAAGCCTTGATGTTGAGTAATAAGCAGTTTGGCTTTGTCTTTGGCTTCAATAGGCTCTGGTGACGTCAGTTGCTGCCATTTGTGGTGGCGTTTGTATTTACTTTGCAGGTACAGTTGCTCTTCCAATTTGTCTTTGAAGATATAAAAAATACCAGGCGCGACGGTAATTGCGTCTTTTTGTAGGCTTCTCTCTATGTACGCTTTGATTTCTGATTGCGTATAGTATTTTTGGAAGGTGTTACGAGAGGTGATGACCCCATCTTTATAAGGTTTGAACTGAGCAATGTAGTTTTCGTTAGCCAGCATGACAGAAACCACCAGAAACTTGTCTGCTAGCTCCCATGCGTCTAGTAGGGCTTTGAGTCTGTCATCTTGGTCTTCTATTACGTTAAGAACAAACCCTATGTTTACGATATCAGAACTGGATTTGTCGTTGTCGGGTTGAAAGTTCGGATCCCAACCCAGAGCGTCGAGGCCATGTGCTTCGAGCTCTCTTAAATCGTCTCCGCGGCCACAGCCATAATCGAAAATTGAGTGTTCGCCTTTTAAGTAACCATGTTTAACGAGAGTCTTCATTGGTGCGGAGAGTTCATGACGAACGATGGCCGTTCTGTACCTATCAATCCCAGTTTCTTCTTGCGTTGTTACAGAGGAGCATCGGAATAGTCGACCATCGACAAGCTCGTAACCATTGCGTGCTATTAGGTTTTCCCAAGAACGTTTAAAACCAATCAAACGGCTGTTTTCGTACAGGCCTGCATTCTCGCCTTCTTGTGTGAGTGAAACGAAATGTTCGTAATATTCACTCGTTGGCAAAACCATGGTCTCTTTTCTATGTAAGATCGGTGGGTTTTCAGATTCGCGATAACCTGTAATTTTGTGGCTTAGTTTAGAGAGGTCGACATTGAGACTTTGTTCTAATGCGGGATAGGAATCAGTATAAAAATTAGGGTAGTGGAGAAGAGATAAACGGAACTCTTTTTTAAACAGCTTAACGAGGTTCCAGTCTTCTTCATCTAAGTTAACGGCTTTTGCTACGGCAGGAATGAGCTGTATCAATGCATTAGGTAGGGCACTGAATGCATCTTTATGAAGGTAAATCGCATTGGGCAGTTGTTTGCCTATGTTAACCTCAGCCACTAATTTAGAGAATTGATTCACATCCATGTTAGTTGCTCTTTTTAATGTTTATTAGTTAATGACAAGCTGTATATTATTGAATGTCCGGCTTCCTCACTCGTGTTGTTTAGTGGCTGCTATTCGCTTTCATTATAAACTCACTCCACCAGCTCATGATTTCTTTCCTTTGCTCAAAAAAGTCTGAGCGGTTGTAGCTCGCTCTTGTCGTATTCTTGTCCATGTGCGATAGGCAAGCTTCAATATGCAGTGTGTCAAAGCCTTGCTCGTGTAGGGCGGTTGATGCAATAGCTCTTAAACCATGTGCAACGAGTTCATCTTTAAACCCTAAGCTGCGTTTTAAAGCAGCATTGGCTGTGTAGATGCTTATATGACTCTGTGGGTTTCGTTCACCAGGGAAGACGAATTCTTTACCGCCACTTTGAATTCTGATTTGTTCAAGAACGGTAATAGCCTGCTCGGTTAGAGGAACTCTGTGTTCACGTCTACGCTTCATTTCTTCGGCAGGTATGGTCCAGCATAGGTTTTTTAAATCGATGTCTTTCCAGCGTGTTCTTGCCGCTTCTTTTGGACGTGCGATTGTGTGCAATTGCCAAAGTAGCAGTAGTTTGGTTTTATCTTGGATGTTTTCATTTTGCTCCAATCGAGACAAAAAGTCGCCTAATAGTTCAGGACGAATGGTAGGCATGTTTTCAACTTGGTGTTTCTCAAATGAATTGATCATTTTTGTTAGAGGATTAGCGGCTATGACATCGCTTGCTACAGCGTATTCCATTATTTGATTTAGGCTTTGGCAAATTCTTTTAATCGTTGATAACTTTCCTTCGGACTCTAACGGCCTCAGTGTTTCAATAGCATCACGTCGACTAATCTCACTTATGGGAAGTGCGCCTAAATGGTCGAATACGTATTTTCCCAATGTTCTCCAGGTCCGCTCTGCATGAAAGGGACTAACAGACTTACGTTTTCTTTCAAACCACATCGTTGCAACTGCAAGAAAGTTATCGTTGTGCTTACGCAGCTCTTCAATTCTCTTATCTTCTTTAAGGCGCTTAGGGTCTAAACCTTCCGCAATTTGTTTCCGATATTCTGCTGCTTCTAATTTAGCGGTTGCCAGTCGTAAAGAAGGATAGGTTCCCATCGAAATTTTGGTTACTTTACGCGTTACAGGGTGACGATACTTAAACTGCCAGGCTTTCGTTCCAGTTCCTGCACTGGAGCGTTTAGGTCGAATACGGAGCTGTAAGCCCTCTTCAACAGTGTAGGTATATTCCTTGTCTTTGATAACGAGCGCTTTGATTGATGTATCTGTAATCCGTTTAGCCATAATCATAATTACATAGATGAGAGAATAGAGACCATTGTATAGCAAACTAGTCTGGTGGGGTACCAGGTGGGGTACCAAAATGTTGAATTGGAGTGGAATTTACTGGAATGTTTTGGGATGGTGATTGTTTGTAAGTTTCTGATTTTGCTGTGATTGTGGTATTTCCTGATTGTTCTTGGAATTTTAATGCAGGTGCCCCGGAAACCATTGAATAGACATAGAGATAAACCTTGATAAATATATTTGCTGCACATTGTAAGGGTTCGCTAGGGCGTGTAAAGCGCTATATCGCTTAGAAGAACTAGAGAAAAAGGTATTTGCGCAAAGATTCTAAGAAGTTCAATTGAAATTGAATACTACGTTACAATTTATAGCGCAGTGCTCATGCGGCTAAGCCTTTGATTAACTGATAGCAACTTCAGGTGAGTTAGTGAGAGAACGCGTTATTTGAGTCGCCTATTCGGAGACAAATAATGCGAGTATTTACTTGGTTTGCCTCAAAGATAAAATCAAATGTTACTCCGACAAGCACTATGTTGGAGGTTGGCTTGATTGTACCGATTGAGCTAGGCTTTTTATTAGCTGTTTACGCTCTGCTTGAGCGATGTATATGAATTGGTCGTTATAGCTTCTTTCGGTGTTGATATACTGTTCGAAATTGACGGGCACTCCTGCAACCGACAACTCCAAATGTAGGTGAGGTCCAGTTGTTCGGCCAGAATTTCCTGTAAGTCCGATTATCTGGCCTTTTGTTATGTATTCCCCAACTTCAACATCTCTCTGTGAAAGGTGCAGGTAGCGTGCGTAGTTCCCATCAGTATGTTTTATGGTTAGGTAGTTACCAGCAAAACGATTATATCGAGATTTCAAAACGACGCCGTCTGATAATGAGTGAACCTCTGTGCCAATAGGTGTCGCGTAATCTGTTCCAAAGTGCGGTGCAATTCGATTCGTTATAGGATGTTTCCGGTTTAAATCGAATGATGAACTTACTCGAAAATGCTGAGGAAGAGGGAAGACATAATCATTATTTAATTTATATCCATTTTCGTTGTAGATATTATCATCAGCCCCTCTCATGGCAAAGAACTCTACATCACTACCTAAATAGTAAAAAGCACTAACATATTCTGTATTTAAGCCGTCATGTTGAGTTTTTATTGAAAACTTATCACCGTTATTAACTGATTTAATAATGTCAAAATTATCACCTAATAGACTCAATAGTGATTTTAATTCATTGTTGGTCAAACCAGAAGATAGTATGGAACTGACAAAAGAGTATTTCACAACTCCGGAAACCATTTCAGATGTCGGAGCTGGGGTTGGAATATGAGTGCTTTTGGTTTTAGTTAGTTTAGGTGATTGTTTTTTATTAGTATTTGAATTTTTGTAGCTTGGCGATATGGCTGTTGCAATGATCAAAAAAACCATCAAAAGGCCAGAGGCAAGGGTGCGGAGACTTAAATTGCTATTTATTTTCAAATACATAAATTATCAATAAAATTCGGTTAATGAACAAAAATAAGAATTAGATCATAATATTTATTTGTTTTTTTTGCATGTTATTTTAGTTCATTCCTTCGTAATGACTGGTTAAAGGTATAGGGTGTGTTTTTAGAGTGATAAAAAACAAACCTTTCACCTTTTGATTTAGATAAATTGTACTTTACAAGTAGTTATTGTGTCATGTTGAGAAAATCTTAGACGATAATATAATCGCGGCAAAATATACTCTGCCAGAATACTATGTTCACTAAAAATACGCTGAAATCAACATTAGGTCTTATTGTTACGTCGTTTATCTTAAGCGCATGTGGCGGTGGGGAAGGTGGAGGTGATAATACCCCGCCAGCAAGGAATACCGGAAGTATCTCAGGTAACGTTTTTGACGCTCCTGTGAGCGGTGCGAAAATTGAGGTGTTTGAATACAAGGATGGAAACCTAGGTAGGAAGTTAGCAAGTACGACTTCCGATGCTTTTGGTGACTACAAGGTTGAATTTGAATCTTCATCGATGCCACTTTTCATCGTTGCAAAAGAAGGCAGTTATACCGATCCCTTAACGAAAAATACAGTGTCTGTTAGTAACGGTAAAACACTGCGTTTAGAAGCTATGCTCAATTACAAAGAAGGTCGTGATCAAAGCTTAATGCTGACCCCTTTAACGAACATAGTATCAGGCTTAACTCAATACAAAGTAGGCAGGGGAGTGTCAGACTCTACTGCTATATCAGAATCACTAAATAGCATTAACGATATGTATGGTTTCGATGTCAATGAAACCACTCCGATCGACATAACCAAAGGTGGTCAAAGTAGTTTTGCTACATCTGGTCACCAATATGGTGCTTTGTTAACCGCTTATTCTTCTTATTCGTATGACTTAATTCAAACGTACGGTGATACACAGAGTAATATTTACACATCTATGCATTTGGCTGATATCCAGTATCGAGATGTCATTGCCGATGGTCTTCTTGATGGGCTGGAAATAAGTTCTGTGTCTGGAGGGGTAACCCCTTTGACCTTCGGTCAACAAAAAGTCTCTAGTGAAGTTTACACTAACGATTTGGCGCAGCATGTTCTAATTGTCGTCAATGATCCTAACTTAAATATTTCAGGAACGGATGCAGACGACTATGTTGAATTTAGTCGTAAGATTAATGACCAAGGTACTAACAGCGGTACTGGTGGTGTGATCCCACCTCGTGACGAAACCGAAATTGATACCGAAGCGCCTACAGTGTCTAGAACAGACAGTGATGTATTGGCAGGTCTCGATAAAGTGGATATTAAGATCAATGATGAAATTGGTGTTCAAGGTGTTTCAGCGTACCTTGAATATCAATTGGATGGTGTCTGGTCGCTTGAGGGTCAGTGTGACGATGAACAAACTTCGGATAGCGAGTTTTGTTTCTTGGAATTTAACGGCTTTGAATCTGGTCTTCGAGAAACAAGCATTAAAGTAAGCGTAGACACAAAAGCCATTGACGCGGTAGAAGTTGATTCGGATACGGAACTCTCAAATGTAACTGCGGCACGTTTGGTTTTTTATACGACTGATGTCTTAGGTAATGAATTAATTCAAGGGCGAGATGTTGGCCATTATGTGGATTTTGAGTGGGACAACAATGCGCCGGTAATTGAGGTAACTTCAGAAGAAACTTTCAATGGCAAAGATGATTACTATTTTCTTAGAGGAATTATAAAAGAAGATTATCAAAATATTGAATCAACGACGGTAAGAATCAATGGAGAACTGCCTAAAAATTTAGAATGTAAGCCGATGAACGCTGAGTTTGGTAGCGCTTGTAGCTTCGAAGAGAGCTATCCAGCAGCGGACTTTTCATCATCAACAACATCATTTGAAATTACGGCGACAGATACGCAAGGGAATGTAGGAATAGAGCCACATACAGTAACTAAGGATGATCAAGAGCCAGCTCAAGATATTACGTACCCAGAAGGGACCTCGATGGCATTTGTAAATGTCGATGTGGATGGGGAAAGGACGACATACGAAGGCGCATATACCCAAAGTACCTATACGTCAGAAAGTGTGCAATCGAGCCGCGACTATCTGAAAATTGATTTCATGTACGCAAGTACAGGTCTTCAAGGCTCACTTAGTGGGGTTGAGTTTGATGATTTCAAAGTAAACTTGCTTAAAGAAAATAACATCCCTTACGTACGAGTAAGAGTTTCGGATATCAGTTCCGAGTCTGCTTTGGGTTCAAGCGCAGATAAGTTAACGCTTTCTGTCAAGTATTATGTAAGCCAAAACAATGACGGTACATACGCTTTTCAGAAAACGACGGAAACTAAAGCATCTACAGATAAATATTTAGCGAAAATTCCCCACGAAGAAATTCTCAATAGTAGTGGCCATGTAAGTGAAATCATTTACTACGTTCCATTTGTGAAAGAAATTTTGGGAGAGAGTTTTAAATCTGTTTCTGAAAATGCAGGCCAAAAGCTCGTTATACAAACCATCGACGAATCAAACAACAAAAGTGCCGTTCAAGAAGTTTACTTTCGCAGTAGTTTTGACCTACCCACAATGACTGTTATTACTCCATTTATTGGTGCTCGAGTGCAACTTGAAGGTTTGGGTTCGAGCGGAGAATTTACGTCATTAGCAAATTGTACCACTATTCAACAGCTAGAAATTGACAACTCTCCAGCACTTGATGTTGCGAGTTGCGAAGCGACAACAGATTTAGTCAACTATGACTTTATGCGAGTTCGGTTAATCGGTATCGATGGTAATACGCAACCGCATTACTACAAGTGGAAGAGTGACCCTGGTTCACAATCAGAACAAGTGAACTTAAATAGCGCGAATATAGGAGCTTACTTCAAACTAAATGGTTCTAAGACTTTTTATATTACCGAGCTAGCAACATACCAAACCGGACTGTTTGACTCTCAGTGGAATCAAGTTGAAGCTGGAAACAAGACTCCTGAGAATGCCGCACGAATTTTAGACGACGTACAAAATGCTCTCGCTGGTGGAAGCGACTCATTCTTTGGTTTCGACCCAACGATCGTTTCGTATGCAACGAATGAAATGTTGAAAGGTGCTATTCCGGAAAAACTGCCTAATAATTACATTCATAGGTTTTTAGTAGAAGCGATTTACGACATTACCCAAGTAAACAATATGCTACTAAGTAACTCTGTTGATTTTGCTTCCGCAATTTATGATGACTTGCAGTACGATGGCCAAGCTAACGGTATTGGTAGTGGGGGTAAAAAAATAGTTCTAGATTCATATGAATTTAGCTCAAAGTCTTACCGTAATGACTTAGCGCAATCGTACTATAACATTATGACTGAAAAGTATGGTGTAGCAGCTAACCTAGCTCAGAGATACGCCGACCAGATATCAATGGCGAACCCAAGCCTAGATGGCGAACAGATTATAGACGGTGATGTCGAAAGTATTGATAAATCACCGCCTCAACCTTCGCTAAGTATTGAAAATGGCCGAGAAACATGGGTTGGAAATAAACGTTACGTTGCTGGGGTTTTAAATTCGCAGATTCTTTTGGAGGATCCATCTGGCATTGTAGTAGAAGAAGGCAGTCAGCCATCATTTGTTACTATGTGGTATGAAAAAACTGAACCGAATACGGGAACCCCAATTGACCTTAATATTCGAGAGTCAGGTGGTGATAGTTATAAAAAAGAGTATTTATTTACCCTTAATACCGAGTCGTCAAATCTCACAGGTATTGACAAGTTTGAGCTTATAACGAGTGCAATGGACGAGCATGGAAATAGCTATGGTTACAATGGGGATGATCCCCATATAGAAACCCTATATATCGATAATGATTATCCTTTGGTTACTTACACTCCCCCGATTGGTGGTGACGACAACCCGGTCGAAGAGGGCGTCTACCTGAACACCAATTATGATCAAGAACTCACCTTTACAATTGAAGATCCTGTAGGGGATAAACTGGATAAGCGCGGCCTAACTTTCTATAACGCGGGCACAGGTGTAACCAATAGTTATGATTCCAATGATTTTTCAAGTAATACAGAAAAACAGTTTAAGGTAAAACTATGCTCTGGAGACAAATGTCTTGAAGGCGGCGATATTATTAGTCCAGAAGATGGTGATTGGACTGTATATGTGAATGCTGAAGACAATTTGTCTAATATAGTTAACCGTCAGACGACCAATGCCCCTCAATTTAGTGTGTTACTTGATTCAAAAGGTCCGGTAGTAAACGGATCTAAAATTGCCAACCATCTGGGTGGTAACTCAAGTTGGGTTCCTGATATTACTTGGAGTTTAAGCCCGGGAAGCTTGGTTAAAGTCGAAATGAAGCCAGAGTCTGGAAGGCGTTTCACTTTACAACAGTACGAAACCGAACCTGAAGAGAGTACTGAGCCGTATCTCTTCGGTATTCAGCCTAATGTAGAGGTGAGACTAGTTGCAGATGCATTTAAATATAATGAGAAAAACTTTTTCTACGTAACAGCAACAGACAGCTCTTCTCCATCGGGTACACATAGTGGTGAATTTGAATTCTTAGTCGACAATAAGGGGCCAGTAATTGAACTTGCTGACCCGTGGGTAATAGATACAAACTCCGGTGAAAGCTATGTTCTTGGTAACAACTTTACGGTGAAGCTTACGTCAGTATCTGACGATTCTGACGTATCTAAAGTTGAACTTTGGCAACAAGATCAAGTGGCTGCAATACGTTCAATTGACCCCAAAGATCCAACGCAGCCTTTTGATATCGTAATTACAGAGACACAAAGTGACGCTATCGTAATTGGCGAAGACAAAAAGGCGAACCTGTACCTTAAAGCTATAGACGAATATGGATTTGAATCTAAAACAGAAATTAGAACTATTCTGCTAGATCGTGAAGGTCCATCACTAAAGTTAAATGGGTTTGATCCGGAAAGTTTCTATCTTGGTAATTATGTATTCAACCTTTCTGCTCAAGACTTAAATGACAGGGGAACACCATCGTCAGAGGGTGTTAACAAAGAAACATTAGAGTATTGGACTTTTAAAGAAAACCCGTCTGATGCAAGCACCTTAGTTGGTGATGAAATGAAGATTCCTTTAGCTGGTGAAAACGATGGCAATAGTGCAATTCGCACAATCAGATTAGGTGGTTCGGACATTAGAGGAAATACGACAATCGTAGATTATGCGGTTAAAGTTCAGAACTCAATGCCCACCATTAAATCAGTGGTCTTCACATATGAAGATGGTACGCCAGTTTCTTCTGGTGGCCAGATACAAATTACTCGTAATGAACCTGTAATTATCAGTATTGATGCTGAAGATGAGAGCGGAGTCCCGTTAGTTGAAGGTACTTATAAATATGGTGAACAAACCAACAGTATCTCATTTTCTCAGAAAGACGGCTTATGGGAAGCTAGGTTGACAGAGGCCGATCTAACGGAAGACGGAGCCTATCAACTGGAGTTCAAAGTTTATAATAATGTTCGCTATAACTCAGAACAAGAAAGGCCGTCTGAAACAAGGTCAGAAAGTATCAATGTGCAACGTCAAGGTGTTGCTCTGTCAATCGCAAAACCGACTGACTTCCAAAGTCATATATCGGGAAGTACCCTTAATGTTGAATTTGGCCCTGCGGGTGATGTAAAAGCAAAAACATTAGAATGTTGGGTGAGAGAAAATTACACCTCAGACGGTGTGCCGGAAGATGGTTCGAACAATGCTTATTCAGGTGTAATCACTAATCCTCAAGAAAATTATAAGTGTAGCATTACAACTGATGTGAATATGTCTGTTTCACCTGTGGTTTTGATAACTAAAACAGTCGGAACGAATGACACTGAAACAGTCAATAAATTCAGCTTTAATATGATGGATATCGATGTCCCAACGGTTGAACAGGACACATATCAATTTACTGGTAATGACGTTGGTTTGAACGACAAAGGTGAGAAAATTTTGAGCTTAACATTGAGCTTCAAAGACAATCTTTCTGGTGTGGATATTAGTGATGGTAATGAGCCATTATTAATAAGAAACCGATTAAACATGTCTTTTGAACCAAATAGCTGTAGCTCGAAATTGGGTATAACGACCTGTTCGTATACGGGGTTGTATACCGATATCCTCTCTCCGGGGGCGTTGCAGCATTTATACACGATTAAGAACTTGTCTGATATCGCCGGAAACTTAGGTTCGGATCATGCGTTAGAGTTATTGCTTCCAGCCCGGGGCGATTTAGAAATCGCCATTACTAGCCCCGTTAAAGATACTATTGTTCGAGGTGAGACTCTTGAAATGAATTTCAAGGTAAAGGTTGGACAAAATTCTGATCTGGAAAATATCGTCGTGACTCTAGATGATGCCTCATACAATCTAAATGATAACCCAGAGAACTTTGGCCCTTTCATTAAGTGCGAGGATGACTATTCTTGCTCTACGTTTACCGCGCCATTAGATGACAAACTAGATGGTCAAATTATTACGCCCAAAATCCAAATTATTGATGTATGGGGTGAATCAAAAAGCGATGAAGTCAGCGTAATGGTCGATAATAGCAAGCCAAATATTGACGACTCTGTATCCCTCAAAGAATCCCCGGATGATGTTAACTTGGTTAGATTTCAGTTTTCTGTGTGGGATGAAGGTAGCGGTATAGCAAAGGTTAAGTACACAATAGTTAATCCTAAATATATATTTGATAAAGATGACGTTGGCGACAGTTCACACCTTTATTTTGATCTTCCAAAAACTGAGTTAGAAGAGTTGAATTCGATACGAGTCAATGTCGAAGCAACGGACAATGTAGGTTGGACTCAAAATAAGACGATTGATATTGACATTAGGATACCAACTATTGATTTGGCTTTTGATGGAATAACAAGCTTACAAGGGGGGAAACTTGCTTTTACCAATGACAGCCAAGCGTTCACCATTACTTCTGATGAGGGAGAGGATGTAAAGGCTGCTAGCTATACTATAGATTTGGTTCCAGTTTCAGGTAGCACAATTAAGTTTTCTGGAAAAATAGCCTCTTCAACAGCTTCAGATACGATGACTTTTGATATCGATGCTCAAGCTGAGTATATGCAAAAAGTAACCGTAACCGATTCTATCGGGCGAGTCATTACCGACGTTAATGTGCTCAATAAGACTTACGATGCTGAAGGCATTGCGTCCATTGTTGATTACCAAGCTCCGGTCATTTCAAGTATCACTAGTAGTCAGGATTCGATGATTCCGGAGGTGGGGCAATATTATTTGGATGTAAGAGCATACGTCTTCGATAAAAATCTAAGCAGTGTTAATTCTACGGCGGACAACGGTACCGATGCCCCGGTAAATCCACAGTCAATTGAAGAACCGCCCAAAGACGGTGACCCTTACTTGATACGTTATCTTTTATCTCCTGGCGATTATCTAATAAATGTAACGGCAGACGATTTAGTTGAACACCAGACCGAGAAGTCACTAAATGCAAAAGTTGAAGCTGCAAGTATTCCTGAGTTAACAATATCAACGACAGCGTCAATGCCTTTGGCTGGTGGAGTCGAAATTCCTATTTCGTTTACCTTTACTGAAGAGGTTAACAAGTTTGAATTTTCAGATGTCGAAATTAAAGCAGATGATGACAATGATATAGGCGAGCTGAAGCAAGCATCATGGATTACAACAGACAATATAACTTGGACGGTCAATTACATAACGCCTGAAAAACAGGACAAAAACATAACCATACGGGTCGGTGATAATAGTTACGAAAGCGTAAACACTATCCCCGGAACAGGGGATAGTTTAGTTATGGGGGTCGAGGGTGTACTGCCAACGTTGTCTAACGCGACATTTGACCCACTACATCAGGGAATAGGTAAAATTGTAAAAGTAATTCTTGAGTTCGATAAAGAATTACAAGAAGCAACCGCAATGCTTGGTGAAAATGAAGTTAGCTCCTTGACTGTAACGGCCGACAAGAAAGTTTGGGAAGGTAATGTTCAAGTACCGGATACCAATGAACTAGCTGTGGGTTTGATTGTAAGCCAGTATAAAGATTTGGTGGGTAACGTGGGTGCGCAAGACAGCACGTATTCGCTACCGATTACGCCAACCTTGGACATCACCCCGGTAGGCAGTGTGGACGGCAGCAATGCCGCTGACTTGGCCTTCTTAGGCACCTCAACCCGTTTTGATGGTCAAGGGCTCAGCCTGGAAGTGAAAGCGCAAGGCAGTGATGCGGTATTAAAAAGTGGCAACGCAACCGTAGCAAGCGGTGGGGCTTGGAGCAGCAGTACCGTTGACATCAGCGATCAACCGAATGGCAGTTACACCGTCGTTGTGACGGGCACCAACGCTTCTGGTGTTGAGGTGACGCAAAGCGCGAGCTTTACGGTCGCGCAAGCGGTGCCGACGTTAACGAGCGCGACATTCAATCCGCCGCACCAAGCGATGGGTCAGAGCGTCTCGGTCAGTCTTAAGTTCGATAAAGCGCTGCAAGCGGCCAGTGCTGAGTTGGGTGGCAAGGCCATCCCACTGACGCAGAGTGCGGACGCCAGCGTGTGGACGGGCGATGTCTCAGTCGCGATGTCGTCTGATTTGACGGTGGGTTTGGTGGTGAAAGATTACCAAGATTCATCGGGTAACGTAGGCGTGCAAGACAGCACACATTCGCTGCCGATTACGCCAACCTTGGACATCACCCCGGTAGGCAGTGTGGACGGCAGCAATGCCGCGAACTTGGCCTTCTCAGGCATATCGACCCGTTTTGATGGTCAAGGACTTAGCCTAGAAGTGAAAGCGCAAGGCAGTGAGACGGTATTAAAAAGTGGCAACGCGACCGTAGCAAGCGGTGGGGCTTGGAGCAGTAGTAGCGTTGACATCAGCGATCAACCGAATGGCGCGTACACCGTCATTGTGACGGGCACCAACGCTTCTGGTGTGGAGGTGATGCAAAGCGCGAGCTTTACGGTCGCGCAAGCGGTGCCGACGTTAACGAGCGCGACATTCAATCCGCCGCACCAAGCGATGGGTCAGAGCGTCTCGGTCAGCCTTAAGTTCGATAAAGCGTTGCAAGCGGCCAGTGCTGAGTTGGGTGGCAAGGCCATCCCACTGACGCAGAGTGCGGACGCCAGCGTATGGACGGGCGATGTCTTAGTCGCGACGTCGTCTGATTTGACGGTGGATTTGGTGGTGAAAGATTACCAAGACTTATCGGGTAATGTGGGTGTGCAAGACAGCACGTATTCGCTACCGATTACGCCAACCTTGGACATCACCCCGGTAGGCAGTGTGGACGGCAGCAATGCCGCTGACTTGGCCTTCTCTGGCACCTCGACCCGTTTTGATGGTCAAGGACTTAGCCTAGAAGTGAAAGCGCAAGGCAGTGATGCGGTATTAAAAAGTGGCAACGCAACCGTAGCAAGCGGTGGGGCTTGGAGCAGCAGTACGGTGGACATCAGCGATCAACCGAACGGCAGTTACACCGTCGTTGTGACGGGCACCAACGCTTCTGGTGTGGACGTGACGCAAAGCGCGAGCTTTACGGTCGCGCAAGCGGTGCCGACGTTAACGAGCGTGACGTTTAACCCCACACACCAAGCGATAGGTCAAAGCGTCTCGGTCAGCCTTAAGTTCGATAAAGCGTTGCAAGCGGCCAGTGCTGAGTTAGGTGGTAAGGACATCCCGCTGACAAAGAGTGTGGATGCCAGCGTGTGGACAGGGGATGTCTTAGTCGCGACGTCGTCTGATTTGAATGTTGATTTGGTGGTGAAAGATTACCAAGACTTATCGGGTAATGTGGGTGTGCAAGACAGCACGTATTCGCTACCGATTACGCCAACCTTGGACATCACCCCGGTAGGCAGTGTGGACGGCAGCAATGCCGCTGTCTTGGCCTTCTCAGGCACCTCGACCCGTTTTGATGGTCAAGGGCTCAGCCTGGAAGTGAAAGCGCAAGGCAGTGATGCGGTATTAAAAAGTGGCAACGCGACCGTAGCAAGCGGTGGGGCTTGGAGCAGCAGTACGGTGGACATCAGCGATCAACCGAACGGCAGTTACACCGTCGTTGTGACGGGCACGAACGCTTCTGGTGTTGAGGTGACGCAAAGCGCGAGCTTTACGGTCGCGCAAGCGGTGCCGACGTTAACGAGTGCGACATTCAATCCGCCGCACCAAGTTATTGGTCAGAGCGTCTCGGTCAGTCTTCAGTTCGATAAAGCGGTGCAAGCGGCCAGTGCTGAGTTAGGTGGTAAGGCCATCCCACTGACGCAGAGTGTGGACGCCAGCGTGTGGACAGGGGATGTATTGGTTGCGACGTCGTCTGATTTGACGGTGGGTTTGGTGGTGAAAGATTACCAAGACTTATCGGGTAATGTGGGTGTGCAAGACAGCACGTATTCGCTACCGATTACGCCAACCTTGGACATCACCCCGGTAGGCAGTGTGGACGGCAGCAATGCCGCTGACTTGGCCTTCTCTGGCACCTCGACCCGTTTTGATGGTCAAGGACTTAGCCTAGAAGTGAAAGCGCAAGGCAGTGATGCGGTATTAAAAAGTGGCAACGCAACCGTAGCAAGCGGTGGGGCTTGGAGCAGCAGTACGGTGGACATCAGCGATCAACCGAACGGCAGTTACACCGTCGTTGTGACGGGCACGAACGCTTCTGGTGTTGAGGTGACGCAAAGCGCGAGCTTTACGGTCGCGCAAGCGGTGCCGACGTTAACGAGTGCGACATTCAATCCGCCGCACCAAGTTATTGGTCAGAGCGTCTCGGTCAGTCTTCAGTTCGATAAAGCGGTGCAAGCGGCCAGTGCTGAGTTAGGTGGTAAGGCCATCCCACTGACGCAGAGTGTGGACGCCAGCGTGTGGACAGGGGATGTATTGGTTGCGACGTCGTCTGATTTGACGGTGGGTTTGGTGGTGAAAGATTACCAAGACTTATCGGGTAATGTGGGTGTGCAAGACAGCACGTATTCGCTACCGATTACGCCAACCTTGGACATCACCCCGGTAGGCAGTGTGGACGGCAGCAATGCCGCTGTCTTGGCCTTCTCAGGCACCTCGACCCGTTTTGATGGTCAAGGGCTCAGCCTGGAAGTGAAAGCGCAAGGCAGTGATGCGGTATTAAAAAGTGGCAACGCGACCGTAGCAAGCGGTGGGGCTTGGAGCAGCAGTACGGTGGACATCAGCGATCAACCGAACGGCAGTTACACCGTCGTTGTGACGGGCACGAACGCTTCTGGTGTTGAGGTGACGCAAAGCGCGAGCTTTACGGTCGCGCAAGCGGTGCCGACGTTAACGAGTGCGACATTCAATCCGCCGCACCAAGTTATTGGTCAGAGCGTCTCGGTCAGTCTTCAGTTCGATAAAGCGGTGCAAGCGGCCAGTGCTGAGTTAGGTGGTAAGGCCATCCCACTGACGCAGAGTGTGGACGCCAGCGTGTGGACAGGGGATGTATTGGTTGCGACGTCGTCTGATTTGACGGTGGGTTTGGTGGTGAAAGATTACCAAGACTTATCGGGTAATGTGGGTGTGCAAGACAGCACGTATTCGCTACCGATTACGCCAACCTTGGACATCACCCCGGTAGGCAGTGTGGACGGCAGCAATGCCGCTGTCTTGGCCTTCTCAGGCACCTCGACCCGTTTTGATGGTCAAGGGCTCAGCCTGGAAGTGAAAGCGCAAGGCAGTGATGCGGTATTAAAAAGTGGCAACGCGACCGTAGCAAGCGGTGGGGCTTGGAGCAGCAGTACGGTGGACATCAGCGATCAACCGAACGGCAGTTACACCGTCGTTGTGACGGGCACGAACGCTTCTGGTGTTGAGGTGACGCAAAGCGCGAGCTTTACGGTCGCGCAAGCGGTGCCGACGTTAACGAGTGCGACATTCAATCCGCCGCACCAAGTTATTGGTCAGAGCGTCTCGGTCAGTCTTCAGTTCGATAAAGCGGTGCAAGCGGCCAGTGCTGAGTTAGGTGGTAAGGCCATCCCACTGACGCAGAGTGTGGACGCCAGCGTGTGGACAGGGGATGTATTGGTTGCGACGTCGTCTGATTTGACGGTGGGTTTGGTGGTGAAAGATTACCAAGACTTATCGGGTAATGTGGGTGTGCAAGACAGCACGTATTCGCTACCGATTACGCCAACCTTGGACATCACCCCGGTAGGCAGTGTGGACGGCAGCAATGCCGCTGTCTTGGCCTTCTCAGGCACCTCGACCCGTTTTGATGGTCAAGGGCTCAGCCTGGAAGTGAAAGCGCAAGGCAGTGATGCGGTATTAAAAAGTGGCAACGCGACCGTAGCAAGCGGTGGGGCTTGGAGCAGCAGTACGGTGGACATCAGCGATCAACCGAACGGCAGTTACACCGTCGTTGTGACGGGCACGAACGCTTCTGGTGTTGAGGTGACGCAAAGCGCGAGCTTTACGGTCGCGCAAGCGGTGCCGACGTTAACGAGCGTGACGTTTAACCCAACACACCAAGCGATAGGTCAAAGCGTATCGGTCAGCCTTAAGTTCGATAAAGCGTTGCAAGCGGCCAGTGCTGAGTTAGGTGGTACGGTCATCTCGCTGACGAAGAGTGTGGATGCCAGCGTGTGGACAGGGGATGTATTGGTTGCGACGTCGTCTGATTTGACTGTGGGTTTGGTGGTGAAAGATTACCAAGACTTATCGGGTAATGTGGGTGCACAAGACAGCAGACACTCAATGCCTATTACGCCAACCTTGGACATCACCCCGGTAGGCAGTGTGGATGGCAACAATGCCGCGAACTTGGTCTTCTCAGGCACCTCGACCCGTTTTGATGGTCAAGGGCTCAGCCTGGAAGTGAAAGCGCAAGGCAGTGATGCGGTATTAAAAAATGGCAACGCAACCGTAGCAAGCGGTGGGGCTTGGAGCAGCAGTACGGTGGACATCAGCGATCAACCGAACGGCAGTTACACCGTCGTTGTGACGGGCACGAACGCTTCTGGTGTTGAGGTGACGCAAAGCGCGAGCTTTACGGTCGCGCAAGCGGTGCCGACGTTAACGAGCGTGACGTTTAACCCAACACACCAAGCGATAGGTCAAAGCGTATCGGTCAGCCTTAAGTTCGATAAAGCGTTGCAAGCGGCCAGTGCTGAGTTAGGTGGTACGGTCATCTCGCTGACGAAGAGTGTGGATGCCAGCGTGTGGACAGGGGATGTATTGGTTGCGACGTCGTCTGATTTGACTGTGGGTTTGGTGGTGAAAGATTACCAAGACTTATCGGGTAATGTGGGTGCACAAGACAGCAGACACTCAATGCCTATTACGCCAACCTTGGACATCACCCCGGTAGGCAGTGTGGATGGCAACAATGCCGCGAACTTGGTCTTCTCAGGCACCTCGACCCGTTTTGATGGTCAAGGGCTCAGCCTGGAAGTGAAAGCGCAAGGCAGTGATGCGGTATTAAAAAATGGCAACGCAACCGTAGCAAGCGGTGGGGCTTGGAGCAGCAGTACGGTGGACATCAGCGATCAACCGAACGGCAGTTACACCGTCGTTGTGACGGGCACGAACGCTTCTGGTGTTGAGGTGACGCAAAGCGCGAGCTTTACGGTCGCGCAAGCGGTGCCGACGTTAACGAGCGTGACGTTTAACCCAACACACCAAGCGATAGGTCAAAGCGTATCGGTCAGCCTTAAGTTCGATAAAGCGTTGCAAGCGGCCAGTGCTGAGTTAGGTGGTACGGTCATCTCGCTGACGAAGAGTGTGGATGCCAGCGTGTGGACAGGGGATGTATTGGTTGCGACGTCGTCTGATTTGACTGTGGGTTTGGTGGTGAAAGATTACCAAGACTTATCGGGTAATGTGGGTGCACAAGACAGCAGACACTCAATGCCTATTACGCCAACCTTGGACATCACCCCGGTAGGCAGTGTGGATGGCAACAATGCCGCGAACTTGGTCTTCTCAGGCACCTCGACCCGTTTTGATGGTCAAGGGCTCAGCCTGGAAGTGAAAGCGCAAGGCAGTGATGCGGTATTAAAAAATGGCAACGCAACCGTAGCAAGCGGTGGGGCTTGGAGCAGCAGTACGGTGGACATCAGCGATCAACCGAACGGCAGTTACACCGTCGTTGTGACGGGCACGAACGCTTCTGGTGTTGAGGTGACGCAAAGCGCGAGCTTTACGGTCGCGCAAGCGGTGCCGACGTTAACGAGCGTGACGTTTAACCCAACACACCAAGCGATAGGTCAAAGCGTATCGGTCAGCCTTAAGTTCGATAAAGCGTTGCAAGCGGCCAGTGCTGAGTTAGGTGGTACGGTCATCTCGCTGACGAAGAGTGTGGATGCCAGCGTGTGGACAGGGGATGTATTGGTTGCGACGTCGTCTGATTTGACTGTGGGTTTGGTGGTGAAAGATTACCAAGACTTATCGGGTAATGTGGGTGCACAAGACAGCAGACACTCAATGCCTATTACGCCAACCTTGGACATCACCCCGGTAGGCAGTGTGGATGGCAACAATGCCGCGAACTTGGTCTTCTCAGGCACCTCGACCCGTTTTGATGGTCAAGGGCTCAGCCTGGAAGTGAAAGCGCAAGGCAGTGATGCGGTATTAAAAAATGGCAACGCAACCGTAGCAAGCGGTGGGGCTTGGAGCAGCAGTACGGTGGACATCAGCGATCAACCGAACGGCAGTTACACCGTCGTTGTGACGGGCACGAACGCTTCTGGTGTTGAGGTGACGCAAAGCGCGAGCTTTACGGTCGCGCAAGCGGTGCCGACGTTAACGAGCGCGACATTCAATCCGCCGCACCAAACGATGGGTCAGAGCGTCTCGGTCAGTCTTAAGTTCGATAAAGAGTTGCAAGCGGCCAGTGCTGAGTTGGGTGGCAAGGACATCCCGCTGACGCAGAGTGCGGACGCCAGCGTGTGGACGGGCGATGTCTCAGTCGCGACGTCGTCTGATTTGACGGTAGGTTTGGTGGTGAAAGATTACCAAGACTTATCGGGTAACGTGGGTGCGCAAGACAGCACACATTCGCTGCCTATTACGCCAACTATTAGCATCTCTGCGATCAACAGCGGTAATGATGTTAACGAATCAGAGTCACCCACGCTGATTCTTGATGGTACTACGGTTCGTTTTTCCGAAGGAGATAAGTTGAGCTTGAGTGTCACGGACAGTGGGGGAGTTAAAGTTTCAGATGCTGAGGTGCTGGTTGGTGAAAACGGAGTTTGGCAATATGAACTGACTCTTGATCCAATCGAAGGTGGGTCTGTGACGGTGTCACTACATGGCGCCAATGCACTTGGAGCCGATGCTATTTTGGTTGAATCTACATTTACATTAAATAAGGATGCGAGCGCTGTAGTGGTCGTAGTGCCAAGCTTATTACGACAACTGCTTATTTACGACAAGGGCACAAAACTAGCAACGTAACGCTAATCGTCATATGGAAGATTAGACAAAGGTCTGCCTATTAGGCAGACCTTTTTGCAAATGTATCTCAGGTTGTTGGAATTTGAGTATGTATCCGGGGCTTAATCATTTTTATTACCCTCAATTTGATTAAGAAAATTATTGTAAACCAGTGCCAATATTGATTAGTTTAGTGATGCTGAGTCATTGAAATGAAAATTATTTTGTGTTTCCTAATTCATTATTTAGTCAAATTTTCAGTCAAAAAACTATTATAACTAGTGATGCAATCAGAATGGCAATTGCATAGATATTTTGCATGGTAGTTTTTGGTGTTATTTCTATAAAAGTGCCATCTTGATATTAAATGCATAATATATATAGTGTTTATATCACATCGTTACTTGATGTGGTGTTCTGCATTTTGGTACATTGTTACCACCCTTTTAAGCCAATTTAGTGTTCCAAAGTAAATCCTATTTATATTGGCTAAGTTTGCGTGGGAATTTATTCCCACTTTTTTTATCTTTTATAGCAGAGAAAACACTCAATATAACTTTTCTAAATCGATGAAATACCACCTCCAAATATGTGTATTTGGTCTAGTTAGTGTTTACTTGAATAAGCAATGAAATGATCATTATGTGATGTCAGTTCAAATTGATTTGCTTTTTTAGTTGGCCAGTTGAAATGACTATTAGCCCTGGTTAATTGACTGTTTTACTAGTGTTTTAGCTTGTGGGCTTATCGTTTCTAATTTGTTGAAATTTATAATCATTCCGCGTAGAATTTCTTCAACCAAATCGTTTTTTAAGCCTTATCAGCTTAGCTATCACCGCAACTATTGATACCTGTAGGTTGTGGAGAATCCAAATGCACTTAGTTTGCAAATTTATATCTAGTTCGTCCCTCAGTACGAACGACCTTCAATATGTCTTAACACCAGATGAGTGTGTAGGGCTATTTTTACGTGTGCGAACCCCTAAAGAGATCTTGGCTCAATTACCAAGTAATCTGCTTCAGCAGGTTGCTGCGTCGGCTAAAAAAAATGTCCACAGCCTGCTCAACGCGATTCGAGTAGAACTCGTAAAAGCGAACTGGGTTTGTCTTTCCTCCAATGTGCGACGTAGTCCATTAACGAGTAAACAGCTAGCAAGTTTCCCTAAACTGAAGTTACATGTCGACCGAGTGAGTAATAGCAGTTCAGAGCGCGATCACAAAGCCAACTACCAGCAAGTTGTCGATGATGTACCTTTGGCACGTCACTACAGCTTCTCGCCTGTTGAACCTACCCCAGAACATAAAATTGTCGTCGAGTTTGCGGGGCAGTGGTCAAGCAATGCGGCATGTTTGATGTTGGGTAAAACCGAAGCTCAAAAAGAAAAAGTCACCGTAGGCAAGCCGGATCGAAAAAATAAACACCGAAGCCTCGCGACATTTAAAGATCTTGAAGTAGAGGGGAAAGCTCTCTATATCAAAATCCCTTGTAAAGACCGGCCGCAACCGATTTTATTGAAATTGGTTGAAGACCTGCAACCCGTCGATAAAGAAACTCAAATGGACGAGTGGGATAATATATTAGTGCCTATTGTTCCACTTCATTTCCCTACTGGTGATCATTCTGATGAGGCGTCCGAAATGTTCGGATCCGGATTTGTATATGTTGTTTGGAACAATGAAATATGGCGTGAATTAGTCATTGAACCAAATGGTTATTTCTCAGACACCGATATTAATGTTCCTTCCAGCGACTCTAGGCCGAGAAGACATGCCGATATACATATAGCGGACTCTGAGACAGGGGCTACACATACTTATGAACCCTTTAAGGTGTTACAAAATGGTGAGATCGTAAGTGAAGGTATGTTGAATGGATCAGGTGAGGCTCGCATATTCAATCTAGTTGAAGAAGAAATTGAAATAGTTTTGACTGAGTATGATCCCCCAATATCGATGAAAGTCGAAACTTTTGTTAGTCCAGTCGACGGTACTACTGGGGGAAGGGGAGCAAAAGGTTACTCATTGCCTCATATCTGGGTGCCGTACAAAGTTCAAGGTGAATCCCAAGATGTGTATATGTTTTACAGTTCGAATCAGCTAAGTCACAGTAAGCTATCTGAGCTAGCGTCGGATCCTGACGCTCGAGCGACAAAACTGGTCGACCTTGAGACATACAGTAGTGAACAGAGCTTTAAAACTGGAGATGGGGTAACTCGATTGTTGTCTGTTTTGCCAAACGCTGCGAGTCATAAGCAGAGCGAATACGCGGTACTTCAAAATCAACTAAACCAAAATGTGGCTGCTGTTTATTTGAACAAGCCTGTAGAGCTCGTTTTTGAATATCCAGGCTACGCAACTTTGGACGAGTCGGACGATTATTTTGAGCTTAAGCAGTGCGAAGGTGATTGGTCACAACGTGTATCGCTTCGTCAGTGTGCAAAAACAGACAAAGGGGCTAGGTTAATTAGCTTCTCTGGCTGGCCGGTTGAAGTTGAAGAGGTCGATCTAGTACGTGGCTATTTGGGTAACAGCAGGCAAAATCGTGATAACCAAACCGTTATTATTCACCAGACACCAATTGCCGACTTATTGGCTTATAAGTCGAGCGAATAGCGGCCAATCCCATTACATCAAGAATGTTATGTATTTGCTTAACCTAAATGCAAATACTCCTAATAATAAAGAGAATAACGAATGAAACTACGTCATAGCTTAAGCCTGATTGCGTTGTTGGTATTATCAGGATGCAACAACGAATCAGTAGTACCTGAGCAACCACAAGTGGTGAAGCCTCAGACCGTTGAAGATGATCCTGTTGCGGCAAAAAATGCACAGCAGTGGGAAGATGGTCGTGTATACATTACTGAAAATAATTACGTTATTTATGATAAAGAAACGGGTAAACCTAAATATACGATTCGAAAAGCTAAAGAGTGGCCACGAGAGGACCTTAGCAACCAAGATTCCTATGATTTACCTAGAGTGGTGTTCCGTTGGGATAATGGACGAGGTGACTCGAAAGACCTCTATGAGATAGGAGACAAAGTATGGAGTGTCAAAACGGATGGTACTGACTTACGTTTAGTCGCAGATGAATTTGGCGGTATGGTTCGATTAATGCGGATGTCGCCGAATAATCGCTATTTAGCTCTGGCGTATTCTGCAGAAGAAGGGATGTTTAAGGTCATTAAAGATCTTAAAACGGGTGAGTATATTGAGCTAGGTCGTTCACGTGGTTATCCAGAATTCCTTTGGGCGGAAGACAGCAGTTATCTATATTACACAGATAAATTTAAAGATTGGAAGTACACCTTAGCGACAGGTGGTAAGAAACTAGTGGAAACAGACTTTAACGAGTTTTCCGTGATTCGAGATGGTAAAAGGTATGTAGTGAATGACTTTGGTGTCGCAGTCTATGATGAGGTCAAAGATGAATTTGTGTACAGCACGGGAATTAACCCAGATGAAGAAAAGTTGAATGATTACGCATTTAAGCAACGTAGTATTAGTCCTGATGGTAAGTATGCTTGGGGCGAAAGTCGTAAGTTCCGCTACTTAATTAATATCGAACAACGTTCATTTCAAAATGAAGAAATTGTTCCACGAGCTATGGGTAAGTTTCGCTATTTCGAAATCTTAGGAAAAGATGCGAAATATATACATGAAGGGGCGGCTCGAGTTGTAGTCAGTAAGCTAACGGAAGAAAAATATTTTGGTCCTTATTTAAAGTGGAAGCAGACCAATAGTGGACACAGTGCAGATCTATCTTCTCTTTACAATGGGTTTGCCAATGATGGCGATTTTGTGAAAGGGCATGAACTATGAGCTTTGTTGATACATGTAATGTGATACCACTTCATGCTAATTACTACTTGTTTGGTGCTTATTATATTGGGAAGTATGATTCCAAAACGCAAAAAACAATATTCCCGACTTGGCATGAAAAGCCAAGCTTAGTCGAGAATAAGAGTGTAACTAATATTCGCCCGTTAGCAAAAGTGCCAATGCTTAACCTAACCAATAGCGATAACCCAGCACTTTGGGCGACCAACCAAGAGTTTAAATTATGCTCATTGGGTAATGGAAAGCCGGATAAAGATGGGGTGTTTGAAGTAATTTCTCCAGAATGCCCTATCCATTCTTTAGGCAAAGACTTACCAAAAGGGGATGAACAAACTTTCAGTTTTCGTTTTCCATCATTGCCACTTATTGCCTCACTTGCAGAGCTATCACCTAAAGAGTTGGCTGTACAAATTGCAAAGCTTAGTGGTCAATTGGATAACAGCGAAGTTCAACTTACACTAACTGAGATCAGCACAGATCAATTGGCAGCTCCTTATCAAGCAGATGCTAACGGTCAGCTGAGCGAAGAGAACGCAGCATACAACAAGTGGTACGAAGAAGTTCGTGCTCTCAAGCAACCACTTAAGGGCTTTGTTCTACCCGTTGTTTCTAGTTGTGCAATCGTTTTTTCGGATGAAGGGTATTTAAACGCTTCAGTTAGTTTGTATAAGTTTAAAGTTGGGAATGGCAAAGGAACCGACGAAGGTCAGTATGAGAAAGTTGGGGATACAGTTCAAGCTGTGCTGCCCCAAAAGACAGAGAGTAGTGATCAAAACCAATATCCATGTGCGATATTTCATGTCGATCCGGCAGCATTTGATGAAGGGCTTTACAGTATTCGGGTGGAATTTATACCAAGTCAAATGGATAAACCGATTCCTGATTTTGTTAAGAACGCCAATATTGAGCAGTATGAAGATGGTTTAGATACTGCTTACACATACGAACTACGTGAACATATATCTTTTTCTGCTAGCACGCCATTAGGTAAATTCGCCATTGTCAGTGGCGATATGATTTCCCTAGAAGAGTCTTTGATTTATCAATACCCGCAGTATTTCAGCAACATGAAGCACTACCTTCATGGTAATGCACAAGGAGCAGCAGCCAATACACCAGCTTCTAGAAGTTTAACGTTACTTAAGAATATCCGAGATGTTTCTGCACAATTAGGTGCAGGGCTGATGAGTGGTAGCCTGCAAGACACCCTAGATAGCGATGGCAGGCAAGCGGTGTTTAATAATGTCTCGAAACTCTATTGGGATGCTGTGAAAACAGGTATGCCACCGGCGATGAAAGCAGCTGGGGAACTTTATTATGGAATCTATAGTACTAAAGCGGCACTTGATACATTACGTGGTTTGGAATCTCCCCAAACAGCAAGTCTAGGGTGGAAAGCATTGTTTCACGCAAAAGTGTTTAATACTCCGGATCTGCAAGCGAATGCATTTTCCACGGCAATGGAAGCCGCCATGGGTAATCGAAAAGTGGTGGCAGGGCGAGTGGCTGAAGCGTGGCTTACTGGAGGGACATCGATTGGGGTTAATGCGTTTGGCACAGTGACCAGTGGCATCGACTTGGTTAACAAAGCCAAGGCGGTTTTAAAGCAGGGCAAAAAAGTAACAACTGCAAACAAGGCGACTGATGAAGTCGCTGATGATTACCTAAAACATATCCCAGTTTGGAAAACTAGAAACACAGCCCAAGAGGATAAAATTGATCAGGCACTAGAAAAGGCGCGCGAGAAGTCTAAAGAACAAATCACAGCCTATATGGTGAATGATTCTCGCGGTGCAGGAATTGGAATCAAGTTTGAATTTAATTCTAAAGAAACTGAACTAAAAGAAAACGAAGCTGTGTTCATGGAGCTAGGATCCGCACTTGCGGAGGTTTTAGAAGCGGAATCAAATTTAAGGGTGGAGATTGAGGGGCATTCATGCCAAGTCGATACCGCTGAAAAGAATATGCAGGTGGCGGCAGATCGAGCAGAAAATGCAAAAACTCTTCTCCTAAAGGTATCTTCTGTTTTTAAAGACCGAATTTCAGTTGAGGCGTTTGGGGAAAGCCGACCTATCTATGTTCCAGCCGAAGGCGAAAAAATTGACCGTAATAATCCAAACTTAAAACAGAATCGACGAGTCGTCATACGTATATATATGCAATCTTTCGATGTGTATTTTCATCCTAGTCGTTATGGCTCACAAGCGATGGAGCGTTCACGTTTAGCGCTTGAAATCGCGATGAACACTGAAGATACACTTGAAGCCGAATTACGGATGGCGGTTTTCGATAGTTTGGTTGATGTTGCTTCGTATGTGCCGGTCGTTGCTCCGGTTGCTCGTGGGGTAATTGTAGCTAAAGAAGGAACAAAAGCTGCCATTTCAGCTGTCAAAATGATTGACCATGCGCTACTGGATTCCTTGTTGAATGAGCTGAATGAAAAGCATAATGTGAAGCGTGAATTGGAACGATTATCCAATATTCATATTGAGTTACTTAAAGAACTACGCAAAAGTAATATTGCTTTAGAAAGGAAGGAAATCAATTCCTACAAAGAGCTTGTTGCTCACTTCGAGAGTGAAGAATCTAGAACGGAATTGCTAAAGCGCTACCAGCTTAGAGCTTTGGCAATCAATGGTTTGGTTTTACTACTCGCCGATCTTGGTGTTAAAGCGCATGCTGATTCATTGGTGTCATTTGAGTCTTTGGTGAAGCGTTATAAAGTAAAAGACTATATTGAGCGTTATATTCTAGGAGATGATTGGTCAGTCCATACGATTAAAGGAAACACTATGGCTGCCAATTGGAAGAACCAATGTGAAAATCAATTTTATGATGCGTTGGCTGAAAAAATGCCAGCGGCTTCACAATATTGGCCAGCACCAATCTCTGAGAACAGCAGGATGAGTGCTTACTCTTGGCATCAAGTTGGAGATAACAATAAAGCTTCAGGGGCTTTTAATCGAGTTTTTCCTGTTCAAACGATGCTATTTGAACACCCAGAAGAAAGCATGTTTGAAAACTTTACTCAGGCATTTAACCCACAAGACACTGAACTAAAAAAAGAGGCGGTAGGGTTCTGTCGAATCTTAATTAAATCGGCGCGCTTTCAAGAATCAGATAAGCCCGATTGGTTACCTTATGATAGTTGGATCAAACAATCAGATAATGGTCATATAGGGCCGTACGATAAAGTTAAAGTTCAGATAGTGCTAACCAAGGAGCATAAGTACGCTCAGGAAGTGATCATAGGCTATAACCGAGTAGATGGTCTTGAAAATATAAATGGTCCCGCTTTCAGAGATTGGATGTTACCTAAAAGGGCCGCTGATTTTGAAGTTGACCCAAATGGTGAAATTGCTAAGTTTTATAAACAGCAAGGTGTCAATGAAGATTCAACATTGATTGCAATAGACCATTGTCCATCTTATCGATTCGGTAGTGTGATGATTGATGGAATGAAGCCGATGACATCAAAGTCTAAGCTACTGTTTGCTGACGCGATATTTAGTCTTGCAGCTTCTGGGAGTGCGAAAGCCGGGAACCCAAGTGATTATTTTTCTGAAACCGATTCATTTAAGCGCTATGTGAAAGGCGGCGGCTTTCAAAATATGCGTTACAGCCTATCGATTAGAAAAAAGAAAGGGGATGTCAATTTCTACCTACCTGTGGATTACATACAAGATAAAGACTTTGACGACTTACCAGATGAGTTAAAAGTTGGAGTGTTGAGTACCGAAACGAAGTTAGTATTGCTTGATACTCATCTCGGCGAGAAGGCGTTACTTTTGCGTGAGAAAGATCTTATGGTCGAGAGCTTTACCTTAATGAATGCTAAGAGTAAGAAGAACTCTATTCCAATCATCAAAGGGATAAAGCAACAAGTCGTCGCTATCGAAACTCAATCATCAGGTCTAAATTTATTCCAAAATAAGGAATGGTTGAATTCTGCTCGTAATATTCGACGCGATGGGTTTTCATGGGACAACAAAGGACAAGAAGATCCAGCGAGTATTTACGTTTTGCTATTGGGTGATACTCATAATAAAGATGCGTACGAATCGACACGAATGAACTGGGACTCAGTGAATATGTCTATTCAACTCGGACTAGAAGGTAATAAAGGAAAGTTGGTTAAGGGCCCTAGGTACTTTTCAGACATGTACCATATTGGTGAGTTTTCTTGTGACAATGGTTCTTGGGAGTTGACGAAATCATCGTCAGAAAAAAATCGTAGTGAGATCAATGCGATGAAAATCTTTATTGATAAAGCTGTGGCTAGCTTAGAGAAAGAGAATGATTTGCAAAAAGGCCAAGGCTATACAGTTTATTGCATGAAGTTTGATTTGGATTATGTTGCGCCAACGGGAGCACAGCTAAAAGGTTTAAGGCCATTTGGAGGAGTCATCGGAGGCAAAGCAAACCTTGAACTGTCTATTACTCACTTAAACCAAGTTGAAGTAGATGGCACACATGATTATGACAAAGGAAGAGATGTCGTTGTGTCATTACCGTCTTTAAGCTCAGATAAAGCTCTTGCCGGTAATTTCTTTAGTGATATGCCATGGCTTATTTTTAAAGAACCAACAAAAAATGGTGTGGATAAGTCAGCGTCAGAAACGTGGAAACAGTACGACGACACAGAACGGAAAAAATGGCTGAAATACTGGATAGAAAAACAACCAGCAGCCACTCAAGCACCTAAGCCTTTAGAAAAGTCATTAGATAACCCAATCTAGAAATAAAAAACCGCCTTCGGGCGGTTTTTTATTATCAATCAGAACTTAATTAATTGATCTGCTTCAGTTTACTTATCCCCATAGCTTAACTCATCGCAGAAATATCATACTTCTTCATCTTGTGATTAAGTGTACTTAACGGCAGTGACAGCTGTTCAGCTGCTCGTTTCGTGTGCCAATTACAAGAATTTAAGCAGTCAATAATTACGGTACGTTCGTACTGGCTGACGACCTCTTTTAGGCCAACAGCGACATCGTCATCTCCTAGAGGTTCAGGTTCAAACGTGGTCTGTATTGTCGATGTAACTGGAGCAATAACTTGATGGTGTTCTATCTCTTCAGGGATCTGTTCACCAAACTCAATCTGAGTAATGGTTTCGAAATCGGAAAGCAGAACCGAGCGTTCGATGATGTTCTTAAGCTCACGTACGTTACCGGGGTAAGGGTAAGCGAGCAGTTGGTTTCTCACATTAGCACTCAAGCCTGGTGATTGAGGCAAGCCTAACATCGTCGTGGCGTGCTGAACAAAGTGCTCGGCAAGTGGGATAATGTCCGCTTGTCTGGCTCTCAGTGGTGGTAAAGTGATAGGAAATACATTCAAGCGGTAGAATAAATCGGCCCTAAAGCCTCCGTCTTTAATCTGCTGCATTAAGTTACAGTGTGTCGCAGCAATGACTCTAACATCCACTTCAATCTCTCTACTAGCGCCTACAGGGCGAACTTTACGTTCTTGCAACACACGGAGCAGTTTAGCCTGAAGTAACATTGGCATATCACCAATTTCATCTAGGAACAGGGTGCCACCGTTTGCTGCTTCAAATAGGCCAACTTTGTCCTTGTCTGCACCAGTAAATGAGCCCTTTCTGTGCCCGAAAAGTTCAGATTCTAAAAGTTGTTCAGGAATTGCGGCACAGTTCTGAACGATTAATGCTTGGTCTGAACGATTCGAGTTTTCGTGTATGTATTTTGCGATGACTTCTTTACCCGCGCCAGTCTCACCTCTAAGTAAGACGTCGACAGGCAGAGATAACACCTTATCAAGTCGGCTCAATACATTAACCATCTCTTCACTTTCAGCGATCGGACCTTGATAGGTTTTCTTTGTCCGCTTTTTTAACTGAGTATTTTCACGAACTAAAGCTTGGTTATCGGCGCTTAAACTCTTGATTACTTGGCCGTATTGCTCTAACCAAATGGCATGGCGAATATTACTTGCCGCCATTCGGCAAAACTCGGTAAGTGCGGTTTCATTATCGATAACGCTTAAATCGAGCAAAACCAACAATCCAATGGTTTTGCCTTCATCATCAATCAAGGGCCAAGCAAGTAAGTTATTGCTTTTTAGACCTAACGTTTGCTCGGTTTGATAGATGCCTTCACAGTCATAACCATTGTAAGTGTATAGCTCATTGATCAAGACAACTTCGCCGTTACGTACTGCGAAGTTGAATGGATCGGCTTCACTTACTGTATCTAACTGCAGTGGCTCCCAAGGATGTGAGGTAATAACTTTTTCATGGTGGTGCGCGGTGCTCGGAATCAAGGCTTGACCGGTTTGGTCAAGCACGTAAATGATGCCATGTTTCGCGAAAGTCATTTGCCTTGCTGCTGTGAGAACTGCATCCAAAGTTTGAGCTAACTGGCTGCGATCAGCCAGAGATTGGCTGATCGCAAGTAGGGCGTTACTAAGCTCACTATGGTTAGCTGAACGCATAGGTTAGAGTTCCTTGCTCGTCCACAGAAACGTCAATTTGAGTATGTGAATCATCCTTGTCATTCACCAGTAGTTGAGTCGAGAGCTGCGGCAATAATTGACGGTTAATTACGGCATCAATATTTCGGGCTCCCGTCTCTGCAAGACGGCAGTTTCCTAATACGAATTCTACTAAGTTATCTCCATAGCAAAGTGCCAGTTTGTGGTGGCTTTGCAGGCGCTCAGACACTTTCTTCAGTTTATGATGGATGATGTCAGTCATCGCCGCGTCTGAAAGTGGAAGGAATGGCAAGACGGACATACGAGCCAATAAGGCTGGCTTGAAGTGTTGATTCAACGTAGGGCGAATGGCTTCAGCGACGATATTGGCATCAATGTCTTTCGCTTGGTGAACTAAAGACTCAATCTCATGAGTCGCAAGGTTACTTGTCATGATGATGAGCGTATTTTTGAAGTCGATGGTACGACCTTCGCCATCATTTAGCGTACCTTTGTCGAAAACTTGGTAGAACAGGTTGAGTACTTCTGGGTCTGCTTTTTCAACTTCATCTAAAAGAACAACAGAGTAAGGCCGCTGACGAACTGCTTCGGTCAGCATACCGCCTTCACCAAAACCAACATAGCCAGGAGGAGAACCAATAAGGCGAGAGACAGTGTGTTTCTCTTGGAACTCAGACATGTTGATGGTTGTCATGAAGCGCTCACCACCAAACATTTGATCGGCGATAGCGCGAGCGGTTTCTGTTTTACCTACACCACTTGGGCCAACCAATAAGAAAACGCCCGTTGGTGCATCTGGGTTGCCCAATCCTGCTTTTGCGGTTTGAATACCTTCAGCAAGCGCATCAATGGCAAACTCTTGGCCTTTAATGTTTTGAATTAGATTTTGCTTCAAGTTTAAGGTCGCTTGCGACTCATCTTGAAGCATCTTACCCATAGGAATGCCTGTCCAATCAGAAATTACATGACTAATTTCGTCGGGACCCACTTCGTAGTGAACGAGTGGATTGGTACCGCGCACGTTATCTAAACGTTCATTACAAGATTGAATAGCTTCGCGAGTTTGCTCTTCAGAATATTCATGACAATCTGGTTTGTCACTTGTTAGTACTTCACCGTCTTGAAGCGTATTGTCAGCTTTAGGGGCGCTGTCTTCTTCAGTAGAAGGAGTAGTAAGGCTATAAAGATGGCTACGCAGTTCAATGATTTCGTGAATAAGAGATTGTTCTTTTTTCCATTGAACTTGAAGGGTAGCTTGTTCTTCGGTGGCCTTTTCAATCTTCTCTTTTAGCTCAGGAATTAAAGCGGCACTGTGTTTGTCACCAGTTTGCTGCAGTTGGTCACGCTCCAGAGCTTCGAGCTCGCGATTCGCAGCCGCAATTTCTTGATGCAATGTTTCAACCGGTGCCGGTGTTGCATTGAGGCTAATATTGACGCGGGCGCAAGCCGTATCTAACACGTCGATTGCTTTATCTGGCAGTTGGCGTCCAGTGATGTAACGATCAGCTAAGTTTGCTGCGGCAGTGATTGCGTCGTCACGTACGTATACGTTATGTGACTTTTCATAGGCTGGTCTTAAGCCTCGGATGATCAATGCTGCTTGAGTAGACGACGGCTCATCAAGTTTTACCAGTTGGAAACGGCGCGCCAGAGCTGGATCTTTTTCGAAATATTTTTTGTACTCAGACCATGTGGTGGCAGCAATTGTTTTTACTTCACCACGTGCTAGAGCGGGTTTAAGTAGGTTGGCAGCATCACTGCCTCCAGCTTGATTGCCTCCACCAACTAGCGTGTGAGCTTCATCTATAAATAAAATGATTGGAGTCGGTGAATTCTTCACTTCGTCTAGTACTGCGTTAAGGCGTTTTTCAAACTCTCCCTTAACACTTGCCCCAGCTTGAAGTAAGCCCATGTCTAGGCCATATAGTTCAACACCTTTGAGGCAGTCTGGCACATCTCCTTCGGTAATTTTTAATGCAAGGCCCTCTACTACCGCTGTTTTACCAACTCCCGGCTCACCTACGGCGATTGGGTTGTTTTTTCTACGTCGCGCCAAGATGTCGATTATTTGTCTTATTTCTTGATCACGGCAGAATACTGGGTCGATCTCGCCCTTTCTTGCTTTACCGGTAAAGTCGGTAGTGAATTTACTTAATGCTGAACCATCTTCGCGTGCGTCGGTTTTTTCTGATGTCGTTGCTAAAGATTCTAGAGAGTTTGTTGTAAGTTCAGAAAAGTTACGCTTTAAGGTATCTGGGTTTACACCGTCTAGGATTGAAGCGTAGCCGTGTTGACCATAGCGTAGTGGGTTGCTCACGAGTGTAAGAAGTAGGGCACCAGAGCGAATCTGAGTTTCGGATAGGTCTAAAGATGAGACCAACCAACTTTCTTGAAGCCATTCAATTAAAAGCGAAGAAAAAACAGGCTTGCTACCGTTACCTGTTGTATTAGTATCTAAAGTCGAACGAATAGATTGCCTTAAAATGGTCTCTGAGCAATCGAAATGACTTAATAAGATATCAAAATCACTATTTGGCCTTTCTAATAAGCTTAATAGATAGTGTTCAATTTGCACTTCATTGGCTTTTTCCGATACGGCTAATGCAGCGGCATCCTCTAAAGCGACTTTACAATAGGGTGTAGACGTTGTATTAAAGAGGAAAGGTTTATATTTATCATTCTAGTTCTATTAGTTATGTATATGGGATTCGGCAATTATACTAAAATTGATAACTGTTTTTTATTCGGTGATGAATTTACTATTGTTTATTGGTTATTTTTATTGTTTGTTTTGGCTTTTTATCTGACTGAAATTTAATATTTCGTTCAAAATAATATATAACATAGGCATTATGATTTAATTGCTAGTTTTTTTAACTTTATTTCTAATGTTCTAGATGGTTATTTTGTCTTTTTATTTTAAATTCAATTTATTAATGTTCACGTTCAAGAAATCGTTTTTCTATACAATAAGTTGTTATTGAATATAATGCTTAAAATGACCAGTTTATCGTAACTGACTGTATTTGTTGGGTTTATAATGTTGGCATGATGTTTGTATTAACTTAATCAGTCGCGGTGATAAGCGATTTGGTGAATTAATGAATTATAAATTTTAAAAAGGAAATATCGATGCCAACTCCAGCATATATGTCTATCAATGGTGAAACTCAAGGTCACATTACTAAAGATACTTACTCTGCAGATTCTGTAGGTAACACTTGGCAAGAAGCTCACGTTGATGAGTTCCTAGTTCAAGAACTTGATCACGTACTAACAGTTCCACGTGACCCACAAAGTGGCCAACCAACAGGTCAACGTGTTCACCGCCCTGTAGTAGTAACTAAAGTACAAGACCGTTGTTCACCTCTGTTATTCAACGCATTAGTGTCTGGCGAAAAGCTTCCTGAGTGTGTAATCCGTTTTTACCGTACTTCGGTACAAGGTAAGCAAGAGCACTACTACTCAATCAAGTTAATTGATGCACTACTAGTAGATATTCAAACTCGTATGAATCACTGTCAAGACGCTGCAACTTCAGATCGTGTAACTGAAGAAGTACTTAAGCTGACTTATCGTGCAATCGAAGTAACTCACGAAAACTGTGGTACTGCTGGTAACGATGACTGGCGTGCTCCACGCGAAGCTTAATCGCTTTTCGTGAACAACAAAGGGTCAACAACTACTGTTGGCCCTATTTCTATTATTAGTATCAGGTAAAAGATATGGTGAATGACGTAGAATTTAAGTTTGAACTGCAAGGCTCTGAACATGATTTTCGTGTGGAGAGCTTTCAGGTAATCGAAGAGCTTTCAAAGCCTTTTCAAATCAGCCTATCATTACTTTCACTTGATCCTGATATCTCATTTGATGCACTCATCCGTAAACCAGGCAGCTTGACTCTATATGGTCAAGGTGTCAGTTCAGCGAGATGCTTTCACGGTGTGGTTAATGAGGTCCGTTACCTTGGGTCGGGTCGGAGATTCTCTCGTTACCAATTGACTCTTGTTCCACAAGCTTGGTTTTTAAGCCAAAGACAAGACTGCCGTATTTTTCAACAAAAATCAGCGTCGGCGATCATTTCTGAAGTCTTAGATGATGCGTCAGTTACTGATTATCGATTAGAGCTGTCAGGTGTATATCCTTCAAAAGAATACGTGCTCCAATATCGAGAGACAGACCTTGAGTTTGTTCAACGAATTCTGGCAGAACACGGAATGTGGTACTACTTCGAGCATACAGAAGCTAACCACACGATGGTTATTGTCGACAGTAATGACGCAATAGCTGAGTTATTGAGCTCACCACTGAACGGGTCTTATTTGGGGCCAATTGTTTACCATGCTGATGGTGGTGGTGTTGCAGACCGCGAGCATATCTCAGACCTTGAACTCGTTAATCGAGTGAAAACTGGCCACGTTACTTACACCGACTATAACTATGAATTTCCGAAGATCCCTCAAGAAATGAGTAGCTCCGGTGAACTCGATTTAGACTTGAAATTATTCGATTTCCCAGGACGTTACGTTGATCCAATGATGGGTCAAGTAAGATCAAATGAATGGATGTCTGAACATGTTGTTGATAATCAGCAAGTAGAGGCGACCAGTAATGTCATGAGACTGGCGTCTGGATACAGTTTTAGTATCAGTGAGCATCCACGTTCAGCCATCAACCGCGATTACCTCATGTTATCGGTAATGCATAGTGGCCATGACCCTCAGGTTCATGAAGATGAAACTAATGGTCTGCCAACTACATATCACAATCAGTTTGCGTGCATTCCTAGGAATGTTGAGTTTAGAGCTCCAAAACTTGAAGCTCCTTTGGTTGAAGGTACACAAACGGCAGTTGTCGTGGGGCCTGCAGGCGAAGAAATCTATACCGATAAGCTTGGGCGAATCAAAGTTCAGTTCCATTGGGACCGTTATGGCGAGAGCGATGAGCATTCGAGTTGTTGGATTCGAGTTAGCCAATCAATGGCAGCACCGACTTGGGGTGCGGTATACCTACCTCGCATCGGTCATGAGGTGGTTGTTACCTTCCTAGAGGGAGACCCGGACAGGCCTTTAGTTACTGGTGCAGTTTATAACGGGCTTCATTATCCCCCTTATTCGTTACCGGAGAATAAAACGCGTACGACTTTCAGAACTCAAACGCATAAAGGGACCGGCTATAATGAGTTGAGCTTTGAAGATGAAGCTAACCAAGAAGAAGTCTATATTCATGCGCAAAAAGATATGTCGACCAAGGTTTTAAATAACCGCTATCGCGACATAGGCCAAGATGAGTTCTTAAAGGTTGCACGCCATCAGACGAATGATGTTCACGGTGATCACAAAGAGACCATTGACGGACACAAGACTACCCTGGTTAACAGCACGTTTACTGAAACTGTCGAGCAAGATGTATCCGTTACTTACAACGCTAATGAAACTCAATATGTTAAGAACAACTCTGATCTAGAAATTGGAGACAATCAAGTTACCAAGATTGGTAAGAATGATGACTTGGATGTGGGTGAAAATAGCAATTTAACGGTAGGTGCATCAAAAAGTTCTGATATAGGGGCCGATGATAACCAGACGGTTGGTGGCAACTTAACGGTCTCTGTTAAAGGAAATACTTCATACAAAGCCGATGGTGCGACCCAGATCATAAGCGGTGACAAGATAGTACTGAAAACAGGTGGTTCGTCATTAGTGATGAATAGCGACGGTTCTATCAAGTTGTCAGGTTCCTCAATAACCATTGAAGGAAGCGATAAAGTTGTAATCAAAGGTGGAAATGTAGCGATCAATTAATGATGGAAAAACAAACCCCAATAATACAAACCATCACCGAACAGCAAGCCGAACCAACGGCTTGCTTTTCGCGTTTTGGAACAATTGTATCGATTAACGAAACTAAGAGTGGTGTTCGTGTCGATTTCGAAGGAAACCCTTTAAAGCAACCAATAAATGCGAGGTTGGGGCGAGGGTTCAAATTAGCCGAGTTACAACTTGCTATTGATAACAAACTGTCATGTCGTATCGAGTTTTTGAATAACGATTTTAACCTCCCTTTAGTAACAGATATTTTTTTCTCCATTCTTGATGATTCGGATGAATTTGTACTGAGGGCAAAGAAAATGGTTATCGAAACGGAGCAAGAATTAGTTGTGAGAAGTGGCGAAACAGAAACTCGCTACAGCGGCCGTGATGGTCGAATTACCACCAAAGCCAAATATGTGACCTCTCAAGCTGAGAAGGCACAAAAAATTCAAGGCGGCACCATTGCGATCAATTGATCGTGTTACTAGATTGGATTCACGGATGCGTCAAAAAATAGGTATAGATCAACTAAACCAGCCGATTACTAATGAAGATGTGGAACTGGCCATTGCTAATGCGAAAAGCACGCTCATTTTATTGGATAAGCTTCCTATCAAGTGGTTGGACATTTGTAATGAAAAGTTGTCACTGGCTTCAGAGACATTCGGTTTTTTATTAAAACAACGCTTACAAGTCCACAAAAGGGGATACCCAAGCGCCAAACTGGATTACTTAGCCTTGGCTGAGCGTCAGATTAAACAATTAGAAAATGTTTATTTGTCTTTCTATCGTTTGGCTCCAGGATTAATACATCAATTAAAGCAGAGCGAACCAGCCATTTATGCTTGGCTGATGTTGAACTCAGACCTTGGACAAGATCAGCAAAACCTCCTTTGTGGTTTATCTATATTGGATGATTTGGATTACCAAACCGCTAAATTATTAGTGGTTCAGTCGTCGTTGCCAGACATCGACTCGGTGATCATCGAGATGGTTGAAGGTGGTCGTAAGCTTTCCTTACTTTTCCTTGAATGCTTACAGTTACGTCAGAGTATCACGGTTGGCTTATTAAAACGTTGGCTTAAAGCCAAGCAGTTTTCTGATTACAAAACACATTTGTTTTTATCGTTGCAAAACGATGCAGAAAGCGTGGTCTGGTTAGCTGAAAACGCAAGTGGAAATCAGAACATGTTTGAACGTTTGCTTGCGAAAGAGGACAGAGGTACTTGGTTCCGTCAGGAGTTCGGCACCGAAATCGACAGTGTGTTTGACCCTGAAGTCGTCACTTTTGCCAAGCTTTTAGAGCTCAAAGAGTTTGCTAACTTTAATCCGAGTAGTGCCTTGGCTCCGTTTGATTTTGTATTGCATGGTCTGAATGAACATGTTCCGAAAATAGTTGAATTAGTATCAAGCCTTGAGGAGTTCGAAGGTGAGGATTGGATCCAAGCGCTTTATATTGTCTATGGAAAACGTTTACCAGTGACACCGAAAAATTTGGGTATCGACTTTGAATGGCACGAGATACTCGAAAAGTTACAAGAATGGGTTGAGAGTGGCGCCTACATACAAGCGTCACCAGGGCGAATGGGACAGCCTTTGACTCTTGAAACTAGTATACAAGCTATGTTCGATACTCAAGTCAATGCCACCTTTAGGATTTGGATTTGGCGTCAGGTTTGTCTCCACACCCGCTCATACATCCCTTGGGATATGACTATGCCAGCCCATCAACAAGAGTGGAATATCACGCGACTAACTCAGAATTCAGCAGCCTCAGAAAGGTTTAACTTAAGGAATAATAATGCAGTTGTGGGATATTGAGAATCATCCAGAGCTTTCAATAAAAGGGCGTTTTCAACGAGATCAAAACGGGAATGAGGTTTGGGTCGTTGTTGGAAAACGCTCGTGGCGACTTGTAGGTTCTGTTTGGGAGGAGCTGGAAGAGTCGGAGATCTATGATGACCCTGTTTATTTGGGTGAAGCCGGGCTTTCTGCGATGAAAGTTGACCAAGAGTTCTCTGTTGTCAAAACCAACACTGATGTACTGATTTTCGGTAAGGCCAGAAGCTACGCGAAAAAGGCAGTTACGTACCATGAGTGTCGGCTTTTGATTGATGGCCATATTGACAAAACCATATCGGTACTTGGTGATAGGCAATGGATTGAGCACGGAGGTAGCATAACGCTAAGTAAACCACTCCCTTTTGTGGAAAAAGAGATCGACTTCTCCTGTGCTATTGGAGGCGATTTAAGAAACCGGCTCGGTGGAGGTATCGCTGATACTAAAGGGGAGCTATTGAAACAGAAGGTTCCTTCAGTTTTTTATCCTACGGAAGATTGGAGTGCAACGGCCAAGAATACACGGGTTGCCGGATTTGGCCCGTTAGCTCCATTTTTTTTGGCTCGTCAGCAATATGCTGGTACTTTTGATGACGATTGGCTAGAAAATAGGAAACCTCTTTATCCCGTAGACTTTGACCAACGTTTTTATCAGAGCGCGCCACAAGACCAACAATGTAAAGGGTTCATATCTGGCGGTGAACGATTGATGATGAGTGGGTTTTGTCATAATGATGCGCTCTCTTTCCGTTTCCCCCAAGAGATGTATGTAGCAGAAGCTCAATTTAAAAATGCCAACTATCAAGTAGATATGCCTATTTCTACGGTTTTCATTGATACCGAGGCTCGCATACTTTCAATCAGTTACAGTGCCGCATTTCCATGTCAAGGCGAGGAGCATCTTTTAGTGTTATCGAAGGTTCATAAAAAACAGGAGTTGTCCGATAATGAATAACAACTCAGCACGCTTTGTTATTGGTATGGAAGCCATGACACCAACGGGCATGAACCTAGATATTGCCACAACAGTCGCCAGAGCGGACTTGGGAAGGTTCGATCAGAAAATGGCCGACGATGGGTTAGAAAGGTTTACTTACGCCCATATCGAGTACACTTCGAATACATCATTGTTTGATAAATGCTCAGAGCTAATCGAGAGCTTAATCGGGTCTCTTTTGAAACAGTTACCTAAAGCATTAAAGCCTATTCCGCTGCTAGTCAATATACCGAAGACTCTTTCTGTTGTTGCGATGAGTGAGTGGTTAAGTGAATGTAAGCATTGCGACTCAATCTCACATTATGAAGTTGTTCAACAAAGTGGGCCGTTACACTTAAGCACATCATTGGCTAAGCTGACCCAATTTGACGCAATCATGAGTATTTCGGTTGACTCTCTTGTCGATGACCTTAATGACTTAATCGATGCCGGGCAAGTAATGAGCTCTTCTAATCCTTGGGGGATAATACCTAGTGAGGGCGGGGCGGGCTTACTGTTGTGTCGGAATAACTTGGTGCAAACGTTGAAGCTTAAACCAAAAGCAAAGTTAGGTTATTTCGAAGTAGAGCCAGCAAATACAACGCGAAGGTCAGTAATGAAGCTTGTCAGGAATGCGAGTCGCCATATCAAGAGTTTTGGGCCTGTATTTTCTGATATGACTAATCTGAGATCTCATACTGAAGATTATGGTTTTGCTCTAGGTGCCCGCGCCGAATGTTTTGATAATCCTCAACAGCCTACTTTAATTAATGATTTATGGGGCACATTGGGTAGTTGTTCTACATTGGCATTAATGGCCTGCACAATTCAAGAGGTGGCGCACAATAGGCCTGTAACCTTGTTAATGTTTGATGTTCAAGGAGAAAGGGCACTGCTCCAACTCACCTGTATGAAATATAACTGATCATATAAACGTGAGATAAAGTGCGAATATTACTTATATAGTAAGATTTGCGTAAAAATCAATCGAAATGTGATTAAGTGTTTTGAGCTAGTCTTGGTGTGTATTTAGTCCATTGGGTAGCTTAAATTGCTGCAAGACCTTACCTCGAACGCTTCAAACATCATGATAGAGTGGTGTATATCTTTCTACCATTATAGCTAAAAACAGCGTTATACGTTTCTGTCAACGAAGTCCTACTCAGGTGGGACTCTCGATGGTTTTGTTACAAGTGAACAGCAATTTATAATGCCTTGCCATTTTTATCTTATATCGACCTGTTCCTGATGTCTTTTGGGTTAAATCACTTTCCAAACACTTATTTTAACTCAATGCAAAAATAATATTATTTTTGAAAGATATTTTGAATTATTGCACTTTATAAGTGAACAAACTGTTTTTATTTGAAATAAACTAAATATGTGACTCAGTTAACAGTGTTTGTTTAGTCCGTTATTTTAGCGGGTAAGTATTATATTTAGGAGTGAAAAACAGTCGAAAGTTGCTAGTTAAAGCGTTTGTCGTAGCGTTCTGTTGTTTAGTCATAATAACTGAATTAATAGTATTACCGATGGTTTTAAATACTGCTATTGAAAAGGGTATTAGACAATATTTATTATCCAGCATTAATTTATTTTGTTTGATAAAGAGTTTAGCGTGTCAGAAAAGCCAGGGACAGCCAAAGGTTATCTAGATAAGTTGGTTGTGAAAGCGATCGAAAAGAAAAATCAGCAAGCTCAGGACATGGCCAATAAAAACAAGCCTAAGTTAGAGTATGTGATTTTTTCCCAATTCGACGTGTTAGATACATTACCTTCAAAAAATGGCAAAACGACTGTTTATCACTTGGCCAAGAAAGGAAACCCTGAAAAACAGGTTTGCTGTAAGGTTCTAAATGAAGGTTCATCTGAATTTGCGAATGAATTAATCATTAATGAAGCCAGTCGTCTTGAGATGTCTCAACATCCGAGTGTTGCGGATTTCATTAAAATAGGTAAAGAGTTCGATAGACCATACTTTATGTATCATTGGATTCAGGGCGAATCTTTGGCTGAAAAAATGGCTCGTCATACTCCTAAAGGTTTTAGGCATGATCATATTGCGTGGTTGATATATCAATTATCTGGTGCGCTTGAGTTTATGCATACGAGAGGTGTCTGCCATTTAGATATCAAACCTTCAAACATTATTGTCACAGAGTCCGATTACGTAAAGTTGATCGACTTTGGTGCTGCTCGTTATGTTGGTGAATCTAATACTTATGCAGAAGCAAGCATGAGTTATGCGTCTCCTGCGTTTATAAAGTCTGGCGTGGCTCAACCTCAAGATGACGTCTATTCATTGGCATTATTAACTGGGCATCTATTTCTTGGTGCTGCATTTGGCGATGCTTGGACAACTCAATTACAAGCAAAAAAACGACCAGGTTTAATCCCGAACCATGTATGGAAGTTAATTAAAGAGGTTGTTAACAACCCTCGACAGCACAGGTATACAGCGACTTCGTTTGCGCAACAATTAGCCAAGATCGATGCCCAAAAATTTGGTGCTGATGTAAGTGCTCCCATATTTAGTAGTTTACGTAATGCTGATCTCGTTCTAACCAAACATCGAACTATTGACAGAATTCAAAGCGGTCGACTTCGATACTTAGAAGCGAGTTTGGTTTTGTGTGTCGTGATTATCACTGGCACATATTTATACAACCAAGGTCAGCCTGAATGGAAATCGATTGTTAAATCTACCAACAGCTCAAGTAGCCTTGTGAGCACTATTAAACCTGCACAAACCGCGTCTTTTTTAGCACAGTCTCCATGGGATATTGAATTCGCGTTGCAAGATATGGAAAAAGATGTCGTCTCGACAGCTCCTTACCGAGAAGCTTATGAAGTTCAACAGAGCAAATTAGCTAAGTTGTATAAAAAATATGAATCGGACTTGAATGAATATGAAGGGTCTGTCGATCAACTTCCTAAAACTCTGATGTCTATCCGACACGAACTCGTTGCGTTGCGAGAAAAACTGAACAGTGACGGTTCGCTATTTCCATATGCAGATAAAGCGTTGACGGACACGATGGCAAGTTTGAATAAGGCGGCCATCAATTCGCAAAATATAGCCACTTTTGGTGGAAATAAAGAACAGCGTTTAGTCGAACTCATCTTAGATGGAAAATCAGATGTTGCAGGCAGTGATATTGAAACCGCTTGGAAAGTAAACCAATCAAGAGCCTATTTTTATAGTCATGTATTACCACGAAAAGTACTCAGTGGCATAGATGACTCAATAGAGAAAAATGCAAAACAGCACTACTACACTAAAGCGATTCTTGAGGCAGAAGCTGCGCAGTCATTTTTCGGTAATACGCCAAAACTGAAAGCTAAAGTCAGAGCTCTCAAAGTAGCGAGAAGCGAATTTATTTTGTTCAGTACCGTAACTGAACAATCAGTATTTGGTCGACAGAAACTGCACGATTCATTAGTCGATCTAGAGACTAATGCTCCTAAGAAATTCAGCGAAATAACGGAAATTCTTAATAGTATGGCAAGCGATTCTATAGACAAAAGTCATCAATTATCTAAACCTGCGCGAGGCGCTATAGCAATCGAGCGAGCAATTAGAAATTACAATTCTGAAAGCAGAGGTTAACTTGAGTCTGATCGATACTGAAACGCTATTAGCACCAATATCTGAGCAATCACCAACTGGTGAAGATGCGAGATATGAGTTCTGCTACGAAATGATGGAAACCGAAGTGAAAAAATTTGGTTCATTATTTGGTGAGACTGTCGACTGGCATATAGTAAAAGTCCATTCGATTGAAGTGCTAAGTCAACATAGTAAAGATCTCAAAGCGCTTTGTTATCTGATCCGTTCTTTGGTGGAGGATAAGGGCGTGATGGGGCTTGAGGAAGGATTATCGTTGCTCAATGACTCAATCAGTCGCTTTGGTCACGAGTTATACCCTAAACGGAAGAGAGGTAGAGACGGCGCTGTTGAATGGCTCAATCATCAATTCAAACTCGTCGCGACTAAATTGTCTACAGAATCTCTTGACTGGGAAGTTCTATCTCGATGCATCACATTAACTGAAGGTATCCAGCGTCAGTTTGACGAGATATTTCAAGACTCTGATGTGGACTTTTTCGAATTAAAAAGTCATTTGAATCAGCTAATACAGAACACATCTCTAAATGAAGAAACCTTGGTTGAAGACAGTGTGGCTGACTCAGATCCGCTCATTGATGTTGTTGCACTGTCCGAGAAAGCGATCGTTCCAAAAAGTCACGTAACTGACGTTCCTAAGACTCAAACCACGTCTAATCAGAAACGAAGTAGCACAGTTGATGTTGATACAGACTTTTCATCTCCGACTGCATCAAAGCGTACGCTAAAAAAAGTGTCTGAAATAATGGTGCATTCAAATCCGACAGAACCTTTAGGATATCGGATTTACCGTCATCTAACATGGGCTGACGTTGATGGTTTACCAGATAACCAAGACAATGTGACGCCTCTTAGCTTAGCTGTCTCAGCAGATCAGCAGGCAGAATATCGAGATAAAGCAAACCAAGAAAGCGATATCGATACGATCAAGCGTCTAGAGCGAACACTTACTGATGCGCCATTTTGGCTTACTGGGCATTATTTCGTTTATTCAATGTTAGACAACCTTGGATATGACGAAGCCGCGTTGGCCGTCAAGCAAGAAACAAAGAGATTTGTGGATTCTTTCGAGGGAATTGAAAACCTCTCTTTCAAAAATTCTATTCCATTTGCGGATGAAGCAACAATTACTTGGTTGTCTACAGGTAATGCTTGTCCTTCGGGTAAATCATCAATAATTCAAACTATTGTTGTAGCTGAAGATGATCTACCTGAGATGGAGGATATTGCCCTAGGAGACTTGGGTAAATATGTGGCTGAACTGTCAAACAAACTCGAGCTGGATAACTCCGGCCGTGGACAATTCATGTTGCACTTAAAGTTAGTGAAAGCCTACCAAAGTGTTGGTTTATACCCTTTGTGCTTGCCTTACTTGGAACAAAGTTGGGCGGTGGCTAAGGAACTAAATCTATCAATTTGGGAACCTCATTTGTCCTTTTCTTTAGAAAATCTAATTCAAAAAACTCTAAAGGAACTATATCGAACTAAGGATTTTTTACCTGTGAGATATAGCGAATGGGAAACAATTTATGACCAGCAATAAACTAGAAAGGACTAATTATGTCACGTGATGGCTCGGTGGCTCCGAAAGAGCGAATTAATATACGTTATGTTCCAGCAACAGGCGATGCGTCTGATGATGTTGAACTGCCCCTAAGTATGATGGTTGTCGGTGACTTCACTGCTCGTGCAGATGAAACACCGATCGAAGAGCGTAATCCGATTAATATCGATAAAGATAACTTTAACGAAGTATTAGAAGGCTACGCTCCGAATATTAAAGCAAATGTCGAAAACCGTCTTTCTGATGAAGAAGGCGCGCAAATTGGCGTTGATATTACATTCAAAAATATGAAGGACTTTACTCCAGAGTCAATTGCGAAGAGCGTTCCTGAACTGAATGGCTTATTAGAACTTCGTGAAGCCTTGGTTGCATTGAAAGGCCCTTTAGGGAATGTACCTGCTTTCCGTAAGAAGATTGCAGCCGTTCTTCAAGATGAAGAAGCAAGAAAGAAACTTTTGGATGAACTAAGCATTGGTGCAGACCAAGGCGAAAAAGCAGAGTAAGGAAGATCATGTCGGCAGAAGCACAAGCACCAGAACAAGAAGCAGCTCTAGTTGAGTCAGGCTCTCTTCTGGATAGCATTCTAAATGAGACTCGCCTTAAACCCAGTGATGAAGGTTTTGACGTTGCAAAGCGTGGCGTTGAAGCATTCATTGGTGAGTTATTAAGCAGCTCAACAGTAGAAAAAGTAGACCAGTCTTTAGTTGATTTGATGATCTCTGAGATTGATCAAAAGTTGTCTAAACAGGTTGATGCAATTCTTCACAATGAAGAAGTTCAAGCGATTGAATCAACATGGCGTGGTCTAAAATATCTTGTTGATCACACGGATTTCCGTGAAAACATTCAAATCGAACTTATTTCGGCTAAGAAAGACGAAGTCCTAGACGATTTTGAAGATGCTCCTGAAGTAGTAAAATCAGGTTTATATAAGCAGATTTATACTCGTGAATACGGTCAATTTGGTGGTAAGCCGGTAGGTGCCGTTATTTGTGATTACCAACTGTCTGCGTCTTCACCTGATATTAAATTAATGGAGTATATGGGTAATGTAGGTGCTATGTCTCATGCTCCATTTATCACTTCTGCTTCTTCTCAATTCTTTGGTTTAGATTCTTATGAAGAATTACCAAATTTAAAAGATTTAAAGTCGGTATTTGAAGGTCCTCAGTACACTAAATGGCGCGGATTCCGCGAGCACGAAGACGCACGTTATGTGGGCCTGTGTACATCACGCTTTATGCTACGTACGCCATACTCAGTTGAAGACAACCCAATTAAGGCCTTTGACTACGATGAAATGGTTACGGACAGCCACGACAATTATCTTTGGGGCAACTCAGCTTATGCTATGGCTTCAAAGATCAGTGAGTCGTTTGCAAAATATCGTTGGTGTCCAAACATTATTGGCCCTCAAAGTGGTGGTGCGGTAACTGATTTACCGGTTTACAACTTTGAAGCGATGGGTCAGATCGAAACTAAGATCCCAACTGAAATTCTGGTTTCTGACCGTCGTGAGTATGAACTTGCAGAAGAAGGTTTTATGGCATTAACAATGCGTAAAGGCTCTGATAACGCAGCGTTCTTCTCAGCAAACTCAGTTCAAAAGCCAAAAGTGTTTGCGAATACACCTGAAGGTAAGCAGGCGGAGATGAACTATAAGTTAGGTACTCAGTTGCCTTACATGTTCATTATTAACCGTTTAGCTCATTATATTAAGGTACTTCAACGTGAACAAATTGGTTCTTGGAAAGAGCGTACCGATTTAGAAGTTGAGCTTAATAAATGGATCCGTCAATACGTCTCTGATCAAGAGAACCCGCCAGCAGAAGTTCGTGGTCGTCGACCATTACGCGCGGCTAAAGTCGAAGTATCTGACGTTGAGGGTGACCCAGGTTGGTATAAAGTATCAATGTCTGTTCGCCCACACTTCAAGTACATGGGCGCGAGCTTTGACTTATCTTTGGTTGGAAAACTAGACCAATAATAAGTTTGGAAATAAATAAGCGGCCAGGTTTACTGGCTGCTTTTTTCTTAGAGTGTAATATGGAAAAAGGTTACCGATTATTAGAACGAATCGAATTAGGTGAACCGAAAAACTGCTATGAAAAAGTAGTTTCACATAAGCATTTAATTGAATCCATTCATCTGCATCTTGCTGATTTACTAAATACTCATGCAGGTAATGCAATGATCGATGGTGAATATGGCTTACCTGATTTCAATGATGTTCTATCGAACAACACCAACTTAGTTCGTCACATTCAAAAGAACATCACTTCTACAATAGAAAGCTTCGAACCTCGGCTACGAAGCGTTGAAGTGCATTACCGAGAAAATCACAACAACCCTCTTCAATTAGGCTTTGGCATATGCGGAGAAGTCTTACATAACGGTGGAAAAGTTCCGATGTCTATCGATGTCTATATGGGAACTGACGGCCAATTTAACGTTTAGTAGGTGCCCCTTGAGTAACAGTAAATACTTTCAAGATGAACTCACATATCTACGAGAATCCGGCAGCGAATTTGCCAAGTACAATCCAAAACTAACCAACTTTTTATCTGAAGGAACATTCGATCCTGATGTAGAGCGTCTTCTTGAAGGTTTTGCGTTTCTTACTGGCCGTATTAGAGAAAAGATTGATGACGAACTCCCTGAGCTCACTCAGTCATTAATGACGCTGTTGTGGCCACATTACATGCGCTCGATTCCTTCGTTGTGCATTAGCGAACTAACGCCACACTCGGGAAGTGTCACTGAAAAAACAGTGGTGAAGCGTGGGGCTGAGATGGCTAGTGAACAAGTGGAAGGTACGCAATGTTTATTCAGAACATGCTATGACGTGGAGCTGTTCCCGTTAAAAATAACAAGCATTGAGCAAAGCAACAGTCGAACAAGCTCATCTGTTGATGTGACACTTGCCACTGAGCATGGGCTAGAGTTATCTCGTATCGGGTTAGATAAATTAAGGTTTCATTTACATGGTGAGATCCATATAACTAGAATCCTTTTCTTATGGATATTTAGATACTTAGACTACGTCGAGCTAGACGTCGGTGGTGGCTATAAACGTAAACTTGGACCTGAGTTTGTTAATCCGGTTGGGTACCAGGATGACGAAGCTATACTGCCATATAGCGACAACTCATTTGCAGGTTACCGTTTGTTGCAGGAATATTTTTCTTTGCCAGACAAATTTATGTTTTTCGATATTACCGGACTCGATTGGTTAAAAGGGATACCGCAAAGAAGTACCGTGAACCTTAAATTCCATTTTAAGAGAGCATTACCTGCCGAAGTTGTCCTGAAAGATAAGCACTTAAGGTTACATTGTACGCCAGCTGTGAACCTATTCGAAAAAGATGGTGATCCAATTCGGCTTGAACATCGCCGCAATGAGTATAAAGTTCGGCCACAGAGTGACAATCAGGACCACTACGAAGTTTATTCAATAAACCAAGTAGAAAGTTGGAGCAAAAATGAAAGGCGACGAAAACCCCTGATTGAATTTGAATCCTTTGAACACCAGATAAATCAAAGAGATAAACGTGATTTCTATAAGTCAAAAGTTTCAGAGCGAGTGAGTGGAAGAGGGCTTGAGCGTTATATCTCTTTTCATACTCACAATGGTGATATTGCAGATCTAGGGACTGAAACGGTTTTGATGAAGTTATTGTGCAGCAATGCAGATTTGTCTGAAAGGTTATCTGTAGGTGACATAATATATACCACTCATAAGTCTCCAACTTACGCCACGTTTAGTAACATTACTAAACCAACACAATCTGTAAGCCCACAAGTGAATGGGGAGCTCCAATGGCAACTGATTGCTAATATGTCATTGAATTATTTGTCGCTCTCTAATATTGATGTACTCAAGGTTTTACTGTCTACATATGATTTTCATTCTAGAGTAGATAGGCAAGCTCATAGGGCTTCATTACATAGGCTAGACGGCATTATCGCATCAGAAATGAAACCTATCGATAGAGTGTTTAGAGGAGTCTCCGTTCGTGGTAATCAATTTAAGCTTAAGATGAACTCTAGCTTCTTTGTCAATGAAGGGGACATGTTTTTGATGGCCAATGTATTGAATGAATTTATACGTTTATATTCAAGTGTTAATTCATTTACAGAGTTAGAAGTTTACGATGAACGCAGTGGCGAAAGCTACCAATGGGCGAGTTTAACTGGGCAACAAACGATCTTATGATTGATGAATTATCAGATAAAATAAACGAATTCAGTTTTTTTCAAGCCGTCTTGTTGTTAGAGAAACACTATCAGTTATTACCGGGCAGTGATTTTGTAGCGGTTGGTGAAAACAAGTATTTTCACCAAGAAAGAATTGCGTTTAGTGTTTCTCCAAACCTATGTTTCCCTAAAAGTGACATGGAATTCATCAGTCATATGGAAAGGTCTGGTGAGCACTATTCAAGAATCGAAACTAACTTTTTAGGATTACACGGTTCAAGCTCTCCTTTGCCTGCTAATTATACAGAAAAATTAGTAGGTAGAGATGATGATGATAATCCAGTCAGAGACTTCTTTGATTTCTTTCATAACAGATATACAAGCTTAATTTATCGTGTTTGGAAAAAGTATCGTTATCATGTCCAATATCAGAGTGGTGCAACGGATGATTTTTCTGGGCGTATGTTGCACTTGGCTGGGTTGTCTAATGTTATTCAGGAATCAGATACCATAGGACTTGATCGTGCAAAGATTTTGTCTTACGTAAATCAGTTATCTACCAGAACTCGCTCTCCGAAACTTATTTCTGGCATTGTTGCTCATTATTTTTCTTTACCTAGTGTTCGAATCGAGGAGTGGGTCTTTCGAAGAGTAAAAATTGCTGAATGCCAAAGAAATCAATTAAATAGAACGAATTGTATTTTGGGTTCGAACTTACATTTAGGCAAGAGTATCCCAGATCTAAACGGTAAGTTTAACCTCTGTATTGATAACATCGATTTCGAAACGTTCCGAAAGTTTTCCTATGGAGGAGAGTTCCATAAGACCTTAGTGGGCTTGATGCGCTTTATACTTCGCGATCCTATGTCTTGGGATTTAAAGTTAACTGTTGATTTAGCCTCAGTTCCGAAGAATCAACTCGGTCAGGGGGACGGGACGAATTTAGGGCAAACTTTTTGGTTGGGCCAAGCTGGTATAAAAGATGCGAAGATTAGGGTGATTGGAGGCATTTGAAAAAGCCGCTCATAAGAGCGGCTTTATTTCTAACGACTGATTGGTTGGTGTAGCACTACCGTTGTATTGAGAGAGCGAATGCCATTGAAAGACTCTATCTCGTTACATAAATGGTGTATTGATTGCAAGTCAGGTGCTTCAATCAAAGAAATAATGTCGTAGGTACCACCAACAATGCTTGTAAGTCTTACTTCAGGTAACTCTTTTAATGCATTGCTTACATCATTTTTCTTACCTTTTTCACAAGAAATTAGCAAATAACTTGCCGCCTTTCTCCCGTCATTTTCTACTCTAATTTGTGCCGTATACCCTTTGATAATACCAGTTTTTTCAAGCCTGTTGATGCGTTCAGCGACTGCTGTTCGCGACAAGCCGATGTTGCGAGAAAGATTCGCAATCGATTCTCGCCCATTTGAGAGAAGATTCGAAAGAATTTTACGATCTAGTTTGTCTAAGCCTTGTAAACTAATGTTGGACATCATGTGTTCTGCCTTTTCTGAATTATTATTGTATTTGTATTTGTATTTGTATTTGTATTTGTATTTGTATTTTTTGCTATATAGCTTCGGGTAGAGTGAAGTTATACAGCTCCGCTAACGTAAACGGGTTTTTCTGAGTCAAAGGAGTAATTCGTAAGCTCAGATCTCTGCCTGATACTTTGATATCACTCACGAAGCTGCCGTTATGGGTATTTGTTAACGTTGAGTCTCCAAATAACCGATAGATAGCCCATTGACCATTCTTGCTCAGTACGTGCTGTTTACCTTCGTCTGTTACGTCTTGAATCGTAATACTGATATTGAAATCTCCGTTTTGAGGAGGCCACTCAAGTTCACGAATTCTGCTTGGACCATGGTAATAGTTGATATTTGAGTCCGCTATTTTTAAGCTTGCTCTTATTGCACTCGAATCGAGATCAAGCACTTTCGCACTGAATGGAAGGTACAAGCGGTTTGTACTCTTGTTAATTAACGTATCTCTGATGACATTGTAATTTCTTAACTGAACAAGCAGCTCTGGCGAGAGTGGCATAATTTCGCCTTCTACTTGTTTTGGCATCCATAGATTTGTGTCGTAAAAAGGAGCGAAATTTTTATCGATAAATGCATCTAGCAATCCACCCGAAGCAAATAGTAGCTCAAAGTCTTCAATCGAAATTTCCTCAGTTGCACTTAGATCAAAAGGGTACCTTCCTAAACCTAACTCTTTGAACTTGGTGTAGATCTCACTATACCAAAGAGTCTGGATTCCTTTTGATGATTCAGAAATCATCACAGACCAGCTCTGGTTAACTACGTCTAAAAGCCAACTTCTGACGGGTTCAGGAGATTTTTGTGCTATCTGTTTTAAACGGATTAGAGGATCTGCCTCCGTACTACTCATTCGGTGTTGTGCTGCGGTTAACGCCGCCATTTGAGGATCTGGTGCGTCAGCTATATCCTTCATATACGTACGAACTCTGCTAAGTGCAGTTATCGTTTCATCCCATGGTGTAGGGGAGTTAGGGGTTTCGTTAATTTGTAATTGATTCAAAATGTGGAAAGCTTGTTCAACTCTTTTCATCAACAAGTAGTCAGGCTGAACAAGTTCTTCAACGAGTTCTGGTGCTGCATTTACGGCACCAGCAAGTTTAGGGTTAACCTGGGCCATTAATGCATTCTGTTGTCCAATCGGGGAAAACTGAGTGTTTGTATAAACTTGTTTTAGAACGGTTGTCATAGGTGAAGAGGGACCAGAGATCAAATCTATGGCATTGGTGATCTCTCCTATATTGTTGTAACGCTTTACTTTTAGTTCGCTTAAAGCATTTCGCCAATAACTGATGTAGTCATCCGTATATTTTTTTCGTACTTGCTTCTTGAACGTCTCTTGTTCTTTGTCTGTTGGGATTACGTGGTTTGATAAACCTAAAACCCAGTTGTCAGTGATGACTTGTTGCGACATTAAATCAACGCGAGGGCGGTAAAAAGTACTGAAACCTGTTGATGTATAGACTTTATCTATTTCTAATCGTTGAGGATCCAAGTTATCGTTGAAGACATTATTAAAGTCGAAACCCACTGCTCTTTGTAAATTCAGGGTGCCCAAATCAATGTCGCCTGCTTGCTGTAATAAGCTGGCGTAAACTAGATCGACGTTTGAACTAGAGAGCAGTGATCGCCTTGTCGCACGCACCATATTCATGTTGATCGGTACGGGTTCAAAATTTGTTCGGAAATACGCGTCTAAATACTTCATGACCGTTGTAATCGTTTCTGGTTGATCATTGAGTTTTTGCAGTGTTGACATTGTTTGTTGACGAAGAAATTTTATCTCGCGTTTTGTCGGATCATTCAACATTAAGTAACCTTTTAGTAAAGGCAGTGCATTATTAACGTTGTCTTGGTTCTGTGTTAGTTGTAAACGATAACCTTGCTCAATGACGGGCATTAAGTGGTTTCTAATTTGCATTATGAGGGCTTTATAAGCGATTTTTGTACTTTCATCGAGACGACTTACATTCATGTTCACAAGTTCATTATCTAACGCTTGTGAGCCACTAAGCCATGCTTGATAAGATGGTTGCACAGTTCGGATAGCGCTTAAAAGAGAGTTTTCAAAAGATGCGTTTTTTGGAGATGACGATTGTGAATCATCAATACCAATAAGTTGACTAATGACTCTTAAATTGTCATCTAAAGTCGTCGAAAATAGATAAGCACCACTACTAAGCAAAATTATTGAAGCGGCAACAGCTAGGCGACTTTGCCTTTGAATCATCCTGAGGTAAGTTTTGTTTTCGCCTGCGAAGTCAGATTCGGGTAGGATCTGAGAATCCATTAAGAAACGTGTGAAATAGGGCGTTTCAGTTAACTGAGTATGTTCCGACGCGATGATCGGCAAGTTAAAGTAGTTACTGCAACTTTTCGCTAATAGGTTGTATTTTCTACCACCTTGGATATTCGATATAAAAAATACTTCACGGATATCAAGAGAGTAAGATCCAGTATTGAGTTCTGAAAGCCTCTCTATTACAGAAGCAATTTCAGATTGGCACAATTCAAATTGTTTAGGGAATGCCAATATAGCCTGCTTCTCGTTGACGTCGTTAGAGTGAGACGATGAATCTAAAGCATTACTCTCCATTACTTTTACTAAATTGCGGAAGCTGTCATGGTAGTACTCAACAAATACGCCTTTCGCTTCCTTCAATGGAATGGAGAGAAACTCAACCGATGTCTTTAGGGAACTAAAATGAATGAATTCTTTGAACCCTTCTAACTTGTCGAGCTTAGACATCATTAAATACAGAGGGATCGCTGAAGAAGTTTTTTCACTTACTGATTCTAGTCGATGGTTAAGCGCGGTTAATGTGTAATCAATTTGCTCGGTCTCAGAGACAATTAGAAATTCAAAATCGATGAAAAACAAGCAACCAGAAAATGGTTTTCTAGGTTTATGCTTAATGACTTCGTCTACAAATGCATCCCATAAAGCGCTGTCGTTACTTGACACCTCTTGAAACAACAAACGTTGATCTGGTTTGATATAAACTGCAGAATCAGACTCATACCATTCAAAAAAGTCATTCTTTGCAGTACGGGTTTGGTCCATTGGCTTAATAGCGCTGGAATTAAGTAAAAACTGAGTTCGACCCGCATACTTATTACCAATCATCAAATAGATAGGCTTTTTATTCGATTTTGTCAAAAGAGGGCGGATTACCATAGCCAGCGCTTCCTCTTCTGTTTCAAGTTTAAGCGCTCTGTTATTGTTTTTTTTCTTAAGCCATAAAGTGATCTGGAACAACGAATAAAAAAGTGTTACCGCACCTAATGCGATCCACAGGTAAAACTTGTCTGTTATATCTAGCCAGAGGATATAAATAGCTGCGATTGTAGCCGCAAGAAAAAGGAATATGACTGTCGATATAACAACAGGGTTCCTCATTAATTTGTGTTTTAACATAAGCCTATTTCGTTTTCGTTGTTTTAAGTGTGTTGTGTGAGCTGGTTTTAATGCTACGGTTGCATTGTTTTAAGCTCAGATTCCAAGGTTTTTATTTTGTGCAAATAAACGTTGAGTATCCGAAGAGATTTCTGAAGTTCTTTTTGTTGTTTTTCTTTCTCTGCATACTCAATGCGACCGATCAAAGGGAAAAGGGAGTTACTGTATTCGTAAGCTCGCGTTGTTTTTTGACTTTCGCTTCCTCTTATTACATTTGCAAATACAGTTCTTGCATCAGAGAAGCGTCGGTGAAGTTGTATGTAATCTGAATCTAATTTTGTTTGCTGACTGGTGAATTCTTGACGTAAACGTAAAACTGACGATGAATCTGGGTAGAGTTTGGTTAGGTCAATGGTCAATTGGTCGAGGGCATCAATCTCATACACTTTTACAGGGTTAGTCACCCAATCTTTCATTAGGTTGTCTAATTGGTTTACGACATTAGGTCTCACATCGTCTGAAATTGAAGCATATTCATATTTTAACGAGTGTGCTATTTCACTTAACTGAGGAATGTTTGATGTAACTACTTTTCTAGTAAGTACTTTCAATTGGTACTGTTCATAAAGGAAATGAGAGGACAGTGCCAGTACCAGAAACCCAGCTAATAAATAGATCACTAAATAGTTCGACGTTGATTTTTCGTCTATTTTGGGAGCATTAGTTGGCTTACTGTTAGATACATCAATTTTAATTGCGGCTGATTGAGTAACAGGGACTACCTTTCTATTCTCTTGTGATGCGGGTCTTGTTTGACTCGAAGCTTCACGGAGCTTCGCTTCGTTTTCTTTATGCTCATCAGCCCATTGTTTTAAGATTCTGCGAACTCCACCTAGTGAAGGAGCTTTTATTCCATAATGGAGCCTAAGTTCCTCTTCTATTCTCAAACATAAACGGTGGCAAGTTTCGATCAACAAAATGTCGTCAGAGCTAGTTTTAATGTTCTTAATCCGTTTTTCAGTGTGTTCAACCATCCAATCAATCGCACCGATCCTTGCGTTTGATTTGCTTACTTCAGGATATGCGGTGAACCAATAAACGACACACAAATCCAAGATTGAGCTAAGCCCCTCGGCTAAACCTTTTAAACCATCATTATGCGTTGCTGCGACGGTAAAGTAGCAGCTACATCGAAAGTCTTTGCTATTTTTGGAGAGTATTTCCTTAGACAAAGACTGAACTTTTCTCCAAGAAACTCTACCTGTAACCTTATTTAGGTTATTAATTTGACGTTTTATCTCAGTGAAATCATCTAACGCGTTTGGGTTAGTTCCGCTAGGTTTTTCTTCATCAATAGGTCGCCTTGTGAAATCCGAGGAAAACATAATTTTGATATCCAACTGTATATATAATGAAATCGAAAAGTAGGATTAACTAATAAAGCCAGTCTTACCTTATTTATATTTTTATATTTTTATATTTTTAGGGATTCTATAGTCAAAATGAATAATTTGAATGTTAAAAGATTTGAAAAGCTCTTAAATTAAATAGTATGTGACGTTATTCACAAAAAATCAAAATCAAGTGTTTTTTATGTTGGTTTTTATAAAACTTCAGTGATTGATGTCACATTTACAACGTTACTCTTACAAAATGTTATGCATATTACTATTGATGTGCATGGTTATTTGTTGGTCAATAATCGATACGGTCAATCATTCCTGAATGGTATTAAGTGATATTTAATTGGCAGATTATTTTTAGGTAATCTTTATGGCATGGGTGAAGGGTAAATACATAGGCATTCTTAAAATTTCAATTTATTGAATGCTAATTTTTCTGTGTTATTTAACATCTGCTGTGATCTAATTATTGATAGTTTTGATTTTATAATTGTATTTAACCGGTGAATGTGCGTAATGCATTTTCTTGTAGATATATCGTTTTTTTTACTAGTTATAATGCCGTAATTAGCGGGTGCCACCGTCTCCTTGTTGTAAAAGACATAATACTTGCTATCTTGCGCATCTACTTAATATATGGATGAACTCAGAGGGAAGCATGCGAAACCTAAGTCAAATCGGTCTAATATCAACCATGTGCCTTTTTTCGTCTATCGCGATCGCGAAGGGTGAAAGATATGGTGGTTCAGTAAATATGCTGAGCATAGACACTATAGAATATGAAGAAGGACCGAGTGGACAAGTTGATGCTCTGCGTTATGGGTTCGTCCATACACGTCCAATTGATGAAAGTAACAATCGATGGCGTTGGTGGTTAGGTTTTAATTATTTAGCAGAAGATGATATCGAAGCTCCCAAGAACGGTGTGTATAACGAGGTAACTAATTACGAATTCCGTATTGTCCCTCAGTACGCATTAGGTAGTTGGTCAATATTTACACCTTACATAGGTGCAGGTTTGTCTTTAGGTTACTCGCAATACTCTAATCGTTGGAAAGTTGATGACCAAGGTTTTAGGTATGGCGAACAACTTGAAGATATCGACCAATTTGAAGCTGGTGCTGTTGTTACGCTAGGGAGTGTGATCAAATTAGGAAGCAATCCAGACGCCCACTTACAAATTATTCCCCAAGCCTCATACATCTTACCTTTTTATAATGAAGGGTTAGGTGGCGTTGAGTTTAGTGTTTCTCTCCTGTTCTAAAGGCTATTCATGCGAATTAATCAATTGGTTCTGGTGATCTCAAAGTGCCCGGAAGAATACGTTGGAGCTAAGAGTATAGAAATGCCTGAAGAGGGAGGTTCTATTGGTCGTGAAGCCGGGTGTACTGTTTCATTGACTGATCATAATCGCTTTATATCAGGTACACATTGCTTGCTAAGCGTATATGGAGATACCTATTACATCAGCGATGTCAGTACCAATGGAACGTTGGTCAATGGGAATAAGATCTTGAAGAATCAACCTGTCTCTTTGTGTGACGGTGATAGAGTCTCCCTGGGTCAATACGAAGTAGGTATTTCTCTTGAGTTGGTGACGACTTCATATGACATAGCTTCTGAAATAGCACCAGAAAGAGATTCGACCGACCCTTTGATGAATTTGGAAGAATCCGTTGTTGAAGAAGAAACAGAAGTTGGCACGCTCGAAGATCTCTTTATGGAAACGAAACCTGATGGAGTAGATACTCATGATCCCGTCGAGCACTTAAAATTCTCAATGCAAAGAGATGACGATTACCTTGTTAGAGATGAGAGTAACGAAAAAAGTCTTATGAAGGCATCAATAGAACCTCAAAGGCAAGTTGTTGATGACAGTTTAAGTATCCATTCTGAGTTTGACGTCCCTAGCCTGATTCCTGAAGATTGGATGGGGATGGAAGAAGAGCAACAAGGCGCCTTGAGTGCTCAAGAGATCGTCGAAGATCGAGCTAAAATGCCGAACCGTTTAAAACCCGAAAGCATTGACGGTTCAGACCTTAAGTCAGATACGTTTACCGGGAGTGTCGATGGTTCCAAGCGTAAACCAACAGAAGTACCGCCTGTCACTATCCTTCAAAATCCCTCAAATATACAAAGCCATAAATGGGAAGAGGTGACACAAGAATTTGTCTCTCATATCGAACCACAAGAGCAGCCTGTTGAGAACGAGAGCAGGCCTCAGAGCAATGCTGCATTGAGTGAATCTTCTTACGAATGCGAGAATGTAACACATGCATTTTTTGAAGGACTTGGTGTTGATCTCGAACCCGATACAAAACATGACGCTCTATTTTTTAAACAAATGGGCGCTTGTTTACGATTGTGTATCGATAATTTGTATAAAAATTTACAGAATGTTGAAGAGCTTACTGACGAAAGTTCGTTTGCCCACACTGATCTTAGCCTAACTACATTGATGTTAACGCTAAACAGTCAAAATTTATTGGCTCCAAATGAGCTGATAGAACAGATACTGGATGAGCTTAGTGAGCACGATATCTTATATTCGAAAGCCGTTAACGATTTGGTGTTCGAGCAACTAAAAGCAAATGATCCTCAGCAGTTTGCAAACACTTTAAGCCAAGAGACGCGCTTCCTTAGTAAGTCAAAGTTGTGGCAAAAGTACAGTGAACATTATGAGCAGAGTACTAGACAATTCAATGAGTCGACTTTTAAAGCGTTGATGAAAGACAGATACAATAAGGTTGCAAAAGCTGATCATGCGTAAACTTATAATCCCCATTACCTTGTTCCTATTATCAGGTTGCTCTATGTGGGAGCAATTTAAAGAATCATCTGGAATTACGCCAGAAACATCTTCAATTGAATTGGTAATAGAAGCTTCAGAACTTCTTAATGTTCGAGAACAGGGACAATCTTCGCCGGTCATTCTGAGAGTTCATGAGCTCACGTCACCAGTTTTATTCCGTAGTTTAGATTTCTTTGCGTTATTCGAGAATGATAAAGCGTCTTTGGGAGACGAGTATATCAAGCGATATGAATATCAGTTGCAGCCGGGCGACGAGCTACATGAAATTTTAGAGTTAGACCCGACTACGCGAGCATTAGGATTTTCTGTGGCATTCAGAGATATTGATGGCTCGTCTTGGCGGAAGGTTGAAGTGATCGAAGAAAAAAGTGAGTACTTCCTCAGATTAAAAGTTGAGGGTAGCGAATTATCTTCGAACAATACTCGTGGTATTGAACAGACGTATTTTTAAGGAACTGACGAATGTCTTTATATAACCCAGTTGTTTGGCAAGATGGTATGTTCATGAAGCCTCAACATTTCCAACAACTAGACCGGTCTCAAAGCAAGTTATCTAATATGCTTAGCTCTAACAGCTCTCCTTTACATTGGGGGGTGAAAAAAATTGAGATTAATACCGAGCTATTGGCATTAGGCAAAATCGGAATCACACGAGCAGAAGGTATATTACAAGACCGCACGCCATTTGATTTGCCGCTTCTGGCTGAGCTTCCAGAAGTTAGAGATGTTGACCCATCTATAGCAGATAAAGTGGTGTACTTGTGTTGCCCACTACCATCAGAACGTTCCGAACTCTTTGGCGGCAATGGTGACGGTGCTCGCTATAACATGGAAACCCAAGAAGCGGTAGATGCATGTTATGAATCAGAAGACATGGCAAGTATTGTGGTGGGTAAGCTCAACTTTTTCTTAATGTACGATCATGAAGATAAGAGTGCATATACATCCATTCCCATTTTAAAAATTTCGGAAGTGAAGCCAGACGGAAGCATCATTTTGGATGAGAACTATATCCCGACGTGCATTGATATTCACGCTTCTACCGTTTTGAGCAAGTTCGCGACTGAATTCGCGTCAATGCTTAAACACAGAGCCGAATCGATTGTTCAGCGCTTAGGCGTGGTTGACCAACAGGGCGTGTCATCTGTTGCTGATTTTATGTTGTTACAAGCCTTGAATCGTTATGAACCGTTGTTCTGGCATTTTGCAAGTGTAGAAGGTGTTCACCCAGAGTCGTTTTACCGAATCCTGTTACAAGCTGAAGGTGAATTATCTACATTGTGTTCTGCATCTCGTAGACCACAGGAGTTCACCAAATATAACCACAGCCAACTTACTGATTGTTTATCTCGTACGCTTGATAGCGCGAAAATGACACTAAGTGTGATGTCAGAACAACGTGCAATACCTTTAACATTGAGAGAGCAAAGCTACGGAATTCGAACTGCAGCAATTCCAGACAGTAAAATTGTCGAATCTACGACGTTTATTCTTGCTGTTAAAGCAGACGTACCACTTGATATTTTACATACACAGTTTGTAAGCCAAACCAAGATTGGTTCGATCGATAATATTCGCGATTTGATCAACTTACAATTGCCGGGTATTGAAATGAAACCAATGCCAGTGGTACCTAGAGCGTTGCCTTATCATGCTGGTTATACCTATTTTGAGCTCGATAAAGCGAGTGATGAATGGAATGCATTGAATAACACCGCAGCAATCGCTGTCCATATTGCTGGCGACTTCGCGAACTTATCACTACAGCTTTGGGCTGTACGTCTATGAGTTACGCCGAAAACGATGTCACCGTAGTACTATTTCAACCAGAACCAGGCAAACCAATGGAGGTTATGCCTGCACCTGATTTATCTAGAAATATTGCGGTAAGAGACCTAAACGTGGAGAGCATGGGTGTTAACCCATTGGTTGATCAGTTCACCTGGTTAATCGCTAGCCTCTCATGCATGTCTTCGATCCCTTGGCTAGACGATCCGGGCCCTTTTAGAGAACAAGTTGCACGAGAAATTCGCAAAGGCGAACGAAAGCTCAATGAAATGGAGTTGGATCGGGCATCAATACTGGTTATACGCTATTGCTTATGTGCTGCAATAGATGAATCTGTATGTCGGCAAGAGTGGGGAGCCAACAGCCATTGGAGTACCAATAGCTTATTGTCGGAGTTCCATAACGAGACATCTGGCGGCGATAAGTTTTTTACTATTTTAGAGCGCTTGAAAGCTGATCCACGAAAATATAGACACGTTATCGAATTCCTTTATTTATTGCTTCAACTTGGGTTCAAAGGCAAGTACGGTCGAGAAGAGCGTGGTAACGAAAAGCTTTCAGAGATAGGAAATACTATCTATCGCTTAGTCCGAGACGAACGTTTAGCTGAACAGGAAAAAGTAACGTTAGTTAACTTAAAGGCGAAGTACTTAAAAAAACCGCTCAAACGGGTTATTTCCCCTAAGTTAATTCTTGGCGTCAGTACTGTCATCTTTGGCGTTATGTATGCCGCGACTTACTTGGTTATTGACCTAAAATTTCAGCAGCTTCTGGATGTGTATCAGTAGCATCAGATTAATTGTGAGATCTTCTGTCCGTTTTTAAAAATAGAATCGAAGTAACAGTCTCATCCTTCATTTTCACTACGTACTTAGAGAGATTGCAGCAAGCAATCTCTCTTATCATACATCTATTGGAATTTAATTGGATTTACTATGGGCGTAACAGTTTGTGCTAATGGACTCAGCGTAGTTCATCAAGGCTCAGGAGGAGAAGCGAACGCAACACTTCCTGATGTTTGTTTAACAACAGTCGGCAAACCTGTTGTTCCTATCCCTTATGGTAATAATGCAAAGTCCGCCGATTTGGCGGGAGGCACCACGACCGTTTCTATGGATGGTGGTAACAGCATTGCTATCAAAGGAAGTAAATTCAGTGCCAGTACTGGCGATGCTGGTGGTGATAAAAAGGGCGTAGCTTCTGGCACTATTGAAGCCGAGGCCGAATTCATATCAGCTTCTCCTACCGTTAAGTTCGAAGGTGTCGGTGTATGCCGCCTTTCTGACCAGATGACTATGAACAAAGCCAACACCATGTGTCTTGGCGGCGCGCAAAACCCTTCGGTTTCTGTAACAGAAGACCAAGAAGGGACGTATACGCTAGATATTGAGTGTCGCTATCCTGATGGTGAACCTCTTGCGAATGCGAAGTTTAAGGTTTTTGACGGGAATAATGCTGAAATCGGTAGTGGAGTACTTGATTCCAATGGTCGCTGTAGTGTGTCCTCTTTACCACCCAGCGAGTGTCATGTCGTTTATGAGGAAGATTCAAGACAATACGAAGCTAAAGCATCCCGTGGCGTAAACAGACATAAATATGAATGGAGTGATGACGAGCTTTTTGCCCACTGTACAAAAGGAAAACTCCCTTTCTGGGAGCCTCGAAGTGTCGATAGCGTCCGCAGTACGTGGGGTGTTTTTGACGAAAGTTTAGGTTCAGACAAAGACTTTATCTCGTTGCTAGAAACGGAAGTGAGAGCGCACTTCGAGTATGAGCTAACGGAGAAAGAAGCTAATGATATATCGCAAAACATCGCGCTATTTTTTGGCAAAAACGTTGATAATTCTGCGGTATCAAATGAATTGATAGCCCAAGTAGCACCAGTAATTGATAAAAATGGTATAACGCTTAACTTACTACATTCAATACATGAAGATGAATCTCACAACAATATACTGGCTCTGCTAAGACAGCAAGGTTATGGCGATTCAGAGAAATATTTAAAAGAATTAAACTGGGGTGACTGGAGAAAGCTAATATCTGGACAACTTGATGCCATACTGAGCAAAGTAGCTCAACGATTAGATACTTTGTCAAAATACGCTTCGATGAAAGGGTATCAGGTAGCTTACGAGACGTTGCAGGTTCAGGCAAGATGCGTCAATGAAGTAAAAGCAAAACTACCTGATATCACCGCTTCAGGTATGGCGAGGCTACAAGAGAAAAGCACAAAACTGATTTCTAGCGGTGCAAAACCAAAAGTCGTAAATAACTTTTCTAATGGACAAACGACTCAGTCCGAGAAAGTGTCAGATGTTGTACACGCAGAAAGAACACTGCCAGTACCTTTTGCATTGGAGTTGTGTTACGACGACAAAGAAAAAACACCAGTATCGAATGTACCTTATAAACTCACTTACAGTAGTGGTGAGGTATTCGAAGGCCTACTTAATGGTAAAGGGGTCGCAAGTGTTTATGGGGTTCCTCAGCACGAAGTGCCGAAAATTGAGTTCGGTGATCCAGATAAAGCAGCCAAAGCCGAAGCGGATCGTCCGGCACAGTTAGACGTGCTAAAAGAGGAAGTTCAAAAGTATGCCGATTATCTTGTAAAAGAAACCATTGCTTACAATGCTACCCAACCAAGCCCTCAGAAAGAGTTACTTGAAGAGCTAAAGGCGCAAACTGAAGAAGAATTAAACGAACTTCGAGCGAGAAAAGCCGAGTTAGACAGTGCGTCGACGACAGAATACCTTTGGGAAATGGCTAAGTCATCAATCGAAGGGGTGGGAGATGGTGTAACAAACTACGTGCCTGACTTTGGCGAGATTGGCGATTACCTAGATGCGCTAGATATTGACCTTAGCGTATTAATTTATGCCATTACCACCGGTGATATCGATGAACTAGAAGAAGCATTAAAGCGGGTTGATCGAGGAGCTCTGTACTTACAAGAAGCGACTGAGGCGATGGAGCGGCTACTTCTTATCATTTCTGATCAGGAGATTAGAGAATATCTGCTAACTATTCCTCAGCTATATCTGGACGCATTACCTACAGATGAAGCAGTGAAATATAGCCTATCCCTAGCGACTCAAAAGGGTATTGATGGAGCTATAGTAGTTGGCGGGACTGCTGCCGGTACTGCCGCTGGCGGTGTCGGTGGCCCCGCAATGGCTGTCTTATTGACAGGTGCAACGACAGCGAGATCGTCAGGGAAAGTCATTGAGCGTTTAGTACAAGTTCTGAATGATGTGGTTGCAGGTAAGAAGCACTCGAAAAATAACCATAAAGAGAAGCCTAAAGACGATGAGACTAAACTGGAGCGTGGGAAATGTTCACTGTGTGGAAAGCCTATTCGCCCTAAAGACAAAAAGCGTGGTAAGAAGAAAGGCAAGAAGACCGCCGATGAGGGCGACGAGTACTGTGGCGCAGAGAAAGGCTATCAGGGAGAACTTTACGAAAAAGGCCACCCTAGCTATGGGTATACAAAAAGAGGTGGAAATTTTAAAAATGCCACTTATGAAGACAAACAGCATAATCCGTGGAAATTCTTAGGGTATGGCAGTCAATATAAGCACCCGTGGTACAGGCTGATCTATGACAAACAGAATGGTTCCTATACTCGACCACGTCATATTAAAGGAACTAAGGCATATGGAAAGGACGCACCAAGCGGTGTTCTTGCTGCGCATCATCTTATTACAGTCAATGAAATGAAGCAAAACCACTTCCTTTTTGAGTTCTTACCTCAAGTTGGATATGATCTTAATGAAAAGCATAATATTACTGTACTGCCTATGCTTCCAGAACTTGGCTGTGATTTAGGTGTCCAGATTCACAATAGTAACCACCCTGACCCATATACACAATCTGTGAAAGCTAGCCTGAAGAAGCTTGAAGCCATAATTAAAGCAGGCAAAGCGTGTAAGGGTGATCAGAATACGCTGCATAAATTAGTTGAAGAAATATCTAAAGATATTATCGAGTTGATGAATATGAATATAGGCGGCAAACGGCCGATGCGAGGAATTATTTCAAGGCCAGAAATATGGGGAGATGACTATCTTTCTGGTAACAAAGGATGTCGTAACCAACTTAAAGAATCAGAAAAATTGATTACGCATGGGGCGTGTATTCATAGGTTAAACGGAACAAGCCATGATTTACGTGATATAAGCGGTAATGTTGCACCTTTGCCAAGAGTTAATAAAACGCAGATAGGTAAATAAATGAACTATTATCATATGGAATGGAAGTTTATAGAAGATGAGGCGTCATTTTCTACAGAAGAGGTTAGGTATCGTGTTCATGATATCTACAACCCTAATATTAAGGCTTACACTACTCCTATAAAGGTAAGTGTTGATGAAGTTTACGAGCAGCGTCAAATGTCTGATATGTTGAAAGCGATTGACTTTTTGCCTCATAAAAAAGTGGTTCAACAACTGTTATCGCAACAAATTAGCGGCATTCAGTTACTTCCGGCAGAGGTGGACGTAGATGATACTATTTACAATGATTACTGGTTTATGAATGTCTTTGCTCGTTATCCTGTTTTGAACATCAATGAATCCGGAGCTAAAAGATTCGATGATGACTATGATGCCTACACTAGCTTAGTTCAAACAGTTTTGGATAAAGACAAACTGAGTAAAGTTAATGTTATGCATGACATCTTTCGTTGTTCTGAGTGCCCTGACCATATCATTGCTAATGAAAGAGTAAAGAAATTGTTTGAATCCAATGGCTTTACCGGCGTTGCTTTTAATGAAGTGAAGGTGGTGTAAATGAACTGGAAAAAACAAACATACTTAGGGTCCGAGCTTTTCTCACATAATGTAAAAGTAGATAGCTTACTTAAAACTCCAGACCTTCTTTTCGACTTTACAATATACCCAGGGCTATATGTAAGTGATGATTTGAACCTAGATGAAGTATTTGAGTCACACCACGCAATGGTGAGTGTCTCATCAAAAGAAAATTATGGGTATGAATTCATTCAAGCTGTTCCGAAAGGGCAGTCATCAGATAGCACTTCTCACATAACATATGATGAAAGTGGGTTGTATTTATCTGAAGCTCTAGTTAATGCATTAATTAGCTGTAAACCAATAACAGTGATGCATAGACAGTTAAACTTGTGATCTCTTTTATTCAGGTAAGTCAAATACAATAAGCGCCGAAAGGCGCTTTTTCATTTAGTACTAGGGCTAATTTGTAAATAAATCGAAAGCAACACATCCCTGATGTTTGTTTAACAACAGTCGGTAAACCTGTTGTTTTTATCCGTTATGGTAGCAACCAGTAGCAGCGAGCACCCTAACACTTAGGAATAACCCCCATCTTCTCGCCGAATGCGAGGGTTAGGTACATGAAGATTTCATCATCATCGACTTCCGCTGATTTGCCGGATACCAAGCTACCCGTCTGTGGTAACTCACGATTTAAATAAGCTTCTAGTGCTTAGTTGTTGGTGTAATTTCGGTTAACGAGAAGGTGATCTTTGAGTCGACCCGCCCTTGAACTTGTATGTTACTGGTGACGCTGGTTTGAAAAGGCGCAGCAGTGCTAGATTTTGGTTCGAACGTGGTAATTAACCGCGCACTCTCAGACTCGGGGCCACCAATGATGAGTTGAATGCTGATGTTTAGTGAGCGTTCGCCATAATCAACAGTCGTGTGACTGCTCAAAACCTAGTAAATGGTTTAGTTTGTGTGTAGTTAAGTTGGAATAATAGATAACCAAACGCGACACAGGTAGCCCAAATATCGAGCACTTTATTTTCCGAATACATACGCTTGGCTTGTGATATCAGTTTATTATGTTTTAGAGGCCTTATATTGTAATTATTCCTATTTAGGGTAACGATTATCGTTAGACACCTCGACTAAAAATGGTTAAATAAATGGTTCTATTTGTATTATTTTTAAATATATCAGTTAGATGTTCTTTTGTAGTTTGACTTTTTTCTTTACATCTAGATTATTATGCTTGTTTTTTACACGTCGTTATAACAAAGCAACATCAATTTTCGTGTGATGTATCGTTGTTGATAATGTTTAGACCTTCATAAAGTTATATAATTACATATATTTTATTGATGAGTTTATTGCCCAAGTTTAATTGTGTTGTCCCACATCAAATCCTCAAATATTAGTTCGTAGCCTTTGGCGGAAAAGGTTGTACGAATTTTCTGACATGCGTTTATTAAGTTTTAAATAACAGTAACTTATTGTCATAAGTGGTTTGTTGCATAATTTGACAAATTAGATGTCAAGTTTAGGATGTCCGACCTATTTTGTAGGGAAGTTACATGTTGAACTATAGAAATACAATCGTATTTATTGCCATTACTTTGGTGTGCTTTGTCATTCCAGAGACTACTGTAGCATCTGAAGAAAGAGACGATAAAATCGTTGTTGGCGTGCTCGCAAATAACAATCATGATCAAAGTGGTAAGTTTGAGGCTATTTATGGTATCAGCTTAGATTACCTATCAAATATAAGTCATTTCCTAAATCTAAAATTAGAAATTAAGCATTACGGAAATATCCCTGAATTGCTTGATGATGTCGAAACGAACAAAATAGATGGCGCATTAGGGTTCAGTAAAACAGCTGAAAGAGAAAAGAAGTTCTCATTCTCAGAACCAATCTTCTCGACGACTCTGGCCGTTTGGTACCGAGACGTGTATCTGAAGAATCAAAGGCAAGAACAACTTACATGGGCGTGCATAGACAAAAGTGTCTATTGCCAACTTGTAGAGAAACGTGGCGCTCAGAAAATCTACAGAGCTAAGTCTCGTGATGATGCATTCGACGCTGTATTACAGGGCAAAGCTGATGCACTGGTCACTACTTATGTTTCAATTAACGAATACCTCGATCATAAAGATGTGATGAGAGGGGCTGTTGACGTGCCAGTTTGGTTGCCTGAAGAGAAAATCCGCTTTATTTCGAGTAAAGATAACTCAGAACTCATTAAAGGCATCGATTCAATCCTTTTGTGGGAAGTTGAAGGGCGTGGTATTCGCTCAGTGGCCTCAAAGAACCCTTATCATGTTAGCGACAAGCTTATCTCTCAATATAAAGCACATCAAAACGGTAAAGATGTGATCACCTATAGTTCGAATGGTGAGGCGTATCCGTTTCTGTTTGAAAACGAAAAACAACAACTTGACGGCATGCTGGTGGAATATCTAGCGCTGGTTTCTGCTCGAACAGGGCTAGGTTTTGATTATGTCGTACCTGAGTTAAACCTAGAATCCAGTTACACCTCTTATAACGCAGATATTGTTCCTGTGGTATATCGCGATAGGAACAAAACCAAGGCTGCACAATGGCTAATCACCAAACCATTTATGCGTGCTAGTTTTACCAAAGTGACACACAACGAAGCCAACAATACGCTGCAGACAGATAAGAAAGGCATTCTTCTTAGTGTCAGCAAACAAGGGATCATTAATGTCGGTGAGCGTGAAGACCGAAACCTTACACGTTATCGAGATATGAAAAAGATACTTGATGATTTGAGAAGTGGTGAAATATCAGCCGCGTATGTACCGCATGATATTACTTACTCAATGATTCTAAATGACTCGTCTGAAGGGCTCACATTTGATCAAGATGAAGGCATCTCTTATTCAATTGCCTTTGCTGTGTCTAAGAAAAATGTCGAGTTAAAGAATGTACTGAACAGCATCATTGATACGGTGAGTGTTGAAGAGATAGAAAAGCTGCGCCGTAATTATCGTAAATTCGATTTGGTTTACGGTTACGACAGTAGCAATGTGAATAAGTTTGCCGCTTTGGTGTCGGTCGTGTTTGTGACTCTTTCATACCTTGGCTATCTACTTTTGGTGAATCTGCGTTACAAAGTCAGGCTTGCCGAGTTGAACGCAGGGAATGAAGAGAAAGAGAAGATTTGGCTCTCGGAGATCATTCAAGAGATCAACAATATCGTTTTTATTCATAACGATAAGAACGAGATATTGTTGAGCAATTGTCCGAAATTCCAATCGAACGAATGTCAGGTTTGTACTATGAAATCTCAAGCAACTGGAGCTTCGTTAGTCGGAAATCAAATTGAGATCAAAACCATTCTTGACGGTGATAGCCTTAACGATATCCATTTAGCAAAAGATTGCCGTTTGGATATCTCCCATGTTCACCGAGAAAGTAAAACAATTGCTTCGTCGAGCAGCGACAAGCGTTTTATTCTGACTTCTCTGCTTGATATTTCTGCGCAGAAGAAGCGTGAGAACGCACTAATCAAGGCTGAGAAAGAGGCCAAACTAGCGGTTGAAGCAAGAGAGAGCCTACTGACAACCATGAGTCACGAGCTACGCACCCCTTTATCTGCCGTGCATGGATTGCTCGACATCATCAAGATCAATACGGGTAACGACAAAGACAGTCATTTGGTCGACCAAGCCATTCGTTCTCTCGACCACTTAAATAAGCTGGTCGATGGTGTACTTGATTTGTCGAAGATCGAATCGGGTGTGTTGTCTGTTAAGGCCGAAAAAGTCGAACTGCTGCCCCTTCTTTGTGACGTTTTCAGAACCTTTGAACCGATTTCGAAAAGTAAGAACCTACAGTACAGCGTCGAGATTCACCCCTTTGCTTTTCGTTGGGTGATGGTTGATGGCATTCGTGTTTCTCAAATACTTACGAATTTGCTATCGAATGCCGTGAAGTTCACCTCTGAAGGCGAGATCAGTGTTGTGGTTGCTGCTGTCGATGATCAGTTAATTGTCGAGTTGACGGACACGGGCATAGGGATGACACCTATACAGCAACAACAAGTACTGAAACCCTTCGTGCAAGCTGATGACACCATTACCAGACAGTTCGGCGGCACGGGGCTAGGGCTCAGCATTGTTGACCAACTCCTGCAATGCATGGGTGGTGAGCTTCATATTGAGTCTGAACTGAGTCGCGGCACCACGATTAACGTTTCTATTCCGTTTGTCCTAAACGACAACGGAGGCAGTGCAGATTACGAGATTAGAGATCTGACTTACTCACGCGACCTACCAGATAATTTAAGAGGTTGGTGCCACGAGTGGAGGTTGACTGAATCCGAAAATACGCCTGATCTGAGCATCACACGAAGCTCTGAATCTAACCATGTTGATATGACCTTTCGCCGAGGTGTGAATGACCTGGTCACAATTGAACATGAACAACTGAAATACCCAGACAGTTTGTTGAATTTGATAGTGAAATCAGATGAGCACGCCATCAATGTACCAACCCCGAAAGCGGTCAGAGAATGGAAACATGGCGATGTACTCATCGCAGAAGATAACCCAATCAATCAAAGTGTCATGACGCTACAAATGAATGAGATCGGCATCAAACCTGTGTTTGTGGATAACGGTCTTCAAGCGTGGGAATACATTAACCAGAACTCAATTAAATTGTTGCTTACAGATTTCCACATGCCTGAAATGGATGGCTATGAGCTCGCTAGCAAGATTAAGAGCTGTGACCAGTTTAAAGATATTGTCGTGATTGGTATCACCGCGGAAGACACACGAGTTGCTCGTGATAAGACCAAAGATATCGCGATCGATGACATTCTTTACAAGCCATACAGTGTTTCCAAGTTGCTGGACATTCTCGAGAAACATGCAACGCCTTTGAGCCGCTCGCCAAGTTGGCTAGAGCGATTCGACAAAGATGATGCGATTGCGGTTGCTAATGTGTTCATCAATACCATGAGCGAAGACGTGGCGAATATTGACATCAATTCGCCAACCATCAACCGAACGCTTCATCGAATAAAAGGGGCGTTAAACGCAGTCGGTGCGAATGAAATTGCCGCGTTGTCTCAAGACGTTGAGTGCTGTGAACTAAAAGCGAATAAAGAAAAATTAGGGAAGCTGGTTAGGGCCATTGAGTCAGAAATTGAATTTACAAAAGCGTGGTTAAAAGCCAATGAATACTAATCTCGAAATCATGATTGTTGATGACCATCCCATTCATTTGATCTTATTAAAGCAATTGCTAATCAAGCTAGGTAGCAAGGTTACCGTTTTTGACAATGCATTAGACGCTTGTGAGAGCGTGGCTGAAAAGAAGTACGACATCATCTTTTGTGATATCCAGATGCCGGTGCATGACGGGATAGACATGATGTTTATGCTGGACGAGGCCAATTACCAAGGTAACGTGGTGTTAATTAGCTCTGTGGAACTAACGGTGATCTCAGCTATTCGCGCGATGTGTGAAGGTTTCCCTTTCGATGTGTTGGATATCATTGAAAAGCCATATACCCAGAAATCGATTGAAGATGTATTGGCGATGAGACTCAAATCGACCACTAAACCTTACCCTGAAAGAAAGAAAATTGAGGTGACTGATGAAGAGTTTTTGGTTGCTTTGGCAAAAGGACAAATACAAAACTACTACCAGCCGAAAGTGGATTTTGTCACGGAACATTTGTCGGGTTATGAAGCACTCGCTCGATGGGTTCACCCAGAATATGGCGTGCTAACCCCTGATGTGTTCTTGCCAATTGTGACTCGATGTCAGTTGTCTGCAGAATTGTTTGATACCGTTTTAAATAATGCGTTAGATGACATTAAAATTCGAAACCTAGATAAGAAAATCGCCATCAATGTTGATCAGTTCAATTTAGAAGATAGCGACTTTGCACAAACGTTTATCGCTCGATGTTTAGAGAGAGATGTGAGTCCTTCGGCTTTCATTATTGAGATCACCGAGCGTGACACTTACCGAAATAGCGTGTCTTTGTATAAAAACCTCACCAAGCTCAGAGTGAATGACGTAACGGTATCAATTGATGATTTTGGTACAGGTAACTCTACATTGGAAAAGTTGGCTCAATTGCCGTTCAATGAAATGAAGATTGACCGTTCATTTGTCTTTGAAATTAAAGATGATCAAAAGAAGAAAAATATCGTTTTATCGATATGTGGCTTAGCGAAAAACCTAGGTATCAAGCTTGTTGCTGAAGGGGTGGAAGACCATGAAACTTGGTCTTTATTAAAGGATTACGGTGTTGAGGTTTGTCAGGGATATTTCGTTTCGAAGCCATTGCCGTTAGAACTTGTCAAAAACATAGAAATAGAGATCAAATGAACTGTTTAATCTTCGACGACCATCCTTTGGTTTGTGTGGCGATCAAATCCCTCATCGAATCTTCCCCGCACATTGCTCAAGTCAACGTTGCTTCAGAATTGAAAGCTGCCAATGAGTTTATTCGAAAGTCGAATATCGACTTACTGATCCTTGATGTGAATTTGAATGACTGTGACGGCTTCGATTTCTATCGCCGAATTAAAGCACATGGCTTTAGAGGAAGAGTGGTGTTCTATTCTGCAGAAACCAGCGCTTATTACAGCGAAATGGCATTTAAAGTGGGGGCTAATGGGTATGTATGTAAGTCCGAGCATTACGACGTTCTCAAAGACGCGATAGAGGCCATCGTGAAAGGTTACTCATTTTTTAAAGAGATTAACGACCCGAAAAAGGCCAAACAACCCCTTAAGCTCTCTGCTCGTGAAGCGACCGTTGCGAAACTGTTGTTAAAGGGAATGACGAATAAAGACGCGGCTGAACGGCTCTCTATCAGCGAGAAAACCATCAGTACTTACAAAAGAAGGATGCTTACCAAGTACAGCGTTGACAGTATTGTTGAGTTGTCGAGAGTAATTGAATTATGACTGCTAAACGAATCATCAAACTAATGCCCAAATTTAAAGTAGCGACGATTTCGCTGACCTTTTCTTCACTGTCCTTTTTATTGTTTATCGTAAGCTTCGGTACGGTGGCAATCAACAATGATATTAAAGAGTTTGATTTGAGTACGTTGCAGTTAGATAGGCATAAAGACAACTTGGTTCTGTTGGGCTTGTTTACAGAATCCCAGATCAATCAAACGTCAGGCGAGGGAAGTCATGACTTTGATAGCGTTGATGAGGTTAACTTTGTTGATAGCATTTATCCTCTAGGGGACCCTGAATTAAACAAAGCAGAAATCGCAGTTAGACATTTAATGCATCAAATTTCTTTGTATAAAAACCTAGGTGGTATCGACGATAATTTTGTCTATTTCTATCGTTCGTATTCTGGTTCAAAGTACATATTCCCGAATAAATTTGAGAACTTCACACCCTCTGGATCGCATCTGTCAGGAGATATATGCCTTGGAAGTGAGGTGTGTTCAATTACCGCTAAAGAATATCAATTGGCGGATAGGGTGATCATATCGGCACCTCATGTTGGGCTGATCAGCCAAAATGAAATTATTTCGATTGTTACCCCAGTTTATGATGAAGGCAACATCATTGGTGACTATGTATTGAACGTCAATATTGAACTGTATGTAAGCGACGGTTTAGATGTGGGTTATGAGACTAAAAATGACGTCAATAACTTAATAGTGACGTACCCGGGTTACCCATATTCCTATCTGAATTACAGTAAGACGACCGTTGCCGATAATCGAACTACCTATACGTATCGATACCCTTATTCGAAGTTACTGGTTGATTATTGTTGGGTGTTTGTCGTGATGTTCTTAGCGAGTCTTAATTATCTGTTTTATGTGAATAAAGCCAAGATTACCAAAGACGAATTGGTGGATGCGAAACACACGGCGCTCAAAGATGAGTTAACTGGCTTGTACAATCGACGAATCTATAATGAGCCGTCATTCGACCAAGCTGTACAGGGTAAGGCTTGTTCGATTATCGCTATCGATGGCGACAGGATTAAGAAGATCAACGATAACCTCGGCCACAGCTGGGGCGATGAAGTGATTCAACACATAGCCCAATCAATGAAAGACGTTTTCCGCCGAGATGACTTCTTGGTCAGAGTTGGTGGCGATGAGTTTATCGTTATTATGCCGAACTGCAGTTTTGAAAACGCTAAGAAAGCGTCAGAAATTTTGAAAAAACAAGTGACTGAATCTAAAGTAGCTTCATTGGGTTTTGATGTGTCGGTGAGTGTTGGCGTCGCATTTAAGGGAGCGAGTGAGTCGCTGGAAAGTGTGCTCCATAAAGCTGATGAGAAACTCTATGAGCAAAAGGCACAGCGTTGATTTAACGATTGTTCATCAAACGGAGCGGTTCTATGCGGCGATATGTTAGATGAAAGTCATATCTAGCGGCTGGTGGAAAGGATAACGTCAGCAATGGCTCGTTTTCTTGTATTGACTAAACTTAAATATTAACGTGTATACGTTTGCTAAGTTTATGAAATGACAATGAAGGGTTATTGCTGTGAATAAAGATTTAGATCTAAATCTTCTACGTATCTTGGTGTTGTTGGATAAACATCAACAACTGAAACCAGTAGCTAAGATTCTAGGCAAGAGCGAGGCTTCGATCAGTAAGTACCTTGCTCGCCTTAGAGAGCAACTTGGCGATGAGTTGTTTATTCGACATGCTCACCACTTTGAGAGCACGGACTTTCTCAAAAAGCAGCTCCCAGCCATTCAAACAGGGTTAGACAACCTTGAATCTTGCATGGGAGCAAGCGCCTTTGATCCTTTAACTTACGATAGAACTATCACCATATCGATGCCTCAAGTTGCCCAATACTTCCTAGGTGAAGCTATATTAGCTGACCTTTTCGAGTTGTTGCCCAATGCTTCCATCAACATCGCGAGTCCAAGCGACAAGCCTATCGAAAGTATCTTAGATGGTAATGTTGATGTGTATATGCACCACTTCAATGAAGACTGTCCAAAGAGTATCTATCAACAACCGATTGGCTCACTGCCTGTCGGTTTTGTTCTTCCTGAAGAGATAGAGATTGATACCCTAGAAGAAGCCTTATCATTGCCTTTTATTTTGTTGGAACTTAAAGGTTGGAAAGGCTCGAAACAAGTTGTACGAATGATCCTAGAAAAGAAAGGATTCGAGATTGATTCGAAAGTGACTGTAGGGGATATTGGCCTGTTACTTGGATTATTAAAGCGCCGCAACAGCGCTACGATAATGATGAACTTTGGGCGACCGATTGATGGTTTCAAATTCATTGAAGTGCCAGAGTCTTTCTATTCAGCTGGCCGTCCTAAAATAGCGGCATACATCAAACAAACGCATCGTCACAATGCACTCCATCAACTGATTATCGGTGTGGTGGAGAAGAACTTAAATCTAGCTAAATAGCCTATATTCGAGTAAGACAACACTCAGTAAACCGAACGCTTAGGCATTCAGTCGACACAGCCACTCTGTTATTCAACAGACACCATCGCTAAATACTGTCGGTGAGTTGTACCAGTTCCACAATTGAATTGGCTCTGTACTTGCTCAGGATGCGTGTTTTATAGGTGCTGATCGTTTTGGCACTTAAAGACAGCTTTTCTGAGATAAGTTTGTTGGAGTGTCCTTGAATCAAGTACTGGAACACGATCGCCTCTTTATTGGATAGCTTGGTGCTTTTGCCGCTTTTCTTTTGATCAGATTTGAACAACGAGTATCCCTTCATAATACTGGATAGGGCGAAGCGAATTGATTCATGGCTTTCGCTTTTACTCAGGAAACCGTTGGCACCTAATGATAGAGCGGCCTCAGACAAGCTTGAGTTATCTAAAGAAGAGACAAACAGCAACTTTCCTTCGTAACCGTGTGCTTTGATTATCTTCGCGAGGTTCATACCATCGTTGTTTGCTAGCGTCACATCGAGAACAATCAGATCAATGCTCTGGCTTTTCACCAGCTTCAGAACCTTGTCGGTATCAGTAGTTTTATAGAGATCTTCAACATTTAGCGAGTCCATGATCAACTCGGCAAGTGCTTCTCGGTAAAGAGGTTGTTCATCTATGATTAGAACGTTCTGATTTGTCATAAGTCACCTAAATTATTGCTATGTGACATCCTGTCTCATTGAGTTCTAAGATTGTGATAAGCGATAATTCTATGTAAAAACATAGAGGTTAGGGTGAAAATGACATTTTAACATTCTGAAAATCAGGCGTTTACAAAGGATGCGCGTTATTACTTACTTAAAGATAACGTGACTAATAGGTAGCTCGACCTCGTGCTTTATACAGTGTTTGGTTATAATTTATACTGTTTAACTCTTCTTTAGTATGCAAGTTAACCAATACGTCATTGCACTTGTTTATTTTGATACGAATATCGTGTTTACCTTCATAGGGAGTGCTGAGCAAGGCTGAAAGCTTGATAATTGCCAAGCATGTCTTTTTCGAATGCGGCAAAAGGTTATGAATATCGAGATAGTAATCGAGCTGTTTGTCTTTTGTTAGACGATCCGACGATTTCATGAGTATCATTTCTTTTCTGATATTACTTAACTTTTGCTGCGACGTTTGTAAGCGTTCTTTAAAGCCATTGAGCATATGAACTTGGCTACGAATAATACTCGGGTGTTGGTCTTTATTGATGCTGTCTTCCAACCTTGTTACGAATGTCGGTGTTTCGCTTAAAAAGGAGCACTGTTCCAATAGGAAGCAAAGGTGGTAGAAATCATAAAAATGAAACTCAGAGGTATAATTGAGTGCTTGTTTGATACTCTGTGTTGCCGCTTTTAGGTCACCTTTGATCAATCTAATGTGCGCAGAGATGAGTTTATCCTGGAGAATAAGCTCTGGCGTTTTACCGATATCATTGAGAATCGAATTGTATGAAGCAAGCTGCCTTTCAAAGAGGTTTATTGACCCTCCAATTGGTTGTTTGTAAAGAAAAGTACGCATGTAATTAATCTTTGTGAAAAAAACACCGCGAAAGGTATTAATGTTTTTTTCGTAATACCTTTTCATATAAGTGAAAGCGTCTTGATAAGCCCCTGCAGCGATAGATAAATTCGCAATCACCAACTCACGATGTGCGCCCGCATCAAGTAACATCGCTGACTGTTTCAAATGATCTATCGCGTTGGGCAGGTCTTCTTCAATCGAATATATGTTCGACATTTCATCGTGAAAGTATGGGTTGTTCTTTTTGGATTTTACTAAGCTGAGGATTTCTTTGGCCTCATCTACTTGGTCTGTTTCAATGAGCGTGCTCGCTAGGCCGGTTTTAATCCAGTCCAAGTCATCTTCTTCGAGTAAGCTTTTATACTCTTCTTGAGCTTTATTAAACTGCTTACTTTTCAGCAAGGCAGAGTGTACTTTCGGATAAGCTTAGAGTATTCAGGGTGGAATGGCAGAAGCTCATCGCACTTACACACAACACCAGCAAAATCGAATTCGGTTAACTTCTCAAAGATCGGCGCGAGGACCACTTTGCGATTTAAGGATGAAAATATTCGTTTAATAAAGAACTGTTTATTAAAGGGTTTAAGCAGGTAGTCGTCAGGATCTGAATCCACGATAGATCGCACGACGTTGTAATCATTCTCACCGGTAAGGAACATAAAAACCGTCGTCGATTTTAAAATTCGAGCGTGTTTGAGTTCTTCCAGCAGTTGGTAGCCCGTCAATTGGGTTTGGAAGTTGTAGTCACGGATTATAATGTCAAACGAGTTCTGGCGGCATTGATGAATAACATCGAAAGGTTTGTATGCATAAGATATGGATTCAAAGCCTATTTGGCGCAAAATTGTGGTTACACTGCTTGTAACCAGTCTAGAGTCGTCTGCAACCAGTACCGTATATTTCTTTATATCGTTATTCATTATTTTAACTGTTGACTAAATTTAGCTAATTGTAACAAAACGGAAATAGCTAGAAGTATCTCCGAGTGAAAACAAGAAAAATCCTACAATGATTCGATTAATTTCCTACGCTATTAGTATTAAGCCAATCTTCAATTGATTGAACACTGTGTGAAATTAATTTAATAGTATTGAGATTTGTTTGTTCGACAGTGTTATTTCCTGCTTTCAATTCCTTCTCTTCCACTTTAATGAGTTGCTCTAGTGGGAAGTGTCCGATTGAAGAAAGGCCACCCTTTATGCGGTGCATGACTTGTAAGGTGGTTGCGCGCTTAGGCTTTGTATCCCTTAGTTGCTCTAAGTCTTCTTGCATTACGCTAACGTAAACGTCAGCAAGGTAAACTCTTTGATCGCTAGGGTAGTTACTTAGCCAGCTAGTTTCATTACCAATGTTAAGTTTTTTTTCCATGAAAAAGTTTATAGGGAATTGATTTATTCATAGTAACGGCAGATAGGTATGAATAAAAATAACGCTCCTCTATTAAATATCTCTAATTTATTTATCTAGTGAACGTAGAGGGCGGTGTAATTAACAAAAAGGGGATGGGTTTTATTTATTCACTCTCGATATGGGATAGTTCGCTATTTGGACAGTGACGCGTAATAGGCCGCAATATCTTTTATATCTTGTTCGGAAAGTCGACTTAATTGAGCCTTCATCATGTCAGCGTAGGCACCTTCACGTTGGTCGTTCTTATACATTTTCATAGCGTTGAACAAATAGAGCGGATCTTGCCCTTTAAGGTCTGGATAGTTTTGATTCGTGTTGTCGCTAGCGACTGAATGGCAAAAAACACAGCTCGGAGATTTCAGTTTACCAAGTTCTGGATCACCAAAGTCGTCTGCGTGAAGTGTAAAAGAGAGGGAAGCAGTTAGTAAGATTATGGACTTGTTGTACACGTATATACTCCTGTGAAAACAAAAGTATAAAGCTTCCCCTTAGGGGAAGCTCAAGTATTAATTGCTATCAGCGGGTGTTTTGTTCAGAGTTAAAGCACTCTATCTAACTCAATTAAAAATCGAGAGATATCTTCTGCGCTAATGTCACGGTGAGTCACAAAGCGCACTGGGTTGCCCGGTGACATAGTAATACCTTGTTCAGCTAGCTCCCGTGCGATGCGGTTGATATCAACAGACTCATCTAACTTAGCAAATACGATGTTCGTTTGAATGAAATCAGGGTTAACCGAGAATCCCTCGAGCTTGCTTAGGCCAATCGCTAGGTTTTTTGCGTTCTCGTGGTCAGCTTTAAGTTGAGCAACGTTCTCTGTCAGTGCCATTTTACCTGCAGCAGCAAGGATGCCCGCTTGACGCATACCGCCACCGACCATTTTACGTAAGCGACGTGCTTTGGCTATGTACTCTTTGCTTCCAAGCAGCAATGAGCCAATCGGAGCACCTAGACCTTTTGATAGACAAATCGTCATAGAGTCAAAGTGCTGTGCGATTTCTTTAATATGGACATCCAGTGCAGCGGCAGCGTTATAGACACGCGCGCCGTCGAGGTGCATTTGTAGGCCGTGTTGGTTTACAAACTCACGAGCTTCTGCCAAGTATGACATTGGCAGCACTTTACCATTAATGGTGTTTTCTAAGCTCAGAAGCTTCGTGCGAGCGAAGTGGCTGTCGTCTGGCTTAATTGCAGCGGCAAGCTTTTTAAAGTCCAATGTGCCGTCTGGGTTGTTTTCTATTGGCTGAGGTTGAATCGAACCAAGCACAGCCGCGCCTCCAGCTTCGTACTTGTAGTTGTGCGCTTGTTGACCACAAAGGTATTCGTCACCACGCTCACAGTGCGCCATTAAACCAAGTAGGTTAGCTTGTGTGCCAGAAGACGTGAACATAGCGGCTTCAAAGCCAGTCTCATTCGCTGCCCATTGCTCTAGTTCGTTTACGGTTGGGTCATCGCCATAAACATCATCACCGACTTCTGCGTTTGCCATTGCATCACGCATAGCTTGTGAGGGTTTAGTAACGGTATCAGAACGAAAGTCCATGTTTCTCTCCTAGAGTACTTTAGGTAGTCATATACTTGGCTATAGATAGCCACATAGTTGGGCTTTACTTAAACAAGCGATAGTTTTGGTATCGGTAATTTGATCGTGTCGTATTTTGTCGTGCAGTTCATCTAAGCTCAGTTCGATCACTTCTATGACTTCATCTTCATCACATTCAAAGCGGGTAGTGAGGCTAAGCTCTTTTGCGACGAACAGATGCTGTATCTCATCACAGAAACCCGCCAAAGGCGTGACTTGCCCTAAACTCTGAAAAGAAGTTGCACTGTAACCTGTTTCTTCTTCCAACTCTCGCTGAGCACATTGAAGAGGTGTCTCATCAATTTCCATCGTGCCAGCCGGTAATTCTAAAAGCCATTTTTTAAGAGAAGGTCGAAACTGGTTAATAAGGATAATTTTTCCAGACGCAGTAATAGGAAGAATAACGGCCGCGCCAGGGTGGTGTATTGTTGTGTGTTTTACTACGACATTCGTAGGGAGTGTCACGCTCTCTTCTACGAGAGAGATACTTTTCCATTGATGGATAACTTTATTCATGCAATCTGGCCACATTCCTTGCCAATTTGTCGTATAACTGAAGACGTGCACCACCATAACGTCTATGGTGTCGAAAATAAAAGAAAAATTCGATTTAGTGATAGGCTTCGTTTCACACCGTTCGTGATGTTACTCTCAAATTTGGAATCTATGATTACGCCAAAATTACAGTCGTAACCATCTGATATAAAGGCAACTCAATAATAAAATACACTTGTAACAAAGTGCTAACAAATGTATAAAAACATATCTACACTCTCAACTGTTCATAGATTTTCGGAGTAACGCATGACCCCCTCTATTTCCTCACATGCTGACAAGGCGCTACTCTCTGAAAGAATCAACAAATTAGCGCATGCTCTCTCAGATGGCGTTTACGAAAGAGAAGACACCATCAAGCTTTGTTTACTGGCGGCTCTTGCCGGTGAAAGTGTGTTCCTATTAGGCCCTCCGGGTATTGCAAAGAGCCTTATCGCTAAACGCCTCATTCAGGCTTTTGACAACAGCAGCTATTTCGAATATTTGATGACTCGCTTCTCCACTCCAGAAGAAGTGTTCGGTCCGCTAAGTATTCAAGAATTAAAAGACAACGGTCGTTATGTAAGACTGACTGAGGGCTACCTGCCAACAGCGCAAGTCGTATTCCTTGATGAGATCTGGAAAGCAGGTCCCGCAATCTTGAATACGCTGCTGACTGTAGTGAATGAAAAGACATTTAAAAATGGCGCGGACATAGAACGTGTTCCTATGCGTCTATTGGTTTCAGCATCTAACGAACTTCCAGACGAAGACAGCGGCTTAGAAGCACTTTATGACCGTATGTTGGTTCGCGTGTTTGTAAACCGTATTCAGAACAAACAAAACTTCAAATCAATGCTGACGACAGGCACATCTCAAGAAGCGGTGATCCCTAAAGGCTTGGCGATCACTGATATTGAATACCATCAATGGCAAAAAGAACTCGATAAGCTCGAATTGACGGATAACTCGTTTAACAAGTTATTTGAACTCAAAACTATGCTGGAAGAGACGGTTAAGAATCAGGGTTCATCAGCTGAGTCTGAATTGTATGTATCAGACAGACGCTGGAAGAAAGCGGTTAAGCTTTTGAAAGCGAGTGCATTCTTCAGTGGCCGTGATAGCGTGAATCCGTTGGATATTATGCTTCTGCAAGATTGCCTATGGCACAGCCCAGAATCACGCGATGTGGTTCGTAGTGTCGTCAAAGACTTTGCATTAAACCGAGCGTTTGATCAGCAAGAGTCGAAATCCCAAATCGAAATGTCACGTGAAGAACTCGAAGAGATTCAAGAAGATGTTGAATCGACGCTATCTGTTTCGCTCTCTATGGAATCAACCAGTGGCTTGTTGCGTAAAGACGTTTACCAAAATGATATCAAGAACGCGAAAATGTACAGCGTGGGCAGTGCATACAATCTAGTTAAACTGGTTATGTTGCAAAGCAATATGTCGGTTTCTGAATCTGAGAAAGGCGATAGCCGTTGGGTATACGTAGCCAAAGACGATTTTGACCGAGCGCTTAAAGAAGGCCACGGTGATATTTACGGTTACGTAAACGAAAACAAAAACCTATGTCGTTTAAAGCTGGATTTGGACGCATCGAACCAATTAGTGATTAAAGATATCGCGAATCGCTCTGTATTGGTGAGTGTGGTGACTACGGATGGCTTAGACCAAGAATTGTATAACAAATGGTTGAGTGGTGCTGAGAGAGCCTTAGAGCAGTTGACCGAAGCGGAATTCAAGTTAAAAAGAGTTCGTACTGAATTCCATGATGCGTTGCCTCATAACTACATTGATCCTGATTTACCAAAGGCGATGGAAGCAAGTTTGCAGGCTGTAACACAAGATCTTGAAACCACGAAAGTGAAGAGCAGCAAGATCGCGCAGCGCATTAAGTTCATGAGTCAGTACTTCGAGTAAGGGGAGAGCATATGTTAGGAGCAGACGGCTTAAACCTCGCTTTGATGGTGGCTGATTCAGGAATTATTGATACAGCGATGAATGATCTCATCGCTCGTTCTCAAGTCATGATGGCTGCTGAGAACAAGGGCGTAAAAACGTCGGTTAAAAACCACTTGGTTAAGTGGCGCGGTAAAGTGAAAAAACGTGTCACGAAGGTGTGTGAAACAGACCGATTCCAAGAAGAAATTGCACTGTACCAAGAAGTTATCTACTGGGATGAACCCCAGTTTTTTGATGAGATTGACAGTGTCATCAAAAAATTGGAGTGGCACTCTGCGTTCTACCTACAAGCAAGACGTTTAATGGAAAACAACAAAGGCGTTTATAACGCGATGTTTCCACACTACTTTTGCGACCAATGGTATCAATCACTATCAGAAGCGATCAAACAAGCTCAAGTAACCGAACTTGAAACAAGCAAAGAAAAAGTCTTAGCCGATCTTTATCAGCGCATGGAAACCATGAAAAACATGGATAAAGTGACGGAGTCGGGTGATGAAGGCAGTGTAGGGCGCTTGTGGGACATGGCTTCGGCTAAGTTGAGTAAAACCGACTTAACGGTAATGAAGCGCCATGCTGAATTCCTGAGCAAGCACAAAGGCCTTCAAGAGATCGCTGAGAAACTAGGTCGTATGGCTGGCTTAGAAGATGATCCTTCTCTGCACAAAGCCCCTGTAGAAGAACTGCAGATGGTTGAAGAGAAGAGCGATGAGGCGGTTGATGATATTGTTGGGATTCATGAAAGTGATGACCTCAATAAGATGCTGCCGAACGAGACCATGTTCTTAGCGTACCCTGAGCTTGAGGTTATCTTCTACAAACACTTGGCCGACAAGCGTTTGCTTAGCTATCGCTCACAAGGTAAATCTCGTACGCTACGTAAAGTCAAAGCTCAAAAACCAGACAGCAAATCGGTGGACATTGAAAAAGGTCCATTTATTGTTTGTGTGGATGCGTCGGGTTCAATGAGTGGTTTCCCAGAACAGTCAGCAAAAGCGATGGCTTATGCCTTGATGCAAATCGCCTTGGCTGAAGAGCGCGACTGTTATGTGATTTTGTTCTCTTCAGAACACATTACTTATGAATTGACTCGACAAGACGGCCTACGTGAAGCCAGTGACTTCCTAAGCTACTCATTCCACGGCGGGACAGATCTTGAGCCAGTCCTAATGAAGTCGATTGATTTGATGATGGGCGACAAGTACAAGAACGCCGATTTGATCGTGCTTTCTGACTTTATCGCACCAAAACAGTCTGATGAAATGATTGCTCAAGTCGAGAAACTTAAAACGCATAAAAACCGTTTCCATGCAGTTAGTCTTTCTAAGTATGGTAACCCTCAACTTATGACCATGTTTGATCACTGTTGGTCGTATCATCCAAGCCTCGTTGGCCGCTTCATGAAAAAGTGGTAGTGCCAAACACCTTAATTGAATCGAGTTTGCTGTATGCTTTTTGAATGAAAAGATCGAACATGCAGCAATTTGATTTAAATGTCAGCAAACAGAATTTAAATTCACATTTTTGTTTGACTATCTTCACTCAATCCGTAAAGTAGGCACCCGAACACAGCGGGGCTAACGTTTAGTCGGTTCTAACGTGTTGGAAAATGGCGCCTTGGCAGAGTGGCTATGCAGCGGATTGCAAATCCGTGGACCTCGGTTCGACTCCGGGAGGCGCCTCCATTCTCTTTCTCTCTCATTTAATTAATGAGAAATTAGAAGAATGAAATTGCGATACTAGCTCAGTTGGTAGAGCGCAACCTTGCCAAGGTTGAGGTCATCGGTTCGAACCCGATGTATCGCTCCAAATTTTGTAATGTTGATTCATTTCGACATTAAGATGGTGTTTTACTTTTCAGTAATCGGCATCGCAATAAAGAATTGCGTGCCCTGGTGGTGGAATTGGTAGACACAAGGGATTTAAAATCCCTCGGCGTTCGCGCTGTGCCGGTTCAAGTCCGGCCCGGGGCACCATCTATTTGATTGCTATCTTGTTTGGTAGGAATCAACAGAGTAGTTCTCTTAAAACACTATTTGAAGGCGCCTTGGCAGAGTGGCTATGCAGCGGATTGCAAATCCGTGGACCTCGGTTCGACTCCGGGAGGCGCCTCCATCATTTAGAAAAAACCAGTCCTCGTGGCTGGTTTTTTCGTTTCTGACTTCTTCATCTTTGCCTCTTTATTTATCCCTTTTACCTTTCGAAGACCAACACTCTTTTGATGAAATCCTAAGTTGAACCTTTGTTGATAGACCGCTAAATAAATCAAAGTCACAATTAGCCACAATGCTCAATTTGTTTCATTGTTTTATGGGATAACCCTAATTAAAACATGTGTATGAGTGATAGTGTCCCTCTTTATATTTCTTTAATTGTTCTATAAGAGGTTCTTAAATATGCAATTTAGTCTAAAGAGGAAAATGGTTTTCTCTGTAGTTTTGGCGATTGCTGTTACATCTGCCATTCTTCTTTTCATGGGTTATAAGACTTTTCAAACAAACAGCTGGCAAGCAATAGAAAGTGAAAGTCGCAACACACTTCAAGCCCATGCTAAGGGCATCAGTGACTGGTTTTATGATAAGAAACAAGCAGTACACGGGCTTAAGCAACAAGTGCAGCTTAACCCTTCAATAGATATCGTTCCTCATTTACGTCAAACCTTGGTATCTGGTGGGTTTGGGTTGAGTTATTACGGTAACAAAGAAGGTGAGATGTTCCGTCATGATCCTTCATTGAATAAAGCGGGTTACGACCCAAGAGTCCGAGGTTGGTATAAACAAACCTTAGCAGAGAACCGTGCAGTGACAACCAAGCCGTATGTGAGTGTGACGATGCAAACCTTGGTGGTGACACTGACAGACCCTGTGACCGAGAATGGATCGATCATCGGTGTTGTGGCATCAAACTTGGCATTAGACAAATTGATTGAAGACGTATTAGCCATTCAGGTTCCAGGGAATGGACGTGCGATTCTGATTGACAAGCAAGGAACGGTCGTTGCTCATCAAAATAAAGATTTCATTCTGAAACAAGTCAATGATATTGCGCCAGAGCTGAGTGTGTCTGGCTTGAATAGTGCTGCGCAAAATTTGACGACAATCTTTACTCAAGTGGACGGCGCCGAGCGAGTCATCATGGCAGAGCCAATTAAAGGCACTGACTGGTTACTTGTGATTGAAATGGATAAAGACGTACTTGAACAACCGCTGTTCGATATGTTGATTAGCCAAATCACTACAGGTTTGATTGTATTGATCGTTATGGCTGCGGCAACCTCATGGTTTGTGGCCCGTCAATTAGTTGAGCTGGGTCGAGTGAGTGAAGCATTAGCTGATATTGCGGAAGGGGAAGGCGACCTCACACAAAGACTACAAGTGTCGAGCCAAGATGAGGTGGGTCAACTTGCCGATAAATTTAATGTCTTCGTTGATCGGCTCCATCAAATGATGCAAAACGTCACTCAAGTTTCTACCGCGATGAACAGTGGTGCCGAGCATGCTAATTCCAGCGCGATGAAGCGCAGTGACAGTGTGAGCATGCAACAAGATGAGATCACGATGGTGGCGACTGCAGTGACAGAAATGGCGACAGCAACAGCAGAAATAGCAACGAATGCTGAGAGTACGGCTAAAAGTGCGACTCACTCGGTGGAATTGAGCGAGCAAGGGTTCCAACAGATGGCCAAAAGCCAGTCCTCGATCAATGAGCTTGCTACTGAGCTAACAAGCGCTGTGTCTATCATCAGCGAGCTTGAAGAGCATGGTCAGCAAATCGCGTCTATCTTGGCGACGATTCGTGAAATAGCGGAGCAAACGAACTTACTCGCGCTCAATGCGGCCATTGAAGCTGCAAGGGCAGGCGAGCAAGGCAGAGGTTTTGCTGTGGTTGCCGATGAAGTTCGTGTGCTTTCTCAACGTACTCATGCTTCAACAGAAGAGATCGAAGATAAAATCAAACGCCTACAGCAAGCGACCAATGGTGCGGTTAAAGTGATGACGCAAAGCCATGATATGGCGAAAACAAGCGTACACGATGTGGATATGGCCGGAGAGAGCTTAGCTCAAATCCGTGAAGCGATTCAGATGATCAGTGATATGGCGACTCAGATTGCCTCTGCCGCTGAAGAACAGTCTTTAGTCACCGCGGAAATCAATGCGAATACTGAGTCTGTACGCGAAGTCAGTGATGTGATGGCGCTTGATGCGACAGATGCCGTTTCGCAAGCCGATCAACTCAGCTAACGATCTCAAACAGGAACTCTCAAGGTTTAAACTTTAAGTTCGGTTAAACCTATACAGAGCACAAGTCATCATCGGCTTGTGCTCTTTTTTATGCAGCCAGCGTCAACTTGATTCATTGTTTCAGTGTTTATCGAAGAAATCTTTGTTACGGATATACTTGCTCATTAGGTGGTAAGAGAAAGGCCGGATCAACCAACTGAAAATTGAGCGTCCGAGGCGTATTAACGTAGGTGTGTTTTCATAGATCCTGCCATTATAAAGCCAAAGCACTTTCCCTACATGCCAATACAATAGGGGCACGGGCGGCATGAAGGTGACAATATCGATGTCACAACAGATACGGTAGGTTTTTTTGCTCAAACGGTAGTTCTGTTTAAAGCTCCAATTACCAATTGCAGGTTGGCCAAACGTGACGATTCGTTTGATGCAACCTGGATGCTTTTGGTCCAGATAATCAGCAAACACGCAACCAATAGCGCCGCCAGAAGAATGGCCGGTGATAGAAATCCTTTTTCCTTGTTCTAACAAAGGTGCGAGCGTGGCTTCTAAGCGTTCGATAACGGTTTGCCCAAGCTTGTCTTCGTTGCGACTCGGTTGGCTTTCTTGGAACATGAGATGATAGAAACCAGCATGAACACGATAGTTCAGCCCAATCCTTTTACAGCTTCTGGTCCATAACGCGAAAGTGAGTAGCCAATCAGAAACACTGTGTGAACCTTTGATAACGACGACCACTTCGTCTTTGTCGCTGCTCCATAAGACTCGAATCATGGTTTTGCCAAATTGATTCTTTATGATGCGCTGTCCATTAGGATCGAAACCGTAACGAGTTTGCTTAAAGACTCTAGGGTAGGCGAGGTTACAGAGCACGGCGTAGCGTTCATATTGGTATCGTTTGAGTGGTTTCACGTTTTCATTTCGTAATAATAGTTACATAAACTCTAGCCTTTGAATGTGAAAAGCACATGAAAACGAGGGGCTGTTTCGTTCATTCAATAAAATCAGCAGTATTTAGTGAATCTTCAAACTGGATTTCTGCTTATGAGTTCCTGCGAAAACTCTAAATCTACGTATAAGAACCGTACAAGCTGCATCAAATTCATTCGTTTGAGTTCGATAATTAATCACTTGAATTGAAAGATAAAATTTATTGTTGACGAATTTTTTTCATCCGTTAAAGTACACCTCGTTCTCACGGCTTAGGTCGCTGAGAGATGGTGTTTTACTCTTCAGTAATCAGCATCGCATGATTGCGTTGCCCTGGTGGTGGAATTGGTAGACACAAGGGATTTAAAATCCCTCGGCGTTCGCGCTGTGCCGGTTCAAGTCCGGCCCGGGGCACCATCTATCTAGTTTCTACTTTAAGTAGAGTGTTGAACAAAGAGTGGTTCTCTTTAAACACTTCAATATATTTTTATGTTGATAAAGGCGCCTTGGCAGAGTGGCTATGCAGCGGATTGCAAATCCGTGGACCTCGGTTCGACTCCGGGAGGCGCCTCCATTCTCTTTTTCCTTTTTGCTTACAAGAAGGGATAAATAAGAAGAATGAAAATGCGATACTAGCTCAGTTGGTAGAGCGCAACCTTGCCAAGGTTGAGGTCATCGGTTCGAACCCGATGTATCGCTCCAAAATTTTGTAATGTTGATTGGCTTCGACATTAAGATGGTGTTTTACTTTTCAGTAATCGGCATCGCAATAAAGAATTGCGTGCCCTGGTGGTGGAATTGGTAGACACAAGGGATTTAAAATCCCTCGGCGTTCGCGCTGTGCCGGTTCAAGTCCGGCCCGGGGCACCATCTATTTGATTGCTATCTTGTTTGGTAGGAATCAACAGAGTAGTTCTCTTAAAACACTATTTGAAGGCGCCTTGGCAGAGTGGCTATGCAGCGGATTGCAAATCCGTGGACCTCGGTTCGACTCCGGGAGGCGCCTCCATTATCACAACTAAACGTTACTTCGGCTAAAACCGATTTTATAGATGACCAGCTTAAAGCTGGTTTTTTTGTATCTAAAATTCCTACTTTTCCTCAAATCTATCAACCTCAACGAGACTTTGCATCGACGCCTCATGCTGCTTAGTTTTCGCTTCCCGAAAAGCAGTTATTGCTCGTTGCTTCCTGAAATACAAGAGCGGCTTGAAGCGCAGTCAATGGTGCGTTTTGTAGTCTATCTCCAAGCGCCTCGTAAACCGTATTGATGTCAAACAGTGCCAGTTGTGGATAAAGTAACGGATCTTCTAAAATCATGTGAATCAGCTTTTTATCGGAATAAACATTATTCAGTCTAAGTCGGTTTAGTGCCGCGTTCTGAATGCCGATATACGGATGCTTGAACAGTTCACATAATTGCAGCTCGTCATTGGCGTGTTGTATTAAAGCAACTTTCACAGAGAGGCGGGGTGATGCTGTTAGTTGCAAGCGGTGTTGCTGTATCCAATCATCGCCAAGCCAACTGATAATGCTTTCTGTATCCTCGCTCTCTTCATCTAGTACCAACTCTAATACTGACAGACTAAAGCGTTGCGTTTGAATATCGGCAAAGTGTATATCGTGTCGAGATAAGGCAATAATTAAGGCGTGAAATGCGGTTTTGGTTAAGTTGTCTATTTTATCTTCAGAGCACAGGTTTATCAGCCATGTTTTGTTTACGCAGAATTCGATAGCTAGCGCTTGATTTTGTAAGTTCTCAATTTTTGCTGATTTCTTCAGTGACTTTTTTGCTGTGGGAGTGGAGAGTGATGCTTGTTTTAAGGCATCAAGTGTCGAGGTAACTTGTATTGGTTTGCCGTCGGGGATAACGCTTCGCTCATTAAACGTTGTATCTGTAAGAGGAACTTCAGTTGAAGGTGTGCTTTTGCTTAAAGCTTCTGTAGCAATTATATCGGTTGTCCCCATAGTCAGCTCTTTCAAATAGTTTTGGTGGCTGGCGTTTTGGTTCAAGGATAAATGCTCGATAAGTAGCCGCTTGATCGAGTTGCTGCAAGTGTGAGAGTGTAATTGTTGACGGATGAAAGCAACACTCAGTTGTTCGTTGGTCGTTTCAAATAGGGTGGTTAGGCAGTCGAGTTGCTCTGCTTCATCTAGCCCTGAAAAGATCTGATAGAACATCGGTAAGAACCGGTTGAGTTGCGGTTGCCTGTGTTGAGTTTCCAAATTTGAAATTAGCTGAATGATTGATTTTGTTAGTTGGGGAAAATACTGTTGATTTTGGATCTGGTTAATTAAATCCAGTTTGTCTCGTTCATTAAGCAGTCCTGCGAGTGTATTGAGTGGTACTCCTGACAGTAGCAATCCCCAATTAAGATGTTTTATATCTACTTGGTAATTCCATTTCGCCAATTGGTCGACTGAAACTTTTCTGATTAATGGTTCTGAGTAAGAGAGGCCACTTAAAAATATCTGCAAATACTCACGACAATTCATCTCGGATAAACGCTGAAATGCCACTTTTTGGCAACTAAGATCTGGGTGCTGTGTTGCTTTGTATAGCATCACTTTGTCTTGAGTGCTTTTTAAAAACATACGCACTTCGGCCATGCTTGTTGGAGCGTAACTTCCTTCAAGTAAAGCCGGTGAGTGACGAGACAACAGGGATATGAGTCTGCTTTTTAGGTCTGGCTCGGGATCATTCTTAAGCAGGGCCAGCAAACGGTCAGCTTGGCTACGGTCTATCTTGTGTTTATGGTTATCGAGAATGCGCGCAGCAATCAAACTAATATCATCACCATCATTCCAATCACCTTCCCAATAATCGTTACCATCGCATATCGCTTCTACTAATAACTCTGTGGCCATTGCCGAGCGTTGATTGCTCTCTATAGCAAGCAATGCGGCCAATTTTATTTCACTGTAATCCCAGTATTGAAAGCAGTGAATGATGGGCTCGATAGGAGCTTGATTATCTAAAGTAAGACACTCTAGGCTTGTGATCACAAGGTCTATATTCTCGGATTTTAAGCCCTCTATCACTTTGTGCTTAGTACATTGAAATCGCGCTAGAATTTGAGCGGCCAAAATCTGTTTAGATGTGTCCCCGGTCGTGTAGCTGTGTTCAACTTTATGAAGGAATTTATCTAGAGACATTTGTTTAAGCACCACTGAATTAACAAGTTTGAATAATAACTCTTATCATTTCCAGTTGTATGATCCTAATCATATCTTTAATGTTTCACGTGTTAATAATAGGGTTCATTGATAGTAATCCAGAAAAGGAATGCCGATGAGCGTTTCACGAAAAAGCTTTGCACGAACAAGCTTTGTACGCACTGGCTATATAGGATTGTGCGCCTTTTTCTCTGCGACTCTACACGCTGCTTTGCCTCCAATGAATATAGACCTGGCAATGGCTGAATTAGGCAAACGCCTGTTTTTTGATACGCGCTTGTCAGGGGACGACTCGATCTCTTGCTCTAGTTGCCACATACCGGCGAATGGTTTCTCCTTTCCAGAACCTTTAAGCCCTGCGTATACAGGGAGTGATGGCTTTCGTAATGCGCCAACACTCATTAATACGGTCTATAAGGAAGTGTGGTTTCACGATGGTCGTATCGGGACGAATCTTAACGATGTGGTTCGAGAAAACATCACGGAAGATTGGCTGATGAATATGGACATGCGTTTGATGCAAGAACGACTTAAACAAGATCCTATTTACGTTGAAATGTTTAAAGCCGCAAACCTTGGTGAACCGTCGAATGGAGGCGTTCGCAAAGCCTTACCTGAATATTTGAAAACACTGACTTCGATAAACGTCCCTTTTGACCAGGGTGATCTTAACGATCTAGCAACGCAGGGGAAGCAATTGTTCTCTGGGAAAGCGGGGTGTAGTCAATGCCACAGTGGTTCTATGTTCACGGATGGAAAGGCACACAATACGGGAGTACCGGAAAACCATGAGGTATTTCTTGATCCGATGCGACATCAATCGTTTCTTGCTTACAACATGTTTATGGGCGTTCCAGATTACCTTTCGCTAACCCGTGATGTTGGGGCTCATGTACAAACCCACAAAGCCGATGGTAGTGACCGAGGTAAATTTATGACTCCAACACTGCGAGAGCTTACTCAGACGGCGCCGTATATGCACAATGGCATGTTACACACACTTGAAGATGTGGTTGAGTTTTATAACCAAGGCGGGGGCGAAGATTCTAACAAAGACTCTCGATTAAGTGCACTTTCCCTGACAGAACAAGAAAAACAGGCGTTGGTTGCGTTCTTGGAATCTTTATCTGGTGAGCCTTTGGTGGGCGAAAAGTACGAATGGCTAGATTATGACTTTGGTTATGAATATACGGAGGATTGGTCAAATGCTCATAACTAAATTCTCTGTATCGCGTGTAGTGCTATTTGGGCTATCCGGAATTGGGTTATTTCCAACTATTGCTCATGCCAACCTAACACTCGCGCCTCTAGGTGAAGTGCCCATCCCTGCCGATAACAAACAAACACCCGAAAAAATAGAGTTAGGAAAGATCTTATTTTTCGATGGTCGTTTAAGCGGTGATACCACAAGCCCATGTGCTGGGTGTCATATTCAGTCCCAAGGTTGGGGGTTTCCAGATGACCTTTCTATGGGGTATCCGGGTACGGTTCATTGGCGTAATAGCCAAACTATTATTAATGCGGCTTATTACGACAAGCTGTTTTGGGCTGGCAGTGCTATGTCGTTAGAAGCGCAAGCCAAAGACGCCGCAAAAGGTGCGGTCGCTGGCAACGGTGAAGACGACATTATGGAAGCTCGTTTGGCGTTAGTCCCTGAATACGTAGAGCGATTTAAACAGGTGTTTGGCGACGATACACCGAAAATTCATAATGCGTGGCGTGCTATTTCAGCGTTTGAACGCACTATGGTTCAACGTGATACTCCAATTGATAAGTACCTACTCGGAGATAAAAGTGCATTATCTGAATCTCAACTAAAGGGTAAAGCTTTGTTTGAAGGCAAAGCGAATTGCATAGCTTGCCACAATGGACCGTTGGCGTCAGACCAAAAATTCTACAACATTGGCGTCCCTCCAAGCCCTTGGTGGAGCGATGATGGCTTAGCACAAATAACCTTCCGATTTGAACTGTATTCTAAAGGTGTTACCGAACAGATGTACCGTACGACAAAGGCCGACCCAGGTGCTTACTTTCGTGCGAAACGTAAAGAGATGTTAGGGAAATTTCGTACACCTAGCTTGCGTTATACCAAATATACCGCGCCGTTTATGCACAATGGAACCCTCCCAACGTTAGAAGCGGTCATTGATTTCTACAACCGTGGTGGGGTAGATGATGATGGACGTACAACAGGGTTTCCCCAGACAAAATCCGCTTTGATTCAACCTCTTGGATTAACAGAACAAGACAAGAAACACTTACTTCATTTTGTCGAGGCGTTTTCAGGTGAACAGATTTTTATTGATGAGCCGACAATCCCTGAATACCAAGCGTTATTTACCAAAGAGCAACTTACTGGAGCTAAAAAATGAGCGTTAATTCTAATTCAACCTCCAGTAAAGGACACAACAAATGCATGATGTCGCGACGTGATTTTTTGCTCTATTCAAGCGCAGCTACGGCAGTGTCGATGGTGCCCCTCACATTGTTTGCTGGCACCAGTTCTGAGGCGAATGTTGAAGCTCGCGTTGTTGGCTACCCTCGTAAAAAAGTCGCCAAATTAAGTGAGCTGAATAATCATGATCCAGTTCATTTTCAATACCCAGATGAAGGAACAAACTCAATTGCTATGCTAGTTAAAGCTGATATTGAATGTGGTGGTGGGATAGGGCGACAGCGTGACATTGTGGCTTACTCAATGACTTGTACTCATCAAGGCGGGCCCTTAACTGGCGCGTACAAGGCGACGGGAGAGCATCGTATTGTGGGGCAATGTCCGTTCCATCTATCGACTTTCGATTTACGTCGTCATGGCGTTATGGTTTCCGGACAAGCCTTCGAAAGCCTGCCTCAAGTGCTACTGGAACTCGAAGGTGATGATATTTATGCGGTGGGAGTCATGGGCTTGATCTTTGGTCGAATGGAAAACCTAATCGACGTGGAGGCCAGCTAAGTGAGTCAATCTGATCAAAACAAATCATACCTTGCACCGACAAGTACGTTACTGCCACCGGTGAACGCGGAAGTGATCACAACGGCTTGCGACTATTGCGTTGTCGCGTGCGGCTATAAGGTTTATCGATGGCCTGTTGGCAGCAACTCCGGCGGACCTCGTGCCAATGAAAATGCCTTCGGTGTCGATTTTCCTGTTCATGCCCTGCAAGCTTGGGTTTCTCCCCAGCAACATAATATTGTTTCGCACAATGGCAAACCACACCATGTGGTGGTGGTCGCGGACAAAGATATCCAAGTCGTCAACAAAGGAGGAGACTCTTCGGTTCGTGGTGGGCTATTGGCAAGAAAGTTGTACAACCCCGATACACCAACGAAAGATCGTTTGAAGCAACCTTTGGTTCGTATTAATGGTCAGTTACAACCCGTCGAGTGGGACTTTGCACTCGACATTGCTGCCCAAGTTGGGCGACACGTGATTGATACTCACGGTTCAAACAGCTATTGCGTTAAAACGTATTCCTATCAGTATATTGAAAACACGTACGCGATAACAAAGTATGCATTACGTCATGTAAATACAGCGAACTTTTCATTTCACGATACGCCATCAGATGTTACTGCCACGCCTGGCTTTAGAGATGCAGGCTTTGATAATTTCGCACCTAGTTATGACGATTGGGGCGCGGCAGATACTTTGATGATATGCGGAACCGATCCGTATGAGACCAAAACGATTATCTTTACGCAGTTCATCATGCCGGCGGTTCGCCGCGGAATGAAAACGGTGATTTTGAATCCTCGTGAAACGGCAGGGATTGCGTGGCTAAAAGCTCAAGGTGGATTACACCTCGATATTAACCCCGGCAGCGATAACCTTGTGATCGGCGCGATTGCTCGGGTGATCCTTGAACAAGGTTGGCAAGATAACGAATGGATTGAAAACTGGGTTAATAATAAATGGGAATCGAGCTCTGGTTTTGGTCAGGGTACTCGTAATACGCCATGGCAGTGGAGAACGACTTGGGGCAAGTTCCAAACCGATGGTTTTGATGACTATAAGCAATGGAACTTGGAGCAAAAAGAATACGCCCCTGAGTATGCCGCTTCAATTGCCAGTATCGATGTCGAGAAGATTTACAAAGCGGCTGAGATGTTAGCTAAGCCCGTTAATGGTAAACGAGTCAAAGCTTCGATTGGTATAGAAAAGGGCTTCTATTGGTCAAATAATACGGGCAACACTAATGCTATTGCATCTCTCGCAACGATCATAGGGACTGGCGGTAGAGAAGGTCGCGTGATTGGCCGCTTTGGTGGGCATCAACGCGGTGGATTAGCTGGTGGAAAATTACCAAGAAACAAATCACCTGAAAAAGTCGCGGGCAGACGTAGGCGTTCTATTGATACTGATAGATACCTTTACTCGGGGCATACCCGCATGGCTCATGTGATTGGTACTACTTGGATCCAATCGATGTGTGGAAGCTATGGATTAAAAGAGAAGTTCATAGAGTTAACGACTCGTAACCCTCATCAAGCCATTAGACGCGATAAACAACATATTATCGACACCCTTAAAAAGCGTGCAGACTCTGGTGGCATGGTGGTTATCAACCAAGATATTTACTTACGAGATCCGATAGGCAAGCAATTTGCCGATATCATTTTCCCTGCCGCGACGTGGGGAGAGGACGATTTCATGCGCGCTAATGGTGAACGTCGTTTACGTCTTTACCAGAAGTTTTCAGATGCACCGGGAAAGGCGAAACCGGATTGGTGGATCGTTGGTCAAATGGCATCTCGAATGGGATACGATGGCTTTGATTGGCAAAACTCTAACGACGTTGCTGAGGAATCATCGCGGTTTAGTCGCGGTAGCCGTAAAGATTTTAATATGATCAAAGTTGCTGCACATGCTGAAGGAAAAACGCTTCATCAAAAGCTTGCTGAATTTGGTACGGAAGGTATCCAAGGCCCCGTGTTTTATAACTACGACACTAAAAAGCTCATCGGAACCAAACGCCTTCATGATACTGAAATGAGCTGGAATGAACTGGTAGACAAAGGGCTACAAGATGGTCCTCAAGGCGCGAATATTATGCGTAAACAACTTACCCAGTTTAATAGTCAGACAGGGAAGGTGAACCTACAAAAACATCCCTGGGATCTGTTTAGTGACTTCCATCGTTGGCTTACACCGAAACAGGACGAGTTGTGGTTTTCAAATGGTCGTATCAACGAAATTTGGCAATCGGGTTTTGATGATACAGAGCGCAGGCCTTACATCACTCATCGTTGGCCTGAAAACTGGATTGAAGTACATCCAGAAGATGCAGCAAAACGGGGTATAGAAGCTGGGGATGAAGTATTGGTTTACTCGGAACGTGTGGCCAATTTTAAAGACACGATTCTCGGTGTCGAAACCGATGATTTTCAATTCAGTAATTTGATGAAAAATGGGCATATTCAACTGGATTATGCAGAGATTAAAGCAGTAGCGATTGTCACCTCTACCACGAAAAGAGGCGTATTGTATTGCAATATGATGGACATGAAGAATCCAGCCAACGCTTTAACGACAAGGGTAGTTGATCAAATCAGTGGTAACTATAACTACAAAATGGGTGTAGCCAAAATAAAGAGAATTGGTGAATCCAAATATAAGCGGGAGTTTGAAGGTTTTTCTTTTGCTCCACGTAACATTGTTTAAGGGGAATTTATGTTTGGTGTTTTATTAGTTTTACACGTGCTAGCAGCTACTATATGGACTGGAGGTCACATTATTCTTAGCGTGATAATCCTTCCTAAAGTGCTAAAGCATCGTTCTCCAGAAATGTTGCTCGAATTTGAGCAAGGGTATGAAAAGGTAGGAATGCCGGCATTGGTGATACAAGTGGTGACGGGGTTGATGCTCGCTTACCATATGTTACCGGATGTGACTTTATGGTTTGATATGTCGATTCCTCTTGCTCATGGTATTGCAGCCAAGTTGACCTTACTTGCTTTAACGGTTTTGCTAGCTTTAGATGCTCGATTCCGTGTTATTCCAAAACTCTCAAAGGATAACCTGTGGGATATGGCATTGCACATCGTGCCTGTCACCATAATCTCAGTTCTGTTTGTGTTTGTCGGTGTTTCATTTAGAACTGGCTGGTTGATTTAATAGTTTGAACGGCCGTAGAAGCGAAGTTTGACTTTTTAGTCAGAAGCTAGAATAGACAGCGCCAGTGGCGCTGTTTTTTTATGAGTGATTGGAGTTTGTATGAAGTGAGCAGACTCCAAACCTTGGTTGACTTAATAGAGAGTCTTTAGGATCACTTAACCTTTTGTTTTGCTTTATCCAATAGTCCCTGCATTTTGTTTTGAGCTCGACGACTCACGCGTTTTTTAGCGGCAATACGAGCTTCCTCTATGTTGACACTGGGATCACCTACAACAACCAACGCTACCATCCCGTGCCTGTGGTGTACTTTGCATTTAATACCGTACACCCCAGGTTTATCGAATACGACTTCCTGAGCGTTTGAGCCTGAGATCATAAGAGGCTTTGCTCCTTCAGGAAGCATCCCCTGGATACTATGAGCGGTATGAGAGCCAACAGTCCCTTTGAAGAGCACTTTGTCTCCAGGTTCGATTTCGACGTAGTCGGGAATAAATTGGTACATCTTGTCGATGTTCTCTGAATTCATATCCATGACTTGTTTAATAACTTTGGTTTCGGCAATCACTGGGGCGGCAGTAATAATAGATAGGATTAGTAAAAATACGCGCATTGTATAGGCTCTATTAAATAAGAATTATTTGCAACAATGCTAATTTATTCAGTGGGTGGTTGAAAGTTGATTTTGACATCATCACCATGAATCTTATTGGTTCTTGTGTTGGATCAATCTAATTAACTTATTAATCTCTCGATATGCCTTTACCTGATCAAGATTACTCAATGTTATCGAATGCCTTGTGAGTTATTTTCCAGGAGAATGGTTTGAGTTTGTATGAGAACAATGAAATAGAACTTATTTGGTTTAAATGAGCTACAGGAAAGAAAAGCTTTTCACAATTGCACATAGTTTTTCACGAAAGGAGGTGGGTTGGCGTTCAACTTGTATTTATAAGTCTGCAGATGAAAGTAATTGTCATTTACTTACGTTGTTACTTGCCGATTGTGTAAATTTACAACACATCTTTAGTTGCATCAAAGTGTATATAAACCCCCGCTAAACCAGACTGAATGCAGGGTTATTCGTTTGCTTTGCTCGATATTTGAGCAGGTCTACCTCTTTTGTCCTACCCCTTTTGGGTAGTTCGTTTTCGTAATTGATTTACATCATATTTTCATTTTCTTTCATAATTCATTATTCACATAGTTAAGAAATTATAATCTTTCAGGAATTCTTATGAGCAAGATGAAGCTAGTCGTAATCGGTAACGGGATGGTCGGCCATCGCTATATCGAAGATTTAGTCGAGAAGACAGATGTTACGAATATGGACATTACCGTGTTCTGTGAAGAACCTCGCGTAGCCTATGACCGTGTACACCTTTCTTCTTACTTTTCACACCACACTGCAGACGAACTTTCTTTAGTTAAAGAAGGTTTCTACGAGAAACATGGCATCAACATGCTGATCGGCGAACGTGCTATTAACGTTAACCGTGAAAAGAAAACAGTTTACTCAAGCACTGGTCGTGAAATTCAATACGATAAGCTTGTTCTCGCAACCGGTTCGTTCCCATTTGTTCCGCCAATTAAAGGCCACGAAGGTAAAGACTGTTTCGTATACCGTACTATTGAAGATTTGAAAGCCATTGAAGCAACGGCTAAAAACTCTAAATCTGGTGTGGTTGTCGGTGGTGGCTTGCTTGGCCTTGAAGCAGCGGGTGCACTAAAAGCACTTGGTGTGACAACTCATGTTGTTGAATTTGCTCCCAAGCTTATGGCTGAACAGCTTGACCTTGCTGGTGGTAACCAACTTCGTCAAAAAATCGAACGTATGGGCGTAAACGTACATACAAGTAAGAACACGCTTGAGATCGCTCCTGAAGGCACTGAAGCTCGTAACGTGATGCGTTTTGCAGATGGTACAGAGCTTGAAACAGATTTCATCGTATTCTCTGCTGGTATTCGTCCTCAAGACAAACTTGCTCGTCAGATGGGGCTAGGTATCGCACCTCGTGGCGGCATCGAGATTAACGACCATTGTCAAACGACAGACAAAGACATTTACGCTATTGGTGAGTGTGCATCTTGGAACCAAACCTTCTACGGCCTAGTCGCTCCAGGCTACAAAATGGCAACAGTAGCGGTTGACCACGTTGTAGGTAACGAAAGCACTTTCGAAGGTGCAGACATGTCTGCGAAGCTGAAGCTTCTGGGCGTGAAAGTTGGCTCAATTGGTGATGCGAATGGTCGTACTCCTGGTTGCAAGAGCTACGTTTACCAAAATGAAGAGCAAGAAGTTTACAAACGCTTAATCGTTTCCGAAGACAACAAGAAGCTTCTAGGCGCGGTAATGGTTGGCGATACGTCTGACTACGGCGATCTTCTTCAGCTAATGCTGAACGAAATCGACCTGCCAGAACACCCAGATGCTCTAATTCTTCCTGCTCATGCAGGAGGTGAAAAGCCAACACTTGGCGCAGACTCGCTTCCTGAATCTGCAGTTATCTGTTCTTGTTTCGATGTGACTAAAGGCAAGATCGCTCAAGCGGTTGCTGAAGGTCATCACACAATCGGCGATATCAAAGCAGTAACCGGTGCAGGTACTGGCTGTGGTGGTTGTATTCCACTAGTGACTTCAGTGCTAAACGCTGAACTTGCTAAAGCCGGTGTTGAAGTGAAGAACGATGTATGTGAGCACTTTGCTTACTCTCGCCAAGAGCTTTTCCACCTAATTCGTATCGAAGAAATCAAAACATTCGATGAACTACTAGAGAAATACGGTAAAGGCTACGGCTGTGAAGTATGTAAGCCTCTAGCGGGTTCTATTCTTGCTTCTTGCTGGGGTGAGCACATCCTTAAGCCTGAGCTAGTGAAACTGCACGATACCAACGATAACTTCCTAGGTAACATGCAAAAAGACGGTACTTACTCTGTTATCCCTCGTATGGCGGGTGGTGAAGTAACGCCTCAAGCACTAAGCGTTCTTGCGGATGTTGCCGCTGAATACAACCTATACACCAAGATTACTGGTGCACAACGTATCGGTCTATTCGGTGCTCAGAAAGATGACTTACCAGCAATCTGGAAGAAGTTAATCGCTGCAGGTTACGAAACGGGTCAAGCTTACGCAAAAGCACTTCGCATGGCGAAGACATGTGTTGGTTCGACTTGGTGTCGTTACGGCGTTCAAGATTCAGTTGGCCTAGGCGTGATGATCGAGAACCGTTACAAAGGTATCCGTACTCCTCATAAGATGAAGTTTGGTGTGTCTGGCTGTACTCGTGAGTGTGCTGAAGCTCAAGGTAAAGATTTAGGTATTATCGCAACTGACGCTGGTTGGAACATGTATGTATGTGGTAACGGTGGCATGAAACCTCGTCACGCAGACTTACTTGCAAGCGACCTAGACCAAGAAACGCTGATCAAATACATCGACCGTTTCATGATGTTCTACATCCGCACGGCTGCTCCACTGCAACGTACTTCGGTATGGATGGACAACCTAGAAGGTGGTGTTGATTACCTACGTGAAGTGATTGTAGATAACAAGCTTGGTATCAATGACCAACTTGAAACTGACATTGCAGGCCTAGTGGGTAACTTTGCTTGTGAATGGACAGATACAATCAACGATGAAGCTCAACTTAAGCGCTTCGCACATTTCATCAATGCTGATGACCGCGATGAAAACGTAGTGTTTGTAGAAGATGGCCGTGAACAACACCGTCCAGCGACTTTCACTGAGAAACACCCTGAAGCGAAGGGCGATATCCTTCACGTTGAACTGGTTTAATTGGGAGACGACATCATGGCATTTACCAAAGTTTGTAAGATCGAAGACATTATTCCAGGTACAGGTGTTTGTGCGTTGGTTGCTGGTGAGCAAGTGGCAATCTTCCGTCCAACTAAGGCTGAAGAAGTACTAGCGATTAGTAACACCGACCCTTACTTTCAATCTAACGTGTTATCACGCGGCTTGATTGTTGAGCACAAACAAGAGCTTTGGGTGGCAAGCCCACTTAAGAAGCAGCGCTTTAACCTGACAACAGGTGTGTGTATGGAAGACGAGAACTTCAACGTGAAAGCGTACAAAGCTCGTGTTACCAAAGGTGCTGTAGAAATCTCTGCTTAATCTTTGGATGAGTAAGATTTGATAGTTCAAGGGTTCTAGTTATCGATATTGCCTTAATTCGGCAACTAGAATCTTTTCCTATCCGATTTTAACTTTTAATTTAAACTTTTTAAGGACAACCTTATGTCTACTGATTTTAAACCGGCAGAATTCGTTCAAACGATGATCGATGTAGGTGAAGCGAAAACGAAGACAAGTACTCGCGACCTCCTGATTCGAAGCACTATGGCTGGTATCATCCTTTCTCTAGCGGTTGTAGTTGCTATTACAGCAATGGTACAAACGGGCATTGGCCTTGTTGGCGCACTCGTGTTCCCAGTTGGCTTCGTTATTCTAAGTGTTATGGGTTACGATCTAGTAACTGGCGTTTTCGGCCTTGCTCCTTTAGCTAAATTCGACAACCGCCCAGGCATTACTTGGGGCCGTATCCTACGTTGTTGGGGACTTGTTGGGTTAGGCAACCTTATTGGTTCACTTATCGTGGCTTTCCTAGTTGCAGTTTCATTGACAGGCAACTTCTCTCTAGACCCAAATGCGGTAGCGCAAAAGTTCATCGCAGTTTCTACAGCTCGTAGCCTAGGTTTTGAAAACATGGGCATGGACGGATGGATCACGTGTTTCGTACGCGGCATCTTCTGTAATCTAATGGTATGTCTAGGTGTAATTGGTAACATGACAGCTCGCACTGTGTCAGGCCGTGTAGCAATGATGTGGTTCCCAATCTTCATCTTCTTCGCACTAGTATTTGAGCATACAGTAGTAAACATGTTCCTATTCCCACTGGGTATGATTCTTGGCGCTGATTTCGGTATCGCGACATGGTTGAACTTCAACCTTATCCCAACAATTCTAGGTAACATCGTTGGTGGTCTGCTGTTAACGTGTGTTCCTCTATACCTTACGCACGCTAAAACAGCGCCATCACTAGACGCTAAATAATCAGCACTCTTTAGTTCGTTGAGTCATTTAGTTGAAAAATGATAAGCCCCAAGCATCATGTTTGGGGCTTTTTTGATTTAAACATCCTCTGCTTAGGCATGAATGCACTCTCAGTGAGCATTGTTTGCCAGTTACTGGTGCAAAAGTCAGCGCTATTCAACGTAATAGATTGTTTTGTTATATAAACTTCTATCTTGTTTAGAATTAATCGTGAAGTTTTATGGCAACACCTGATAGTCTAAGAAGTAGGGATATTGGCAATTCACAGCGTCATTGTGAATTGTGATACAGAATTAAGCTTGAAATATAACAAGCTAACTTTCGGAGCAAAGCATGTCAGAAGTATCGCCATCGAATGTTAAAACAGGAAACAAAGGATTTGTTTCACTAGTAGGTGCAGGTCCGGGTGACCCAGACTTACTTACGCTAAAAGCAGCACGTGTGATTCAACAAGCAGACGTTTTGGTTTATGACCGCTTAGTATCAAAAGATATCTTAGCGATGGCTAACCCAGAAGCTGAAATGCTTTACGTGGGTAAAAAGCTAGATCATCACTGTGTACCACAAGATCAGATTAACCAGTTGTTGGTTACTAAAGCGCAAGAGAACAAGCACGTAGTTCGCCTTAAAGGTGGCGACTCATTTATCTTTGGCCGTGGCGGTGAAGAGTGTGAAACGTTAGCTGAAAATGATGTGAGATTTGAAGTTATTCCTGGTATCACTGCAGCTGCAGGCGCAACGGCTTATGCGGGCATCCCGTTGACACATCGTGACCACGCACAAAGTGTTCAGTTTATTACCGGTCACCTTAAAAAAGATGGCGAAGATATTGACTGGCAATCTCTTGCTCAGCATAACCACACAATTGTTTTCTATATGGGCTTAAAAGAGAGCCCGAATATTCAAAAGAATTTACTTGATAACGGTATGCGAGCAGACATGCCTGTAGCGATCATTGAAAACGGAACTCGCCAAGAACAGAAGGTGTATCGAGGTGGGTTGAATGACTTAGCTAACCTTGCGAGCGTCGCTAAAAGCCCAGCGTTGATTGTTGTAGGCAGTGTTGCTCAACTTCATGAAAAACTCGCTTGGTTTAACTAGTAACTTGAACCGTCTGCTCGTCTAGATGAATCTTTAAACCACTACTGAGCTCATCAAGAATCAAATACTGCAGCGACTGCCTTGTCGCTGCATTTCTTGCTGGCGCATTGGCATTTCGTCAATGATATTGGTGATTTGTTTCCAATCTGTTTTACCACTCCATCGGTGCTTCTCTTTTCCATCTTTGCCAATCAAAACTGCGGTGTGTGATCCTTTAGGGATCTCGTACATGCTGGTAACTGCCTCTAAGTTAAACTCTTCTTCTAGCCAAGTCGGAACCGTGTAACCACTCTCTGCTATCACCATGATAACTACATCTCGTTCGTCCAATTGGCAGTTGTTGATTAAGACTTCATTGAGAAACGCTTTAACGACAGAGTCTTCCGTTGGCGCAAAATAGATCACGCTGCGATGAGGGAGTAAGTTGGAATGGGAATAGGCTGGGTAGGCGTGCAACGAGTTGATGGATAGGATCATAAACATAACCGCACTTGTTACTAGAGTTTTCAGTGATTTGGAGATTGCGTTGGCTAACGCTGCGCAGCAACGAGGCAACACTGAGCCATTGGTGTCGCAACCAAGATATGCTCTGATTATTTGTCGGTACTGCATGTTCCACCTTCCTTGATAAACTCACACAAGCTCTGAGTTAAGCTAATAACAACTACGTTAAGCATAGCTAATGAGTTCATTTTTATTAAAGAAAGCGGCTCGCATTTTAGGGTTGAATAGAATAGGGTATACGGAAAATCTAAAGGTATGAATTTATGGAAAACATAGCAATTTTGGTCGACGTTCAGAACGTTTACTACACGACGCGCGACAAATACCGTTCTAACTTTGACTATAACCAGTTTTGGTATGTTGCTACGGAAGGGCGTAACGTTGTCGCAGCTAATGCTTACGCAATCTCAAGCCAAGATCCAAAGCAGCGTCAATTTCACCATATCCTTCGTGGTGTTGGTTTTAATGTGAAGTTAAAGCCGTTTATTCAGCGTCGAGATGGCAGTGCAAAAGGCGACTGGGATGTGGGCATCGCGTTAGATGCGATAGAACTTGCTGAGACGGTTGATAAGATTGTTTTGGTATCTGGCGATGGCGATTTCGAAATCCTTGTCGAGCGAATCAAGGAGCGCTTTGGTAAGCCTGTTGAAGTTTATGGTGTTCCAGGGTTAACTGCTCAAAATCTTATCGATTCTGCATCAAAATTTGTACCGATTGAAAAAGATTTCTTACTTTAAGAGAAATCTCGTATTTTATAATTGAAATCAATAATAACGATAATTAGAATGCAAACTATTATTATTTATCGGTTTGTATGATGTCGCGCGTTTTAGTTGTTGATGATGATATTCAGTTATGTGAATTGTTGGGCGAAGTCTTAGAAAATGAAGGGTATCACGTTGATACCGTTCATTGTGGTGAGTCTGCGCTTGAGTTCATTCAGTCTCACCCTGTTGATTTAGTCTTACTCGATGTAATGCTACCTAACCTCAGCGGTATTCAAGTTGCTAGGCGAATCTGCCAGCGGTTTGCCACTCCAATTCTTATGCTAACCGCTCTTAACGACGATGCCTCGATGCTCGACGGATATCAAGCGGGTGCTGACCAATACATCGCCAAACCTTTTAACGTTCCAGAGCTGCTGACCCGCATTAAGGTGATCTTGCGCCGCGTTGGTTTTGAGCGTCAGAGACAGTCTTTAGCTTCATCTAACCATGGTTTGTGTGAACAGCTCTCTCGTTTACCGTTAACGGGCACTGAAAAAGATCTGCTTGATTATTTGGTCAAAAACGACGGGATTGTTGTATCTAAATCCGACCTGCAAATCCATGTGCTGAAGAAAGAACTTTGTCCCTTCGATCGTAATTTAGACATGCATATCAGTAATATACGACGAAAGCTTGTTCAGGCTGGCTTGTCTAAACAACACATCAAAACCGTTCGTGGTAAAGGCTATAGCTACCTAGAATCGGTAGGGGTATGAGTCAAAAATTGCTGCGTTGCCCTGATTTTATTGCTAGGCGTAAGGATGGCTTAACGTTCCAGTTATTCAGCTACCTGACAGTGATTCTGGTAAGCATATTGATCCTTCAAGGTGTGGCAGAAAGGACGTTGATGAAAGCATTATTGAAGGTGCCAGAATCCGTTAAAGCTGAAATGCTCGACCTTGCCTATCAAGCCAACGTGTTAATCGAAGAAGGGGACATGGATGAGTTAGCCGACTGGGGTAATGCTCAAGGCTACTATCTGTTTGTTATCGATGAAAACAATCGACCAATTACCCATCGACATATGCACCCGCACTTTGAATTCAAACTCAAGTACCTACGTACCTTAGATCATCAACTGAGCGATCGTGTCAGTAAGCCTATATTCGGTCTACCGCTGAATAATGGCAAAACGTTAGTGATTCAACTGCCGCATCAGTTTCACCCGGCTAAGTCCTTTGCACCTTATTCTTACATGTTGAAAGCGGTAATAGCTTTGATCGTGTTGTCGCTGTTCTCCATTATTATGGCGAAAAGCCTGCAACAGCCTCTGGATCGCTTAAGGGAAGCAAGCCGAAGGTTGGCACAAGGAGACTTCTCGGTGAGTGTTGTGTCTGAGCTTGATTCAACCACGCGAGAGTTCAACGAACTTGCTCACGATTTTGACCACATGACGTTTGAAATTAAGTCTCTGGCGGAAAAGCAGCGTCGTTTGATTCGTGATGTGTCCCATGAGCTTAGAACGCCACTAGCTAGGCAGAACCTCGCCTTACACCTTTTGCGCAACAAGGTGGATGATAAGAGCATTGGCTTACTTGATCGAATGGAAAGCGAAACGGAAGAGATGAATAAGTTGGTGGGGGAAATCCTTGAATTCAGCCGCCTAGAAACGTCACGTTATGACACCAAGTTAAGCTTGATGCATTTGGAGCACTATTGTTCGATGCTCATTGCGCAGATGCAAAATGACTTAAAGCCGAATCAGACCTTAGTGGGTGATTTAGAGACACCGACATCGATGGTTAACGTTGATGAGAGGTTACTTCTCAGAGTGATTGGTAATTTGGTCGGCAACGCAATTAAATATGCCGGTGAGAATGCTCATGTTGTCGTGACTACTTATGAACTGTTCACCGATAAACGTTACAGTGTCATATCTGTAGAGGATGACGGTGATGGCATTCCTGATAACAAGATTGCAGGTATATTCGACCCGTTTACTCGCATAGAGTCTGCCCGTGATAAACAGTCTGGTGGCTACGGGTTAGGCCTTGCGATTGTTAAAGAAGCGATGGGTGTGATGAATGGGCACGTTACTGCTGAGAATAGAGATGGTGGGGGGCTTAGAGTGAACCTTATGTTCCCAATCGCCGATTAGCTTCCCGTTGTTATCTGTCGAGCTCAGTACGTAACTATGGCTGAAAGCGCGCTGAGAAACATGCCTAATAAAAAACGCCACTGCAGATGCAGTGGCGTTTTTGTTTATACGCTTTTCATTATCAGCTAAGGCATAGCCATTAATTACGCCTTAACTTGATGGTAAGAGCGGCAGAGAAGCTAGATTATGCCTGTTGGCGTGCTAGCTTAACTTCTTCTTCTTTCTCGCCAGCTGCTGGGTCATTGAAGCGAGACTCATCAAGAGAACCTTCAGACTTAGCGACGATGATGGTTACGGCACTATCACCTGTGATGTTTACAGCGGTACGAATCATATCAAGAAGGCGGTCAACACCCATGATTAGAGCAATACCTTCAAGCGGTAGACCAACTTGGTTCAATACCATCGCCAGCATAACAAGACCAACACCTGGAACACCTGCAGTACCAACAGACGCCAATGTCGCTGTTAGGATAACCATCAGGTAATCACCCATAGTCAGGTCGATATTGTAAGCTTGTGCGATAAACGCAGTCGCAACACCTTGCATGATAGCTGTGCCGTCCATGTTCACCGTTGCACCTAGTGGTACTGTGAACGAAGCGACTTTGTTGTCTACGCCCATGCGGTTTTTAGCCGTTTCCATTGTTACTGGAATCGTTGCATTCGAAGAGGCAGTTGAAAACGCAAACATGATCGCATCTTCCATCTTACGTAAGAACGTAATCGGGCTTAAACCTGTGAAACCTTTAAGCATTGCACTGTAAGTAACCAGACCGTGTAACAGTAGGGTACCCGCAAGCACTAAGAAGTATTCAGCTAGGTTCCAAATTGCACCCAAGCCAAGGCCAGAGAACAGCTTCGCCATCAAGAAGAACACACCGTAAGGTGCAAGGTTCATCAGAAGAGCAACAAGCTTCATGATCACTTCGTTTAGATCAGAGAAAACTGCAGCGATACGTTCACCAGGTTTACCCGCTGCACTGATTGCGATACCAAACAACACAGCAAATACGATAACTTGCAGCGTTTTGCCCTCAGCCATTGCCTGAATAGGGTTGGTTGGGAACATGTCGATGATTACTTGGCCCAAAGAAGGGGCATCAGCTGATTTGAAAGAGCTCGCAGCAGTAAGATCCGCACCAGCTCCAGGTTGGAACAGGTTACCGATAGTGAGTGCTAGAGTGATAGCAACGGCTGTAGTACCGATATAAAGTGCAAGCGTTTTGCCACCCATACGGCCAAGAGTTGATAAATCTTTAAGAGAGCTCGTACCGCACACTAGTGAAACGAAGACTAGTGGCACAACAAGCATTTTTAAACTGGCGACAAAAATCTGTCCGCCTACTTCAAAGAGTCCATTAACGATGTAGTTGTTAACAAATCCGTTGTCTGCAAAAAGGGATTGAATGGCAAATCCCGTTAATATGCCCACGACCATACCGAGGATAACTCGACCAGTTAGAGACATAGGTTTCTTGGTATTCATTTAGAACACTCCTTATTATTTATAACTTTGATACCTTTTCAAAGTGAGCGGGAGATTAGCAGTCGGTTGATCAAATCGAAAAACAAAAAATGAGTTTGAAATTATAGATGTGATCAGAATCACTGATAATTGTGTAAATTAAACAAATCAAAACAAAATAATTCACCATTTATTTACATTTACCGAGGGTTTTATACATGAATCCGTCGTTTCAAAGGTAGTAAATAAGATAAGACAGTTTTCTTATCAATCCTCTCTTCTTAAATTGACCGAGCCAATATCGCTGTTTCAAAAGATTTGACTCAGATAACCACTTTTTGACGTGAATGGGCGTTAACTGACTGTATTGAGTTGGCTTTAATGAAGTTCAAGAAAACGACTGGTCGATAGTCCTTTACAAAACTTTACGAATGCAAAGAATGTAAATTTAATGCAAATGGTAATAATTATCACTTATATTCTCTCTCGAAATGATTCAGTGGTACCGGAAACGGTTCAACGAGCACATCGAATAAATAAAAAGTGCTCGATTAAAAGAATAAGCGGAGTAAAGGACATGTTTTCAAAGAGCCCATTGGCTTTAGTGATCGGCGCAGTATTAGCTTCACCAGCAGTATTGGCAGAAACAGTAAAAACAGACGAGCATATGGTTGTTGAAGGTCGTGACTACGGTTACAAAGCCGACACAAACACAACAGCAATGCGCATGGAGGCTACTCAATTAGAGACTCCGGGACAAGTTTCAGTAATCGATGAGCAAATCATCGATGAGCAGCGTGCAAGTACGCTAGGTGAAGTTCTTAAAAATGACGCTTCTGTTGGCGCGGGCTCTAAATCAACGAACCGTGAACGTTTTACGCTTCGTGGCTTTGACCTAGAAAGCAGCTCTGGTTACTTGCGTGACGGCGTTCAGCATTGGTCACACTACCGTCAACCAGTAGAGCTTCTTGAGCGTGTTGAAGTACTTAAAGGCCCTGCAGGTCTGCTTTACGGAAAGTCAGCACCTGGTGGTCTTGTTAACATGGTTTCTAAGAAGCCAACATACGAAACTCAAGTAAACGTAAGCCAAGATATTGGTTCTGATAGCTACACACGTACTACAGCGGATGTAAGTGGTTCATTGAATGATGACCAAACTTTACGTGCTCGTCTTATTGTTTCACAAGAAAACCAAGACTCTTACCGTACACGTTTTGATGGTACAGATGTAGAAACCGACCGTTTTGTTGGTGGTCTATTTGTTGATTACGATATTAACGAAGACATCATGTTGTCAGTTCACTACGACCGCACCATTGAAGAGGGCGATTTAGATAACGGTTCTAAAATCGATACTTCTACTGGTAAGGTTATCGACCCTAACACGGTTAATGACCAACGTTTTGCTCAAACGGACAACGACGTTGCAAACTACGGTGCATCTGTAACTGCTAACTTGAACGAAACTTGGTCTGTTAAAACAGGAATTAGCCGTCAGTTCTATGAGCGTCAACGTACAGAATCGAACAACACAGTATATAGCGACAAGAGCGGCGGTTACGGCTACAAGGTATCAGATCGTCACGATGAATGGACGTTTGATACAGCATACGTAGACTTTACTGGTGACTTTGATGCGCTAGGTGTTAATCACCGTCTGCTTGTTGGTGTGAATGGTCTACATTACGACTACGAGCGTTTATACGACTCTGGCTACACATGTGTTAACGCAACAGAAGCAGAAGCTGCCGCTGCATGTGGTAACGGTTTTGATATGCCTTCTAACGTTAGCTACAAGAACGACAATGAAGTATCTCACTCTGAAAGCCAACACTACGGTCTTTACGTTCAAGACTTAGTAACACTTACTGAACAATGGCAAGTGCTTGGTGGCGTACGTTTCGCTTACGATAAAACGACGAGCAGTTCTAATCAAGAAGAGAGCTACAACAACATTCTTCCTAAGTTTGGCGTGATTTACTCTCCGGCTTCAAACGGTTCCATTTACGCGGTTTACTCTGAAAGCTTCGAACCTGTTGGTGAAATCACAGACCAAGATGACGTGAACTTTGGTCAGTCTCAAGATGCTAAGAAAGGTACACTTTACGAGCTAGGTTCTAAATGGGAACTGTTTGATGAACGCTTGTTTGTATCAGGAGCATTGTTCCAGATTACTCAATCGAACATGCAAGTAACTGAAGATCTAGATCCAGCAACTAATAACGGCAAAGAAACACGCACAAGCCAAGTTGGCGAACAAGTTCATACCGGTGTAGAACTGTCGGCTACTGGTTACATGACTGAAGCGTTCTCATTGAGTGCATCGACAATGTTCTTGGATGCTGAATACCAAAACGATCCTGCACTTGAAGGCAAAACTCCAGCAGATGTGCCAGAGTTTACAGCCAGCATTTGGTCTACTTACTCGTTCAATAACGGTACTGATGTAAACCTAGGTGTTTACCACGTAGGTGAGCGTTACACAGAAGACGCAAACACATTCAAAAAAGACGCTTACACTCGTGTAGACATGGGTATCGCACATACAATGAAGTATGACGAAAACCTAGATTTCGTTGCACGTTTCAACGTAGAGAACTTGTTTGATACTGATTACCTTGAAGGTGGCAGCACAAGCAGTGTAGTTGTTGGCGAAGGTCGTAACTACATGGCGACTTTACAGGTAAAATACTAATTTGTTAGTAGGGTACTATTACTAGCATAAATACTAAGGGGAAAGTTTCGGCTTTCCCCTTTCGCGATTCTGCTATTTCGTAAAATATCCCTAGTAATGTGAGTGACTTTTAATGATAATGAGACTGCTTATCAATAAAATTCATTTGACCTTCTTCTTATAGTAAATGACTACAATTATGAATCTTTTAAAAACTAGCCTAGCACTTGCGATCAGTTTGGTTGCAACGTCTTCGATGGCAAACAGCTTGGATCAAGCTCAATCAATTCAAAACAAGACCAATAACGCGTCGGCTTCAAGCCAAAGGGTTATTGATAAAAGCTCACAAGCAACTTTGATGCTGCAAGCTGAGATTGAGCGTCTGCAAGAAGAAGTTAAAAACTTAGAAATCTATCACGATCACCTTGCTGCATTGGTTGAGAGCCAGAATCAAGAAGCTCAGAGCATTGAAGGGCAGATCGACGAAATCAAATATACACGTCAAGGTGTTGTGCCTCTGATGTACCAGATGATTGATGGCCTTCAGCAGTTAGTTGAGAAAGATGTGCCAATCAAGAAAGAACAGCGTCTAGAAAGAGTTGAAAAGCTTCAAGCGATGATGACTCGTGCTGACGTAAGTGATGCTGAGAAATACCGTCGTATTCTAGAGGCGTACCAAATCGAGATGGACTACGGTATTAAGCTAGGTGTCTATCAAGGTCGTGTAGCATTGACTAGTGAAAAAACGATTGAGGCTGATGTATTGCACCTAGGTCGCATCTCTTTAGTCGCTCGCAATCTAAATGGCAGCCAATATTGGTCTTGGGATCAAACAGAAGATCAATGGCAAGAGCTTGACTCTTCAATGAAGTCTGAGCTAGATAAAGCCTACGATATTGCTGGTCAACAAGCGGCTCCAAGCTTGATTACTTTACCTGTTTCTTTAACTGTTGCGGAGGTTAAGTAATGAACTTAAAGCCATTAGCAGCATTGCTTTGTATTACTTCAATTTCATTTTCTGCTTTCTCAGCTTCTGATACGACTGCTCAGCTAGTTAACAAGGCTAAATCAGAGAATCGTACTCAAGCTTCTCACAACGTAGTGCGTGAAGCTGACTTCAAAAAAACTGAACAAGAACTGAAAGCGATCAAGGCGCAGCTTGAAGCGAAACGTACTTCAATTCAGGGCGCTACAGACGTTCTTACTCAGACATTCAGTGATAACGAAAACAAACTTGCTCGTTTAGAAGAGAAGTTGCGTTTAGAAACAGGTAGCCTTGGTGAGCTATTTGGCGTCGTTCGTCAAAACGCAAAAGAATTGGGTGCAGAGCTTAGCTCAACAGTAAACAGTGTTGACCGTGCTGAGCATACTGCAACCGTTGATCAAATTATCGATGCTAAATCACTACCATCAATGCCACAGCTTTCTGGCTTGTGGATGAGCATGGTTGAGCAGATTCAAGCGAGCTCAGAGCTTAGCAAATCTCAAATTGCGTTCATTAACGGTGAAGGCAATACACAAACAGTTGACGCTTACCGTCTAGGTTCAATTGGTCTAGTGACAGACCAAGGTTACGTTAGCTGGAATACTCAGCGCGAAGATGCAATTGCGTATCTAAAACAGCCATCAAATGGTCCAACACTGGCATCGCTTTCTTCACTTGCGAATGGCGAAGTATCTAATGTTGTTGTCGATCCTTCTCGTGGATTCATGCTTGAACAACTAGCGCTGACCCCAAGCCTAGCTGATCGCCTCCAAGCGGGTGGTGTCGTTGGTAAAGTGATTCTTGGCCTGCTGGCTATTGGCCTAATCATCGCATTGGTTCGTGGTATTTCTTTAGCTATCGCTCGTCAGAAAATTCGCGCACAACTTAAGAACCCAGAGCAAGCGGGCAACAACCCTCTAGGTCGTGTTCTTGCAGTTTATAACAAAGAGCAAAACCAAACGGTTGAAGCACTAGAGCTACGCCTTTTAGAAGCGGTTGTTGATGAGCAGACTCACTTAGAGAAAGGCCTATCGATGCTTAAGCTATTGGCGGCACTCGCACCAATGCTTGGCTTGTTGGGTACCGTAACCGGCATGATCGAAACATTCCAAGTGATCACACAGTTTGGTAATGGTGACCCTAAAGTCATGGCGGGTGGTATTTCCATGGCGCTTGTAACAACGGTACTTGGCCTAGTTGCTGCAATGCCACTGCTATTGGCACATAACATTCTTAGCACTCAAGCAGAGAACATTCGTAATATTCTTGAGAAACAGGGCATTGGCCTTGTTGCTGAGCAGGCAGAAAGGACAGTTGAATCAAAAGCTATTGTTTCACCAGTTGGGACTGCTGCGTAATGGATATTTTGTCGGGTTCTCTATTACCAGCGAGTTGGTTAACGAGTGACTGGCTGCTGTCTTTATCAAGCTTTATGGAGCAGGGCGGTTTCGTCTTGTGGTGGCTAGCCGCTGTTGTCCTAGTGTATTGGGTGTTAGTGGTAGAACGCGTGCTTTATCTCGCGTTCTACTTTCCTAAGCAACGCCAAGCTTGGATTGCAAAATGGCATGAAAGAGAAGATCACTCTTCTTGGCACGCCAAAGCCATTCGTGAAGGTTGGTTAGGGCAAGCAAGTATCTTACTTAACCAAAACTTGAATTTTATTAAGCTGTTAGTCGCTATTTGTCCGATGTTGGGCTTGTTAGGTACCGTCACCGGTATGATCTCGGTGTTTGATGTCATGGCGACTCAAGGAAGCAGTGACCCTAAATTGATGGCTTCAGGTATCTCGTTGGCAACGCTGCCAACCATGGCGGGTATGGTTGCTGCACTTGCGGGAATGTTTGTTCACGCTCGCTTAGCGAAAGTGTGTAACCGCTTAGAATTGAAATTAGAAAAATCTTTAAGGAGTCAACGATGAGACTCGGTCGACGTCATTCTAAAAACGAAGAGGCTCAAATAGACCTTACTTCGATGCTTGATATTGTATTTATCATGCTTATTTTCTTTATTGTGACCAGTTCATTTGTTCGTGAATCAGGGGTTGAAGTCAATCGCCCACAAGCTTCTAACGTAGTAAGCCAAAAAGATGCGGGCATCTTTGTTGCGATTACGTCTGCGAATGACATTTTCATTGATAAACGTGTCGTTGATGTTGAACGTGTTCAAGCGACGTTAGAACATTTATTGCTAGAACAACCAGATGCTTCTTTAGTCATTCAGGCAGATGAACACGCTTACAACGGAACCGTTGTTAAAGTGATGGACGCCGCCAAAGGTGCGGGTGTTAAAAACATTGCGCTTGCTGCTGAAAAGCGATGATCTTGGAGGACCTTCATAAATGATTCGCCTATTTCTTGCTTTACCGTTAGCAGGTGCATTGGGTTTAGCTCTGTTTTCTTTCATGGCTTGGATGGTTGATAATGGTCACCAGCGGTCACCAGACAACAGTGAGACGTTAAGTTTCAACATGGTGATGGTTGAAGCTGAACAAGAAGTCCAAAGAAGACAACGTGCAGTTCCTGAACAGCCAGAAATGCCAGAGCCGCCACCAGAAGCGCAACCGTCTCAGTCACAAGCTGAAGTCACGCCTCTGAATTCGATGTCTTCACTGCCTTCATTGGATTTGAATACGTCGGTTGATGGCCTAGCGATTAACGCGCCGACATTTTCGGATTTTGGGTCGAACCAACAGGCAATGCCTTTGTATCGAGTTGAACCTCGTTACCCAGCAAAAGCGCTTAAGCGTGGCGCTGAAGGTCATGTGATTATGTCTTTTACCATCGATGAAACGGGACGCCCAATTGACATTCAAGTCACTGACGCAAACCCACGTCGTATGTTTGAACGTGAAGCGATGAGAGCACTTAAAAAATGGAAATATCAACCGAAAGTCGTCGATGGAAAAGCGATAGCTCAGGTTGGTCAAACCGTGAAACTAGAGTTTAAGTTGGCAAAATGATGAAACAGATATGGATATTAGTGGGCTTGTTGTTAATGGCCCTTACAACACAGGCACAAGAGTTAACCCAATATACTGCTATTCGTGTTCAAAAGGCGCATAAGCTTGCTCAAGATGAACAGGTTAAACAGGCGATTGACGTACTTGCAGGCTTGGAGCTTTCTAAAGGCTACGACAAAGCGTACGTAGCTCGTATGTTGGGTGTGTTTTACTGGCAAGATGGTAAAACCGATAAGGCAATTAAGCAGCTTACTTACGCCGTAGACACTAATTTGTTGGTGGATGAACAAGCTTGGGTAACGAAGCGTATGCTTGCCGATCTGTTATTAAACGATCAGCAGTTTAAAAATGCGCTTCCGCACTATTATGAGTTAGTAAAAACTGTGCCAGAAACAGAAAGGAAAGACACGCTTTGGATGCGAATTGCACAAGCTGAATACCAAATTGAAAACTGGTCGAAAGTACTAGTGGCCATTGGTCATCATGAAAAGTTCAATTCAAAACCAGAGTTGTCACCTTTATCGCTAAAGTTGGGTGCACAGTTACAGTTAAAGCAGTGGAAGCAATCTATCCCAACACTGGAAAGCCTTATTGAACTTCAACCAGAAAAAGACAACTGGTGGCGTCAACTTGTCGGTATTCAACTAAGGCTAGAACGTAACCGAGATGCATTGAACACGTTAGCGCTTGCCGATCTACAAGGTGTTGAGCTGAAAAACTCAGACCGCAGATTACTGGCTCAGCTTTATGCTAAACGAGGCATTCCAGAGCGTGCTGCACAAGAGATCGCTAAGTTAGATGATGCGAACAGCGATGTTCAACTTCTGGCGGAGCAGGCAACCTACTGGCAGTTAGCTAAAGAGTGGGATAGTGCCATTGAAGTGTGGACGCTAGCGTCTAAAAAAGACACGCAGTATCATTGGAATGTAGCTCAGTTGTTGGTTCAGCAAGGTTACTACGATCGTGCTCTGGTTGTTTTGGATAAAGTGAAAGACAAGAACAAGCAAGCCGATGTTGCTTTAGCGAAAGTACGTTCTTGGTACAAGCTAAAGAATCTTGATAACGCGCTTACTCAAGCAAAACGTGCAAACAACATTGAACCATCTTCTGAAGCAAAAGGTTGGATTAAATATCTGACTCAGCTACGAACAGTCAGTGATAACGGAAACGTCTAACGGCTGATAGCCAGAAACAGAAGAAACAAAAGAAAACAACCAAAGCAGCAAAAGGGTGTCATTTGATCGTTCAAATGACACCCTTTTTAATTTGTCTCGTAATTTTGGTGGCTAGAGTTGGTCTAGTTTTACTCATCGGATTGATCGATTACGGATCGCACATCGTCCCACTAGGCGTAGCACTTTGAATCACACCACTGGTGTCTGCGATCCAGTTAATGGTGCAGTCACGATAAGGGTTCTTAAAGGCATGCAAGGTATAACCATTATCTAATGGTTTCATCGTTTCAACCCAGGCATAGTTTCGAGATGCCCAAAAACTCACAGGGCGTGAGCGTTCGGTGAGATACCGTTCTTGTACATCGGTTATGTTTGAACCTATATACTTTTGGATATGTTCTTCCGTGCTGGCCATCTGGCTACTGCACGCTGTTGCTAGCGCAGCAAAAGCCAAAACAATAATACGCATTTCAAATCCTTTTAAGCTTAATTAGCTATCATCAAACCAGTTATTGGTTCGAATTTTAACAAACCATAGCAACCGATGAATCATCGTTGATTATGATCGTCAAAGTGAGCCAACGACCAAATAGTCCCAACTTTCATTCCTTAAAGCTACAACTTCTACCTTAAACCAACCTCAATCAAGCATGTTGATATTGAGATTTTTTTGAGGTTTGACCTTACTATCGATAACTTCAAATACAACTTATCAATTGCCTCTAGTACAAGTTAGCAAGAATATGCAAACAGTTCGATTACTTCCCATGTAATGTTATGTAAATTTCCTTACGCCGCTAGGCAAACGTAAACAATGTAAATTGAATGCCAATACGAATGATTATCAACTAAATTGACGCCATAAAATTTATAGGTATTGGTTTGTATGTCGTTAAAAAGTAGGGCGGTTCAATCATGGGCTCGTCGACTTCATGTTTATATTTCAATGGCACTTCTGTTCGTTGTTCTTTTCTTCTCAGTGACAGGCATCACCCTGAACCGACCTGAGTTATTTGAGTCAAGCCAACCCAATATCCAACGCGCTACGCTAATGCTTCCCACGAGTGTATTTACGATCCAAGACGGACGTCTAAAAGCTGACGAAACAGCCTTTGAAACGTTTCTGTTTGAAGAAGCTAACCTTTCCGGCGTTCCTTCAGGTTTGGACATCTACGCAGAGATTGAAGACGGTGAGTTGCTCATCGGTGAAGTGTCTATGGACTTCAAAGGACCAGGCTACAACGCTTCTGTGTTTGTTGACGTGACATCTGAAATGGTCGAAGTCGAAACCACGAATTACGGCGTTATCGCATTGTTGAACGACCTACACAAAGGCCGTAATAGCGGTGAGGTCTGGAAATGGTTTATCGATATTACAGCACTACTGATGGTCTTCTTTGTACTTACTGGCGTGTGCTTACTGTTACCTAAGAAAAAAACACTCAACACCTCCATTAAATGGACGGTGTTTGGGTCTGTAATCTCACTTGCTATCTATTTTGTCGCCGTACCTTAACCATTATTTGACTTGACGAATCAGTTTGATGAATCGACTTGAAGAAATAATTAATGGTTAAACGGATTTAAAAGGTTGTTAAACATGAAAAAAATGAACTGGAGCAAGGTGCTTCTTGCTTTATCTCTTTTGCCAAGCCTAGGTATGGCACAAGCGATCCCTGATACGGCAAAACTTGATGTGAACTTTAAGCTTCCAAAGATCGATACCTCTATGTACGCGCGTCCTTATGTGGCGGTATGGGTAGAGAACAGCGAACGAAAGTCAGTGAAAACCATTGAGCTTTGGGTCGGTAAAGATGAATGGCTTAAAGACTTACGTAGCTGGTGGAGAAAGGTTGGACGTTACGATCGTGAATTGGTTGATGCAGTGACGTCTGCAACGCGTCCTGCTGGCCAGTACCGCTTCGTTTGGGATGGTAAGAGCGATGATGGCCAAACTCTAGAACAGGGCGAGTACACGGTTCATATCGAAGTTGTTCGCGAACACGGTGGCCGTAATTACCTTCGTCAAAAAGTATCACTAACGGATACAAATGCTTCATATGAGCTAAAGGCAACGGAAGAGACGGGTGAAATCACTCTGAACTACATCGCTAGATAGTAAGTGCGAAATCGCAAAAGCAAACTGAACAGAATAGACAGTCGTCATCGTAGGCTCAGATTGAGCGACACGGCTAACAATTATAAATAATGGAATTGAACATGATGAAACAGACAAAAATTAAGGCACTTGCACTAGCGGGTGTTATGGCATTTGGCTTAGCAGCAACGACAACAGCGCAAGCTCACCCGCGTTGGATCCTGCCATCTCACTTCACTGTATCTAAAGAAGGTGGTGATTGGCTAACGTTCGACGTAACTGCGTCTCACGGTACGTTTGTGTTTGATAAGCCTGCTGGTAGCGAAAATGCTCATGTCATCATGCCAGACGGTCGCAGCGAGCGTCCTAACTTTGTTATTCGTGGTAAGCGCCGTTCTATCTTCGACTTCTATTTTGAAGAAGAAGGTACGCACAAAGTTGCGATTAACAATGAGCCTTCTTACTACACGCAATATAAAGCGGGCCGTCGTGACACTGTGAAATGGATCAAAGCAAACAAAGCGGAACGTGATTCGGTTCTTCCTGCAAAATCGCGTGACGTGGTAACACAAATTAGTTTCACTCGTGCAGAAAGCTACATCACAGTGGGTAAGCCATCGGATTCAGTATTTAAGATTGAAGGCAAGCTACTTGAAATGAAGCCTATTACACACCCTTCAGACATCATTGAAGGCGAACCCGTAACGTTCCAATTCTTCTACAACGGTGAAGTTCAAAAAGACGTGAAAGCGGAGATCACTCGCGAAGGTACGCTTTACCGTAACCACCAAGAGCAGATTGATGTTGTGAGTGACGAGAACGGTGAAATTACGTTCACTCCAGATGTGGCAGGTCGTTACGTAATGAAAGCGAACTACAAAGGTGAGTTGATTGACAACCCATTGGCAGACAAAGCGAGCGCGAATGTTCACCTAACGTTCGAAGCACTGCTTCAATAATCTGTGATATCAGGGTTAGCTCCCTGATTAAGCAACCAAAAAACTTAAGGGCTCATTTGAGCCCTTTACCGCTCAGTTTATTACTGAGAATTTGCACTGTGGCTAGGGTACAAACCATGACAATAAAAACAAAACTAAAATCGATAATCACTCCATGCTTGGCTTTGGGACTTGGTTTCGCTGCATTACCTGCGCAAGCACACTTTCCACTGATGAGCTGCTGGTTTGAAGGCAAAACCGTGGTCTGTGAAGCGGGTTACTCAGACGGCAGTAAAGCGATTGATTACGCGGTTGAGATGTACGACTACGAAGATAACTTGATTGCAAAAGAGATGACGGATAAGCGCTCTATCGTTGAATTTCCAAACCCCGACACTGAGTTCTATCTTGTGTTTGATTCAGGCCACGAGTTTCCTGTTGAAGTAGACGTTGTTGAGATCAGCGAAAAATGATGATTCAAGGCGTACGTGCTGATACGGGCGGCAGAGAAGGCAAATGGGTAGGGCTGATCATTGTATTCATCCTGAGCTTTGCCACGGTCGCTATCCCATTTCATCAGGCAGAATCCCACGTGAAAGCGGTACTTGACCATCAAATTTTGGTGACGGATGTAGAACAAGAAAACTTGGCGATGCTATCAGAGTTACGTTTGGCTCATGAAGAGATTCGTGACCTACGCATGGACTCAGACGGTGAATGGCCGAGCGTTGCGTCACTTAAAGATGAATGGGTTGCCCCGTTTGTAGAAGACCAGAGTTGGAAGCGCAAAGGTTCCCATGCTTGGTTATTGGATGAGCGTGGTTATTACTTTTCTACGCCAAGCGAATCCCCTGCACAAAGTGAACATGGCTTTGCCGATTCCTTTATTTTAAACGCGAACAGCGTATCTCCGGAAATATGGATTTTCTTTGGTGGCGTAGCAAGCCAACCGACTACCTTTGATGAAAATACACTGGAATCAGCAGGTTGGAAATTGGTGGTGAATGAATCAGAAGTTGCTGACCAGTATGACGCTTCTTCTCATTAATCCGAGACTCTCGAAAAACAAAATATTTACAAATAATAAGAGATTTACTATGCGAATTATGACTCTGTTCATGTCGTTATTGGCGGTGTTCATGACACCCAATGCATTGGCAAAAGAATACAAGGTCGACAGCGACAAGCTGACGATTGGTATCACGCTTCAACCTTACTACAGCTATGTGAAAGCCGTAGTAGGCGACAGAGTGAACATTCTTCCTTTAGTTGACGCTGGTTTCAACCCACATAACTACCTGCCACAACCGAACGACCTGAAACGATTGAGCCAGATGGACGCAATCGTAGTAAACGGCATTGGTCACGACGACTTCGCGCTTAAAGTGATTTCATCCGCGCAACGTGATGATTTAGTGGTGATCGAAGCAAACAAAGAAGTGCCTCTACTTCCCGCATTAGGCCAGTCTGTTGGTCAAGGTGCCGTGAACCCGCATACTTTTGTTGGCCTTTCGACCACGATTCAAAAGGTTTACACCATCGCAAGTGAAGTTTCTAAGCTCGACCCAGACAATGCTGCGTTCTATCGCAAGAACGCGCGCAAATACGCCAAGCAATTTCGTTTTATGAAGCGTGATGCGATGTTGTCATTAGGTGAGCTAGACACATCTGGCATGAAAGTAGCGACAACACACAATGCGTATGGCTACATCCTCCAAGAGTTTGGTGTAGATGTGGCGGCGGTGATTGAACCTGCACACGGTGTTGAGCCAAGTGCTAGTCAACTGCAAGAGACGATCGAAAAGATCCGCGCATCGGGTATTGATGTTCTGTTCTACGAGCTAAATATGCCAAACCGTTTTGTTGACACCATTGAAGCTGAAACAGGCGTTCAGTTGTACCGTTTTTCTCACATGACGCACGGCGAATATGAAGACGATAAAGTGGAAGTTGAGATGAAGAAAAACCTAGAAACGTTAATCGAAGCAATGAAATTTGCGGCGGCGAACCAAGTTAAAAGCGGGAACGCATAATGCTAGGTCCATCAATCTCAATTAATAAACTCGACCTGCAATACGATAACAACGTGATTCTTGATGATATCTCACTAGAACTTAAAGCGGGTGAGTGTCATGTGATTATGGGGCCAAACGGTGGAGGCAAAACTTCTTTGCTGCGATCTGTACTTGGACTTACGCCTTTCTCTGGTCAAATCAATATCCACTGGCCAGAAAAGCCCAGTATTGGTTATGTTCCCCAAAAAGCGACTTTCGAATCGAGTTTACCTTTGACGGTAATGGACTTCGTATTGCTTAATCAAACGCGAATCCCATTGTTTTGGCGCCGTAAATCTAAGCAATTGGATCTTGCTCTTGCCCAGTTAGACCGCGTTGGCATGGCGACACGCAGCGACCGCCGCATGGGTCAGTTATCGGGCGGTGAGCAGCAACGTGTACTGTTTGCCCAAGCGCTGTTGGATAACCCAAGCCTACTGGTATTGGATGAACCAACGACTGGTATGGACGAGCAGGGCGTTCGTTATCTTGAATCTCTAATTCGAGAATGTGTTGATGAAGGTCGTACGATTCTTGCCGTTCACCATGATGTAACCGCAGTACGTCGCCTTGACGCTAATGTACATGTTGTGAATCGATTCTTGGTTGATAGTGGCCCACACGAGCAAGTACTGCATCCAAGTAAAATTGAAAGCTTATTCCAGCATTACAGCAGTGGTGTAGCCATCGCTAAATCGAAGGAGGTTGCGTAATGGATTGGTTACGACAACTTGCCGTAAGTGGCGTTGAAGCGGGTTGGTTATCAGGCAGCTTCATGTATGCGTTCATGGTCAATGCTCTGGTTGCAGCGTTATTGCTTGGCCCATTGCTAGGTGGCCTTGGTACCTTGGTGATTGCAAAGCGTCTGGCTTTCTTCTCTGAAGCTGTAGGCCATGCAGCGTTAACCGGTATTGCTATCGGTGTCCTGCTTGGTGAGCCACCAGAAAACCCAATTATTGGCCTGTTCAGTTTCTGTATGATCTTCGCTCTGCTTCTTCATTTTGTAAGAAACAGAACCAACGTGCCATACGATACATTAGTTGGTGTTTTCCTTGCACTAGCATTGGCAGTGGGTGCGGCGTTACTGATGTACGTGGCACGTAAGATCAATATTCACATGCTTGAGAACGTGTTGTTTGGTTCGATTCTTACGGTAACAGACCAAGATTTAGCGATTCTTGCAGGCAGCTGCGCACTCATTATTCTGCTCTTGATACCGACGTTCAACCGTATTCTTTTGACTTGTATCAGCCCTGATATAGCCAAGGTACGTGGTTATAACACCAGTTTTTACGACTACTTGTTTGTCATGATGATTACATTAGTGACGATTGCAGCCGTGAAGATCGTGGGGGCGGTTCTGGTTGGTGCACTATTGCTGATCCCAGGTGCGACGGCTCGATTGCTGACTAAACGCATGGGTAGCTTTGTACTACTGTCTGCACTCCTGGCAACCATCGCGTGTTTGGTTGGAACGGTGTTGCCTATGGAATTAAAATTACCGGTACCATCCGGCGCTTCAATTATTATCGTTTCCGCGACGTTTTTCCTAGCGGCAACGCTATACCGAATTGTAAGAAAGGCGTAATTATGACTTCCTTAATTAATCGTATTTCAAGCTCAGTAAAAGCCACGGCTAAAGTGAGTGCAGTTAGCTGCATGCTGTTAGGTGGCTCAATGGTGTCACTCAACGTTCATGCTGAAGATATCCTAACCAGTACACCTGTGACTTATGCATTAGCAACTGAGTTAACCAAAGGCACGGATATAACAACCGAGTATCTTCCGCCAAAGCGCTACGGTATTGATCGCCTGCCAAACTGGTTTGGTACTAAGGGCGAAAACAAAGTGCTTAAGTCTGGGGAGAAGGCGACGGTTGCGTTAACGTTGTCATCTATCTGGCAGGCTGATCCTACGTTCGTATACGCACGACAAGGCAACATTCGTTTGGTTGAGGTTGATGCTGCTCAAGCGATTACCCCGCGAGCTCAAGGTGTTGCTGCGTTGACATTATCGAGTGGTGATGTGTCCAAATACGCGTGGTTAAACCCAACTAACTTAACGCGTATGGCGGCGATTGTGGCTGATGACTTTAAGTTGTTGTGGCCGACACAAGCTGAAACGATTGATAGCAACCTACAACGAGTGATGTTGGATGTTCGTGAGCTGATTAATAAGCAACAAGCAGTATTGCTCGACAATGACGTGGATTCAGTATTGCTGCTTTCAGAAAGCTTGGAAGATTTCGCGTCTGGTAGCCAACTGTTTGTTGAAGAACGCATGTTCAAAGCCGAACTGGAATGGACAGAGGAAGATAAAGCGAAGCTAAAAGCGATGTTTTCAGAAGACGATGCACTTTGGTTAGTCACAGCGAAAAAGCCAAGCAACTTGATTAAATCATTGGTACCGAATGAGCGAATTCTTGTTATTGACTCGGTAGACCGTTGGGGAAGAGCAGGGGTTAACGCAAAAGCACCATTCGCTCGCTGGGAAGTTGAGCCTTTCAAGGGCTAGGCGTAAAAAGAAAATCGGCAGTGTCATTCAGTTAGATTTTAATACGATCAAAAAAGCAGCCAATTTAGGCTGCTTTTTTCTTGTCGGTTCGTAATCCGCAAGATGACTAAAGAGCAAAACGCTTATTCAGCAGCTTTTGTTTCTTCAGCTAAGTCTACTGTACCTTCTGCTTGCTCTTGAGCGGCTTTCGCTTGCTCTTCAGCTTCCATTTTTGCGCGGTCAGCTTTAGAGATGTAGCGAGGTTTGTTGCTACCATGCAGTTTAGAATTCGCCTGTTTCTGTCGTTTCTTTAGAATTTGATTGATTTTTTTCTTACGGTTCATTGCTGCATAGCCTTGTATTTAGTTTATGCGGTGGAGGATAATCATTTTAGATCTAGAACTCAATATTTACATGGTATTCAGCAAGGAAAATATCACTATGCAGGCAGTCGAGACCGCACGTTTACGATTAAGAATGATCACACCTCAAGATGCGGCGTTTATCCAGAGATTATATAGCTCAGAAGATTTCCTGCGTTACATAGGAGACAAGGAAATCACAGATACTGACAAGGCTGTTGAATACATCGAAAACAACATTCTCAAAATGCATCAAGAGAAAGGTGTGTGCTTATTGGCGGTTGAAATTAAAGAGTCGTCAACGCCAATCGGTGTCTGTGGATTAATTAAAAGAGATACACTTGAGTCGCATGATATTGGTTATGGTTTTGTCCCTGAAGTCTATGGACAAGGTTTTGCGTTGGAAGCGGCACAAGCGATAATTGAACAAGCTAAACATAATGCTGATATCGATCATTTAGTTGCCATCACAACCTCTGATAATATTCGAAGTATCGCACTACTGACTAAGTTAGGTTTTGTGTTCGAACGAGTTGAAGAGGCGATAAATGAAAACGTCAATCTCAACCTGTACGGTTTCTCATTAGGTAATTAATCATGTTCCAACATAACAACATTCTACAAGGCGAACTAAAGACGGAGTACAAAACCGTTATTGCGATGGTGCATATTTATTGTAAAGATCACCACAGTGCGGCTCGTTTGAATAACTCGTTATGTGAAGAGTGTGAGCAACTGTTGCGTTATGCTGAAACACGGCTCGATAGGTGCCCTTATGGTGAAGCAAAACCGACCTGTAACAAGTGTCCGATTCATTGCTACAAACCCGACCCGAAAGAGCAGATGCGTTTAGTGATGCGTTATGCTGGGCCTAGAATGCTACTCAAGCATCCGATTTTAGCGATCAGACATTTGATACATGAAAAACGGAAAGTGCCTGAAAAGCCGCTGCCGAATGTGTCTAATCGTCATATCCGAATGAACAAGAAGTAACGTATTGTTTGCAGTATCAAAGCTTTAGAAACGAAAAGGTCTGACTTCTCAGACCTTTTTGTGTTTATATTCGATGCTTAAACCTTAAACCTTAAACCTTAAACCTTAAACGTAAAGGATTACGCCGCTTGAGGCTCTTCATAGGTAACCGTTAGGTTGTTGATCCAGCGTCGGCTCAAGTATCGGTGTGAACAGATGGCTAGTTTCACCACTTCTTCTACCAACATCAGACCATAGATGTATTTGAAATCCCATCCAGCGACAAATGCGCCGTAAACACACACTGGAATGCCAACCATCCACATCGCAATGAAATCCATGCGCAAGCAGAATGCATTGTCACCACCAGCACGAATTATACCGTTAATGATCACCATGTTTAGCATGCGAATTACGACAGCAAAGCACATGATCATCATTGCAGGCGCGGCGAGTGGGTATAGTTTCTCGTCTGTTAAGTTCAGCCAACTCAACACCTGCTCTTTACCTAGGAAGAGAAGAAGGCCAACAACTGCGCCAAACCCAACCACAGCTTTTATGAACGTCAGACCCATGCTCATTGCATCATCAAATTCATCACGGCCGAGTGAGTGGCCAAGTAATACTGAACAGGCGACTGAGATACCAAAGAATATCGAGTAACACAGCGACTCAAAAGGCGCGAGCATCGAAAACACGGCAAGTTCAGTTGTGCCCATGTGACCGAAGATCATTTGGTACGCCATGGTACCCATTGCCCATAACACTGCGTTCATCGTTAGGGGTAACGCAATACGACGGTAAGACAGCCACAGTGACGGACGATGTGGTGAGCTTGGGGTGGTTAACAGCCAGTGCTTACGCATACGCATGTAGCTATACATCAAGCCCACTTGAATCAATCGCGCTAAAGTTGTCGCCAATGCAGCACCCGCAACGCCCATTGCTGGAATGCCGAAAGCACCTTTAATAAGAACGAAGTTAAGCGCAATGTTAAGTGCGATGGTAACACCGCCTAACAATAGTGGAGTTACGGTGTCACCTGAAGAGCGCATACTTGCTTCTACCACGACCACAATATGAGTCAGCAGCAGAACAGGGAAGCCGTACCAAAGGTAAGTGGCACCAAGCTCAATCACGGTTTGATCGCTGGTTTGCAACATCATTAAAAACTGAGAACCAAGAGTGATGATTGCAGTGACAGGCAGCAAAACTTTTAAGCCAAACACCATTGCGATGGATGACACGGTACGAGCGCTTTTACGGTCATTCTTTCCCCAGTATTGAGCGACTAATGTTCCGTTTGCTGAGGCCAACCCTGCCATAATCATAATAGCGACGAAGTGCCATTTTGATGCAATTCCCACAGCCGCTGCTGCTTCCATACCAAAATCACTAACCATTAAGACGTCAGCAAGGGCAAGAATAGCAACCAGCGCACTTTGCAAAGCAACAGGTAAACCAAGTTTAACAATACGAGGTAAGATGCTCTCTGGCTTGTTATTCATAGATGAGTTAGGGTTGATGTTAGTTGTCATAAGCACTCCGATTTATGGCAGAACTATAGTGATTTGAGTGAAGTAACAACATGTTTAAAAAACAACAAAACCTGTGCGAATCCGTCATTGATGCAATGAAGCCTAAATCTATCTGGCAAGATGATGTTTTTCTCGCACAGCATTGCAAAGAACGTTTTTTAACCGTTGAAGATATCCCAGAAATGAAAAGCTGCGGTGTTTACATGGGTGGCATGGCGAAGTTATATGATGCGTATTGGGTTGAGCGTGAATCCGTAAACGTTCATACACTAATTTTCACTCAAGAAGGGGGCGGCATTCTAACAACCGCAACCTCGGTACAAGCTATTTCGCCATACACACTTGTGGTTTTGCCTGCGGAAACACCATTTCGCTTTGAGCTTGATCCTCAATACAACTATTGGAAAATGGCGTGGATGCTGACGCCTGATACCCCGCAATGGCAGCATATTGCGAGTTTAGGTCAGAGCATTGTGCCTTTTGGACAGTGCGAACAAATCTGGTCGTTGATGAACTTGGTTCACTTTGAAATTGGCGGCCGTGCAAGTTACAGAAAACTACTCATGAGCGAGATCATTCGAACCTTAACGGGCTTTGAGCCTAAATCGACCAGCACTACGGCACGTGTTCAGGCGCTATACAACGAAATCGAGAGCAGTCTCCATTTAGCGTGGACAGTCGCGGGGATGGCCGAGCGTGTTTTCATTAGCGAAGAGCAGTTAAATCGAGTCACAAAGTCGTTGTTTAACGTTTCTCCTCGCAGCAAATTGATTCAGCTGAGAATGGACAAAGCGACCAGTTTGTTGAAGCAGCAAGATTGGTCAGTGTCGATGATTGCTAACCGCTTAGGCTACAAAGATCCTTATAACTTTTCACATCGTTTTAAAAAGCACTTTGGTTTATCGCCGAGCCAATATCGCAAAAGCCAACGAGTTTCTAACTAGTTCGACAAGAAATGACAACCACAAACGCTGTTTCAAATGGTGTCAGTGAGTGTGATTGATTATCAAGACTGTTAGTTGGGTGTTGAATGATTTGGTGTGGTTTTTATTCGTTGTCGTAAGATCAAATTTTACAGTAATAATACTGTATTCGGTTAACTTGTGATTTAGTATCTTTACACTATTCGATATTATTGGAAATATATCCAAAAGATAGTGATGATAGATGAGGAACCAATGCAACAATTAGCTAATGATGTAGACGATGTTACATTTCCATCCAAGCTCATTATAAATAATAAAGAGTTTCAATTAACGACAAAAATAGTACGAAAACAGGATTGTGGTTCAATCATTGGCACACTCTCTGAGCCACATAGAAGAGTGCTTTTTTATCTGTATCAAAATAAAGGTAATGTGATCAACAAGCAGCTTCTCAAGCGTGTTGGTTGGGCGGGGAAGGCGGTCACATCGGCTTCGGTGCTTGTCGCAGTGTGTGAAATTCGTAGGATATTAGGATGTAAATGTATACATACCATATCTAACGAAGGTTATTTGTTAAATGTTGACTCACGCTGTTGATAATCTATTCATATAATAATAATAAAAATTTAATCTCTTTACCGTATGTGTTCCTTTGATTATCTTCGAATTTAAGCGTCCATTTATAAGTGACGTTATTAAACACATCTCTTAATAAAGTTGTGTCGTTAGTTGCTCTGTTAGGGAATATTATATGAATACGGACACTTACCCTGTGATCGAAGGTAAACAGAAAGAACAGAATGAGATTTTAGAGGTAAACGGAAAGGTTATTGAGCTAAATACGAAGCTTATACGCAACCTTGAAAATGGTTATATTGTTGGAACCATGCCATTAGCTTATCGAAAGATGATTCTCTCTATGAATCGTCAACGTGGACAACTCTTCAGTGTTCGTCAGCTTAAAAATATTGGCTGGGAAGGTGAGAAGGTGACTAACTCTTCGGTCATCGTTGCTATTTCTGAAATACGCTCAATTTTAGGTGATAGTTTGATCTTAACGATCACAGGTGAAGGCTATGTTTTCCAGCCTTAATTCGCTTGAATCACTTGGTGTCGTTCGAATCAGTAGTGTAGTTTTAATAAATAGCACTATTTCAACGAATTGATCGTTAACCCCAGCCGTATCAAAGACACATCAAAAAGGGCGCTTCCTTCCGGCCAATAGCCTTTAGTGAAGAGCCCCTAGATTACAACTGCGATTCGATCACTCGCCTGCGATCTGCAGAGGAGAGCGTTTTAGACTTGCGATTAACATGTAAATCGTTGTCGCTAGTAGAGACGCAAACAGGTAAGTGAATAGTCCTGCTTGTGAATCCATAAAGCTATCCGCTACCAATGGTCCTGCGACTGAACCTACGCTGTAACACAACAACATAACCTGGGTCACTGACACTAGGTAGCTCGGATCCAAGTTACGACAACCCAAGTTAATCGCAATTGGGTAAAGTGCAAACGTCGCCATGCCTAATACAAACAAGCTCATACCAAGAACGTAAAAATCATGGTTGATAGTGAGCACGCCAATGCTTGCAACCCCTAGCAGGCAGAATAGAGCCATTAATAACACTTGTCCTATGTGGTGAGATAACCATGTCACCATTGGCTGAACAGCCATACCACCCATAATCACTAACGCCATCAAACCACCAATATCTTGATGTGCGATGTTACGTTGAGCCAGTTCTACAGGCATCAAGCCATAAATAGAACCAAGCGTTAGCCCTGAAACAATGCAACCAATCAAAGCGCTGTGACTTAGCTTGCTGATTTGCTTCAGTGATAGAGACTGCGCATCGTGAATTTGTGGTGCTGTTGCTTGTCCGTACATCAATACAATGATTGCCCCAAACAGCAGGGTGAACATTGCGATGAAAGGCACGCCGCCTGTAATTCCAAGGTATCCAATGCCAAGCTGACCAACGGCAGAGCCGCCGTATAGCGAACACATATAAACCCCTAAACGTTTCGCACGCTGAGATTCGTCACCGCTCATTAGCCAAGACTCAACAATCACAAAAATACCAGCGACAGACACACCCGCCACGAAACGAGCCAACAGCCAAACGGATTGATGTGGTGCCAACGGTAATACAAGGATCGTTGCGATAAAAATGGTCAGTGCGATAACGAACGCATCTCTGTGACCAACACGCGCGATTGCACGCTCAATCAATAACGTACCCGCTAAAAGACCTGCATAAAAGGCACTCGCCAACCAACTCGATAGGTTACTGTCTAAGCCATACTCAGACAGCATTAATGGTAATGAACTCATTAAGTAGCCTGAAGCGATCGCGTAAAAAGACAATACAATAACAGGAACAGTTATGCGAGTTGTTGGTTGGATGTTGTCCAATGCAGGAGCCTCTAAATAGTGAAAGAAACGATGAATTTTCCGCGACTATGGGGGAGAAACTGAATTGGGTAAAACGAATAAAAATGGTCGTGAAGATAAAAGAAATTTATCGCCAATCTAAACTAAAATACCATTGCGATATTTTACGATTTGGCAAAATTTTATGCGGTCAAAAAGCCGTTAAACCCTTGTTCATCGGCTATTTAATTGAGAAAGCGATCGGATAGTCATTGGCGTTATCTGATTTTAATTTAGTGCGTGATTTAGTGTTAGACGACCTCTTTACGGTATTGCCTTGGTGAACTGCCACTCCACTTACGAAACGCATGTCGAAAGTTAGCACTGTCAGAAAAACCGACGCGTTCGGATATCTCTTCAATGCTCATTTGAGTTGAAGAAAGATAGTGTCGAGAAAGATGAAAACGAACATGATCAAGAATCTTCTGATAACTCGTATCAACCGCTTTGAGGTGCCGGCGCAGCGTGCGAGAAGACATCCCCAATTCTGAAGAGATAGATTCTATGGAAGGGTAACACCCAGGTCGCTCAATCAACATCTGAGAGACTTTCTCTTTCAGACTGGTGGGCGCACTGACTTTCGCCAGCATGTCATCACACGATTTCAAACACATCTGCAGCGTAATGGTATTGGCGGTCGGAAGAGGCGAATACAAACTTGTCGCGTCGAACTGCCATTCAAGACGATCACTGTTGAATTCGACTGGACAACGGAAAATCTCACTGTACAGATCGCCATATTCTGGCTTGGGATAAGGGAACCGAATGACTTGTGAGGGGAAGGGTTGTTGCAGCACTTCTTCACACAGGCTTTGAATCGCAGTGAACCAGTATTCACAGCAAAAAGGCAGCAGCGAATCCAAATCGATAAGTTGTTCTGCGCGAAAATGCCCCACGTTGTGTTCAACAGACATAGTTTTTCTTAGCACTGGCCCTGCAAGTTGTAGATATTTAAATCCAATCAACAAGGCATCCAATAGTGTTTCACTACTGAACACCGCATACCCTAAAACACCGAAATCACTGAAACGCGCTTGTTGGCCGACTCTGAGCCCAAGACCTTCTTCGTTGGTATTTGCCAGCGCATTACTAAACACCGCCAACTTTTGCGCCAAGGTAATGTGCGTGTCTGGCGTGTTGAGTTGAAGATCATCGATGTTACTGCCTTCAAGCAGTTCTTCGATGCTGAGAGCGGGCGACATGTAACGATGCAGCAATTGAAGGTCAAGAATACCGAATGCTTGCATATCGGGTTCATAGACTGCGGTGTATTCCATAGGATGCCTCTTGTTGAATATCGTCATCTTACCCGAACTTCTAACATTTGTGCGTCAGACCTGTTCTCACTTTCCTAAGCTTGTTCAAACTTTTATCTGCTTCGTTGATGATGTGTCCGAATATCACCGGTTTTTGTCTTTTTGAAACCTGTTCGATATGTTATCAAAATGTTGTAATTTAACAAGTTGCACATTGGGTCGTACCCGTCACTTTGCGAATTAACTCGCTGCATTGTGTTCGCTACACATCAACGTACAAGCTCGTGATTAGAAGAAAGACACTTATAACGATTACAACTATTAGAACGTCTACGGTGACCGTGACTAACAAGTCTAAGCCGAATAAGGAGATCATGGATGCACAATCTTGCTGTTAACTTGGAGCGTAGCGCTTCGCTTTTTCCAACTAAAGCTGCTCTGCGTATGGGATCGGATGAAGTCAGCTTTTCTCAGTTAGAACAACTTTCTGGAAACGTGGCCGCGAATCTAAAAAGGCTCGGGTTAAAGAAAGGAGACAAGGTCGCGTTGTCGTGTCCGAACGTCACGTATTTCCCAATCGCTTATTACGGGATTCTAAAAGCGGGCTGTGTGGTGGTGCCTTTGAATGTGTTATTCAAGGCCAGAGAGATCGCTTATCACCTTAATGATTCAGATGCGAAAGCTTATTTATGCTTTGAGGGTAGTGAAGATCTGCCAATTGGACGCTATGGATTACAAGGCTTCGAACAGGCAAATCAGTGTGAACATTTTATTGAGATGCCAATCCCAATAAACTCAGGAACTCCTTCAGAAGCAAATCAGCAGCATGAATCGATTACCGACTGGATGGCACAACCTTTTACTCGTTTTGAATCCGTGGCTTGCCATGGCGATGATACCGCGGTGATCCTTTATACCTCTGGCACAACAGGTCAGCCAAAAGGCGCTGAGCTTTCTCACACCAACATGCAAACCAATGCGATGGCATCTCAGTATTTAATGAGATTGGAATACAGTGACACGACAATGGCCACACTGCCTCTGTTCCACAGTTTCGGCCAGACAGTGATGATGAACGCGAGTGTGTTAACGGGTTCGACTATGGTGTTGATTCCACGTTTTGAACCGTCACTGGTGATCGAACAGATCATTAGCCACAAAGTTAGCGTGTTTGCGGGTGTTCCAACCATGTATATCGCGCTGCTAAAGGCGGGAGAAGAGTCCTCTAGTAGTTTAGAAAACGTAAGCAAGCGCTCTGAGCAGGTTAAACACAGCTTAAGGCTTGGTGTGTCTGGTGGTGCATCTATGCCTCTTGAGGTTATCCGACAATTTGAATCTCGATTCGAACTTCCGGTATTGGAAGGTTATGGACTGTCTGAAACTGCGCCTGTTGCTACTTTTAACCATATTGATGGTGATCGCTTGTCGGGCAGTGTTGGCCAACCCTTGTGTGGTCATCTTATTAAGATTACAGACATACAAGGTAATTCAGTCGCCATGGGTGAATTGGGCGAAGTCTGCATCAAAAGTCCAAGTGTCATGAAAGGCTACTATCAAAGGCCAGAGGCAACGGCAGAAGCTATAAGAGACGGTTGGTTCCTGACGGGAGATATTGGACGCACCGATGAGCACGGCAACTTGTTCATTGTCGATCGCGTTAAAGACATGATCATCCGTGGTGGTTACAACGTGTATCCGCGTGAAATCGAAGAAGTATTGATGTGTCATCCTGATGTAGAAATGGTCGCGGTTGTGGGTGAACATCATGATCGTCTAGGCGAAGAAATTCATGCGCATGTTGTACTTCATGAACATACACAATGTGATAGCGCAGCGCTGATAGCGTGGTGTCGCGAGCAATTGGCGGATTATAAATACCCTCGTAAGGTGTTTATTCGTAAAGCGTTACCGATGACGGCGACAGGCAAGATTTTGAAGCGAGAGTTACACCCACTAGAAATCGGGGAGACAACCAATGGATAGCTATGATTTTATAATTGTTGGCGGTGGTTCTGCGGGTTGTGTCATGGCTTCACGACTGTCTGAAGACCCGAATATCACCGTTTGTTTATTGGAAGCGGGTGGTAAAGACAGCAGCCCATTTATCCATACTCCGGTTGGCGTGGTGGCTATGATGCCGACCAAACTCAACAACTGGGCCTTTGAAACCGTTGAACAACCGGGTTTGAATGGCCGTAAAGGCTATCAGCCTAGGGGAAAGACACTCGGCGGTTCTAGCTCGATCAATGCCATGATGTATGCTCGTGGGCATCGTTACGACTACGACACATGGGAAAGCTTGGGTAACTCTGGGTGGAATTATGAATCGTGTTTGCCTTACTTTAAGAAAGCGGAAAATAACGAAGTTCACCAAGATGAGTATCATGGCCAAGGTGGTCCATTGAATGTGGCTAACCTTCGATCGCCAAGTCCGATGTTGGAACGTTACTTAACAGCGTGTGAGTCGATAGGGGTTCCTCGTAATGAGGACATCAATGGTGCCGCTCAATTTGGGGCGATGCCGACTCAGGTGACTCAAATTAATGGTGAACGATGCAGTGCTGCCAAGGCTTATTTAACGCCAAACCTTTCGAGGGAAAATCTAACGGTCGTGACCAAGGCAACCACGCATAAGGTCTTGTTTGAAGGCAAGAACGCGGTTGGAGTCGAGTATGGCGCTAACGGCAAGCGTTATCAGATCCGATGCAATAAAGAAGTGATTCTCTCTGCTGGCGCCTTTGGTTCCCCTCAGTTGCTGTTACTGTCTGGTGTCGGTGCTAAAGGTGAATTAGAGATGCATGGCATCGAACAGATTCATGAATTGCCTGGAGTGGGTAAGAACCTTCAAGACCATATCGACTTAGTGCATTCGTACAAATGCAGTGAAAAGCGTGAAACTTTTGGTATTTCGCTGCAAATGGCCTCTGAAATGACCAAAGCTTTACCGCTCTGGCACAAAGAGCGACGCGGCAAGATGAGCAGTAATTTTGCAGAAGGGATAGGCTTTCTCTGCTCAGAAGATCATATCGCAGTGCCGGACTTAGAGTTTGTATTTGTCGTCGCAGTGGTTGATGACCACGCCCGAAAAATACATACCAGTCATGGTTTTACCTCGCATGTCACCTTGCTACGACCTAAAAGCATAGGCACCGTGAGACTGAATAGCTCTGATCCTTACGATCCGCCTAAGATCGACCCTGCGTTTTTCAGTCACCCTGAAGATATGGAGATCATGATTAAAGGATGGAAAAAGCAGTATCAAATGCTAGAAAGCGAAGCGTTCGATGATATCCGTGGTAATGCTTTTTATCCGGTCGATGCCAATTGTGATAAGGCTATCGAGCAAGATATTCGAAATCGTGCAGATACTCAGTATCACCCAGTCGGAACCTGTAAAATGGGACCTATTAGTGATTCATTAGCCGTGGTGGATAACGATCTTAAAGTTTATGGATTGAATAACTTGAGGGTCATTGATGCTTCTGTGATGCCAACATTAGTGGGGGCAAATACCAATGCGCCAACCATTATGATTGCCGAAAAAGTAGCAGTTCAGATCAAAGTTCAATACGGGTTTAGCAAGCAACAAACCAATGAACAGGCAGAAGACGAGATGGTTGTATAATTAAAAGAAACAGATATAACTGATTGTTTTACAGTAGGTTAGAGAGTCTTATTTTGGTAAGGATCTCTAACCTATTTTTTGTACGCTTCTTCAAGCACAAGCTAAATCAAATGCGATATAAAATACGGTCTATTTGGTCAGAGCTTGATTAAGCCATTGATCAAATTGGCCTTTTGGTAACGCACCGTTAATCGTATCGACACGTTTACCATCTTTAAACACCATTACCGTTGGAATACTTCTGATTTGATACATTGCGGCAAGTTGTTGCTGAGCTTCAGTATCAATCTTAACGAATCGAACATCTCCTGAACGCTCTTTAGCAACGTCACTGAACACTGGCGCAAAGCCAACACATGGGTTACACCATGTCGCCCAGAAATCGACAACCACAGGCTGTGAACTGTTCAAGATAGATTGGAAATTAAGTGACGTTCCCTCGATAGGAGCGCCATCGAGCAATGCTGTTTTGCATTTACCGCAGGTTGGGCTTTCTGAAATTCTTTTTGAAGGAACTCGGTTTACGCCATTACAAGAAGGGCAACGTGTGTTGAATGTAGACATAACTTTCTCTTTTTATTGCAACTCCGTGTCTAACGCGATTTACGAATCGCGCACGGAACGCTTATACTGTTTAAAACAAGAATACGATACTTAAATAAAAACAAACAATAAACAGGTAAATGATGACAAAATTTTACGCCGAAATTACTGGCTGGGGAAAGTGTCTACCACCAGCCGTGCTGTCCAATGATGATTTAAGCACTTTCATTGATACGTCTGACGAGTGGATTCGAACTCGAACTGGTATCGAAAACCGTCGTATCAGTCATGTAAATACCTCTGAACTTGCGACTGTCGCAGCAAAACATGCAATGGCGTGTGCTGGCCTAACAGCTGAAGATATCGATCTTATTATCATCGCGACGTGCAGCCCAGATTCACTTATCCCAAATACTGCATCGAAGGTTCAACAGAACCTAGGCATTAAAAGCGCAGCGGCTTTCGACCTAAACGCAGCGTGTACTGGCTTCATTTATGGTGTTGAAACGGCGACTCGACTGATTCAAGCGGGTAACTATCGTAATGCTATCGTGGTAGGTGCGGAGCGTCTGTCATTCTTCATTGATTGGACCAAGCGTGATACTGCGGTTCTGTTCGGTGATGGCGCTGGCGCAGTGGTTCTATCTCGCACAGAAGAACAAGTTGGCTTACAAGAAGCTCAGATCGGTTGTGATGCTGAAGGTCGTGATATTCTAGCAGTACCAAAATTCGGTACTTCTATGGACCGCTTTGCGGCTGATAATGGTTACTGGGACTTTGATTTCGTTGGTAAAGAGATCTTCAAACGTGCAGTGAAAGGTATGGGCGCAGCGGCACACACAGTATTGAGCCGCACAGGTATCTCAACCGACAACATTGACGTTGTGATTCCGCACCAAGCCAACATCCGAATTATTCAAACTCTGTGTGATATGGCGGGTATTGATCGCGAAAAAGCGTTTGTAAATATCCAAAACTACGGCAACACATCCGCAGCGACTGTGCCAATAGCATTGTGTGAATCGCTAGAACAAGGTTTCGTTAAGCCGAACGACAACATTCTTGTTGCGGCATTTGGTGCGGGTTTAACGTGGGGTGCTGGCCACATCAAATGGGGTAGCCGTGTTGAACCGTTAGGTCAATCAGATGCTAAGCTTCCAGAAGCCGACAAATCTGCTTTAGAGCTTCTAGAAAGAGCCATTTTACACTGTAAAACACACCCAAATTCAGCGAGCGAATAACGCTGGTGGGTACAGTAAGCAAAGTACGTCTTATGACGAAAGCCGACCTTGATGGGGCGGCTTTAGTCCACCAAGCTACGTTTGTTCGACAACAGAACTCAAGAGGTTGGTTACAATGTAACTTAAATGCCGCGCCGCGCTTTCTTAACTTTGTTGCAGAGAGTGAAGGTGAGATCGTGGGTTACATCATCTGGGTTCAGAAAAGCGGCTTTAGACCTGAAGCTGTATTGGAGTTAGAACAACTTGCGGTATTACCAAGCGCACAGGGTAAAGGATTGGGCAAAAAGCTGATTCTAGATTCTTTGCCGCAGGTAAAACAGCATTTGGCGGAGCAAGGCTCGACACTAAAGCATGTTTTAGTGACCACCAGAGCGGATAACTTTGCACAGAAACTGTATCAGTCGACATTGGGTGCAGAGGTCGAAACCACGATTTCAAACCTGTACTCTGCGGATGAAGTGCTTATGATAGCTCGCAATGTGGGTGAACGAATCTGATCGCTGAGTTCTTAGAACCAATTATAATCAGCGATAAATATTTGACTAGGGACTTGTAGAGTCCCTTTTGTTATTTCTTAGGAAGTGTTTTGAAGAAAGTTTTAGCAATTGGCTACGTTTGGCCAGAACCGAACTCATCGGCGGCAGGTAGCCATATGATGTCTCTTTTACGCCTGTTCAAGAGACAAGGTTGGTCCGTTGAATTTGCAACGCCAGCTCAAGAAACCGAGCACATGATTGATCTCTCCGAAGAGGGCATCACGAGCCAATCTATACAGTTAAATTGCGATAGCTTTGACCAGTACATTGAAAAGCTTGAACCCGATGTCGTGATGTTTGACCGTTTCATGATGGAAGAGCAGTTTGGTTGGCGTGTTGAGAAGGTATGTCCGAACGCGTTTAAGCTGTTGGATACTGAAGACTTACAGTTTCTGCGTAATGCGCGCCATGAAGCGGTTAAGAAAGAGGCTGAACTGACCAAAGCGCACTTGTACAGTGACTTAGCTAAACGTGAAATTGCCGCTATTCTGCGCTGTGATCTTTCGTTGATCATTTCAAGTTTCGAGATTGAATTACTGCAATCTGAATTCAATATCGATCCCAAACTGCTTCATCATCTGCCTTTCATGGTTGATCTCAATACGCTTCCTGAAAGCACGAAAAGCTTTGAAGAACGTAAGCATTTCATGACGATAGGTAACTTTAGACACGCTCCGAACTGGGATGCAGTGCTTCAGTTACAGAAGATTTGGCCGAAGATCCGCAAGCAGTTGCCTGACACGGAACTTCATATTTATGGATCGTACCCGCCGCCGAAAGCGACGGCTTTGCATAACCCTAAAACTGGCTTTCATATCAAAGGTTGGGCTAAAGACGCTCAAGAAGTGATGGAACAGGCTCGTGTGTGTGTAGCACCTCTACGATTTGGCGCAGGCATTAAAGGTAAGCTGCTAGATGCGATGAAGCTACAGACTCCGAACGTGACCAGTGAAATCGGCAGCGAAGGCATGTTGCCGCAAGGTGAACTGCAATGGCCGGGCGCAGTTACTGATGATATCGATGAGTTTGTCGAAGCTGCGGTTACACTCTATAAAGATGAAGAGAAGTGGCTTAAGGCTAAAAGCCAGTGTCACTCAATCCTTGAAGCGCACTATGAACAGAATCAACTGGGCGACACCTTGATTGAGCGATTAACTACGTTAGAGTCTGAACTTGAATCTCATCGACTGGATAACTTCTTTGGTTCGATGCTCAAGCACCACAGCATGGCAAGCACCAAGTACATGTCGCAGTGGATAGCCGAAAAGAACAAGACTAAGTAACTGACAATACTGCCGAATTAAATCACAAGCCCTTAGGTTAACGCCTAGGGGCTTTTTTCATGTGGGAAGCTTTTCAATTCCAGACTTACAAACCGAAACATAGTGGTATTGTATTAGCATTGACTAATTTACATTTATTAGTAAACTCTAATTTATCTTGTGGCGAGTTAAATTTAAGTTTGTGGATAGGAGAGGTCGGTGATGAGTTTAATACCTTGGGATGCATTGTTCGGTGGCATGTTGTTAGGTGCGTCGGCAATTATTCTTATGTTAGGAATAGGGCGAGTAGCCGGAATCAGCGGTATTGTTAGCCGACTATTGCCATTAGGTTCGCACAATAGTGCAAGCAAGGATTCTCAATCAGGTTTGGACAAGAACATTGAGAAGACCGAAAAATGCTGGCGCATTGCCTTTGTTGTGGGAATGAGCGTAAGCGGTTGGCTATTGATTCCGACGGGTTACCAACTTCCACAGTTAGAAGAGATGAATTTCATTTTAGTCATTATTGCTGGCCTTTTGGTTGGCTTCGGTACTAAAACAGCGAACGGTTGTACTAGCGGCCACGGCATTGTGGGAATGGCTCGTTTATCTAAACGTTCTATTGTTGCGACCTGTGTATTTATGGGTGTGGCAATCGTAACCGTGTTTATCAAGAATCTAATTGGCTTGGGGGCATAATGAAAAACGCTTCATTTACTATCGTTATTGGTTTGGTCGCAGGTATTCTGTTTGGGTCTGGAATGATCATCTCAGGCATGGTTGATCCTGAGAAAGTGCTCGGCTTCTTAGACATTACCGGTAACTGGGACATGAGCTTGGCATTTGTGATGGGCGGTGCGCTACTGGTGTTCGCTCCATTTTATCACCTAGTTATTAAAAAGCGCGCTAAAGCGTTTAATGGTGAGCTGTTAGATAGTCGTAACAATCCGTTAATAGACAGAAAGCTGATTCTTGGTTCTACAGCATTTGGATTAGGTTGGGGGCTGGCAGGCTTTTGTCCGGGACCTGCGGTGACGAGTCTCAGTGGCGGTAACCCGACGGTGTGGGTGTTTATGGTCAGCATGCTGGTGGGAATGTGGCTAGCGGGTCGTACGAATAAAACTTGCTAGCGTTAAACCTCTCGCTTATCGAATAGGCTTTATATGAGCATTTGAGAGGCTGACGCGCTTTAATTTGAAAGCCAGTCAGCCTCTTTTTACATCTGTATTTAATAGTTGATGGTCGTTGACACTGGGCAATGGTCGCTGAGTTTGTAGTCCAACACATCTTGCGTTTCAAATACCTTTTGCTTCGCAGGTGATGCATTCAATGAATTGCTAACGACAATGTGATCAATCACTGAGCGGAATTGGTGTGTACGGTGGTTATTACGATTTGAGCGGACCTTACAATCTGCTCGAGTTTCTCTTGTTGCCAACTGAGCATCGGTATTTTGCGTCATATCTTTCCACATCCAATCTCTTGAATAGGAGAGGTTGTGGTTAAAGTCGCCCAGAATCGCGAAGTCTTCACCTTTGCGTTCTCTTTGTTGTATCCATTTATTCAGTTGTTGAGCTTGTTCTTTGAGCCTTGAACAGTCGCGGTTAGACTTATACGCGCCGCTGCAACCCGCCTTTAAATGCACTGACAACATGTGAATTGGTTTTGTGTCCGTTTCTACAACCATATAGCTGGCAAACCTAAGCTTGCTGTTAGCACTCGTTTCCAGAGGAAAGTCAGCGTAGTCAGTGAGAGCGATTCCTTTACGAACCGCGAAGCCCGTATATTGGTTCACTTCTTTGAATTGTCGGTTACTGTTTTTGGGCAATGCTCGGTCAGACATTAAGATCTCATATTGATCGCCAGCGATGCGTTGAATGGCATTTACGTCATCGACTTCTTGAAAAGCAACCACATCCGCATCTAAGGATTGGAAATACTGTTTGAGTTTATCGAAATCCGCTTGATCACGTTGATCAGAAAACTTATTCACAGCCACATTGGTTGATAACCATTCGATATTCCAACTGGATATGGTCAAAGGTTCAGCAAATGTGTGGCTACTGAGTAAGCAACCTAGCATTACCCACTTTTGAAGTCGTTTCATCCCAAATATCCCTAATTTTGTCATCCAATATAGTTGAGCCGTTATCCTACAACACTTACCAAAAATTCAACTCTTTTTAGCAGTTTTTTTATTGTTACATTGTTTCTTTTCGACTTGAGAACTCACGTAATAATATTGGATTTATCTTGTTCAGCGTGCGCGTTTTATTGATCCAAATCAATACTCAAAGTTGGTGGTTCTCGTTAAATACGCCACAATATCTAGTGTTAGTTAAACGATAAATCGCTCTATATAGTGTGTTTGTGGATAAGTCTGTGAATACCTCAAGAGTAAGGAGAAGTGGTGAAATCAATCGTAATCAAGCGTGATGGCTCAAGAGCTCCATTCAGTAGAGATCGCATCCAAGCTGCAGTGGAAGCAGCATCAGACAAAGCCGATAAGGAAATTGCTATTTATGCTCTGAATGTGGCATTGGCAGTTGAGTTGAAGCTCGAAGACTACGATGAAGTTCATATCTCTGAAATTCAAACTATGGTCGAGAACGAGCTAATGCAGGGACCTTATAAGTCTCTGGCTCGTGCCTACATTGAATATCGTCATGACCGCGACATCGCACGTGAAAAGCAAAGCGCTTTAACGCGTGAAATCGAAGGCCTGATCGAAGAAAGCAATGTTGATCTGATCAATGAGAATGCCAATAAAGATGGCAAAGTTATCCCAACTCAGCGTGATTTGCTGGCGGGTATCGTGGCTAAACACTATGCGAAAACTCACATTTTGCCGCGTGACATCGTACAAGCTCACGAGTGTGGCGACATCCACTACCACGATCTAGACTACGCACCGTTCTTCCCAATGTTTAACTGTATGCTTATCGATCTGAAAGGCATGTTAACGCATGGCTTCAAGATGGGTAACGCGGAAATCGACACACCTAAGTCTATTTCTACGGCAACAGCGGTAACCGCGCAAATCATCGCGCAAGTAGCGAGCCACATTTACGGCGGCACGACGATTAACCGCATCGATGAGGTTCTTGAACCTTACGTTATGGCGAGCTACGAGAAGCACCTATCGCTAGCAAAAGAGTGGGACATTCATAGCCCAGAAGCTTTTGCTATCTCTCGTACTGAGAAAGAGTGTTACGACGCGTTCCAATCTCTGGAATACGAAGTAAACACGCTGCATACAGCTAACGGTCAAACACCATTCGTTACGTTTGGTTTTGGTCTAGGCGAAAGCTGGGGTTCAAAACTTATCCAGCAATCTATCTTGAAGAACCGCATTGCAGGTTTAGGTAAGAATCGCAAAACAGCCGTGTTCCCTAAACTGGTCTTTGCAATCAAAGATGGCTTGAATCACCAGAAGCAAGATCCAAACTACGACATCAAGCAATTGGCGCTTGAGTGTGCATCTAAGCGTATGTACCCAGACATTCTTAACTACGACAAAGTAGTAGAAGTGACAGGGTCATTTAAAACGCCTATGGGTTGCCGTAGCTTCTTGAATACTTACGAAGAAAACGGTGAGCTGATTCATGAAGGACGTAACAACCTAGGTGTTGTTAGCTTGAACTTGCCACGCATTGCAATTAACGCAAAACAAAATATGGCTAAGTTCTACGAACTGCTTGATGAAAAACTCAAGCTAGCTCGTCGTGCGTTAGAAACTCGTATTTCGCGTCTAGAAAACGTGAAAGCGCGTGTTGCTCCAATCCTATACATGGAAGGCGCGTGTGGCGTTCGCTTGAAAGCAGACGACTCTATTGCCGATATCTTCAAGAATGGTCGTGCATCTGTTTCTCTTGGTTACATTGGTATCCACGAAGCAATGACTGCACTTTACGGCACTGACGTTCACCTTTACGACGACGGCGAAATGCGTACAAAAGCGCTTGAGCTGGTGGAATACATGAAGCGTGAAGTGGAATCTTGGACCAAAGAAACTGGTTACGCGTTCAGCCTATACGGCACTCCAAGTGAAAACCTATGTAGCCGTTTTTGCAGCATCGATACCAAAGAGTTCGGTGTGATTGATGGCGTAACAGACCGTGGTTACTACACCAACAGCTTTCACCTAGACGTACAGAAGAAAGTGAACCCATATGACAAGATCGATTTCGAGATGCCTTATCCTGAAATCTCTAGCGGTGGTTTTATCTGTTACGGCGAATTCCCGAACATGCAGAAGAACATCGAAGCACTAGAAAACGTATGGGACTACAGCTACACACGTGTTCCTTACTATGGCACCAACACGCCAATTGATGAGTGCTACGAATGTGGCTACAACGGTGAGTTCGACTGTACAAGTAAAGGCTTTACGTGTCCTAAGTGTGGCAACCATGACTCAACGAAAGTATCGGTAACACGCCGTGTTTGTGGTTACCTTGGTAGCCCTGATGCACGACCATTTAACTTCGGCAAGCAAGAAGAAGTTAAACGTCGCGTGAAGCACCTTTAGTCAGGCCTAAGATCATTAGTTAGTTTACTTAGAAGATCTACGTTTCACGAAACAAGATTGGTATCGGCTCAATGTCGATACCAATTCATTTGTTTTACTTCTCGCTACTTTCAAGTTAAACCATTAAGCAATCACGAGTTTTCAATACTGCCTTATGAATTATCACCAATATCACCCAATCGACGTTGTAAACGGCCCAGGAACACGCTGCACCTTGTTTGTGTCGGGTTGTGTGCACCAGTGCCGTGGGTGTTATAACCAATCGACACAAAGGTTGGACTCTGGGCATCTGTTTACTCAAGAACTACAAGACCAAATTATCGCTGATCTCAATGATCCTCGAATAAAGCGTCGTGGTTTATCGCTTTCTGGTGGTGACCCTCTGCATCCGGCAAACGTGTCTGAAGTGCTTAAGCTTGTTCAGCGTGTAAAAGCGGAGTGCGAAGGTAAAGACATTTGGATGTGGACTGGCTACGAGCTAGATGAGCTGGATGAAAAGCAGAAGCAAGTATTGGAATACGTTGATACCCTGATTGACGGTCGTTTCGAACAAGATAAAGCGGATCCAATGTTAGATTGGCGTGGTAGCTCGAACCAAATCATCCATCGATTTACTGACTTATAAGTCTTGCCTGATTCAGAACTCTCGTAAACAGGAATAGAAATAGAAAAAAGGGCTTCATCTTTAGCGCAATGCCACAAATCAGCCCTTGGGTGTGAGTTCTTTTGAATTTATCGCCCGATCATAAATGTCAGTTAAAGCGTCTGTTTAAATAGGAATGTGCTCAGGTTCTTCTATTAGGTTGTTAATCCACTTCTTAGACTGAATTCGTTGGCTGGTTAAAATTATCTTGGCCAGTTCTTCTAATAGCACAATCATTAATACCCACTCTAAAGACCAACCCAACACCAAAGCGGTAAAATAGGCGAGGGGAATTCCAATTGCCCACTGGCCAAATAGGTCGATGAAGATGCTGTAGTTGATGTCTCCACCGCTTTTCAACACACCACCAATGCCAACCATATTGAAGACTCTTAGTATCATGCCGAGTGCCATTACTAAGGTAACGTTAACTGCTGTGTCTTTAAGCTCTAAGTGAGTAAGACCAATCATGTATATGATCGCGGGTTTAGAAAACCAGCACAACAAGGCTAACAGAGCCGCAAGCCCACAGCTGACCAAGACATACCCCCAAGCGGTGTTTTCAACACGTTGATAGTTCTTCGCGCCGATCTCGTTGCCTAAAATGATCGAAGCCGCGACTGCAAACCCTATGAACGCCGAGATCAAGATGCTTTCTACCGGCGATAATAATGAGATTATCGCAAGCTCGCCAACGCCCATCTGACCAACAATAACGTTATAAATCAGTATTCCACCCGCCCAAGCCGTGTCATGAACCAACATAGGTATGGCTATCGTAAAGTACTTCTTTCTATGCTTCGGTAATATCGCATCTCGCCAATTGCTTAATGTTGGGAATAGATGCGTATAGTGTTTCTTCGCCATGATAAGCAGGGCAATCGTTTGAAAGAATCGAGAAATTGTGGTGCCAATCGCCGCGCCAACAACACCTAGCTCTGGAAAGCCGAATAAGCCGAAGATAAGCAATGCATTGAGAATCGCATTGACGACGATCGCCCAAATACTGATTTTGGTTGGTAGCTTAGCTTCGCCGACCGATCGCAGTGCACTTTCTAGCGGCACAACTACGGCGGTACCAATAAGGCTGGCTCCTGTTATCCAAAGGTAATCCGTTGCCAATCGGACGTAATCAGGGTCTGAGGCCACCACAGACACCACTGATTCAGGAACCAATGTATAGATGAATACAAAGGGGATGATGGCAAAGATCGACAGTGCCCATGATTGCGCTAGTGTGCGTCGAATTCCGTTGAAATCTCCCGCGCCAAAATATTGCGAAGCTAGCACGCTCACGGCTCCACTAATCCCCGACACCATGATCAAGTTGAAGAAGAAGATACGGTTGCCAACGCCAACCGCGGCGGTTGCAGAATCACCAAGCTGATTGACCATAAAAATATCGACCACGCCAAGCAGTGAAAACAACATGGTTTGCAATGAGACTGGTAAACCAATGTGCAATAATTTTTGCCAAAATTCTTTGTCTAAATGACGATATGTCGAGAGCATCGCATTTCCCCTCTAGTGAATATGCGAGAAGTTTATCGGCATTTGTTTTGTCTGTATTGTTCCTGTTCATCACAAACTTTTGCCAAACTATCTACTTTAATGGTCTGGCAACCTGAATGAGCTAACAGTGGAATGGTTGAGAAACAAGAACGGTATGAGATTTCAGACAAGACGCATCAAGAGTTTGTCGATCAAACCCATGTCTTGGCATTTGAAGAGCTCGGTATCGTTCAGTGTGGGACGGCATCGTGTCGAGACTTTTTTTCTGTCTATCGCAAGAACCAACAGAAACACATGCTGTTGTATACCGTGAGAGGCAAGGGTTGGCTCGAAAGCGAAGGATGTCGCTATATTCTAGAACCGGGCTCGTGCATTACCGTTCCAGCAGGTATTGAGAATGGCTTTGGTATTGAAGAAGAAACATGGCAGATCGCGTGGATCTTTCTCTCGCCCGATAAACAATGGGAAAATGTCGTCAGTGATGAAGTGAGTTACACGCTGTCTCCGGCAGCAGAAGTCGTCTCGTCGTGCATTCACACTCTATTGAGAAGCATTGCCTTACCCATCGATTTGGGTGGAGCAATTGCGATTCACAGCGTGGCCCAAATCGAATTCATGATTAATGCGCCGGTCCCGCAGCAGCAGTCACGAAATTTGATTCGCTTAAAACGCGTGTTCGACAACGTACAAAAGCAGCTTCACAAAGAGTGGAACGTTCATGAACTCGCGAACTTATTCCCTTGTTCAGAGCCACACTTCCATCGCTTGTGCCAACGTTATTATTCTCATAGCCCTATGACTCACATTATGCGCATGAGAATGGAGTACGCGGCGCGATTGCTTAGGTCGAGTGATTGGTCGATTCAACATATCGGTGAGATAGTTGGCTACCCCAATGCTGCCAACTTCAGTACTCGGTTTAAGGCGTGGTCAGGAATGACACCAAGACAATTCAAACAAAGTGCCCAATAACAATCTTAATCTGGCACATGGAAGCATAAGAATATGGAAACATAAGACACATAGAAATAAAGCGCTTTAAATTGTGAAATAGGTCATTAGGTGTTTGAAATTTGCACTATTTATCCGTTTGAAACGACCAATCTCTGATTACTTATGGTAACTAAGAGCTTCTATTAAAAAATGTTTCTGATTTTAGTACGAAAATGTTAACGTGAAATCCATTACTTGAATTTCAAAGGGTTGTGACTTTCATGTTTTCACATCTACCAAAACCAACTTTAGATCCAATTTTATCTCTTTCTGTCGCTTACCGTGGCGACCCTCGTACTGACAAAGTCGATTTAGGCATTGGCGTTTACAAAAACGACCAAGGCGAAACACCTATCATGAAAGCCGTTTCTATGGCTCAAGATATTGTTGTCGAGACTCAGAAAACCAAAGCTTACGTTGGCCTAGCAGGCTGTGAAGAGTTTAACCAGAGCATGGTTGATCTGCTGCTTAAAGGGACTTCAGCAATAGGTCGTGTAGCCGCGATTCAAACACCAGGTGCAAGTGGTGCACTTCGTATGTTGGGTGACTTAATGAAAGTTTCTCAACCAGACACCACGGTTTGGATTTCAAACCCAAGCTACGTAAACCATAAACCGGTGATGGAAGCGGCAGGCTTAAAGGTTCGATACTACAATTACTTCAGTCCTGAAACTAAGCAAGTTGATGTTGCAAGAATGATGGAAGACCTATCAACAGCGGGTCCATCAGACGTGGTACTACTTCACGGTTGCTGCCATAACCCAACGGGTGCTGATATCAATTTTGAAGCGTGGCAGGAAATTACTAAGTTATCGCAAAAAAATGGTTTCTTACCGTTCGTTGATATTGCCTACCAAGGCTTTGGCGATGGCCTAGAAGAAGATGCGAAAGGTCTTCAACACATGGCTAACAACGTAGAAGAAATGCTGATCACAACATCTTGCTCGAAGAACTTCGGTTTGTATCGTGAAAGAACGGGTGCTGCGATCGTTATTGGCAAGAATAGCGAACACGTTGGCAACGCAAGAGGTAAGCTTCTTACGCTGGCTCGTTCAACTTACACGATGCCGCCTGATCACGGTGCTGCTCTGGTTAAAACAATTCTTCAGAATCAAGAGCTAACGAAGATTTGGAAGCAAGAGTTGAGTGAAATGCAGCAACGTTTGTTAAATCTGCGCCAAAGTTTATGTGATGAATTGCGAAATACTTATAACACGTCACAATTTGACTTCATTGAAAGCCATAAAGGTATGTTTAGTGTACTAGGCTTTAAAGAAACTCAAATGAATCAATTACGTGAAGAATATGGAGTCTATGGTGTTGGTGATGGACGCATCAATATTGCAGGCCTTTCCGAATCTCATATTCCTTACGTAGCAAAGGCGATAGCCAACGTATCAAAATAAAAGGTGACTGAATGTACAATTGGAAAGCGATTATAACCCTGATGTTAAGTGGTGGCCTGTTTGCTTGTTCGACGACGACTCAAGTTCCTGTCGAGCCAGAGCAAAAGCCTCAAATCGAACAACCTGTTGTTGATGATTCTTCAAAGGGTGAGACTGAAGCAACGGAAGGCGAGAAAGTAACGGAACCTACAGAAAAGCCTGAAGAAGTAAAACCAGTAGAGCCTGCTGAACCTGAGGTAAAACCTGCCCCTGTTGAAAAGCCAGTAGAGAAGGCTAGAAAAACAAGTGATGGCAAATTGATCCTTGGTGAAGAAGAGTGGGTGTTTGTTCCTGGTCTTAAAGAAGCATTTAAAGCTCGTGTCGATACAGGTGCGACGACGTCATCAATCAGTGCAGTCGATATTGTCGATTTCGAACGTGACGGCAAAGATTGGGTCAAATTTAAAATTGAACATGATGGCATCACAACGGAAGAGGTGAGCTTACCTGTAGAACGTTGGGTGAAGATCAAGCAATCAAGTGCTGAAGGCACACAGCGACGTGCTGTTGTTGTCGCTTCAATTCAAATCGGTGATCTAAAAGACAAGACTGAGTTTACGTTAGCAGACCGAACGCATCTTTCTTTCCCACTTCTTTTGGGTAGAAGCTTCTTTAGAGATGTTGCGGTAGTAGATGTAAGCCAAAAGTACGTTCAAAAGAAAATTACTAAATAACGGTTCATCTTGTCATCAAGGCTTTTATTCTTGAAGAGAGATAGTTTTAAAAGCGATTAGTTTCAAGAACAAGACGAGCTTTAAGATCGATTAGATTCAAGAGCAAATAGCTTTAATTGCAATAAGCTTAGAACACTTGTTAGTGTCGATAAACAGAATCCCTGTCAGTTCAACTGGCGGGGATTTTTCTATTTACACGTTAATAACGTATGAAAAGCATCTAAATGGTCTATGTTTACCATTCGTTTACTGTTTAGCCTCGACAACGTGATCGAGATCTCTATATAATCCGCGCTTCGATTTTTGTTTAATCCATACTTTCGTACTTCTTATTTAGGTTATAGAAATAGTCTAATAATTATCTGTCAGTACACGCTTAGGAATTAGTTCTTTGATATCTACCGCGAACATCACAATGCAATTTGGCGCAGAGCCGCTGTTTGAAAACATCTCTGCTAAATTTGGTAACGGCAACCGCTACGGTTTGATCGGCGCCAATGGTTGCGGAAAATCAACGTTCATGAAAATCCTAAGTGGTGCATTAACGCCAAGCTCGGGTAACGTTTCTATCACTCCAGGTGAAAAACTGGGTGTCTTGAGCCAAGATCAGTTCGCATTCGAACAGTACAGCGTTATCGATGTTGTGATCATGGGCGACAGAAAGTTGTGGGAAGTAAAACAAGAACGTGACCGCATTTACTCTTTGCCAGAAATGAGCGAAGACGATGGCATGAAAGTCGCTGAACTTGAAAGCGAATTCGCGGAAATGGATGGCTACACAGCAGAAAGCCGTGCAGGTGACATCCTAATTCAAGCGGGTATCGAAGAAGAGTTTCACTTCGGCCTGATGCAACAAGTTGCTCCGGGTTGGAAGCTGCGTGTGCTATTGGCACAGGCACTGTTCGCAAACCCAGATATCTTGCTTCTTGATGAACCAACCAACAACTTGGACATTCACACGATTAACTGGCTTGCTGAAGAGCTAAACCAGCGTAAATGTACAATGATCATCATTTCGCACGATAGACACTTCCTGAACTCTGTATGTACGCACATGGCGGATATCGACTATGGCGAACTTCGTGTTTACCCAGGTAACTACGAGTACTTCCTAGAAGCATCTGGGTTGATTCGTGACCAACTTTTAGCGAACAATGCTAAGAAAGCGGCTGAGATCAGCGAACTTCAAGACTTCGTAAACCGTTTTGGTGCAAACGCATCTAAAGCGAAACAAGCAAGTTCTCGTGCGAAGAAAATGGACAAAATCACGCTTGATGAAGTGAAGTCATCGAGCCGTATGAGCCCATCAATTGATTTTGGTGAAGGTAAGAAACTACACCGTCAAGCGCTTGAACTTAAAGAGCTTGGTCACGGCTTCGATGGCGAAACACTGTTTGCTGGTGGCAACTTGCTGCTTGAAGCGGGTACACGTCTTGCCGTTATCGGTGAGAACGGTGTGGGTAAAACCACGCTGCTACGTTGTCTAGTTCAAGAGCTAGAGCAAAACGAAGGCATCGTTAAATGGTCTGAAAACGCGTCTGTAGGCTACTGCCCACAAGACAGCACAACAGACTTCGACAATGATTTGAGCATCTTCGATTGGATCTCACAATGGCGTACTGCGAAGCACGATGACCTTATGGTACGTGGCATTTTGGGCCGTCTATTGTTTACTGCTGATGATGCAAACAAGAAAGCACGTAACTGTTCTGGTGGTGAGAAAAACCGTCTGTTATTTGGCAAGCTAATGATGCAAGACATCAACGTACTTGTTATGGACGAACCAACGAACCACATGGACATGGAAGCAATCCAAGCTCTTAATGATGCGTTAAAGGTTTACACTGGCACGCTTATCTTCGTAAGCCATGACCGTGAGTTTGTTTCTTCACTAGCAAATCACATCATTGATGTGAAAGACCAACAGCTAGTAAGCTTCCAAGGTACTTATGAAGAGTACTTAGACCACCAGAAAAAGATGCTGATGGTTAACTTATAGTCGTGTTGATTAGCGGCTAGGTAACTCTGTATACAAACTAAGTCACGTACAGCTAATTTGATACGAACATAAAGAAAGCCCCCGAACACAACAGTGGTCGGGGGCTTTTTGTTTGGGCTACGTTTTATAAGCAACGACAGCTAGAATCTAATCACTACAATTAGTATTTGAACAACTGAACTTGTGTATTCAATTGTTGAGCGATACCGCGCAGCTCTTCAGATAAATGGCGAGAGTTGTCGGCCTCAGTTGACATGTTATCTGACACGTCATTAACCAACTGAATATTCTTACTCACTTCACCGGTTACGGTTCTTTGCTCGGAAGCCGCATTTGAGATTTGTGACGCCATATCGGAGATCTGTTGAATCGACGTCGCAATCTCTTCTAGTGCAGTCGTGGCGTTGTTTGCATCATCAACACTAGACTGCGCCAAGTCTTGACTGCGTTGCATTGACTCCACTGCACTGACGCTGTTTTTCTGAAGAGTCTCAATCATTTCACGAATCTCATCAGTAGAGCTGTGAGTACGTTGAGAAAGAACTCGAACTTCGTCTGCGACAACGGCAAAACCACGACCTTGTTCACCCGCACGTGCCGCTTCAATGGCCGCATTCAGAGCGAGTAGGTTGGTTTGTTCCGCGATATCTGAAATTGTTGCCAGTATCGCATTGATATCCAACGCATTCTTCTCAACTTCTTGAATGATTCCTGAAGCATTTTCTACTTGTTGAGCAAGGTTAGTGATCGAATCTTGGTTACGAATAATCACTTGTTTGCCCTGTTCGCAGTTTTCGGTCGATCCAATCGCTGAATCTGCTGTCATTTGTGCGTTGTTTGCCACTTCTTCTGCCGTTGCCGACATCTCGTGTACTGCTGTGGCAATTTGTGAAATCTCATGAAGTTGAACCGACAGGCCTTCACTCGTCTGACGTGCAACATTGGTACTGACTTCAGATTGCTGATTGAGCTGATGAGAAGAATCAGCAATATCACGCACGATCTCTTGTAGCTTAGCGATAAACGCGTTGACGTGGTGCGCAAGCGTGCCGATCTCGTCTTTGCTATTCACGGTGATACGCTGTGTTAAGTCGCCATCGCCTTTAGACAATGCTTCCATAGCTGAGCTTAACGTCGTTAATGGCGCAAGTGCTTTCTTGATGATGAACATCGCAACAAATGCGATAACGGCAAGCTGTATTAGGCCAAAGATCGCCGATTGGCGCAGTAATGAGCGGTAAGAGGCAAAAGATTTGGTTTTATCGATAACGACCGTGAAATACCAATCGGTGTGTGGGACTTTCTTTGCCGAGAGTAGAGATTCAGCGCCATCAATCGTCAGCTCTTCAAATGCTGGGTCTCGTGCAAGCGATTGGATCTTTTGAGCTGAAAGGTTACTTGAAATGTTAGAAACCGACTTAAGCGTTAGGTTGCGGTCTCTATGGGCAACGATATTACCTTTGCCGTCGACAAGAAATGCATAAACCCCAGGTTGCTCTATGTTCACCACATCTTTGATTAAGGTGGTGAGGTTAAGATCTGCGCCGATGACACCAGAGTAACCGTTGGTGCTAAAAGGGCTCGCGATGGTTACCACAAGGTCATTGGTTGCCACATCAATGTAAGGTTCAGTGACCACAGTTTGCCCTGTCGCCATCGGCTTTTTGTACCAATCACGTGTGCGAGGGTCGTAGCCTTGAGGAACCGGCAAGTCAACGCCTTGTAGAAAGCGGCCATCAGAAAGACCAGCATAAGCAATTTGGAATTGACCTGCGTTGGTGCTTTGCGTGAAGTAACTTGTTGGGTCGTCTGTGTATTTAAACGCGTCTTTGGCTGCGTTTACCACGTTGATGCGTCCTGTAACCCATTTCTCAATACCGGAAACATTGGCATTAGTAAGAGTTGTCGAATACTGCTGGATAGAGCGGTAAGTTTCGTTAAGAAGTTGCTTCCCTGTTATGTATGTCTGAATCATTGTCATCGCGAAAATAACGACAACAAACATCAATGTTAATTTGTTCTTGATTGAAATGTTGCTAACACCCATTTACGGTACTTCACTCTATTTGAATTTTTAGAGAGGGTATCAGTACGACATACTATCGTAAAGTGGTTTTATCAATCGGGATCTATTAAGAAATTTATTATATGGAAAGAGCTCTAAAACAGAGAGTTAGAGAGGTTGTTGATCGCGAAGACCTTTGGTTTTTGTATCAAACAGTGAGGTGCAAAACAGGGCATAACGAAAGGTTTTTCTAAGGCTAACCAGTGTTAGAACCGATTAGCCTAGAGGTATCGCATAGTAAATTAATACCGATCTATCAATTATTTACTGTGCTTTAAGCATCGAACGGTTTATTAGAAACCGAATCGAGCCGACATTAAGATTTGGTGGCCGTAAGTGCCGTTGTTTCGCATATCAAGGCCAACAGAAAGTTGATCCGTAGAGTGGAAACGTGCACCAACACCAACTATTGAATGCGTGTCGTCGTTGTCGATCAGTTGGCCTAGGCGTGCGTTAACTTCAACGTTTGCCATTAACCATGCTCTCAAGCCAATATTGACTTCAGTTTTGATGTGGTTGTCGTCATTACGCTCAATGTTGTGCAGTAGCATTTGACCCGTTACGTCAGCAAATTGACTAATTGGACCATTAAATCCCATACCTACAGCCGCATCCCAATCACTTTCAAATTCAGAATCGATACGTGCAACGAGGTGTGAGTTCTGGGTGAACATTGTCGTGACTTCACCACCGAAAGTACTCGGGCTCGTACCCATGCGCAGCTCGAATGTGTTGTAGTTAAAGTTGTTTGCAGACGCAGAGAATGAACACAGTGCAGCTAACCCCAGAAGGACAGTCTTGTTTGTGCGACCTAGCATGGTGACTCCATATAAATTGTATTTTTCGGCAGTATATACAAAAAAGCATGCAATATGCAGGCCAATTTATTGAAGCTCGTTATTTAAAGCGAGATCTTTGAGTTTTGAAGTTTACAACACTTGGATGTGGTCAACTTCGATCTCTGGTGTTTTACCACCTTCGTACTCGCCGAAGATACGCACTTTAGTCTCTGCCGTTAGTGGTTGTGCTAGGTGAATATCGTCATCCAGTTCAATTTGAATTTCACTCTGTCCGTCAGAGAAGATAAATGTGTCATTCTTAAGCTGGCGAACAATCTTGCCATCTATAATCGCGTCCTGCTCTGAAAACATGCTTGTGTCTGCAAGTAGTGTTGCAACAGAAACGGTCTCAATTGGCCCTGTGTAAGCGATAGGGCTTTCGTGCTTGCTGTTGGCACTATTGTTGTTGTGGTCACCAGCCATTGCGAAAGTAGGAGCAAGAATAATAGTGGTTGCGATAGCTAATACAGTTTTTTTCATGATGAATTCCTTAATGTTGTTTTTAGTAGAAACGTTGTTCTTAATTTGAAACGTTTCTTTTCGTTGATACGCTTATTTTGTTTGTAAGCTTCGTTTCGATGGAGCTATTAAACAACACTAGGGTTGAATCCAGAGTGAGTAAGGTATTCATTTTCCATTCATTTTATTGAGCATCTACTCGGCAATGACGTTAAGATGGAGGCAGAGAAATATTGCCCACAGCTATAAATTGAATATTAAAAATTAAAACATTAAGGATTGAAGTACAGATGCGAGCACCATTAAGCGCCCTTATGGTTCAAGGGACAACGTCAGATGCCGGGAAAAGTGTTTTGGTGGCAGGTTTATGCCGTGTATTGGCCAGAAAAGGCATCAAAGTGGCACCGTTTAAGCCACAAAACATGGCTTTAAACAGTGCTGTGACAAAAGATGGTGGCGAAATTGGTCGCGCGCAAGCGGTTCAGGCGCAAGCTTGTAATATTGAGCCGTCTGTTCACATGAACCCTGTATTGTTGAAACCGAACTCAGACACGGGCGCTCAAGTGATACTTCAAGGCCGAGCGATCAGTAATATGGAAGCGACGGGATACCATGATTATAAGAAAATCGCGATGAATACAGTTATTGATTCATTCGACCGACTTTCTGCAGAATATGAAAGTGTCATGATTGAAGGTGCGGGTAGCCCAGCTGAAATCAACCTACGTGAAAATGACATCGCTAACATGGGATTTGCTGAGAAAGCAGACATCCCTGTGATTATCGTGGCTGATATCGACCGTGGCGGCGTGTTTGCGCACCTCTACGGCACATTGGCACTATTATCTGAGTCTGAACAAGATCGCGTAAAAGGTTTTGTGATTAACCGCTTTAGAGGCGATATCGCGTTGCTCCAATCAGGCCTTGATTGGCTAGAAGAGAAAACCGGTAAGCCAGTGATTGGTGTTCTACCATATCTTCATGGTTTCAACCTTGAAGCGGAAGATGCCATCACTTCAGCCCAAGAGTCTGACGGAGAAGCTAAACTTAAAGTCGTGGTGCCTGTTCTAACCCGAATTAGCAATCACACAGACTTTGATGCGCTGCGACTCAATCCTTCCATTGATTTACGTTACGTAGGCAAAGGTGAGCGTGTAAACAACGCGGATTTGATTATCTTGCCGGGCACAAAATCAGTAAGAGCCGATTTGGATTACCTAAAAGAGCAAGGGTGGGATAAAGATATTCAGCGCCACCTACGTTTAGGTGGCAAGGTGATGGGTATTTGTGGTGGTTACCAGATGCTAGGAAAGATCATCCACGATCCGGATGGTGTTGAGGGTGAACCAGGTAGCAGTGAAGGGTTAGGGTATCTCGATACTGAAACGACCTTAACGCAGCAGAAAACCTTAACTAACGTGCGCGGCACCATGACGCTAGATGGAAAATCAGCACAAGTAAAAGGTTATGAAATTCACGTAGGTAGGACTGATGTCAATGAAACAGCCTTACCGGTTCAGTTAGAATCAGGCAGCCTAGACGGCGCTGTAAATCAAGACAACTCCATTTTTGGTACTTACCTGCATGGCGTATTCGATAACAGTGATGCATTATCGCTTATTTGCGAATGGGCAGGAGCCAATGATGTAACCGCGATTGACCACGAACAACTTAAAGAGTTGGGTATTAACCGAATCGCTGATGCCATCGAAGAGCACTTAAATCTTGATTTGCTGTGGCCAGAATTGAAGGTTTAAGCCTGAATTGAAAATATCAGTTAACAGCTGAAACGAACAACAGATAAGTGAGAACAATGAAAAAGCTAGTCACCCTTGTAACCTTGGCGTTAACGACTTCGTTGAGTTCGACTCATCTTTTGGCGGCAGAAAAGCTACGAGTTTATGCCGCATCGTCTATGACTAACGCGGTTAATTTGTTGATAGAAGAGTTTGAGAAAGAACATTCGGTCGATATTGTTCCCGTTTATGCCAGCACATCGTCATTAGTGAGACAGATTGAAGGAGGGGCGCCAGCAGACATTTTCATCTCGGCAAATGAAAAGTGGATGACGCATTTGGTCGACCGAAAATACGTTTCTAGTGACAATGTCACAAACTTGTGTGAAAACGAACTTGTGTTGATCTCCCCGAAAGAGATGTCGGTATCATTGGATATCTCAAAGGGAGAGCAATGGGCTAAACTAACGACTAATGAACGACTTGCCGTCGGTAACACTATGTCGGTGCCTGCAGGTATCTACGCTAAGGAAGCTTTAGAAGCTCTGGGTGTTTGGGATAGTGTGAGCCCTCGATTGGCACCAAGTAACAATGTTCGTATGGCATTGGCCTTGGTGGAGCGAAGTGAAGCGAAGCTCGGCATTGTCTACAAAACTGATGCGTTATTGTCGAAAGAAGTCGATATCGTTGCCACGTTTCCTTCGAATCTCCACACACCAATACGTTACCCTGTAGCTAAGTTGAACGACAAATTAACCACGAATGACTTCTATACTTTTCTAAACGATGAAAAGGCGAAGGACATTCTGAACAGTTTTGGTTTTGAAGCGCATTAAATGATGTTTTTATCTGAGTACGAATACCAAGCCTTAATGCTGAGCTTAAAAGTTGCTGGATTTGCCATCTTATGGCTTATTCCCATCGGCATTGGCTTAGCATGGCTGCTTGCTAAGAAACAGTTTGTTGGCAAAAGCATAGTCGAGAGCATTGTCCATTTACCTTTGGTGCTTCCCCCTGTGGTCATCGGTTATTTGTTGCTGGTGATGATGGGCAGACAAGGCGTTATTGGCTCATGGCTTAATGACGTGTTTGGTATTGTATTCAGCTTTAGCTGGAAGGGCGCGGCACTTGCTTGTGTTGTTGTCGCGTTGCCATTAATGGTTCGCTCTATTCGCCTGAGCTTAGAAACTGTCGATAGCAAACTTGAAGAGGCCGCAGCCACATTGGGCGCTTCACCTGTTCGTGTGTTTTTCACTATTACATTACCTCTTATGATCCCTGGGATCATTACCGGCACCATGCTTTCATTCGCAAGAAGCTTGGGTGAATTTGGTGCGACAATTAGCTTCGTTTCAAATATTCCCGGTGAAACTCAAACCATCCCATTGGCCATGTATACTTTTATTGAAACCCCTGGCGCTGAAATGGAAGCGGCACGTTTGTGTGTCATTTCTATTGTGATAGCGCTTGGTTCATTAATGCTATCTGAATGGCTCAATAAGAAGTCTGCACAACGACTAGGAGGCAATGTATGAGTACTTTGATCCTCCAATACCAGCAACAGTTGGGTGAAACCTTCTTTGATATCGACTTAGAACTCCCAAGTAGCGGCATTACTGCGATTTTTGGCCGTTCTGGCGCGGGTAAAACATCACTTATCAATGCAATTAGTGGCCTTAAAAAGCCAGATAAGGGCTTGATCAGCGTGTCGGGAACCCCCTTGTTCGACAGTGAGAAGGGCATTAACTTGCCGACTCACAAACGCAATGTCGGCTATGTGTTTCAAGAGTCACGATTGTTTCCACACATGAAGGTGTCAGGCAATCTTAAATATGGCATCAAAGACTTTGATAAAACGCATTTCGATCAGATTGTCTCCTTGTTGTCTCTCGGTTTATTGCTAGACCGTTACCCAGCACGTTTGTCGGGTGGTGAGAAGCAACGTGTGGCAATTGGACGTGCTTTGTTGTCTAAGCCGAGCATTTTGTTGATGGATGAGCCTTTAGCGTCTCTCGACTTGCCTCGTAAGCGCGAAGTGATGCCATTTTTGGAAAACCTCTCTGAAACTGTCCAGATTCCAATCATTTATGTGACGCACAGCCTTAACGAGATTTTACGCTTGGCCAATCACCTTGTGATCATTGAGCAAGGCAAAGTCATTTCGTCGGGCGTGACAGAAGAGGTGTGGGCTTCAAGAGCGATGCAACCATGGCAATCATTCTCAGAACAAAGCTCATTGTTTGAAGGAACGCTAGCTGAGCACAATGACGATTATGCGTTATCTCGTTTGAAGCTTGGAAAATCGACATCGTTGTGGGTTCAGAAGGTATCGAGCGACATTGGGGCTGCAGTAAGGTTACAAGTTAGGGCAAATGATGTCTCTATCACGCTAGAACAGCCGCAAGGCACTTCGATACGTAATATCCTTCCTGTTACTATTAAAAGCGTAGAGACGCACCAGCAAGGCTCAAATAAGCAGAGTGTTGCGGTAGAACTGGAGCTAGAGCTTGGTTGTTACTTGTGGGCCACGATAACCTTGTGGGCGTTGGACGAGTTGAGTTTAGAAATCGGTCAGCAAGTTTACGCTCAAATTAAAGGTGTGAGTGTCGCTCAGCGAGATATTGCCGTTACGCACTGATTCAGATGAGGCCTTTGAGGCAATGAGTGAGATAAGTTCGCCCATTGTCTTTTCTATGTTTACAGCTTGTCAGCGATGTTTAATGTTTGTAAGCGATATGAATGTTGATCTTGATTCCATGAATGGATACATGCGTCATTTTTATACGGTATAACTGCCAGTTTTGCGCCACACTGTATGAGTGCTAAGGCATATTGCTTGCTCTTGCTCTAACAATAACAAGTGCTGCATTGGCACAAGAACATTACGAACAACGAAATTAAGCAACGAACAGAAAAAGCAACAGGCACAAAAAAGCCGCATGTTTGAAGTAACACACGGCTTAATCATTAAGTTTTCGTTAAGCACTCAACCTAAATCTAGGTGAGATGAATGGCTTATCGGATGAAAACTTCTTTAAAATCACGCTTCAAGATAGCATCACGGCGTGCTTTCTTGATTTGCTTAGCCATATCTTTTACACAGTTATGTAAAATTTGGTCAAGCAATTGAGCTCGGTACTCTTCTTTTTCTTCATCAGACATGCCTTCTGGAAGTTTAAGAGTAGGGAACTCTTCCATCATGTTTACGCCAGCGAAAGCTTGGCTAACAGAGATTAGAGCGTGGAATTGCTCAAAGTTGTCCAAAACATTTTGTGCGCTTGCTGGAAGGCTACTCCAAGTTTCACGCACTGCTTCTTCAGACACCTCATGAATAGAAGTAACCATGTTGTGCATCTCTTTAGGCACTTCATCAAATTCGATAACTTGGCGAAGCTCTGGTGAGATAGTGGTTAAATCGATTTCTTGTACTTCGTTATTTGTAGCGTCTGACATAGTATTTCTCTTTAAAAAGAAACAATGCTAAAAAGATCTGTAAAAAAGTCAATATAATATAGACGTTAGGGCATGAATTAAGCCCAAAATTGAGCTACTTTCAATATTCAACGCTAGATAAAGGTGATGTGATGATAGAAAAGGGATCTTCGATGCGCATATTGCTGGTTGATGATGTTCAACTAGACAGGATGCAACTGGCGATTCGTCTAAAGCAATTAGGACATATTGTGGAAGCGGTGGGTAGCGGTAAAGAAGCTCTAAACATCTATTCTGATTTTGATCCTGAACTCGTATTACTTGATATCAGCATGCCAGGCATGGATGGTTTTGAGGTCGCTAACGAGGTTCGTAGACAATTCCCCGAATGGGTTCCTATCATATTTCTGAGTGGCCATGAAGAACCTGAAATGATCGCGAAAGCGATTGATGCGGGTGGTGATGATTATCTAATCAAACCGGTTAACAAAGTGGTACTGAATTCAAAACTTATCGCGATGCAGCGTATTGCGCACATGAGGCGAGAGTTAAAACAAAGCACGGCTAAACTTGAAGAATTGAACATACTTCTGCAACAGCAAGCCAATGAAGATGGCTTAACAAAATTGTATAACCGTCGATATATGGATACTAAGCTTGAAGAGAGCATTGCGTGGCACGGAAGACGTAATATCCCCATGACAGTGATACTTCTAGATGTAGACTTTTTTAAGCCTTACAACGATAATTACGGACATATTCAAGGGGATAAGTGCTTACAAGGGCTTGCCAGGACCTTGAAACAGCTGTTTGTTCGGGCTGGAGAGTTTGTCGGCCGTTATGGCGGTGAAGAGTTTGTTTTGGTTTTAAGTGACACGGACAGCACCGCTGCTAAATTACATGCGACTCGAATAAAAGAAGCATTGCATGAAATGAACTATGCCCATGACCACTCAAGCGTATCAGATAGAGTGACAGCGTCACAAGGTGTACTCTCATTCGTGCCTGCAGGCGGAGAATCGATCGCTTCAATTTATGAAAAAGTCGACCAAGCGCTTTATCAAGCAAAACAAAGTGGTAGAAATACCTTTATACAGCGTAGTATTTTGGAGCTTGCAGGCTAGTTGGCAAGCTCTTCTGGATATTTGAATTTATACTTCTATTAGCGTTTCAGCTTGGAAGTGCTTTAAGTGATAAAAGAAATGCCACATTCAAAGTCATTTTCTATGGCTAATACATGTTGGACACTGGTTGTCCCTGTATTCTGTTTATCTGTTCCTACCGTTGCTTCTGCAAACACGATATCTGATCTTGTTCGTAAGGAGATAGAGCGAAACTTTGCAACCAGCGTGCTTCTTAACGATACTGACGTATTCACTTTTGGTATCAATAACTTTGACCCAAACGAAGTATTTCGTCTGGACAATGAAGACATCGGTTCGAGTGACTCGGTAAGCCGAAGACAAAACATGGCCTCTCTCAGTCTTCCTTACACTTTCAAATTACCTGCCACTATAGAAGATAACCATCAAGAGGTGACGCTGCGTCTGTCTGCATTACGCACTGAGAATGAAGTCAATTATTCATCAACGTCTGTGTCTGACGTTCAAAAAGAGACCGTCATTTCGGGGTATGTTGAGTTTTCGAATGTCGCCCAATTAGATGAATACTGGAGCTTTCATTCAGGTATCGGCAATCACATCTCATATTATCGCAATGACTATGATTATCGAGGCAATGTACCCCAGCCTCTGGTAGACGCACTTGATGGGGTTTATCTCAATACTGACGCTTGGGCTTACATCATAGAACCCAAAATTAAATTGATTTATGAAGACAAGAATAATTGGGGTAAATACAAACTCAGTACCAGTTGGCATTATTTTAATGGTGTGGGTTGGGGAGAAGCCAATAACGGTAACATCGGCCACCCAGAAGGTTGGTATATCGCCAATGAAGCGAAGATCTTTTATGACTTAGTTCGTTGGGATAAGAACATCACTTCCATGTATTCGAGCATCAAGAGGATTGATATTGGTGGTGATACTGTCGTGCCTATGGGCACAACATCATATTATGAGGGCAGCGTAGGTTGGTTGCTGAACCCAAACCTATTTAACGACTGGGTTGATAATGTGGGGATTGGGTTTACGATCAATTACGGTAGCAGCTTGAAAGGCGGGAGCTTGGTTATCTTCTTCAACCAAGATTAACCTTCTAGCAGGATATAAGCTCTCTTCCAAAGGCTCGTTTGTCGCTATAGCGATTAAGTTCCTAACTATAGCGCTTAAGGCTTCTAGCCATAGCGTCTAACTGTTAACGCACAGTTTATTTCGCCCAGTTTCCTTCGCTTTGTAAAGTGCATTATCGGCAAGCTTCAACACTTCTTCGGGTTGTTTGGTGGTTGTACTGTCAGACAGTCCAATACTCACCGTAACATTCACAACCTTGGTCGGATTGGTGTTTTGGCCACGTTTTTTGATACCAACTTCATGATCATCTGGACGATCTTGAGTGTTACGAATGGTCATATCATAGTTCTGAATCTCAGAAATCAACGCTTGAAGGTGCTCTTTCACTTGATCAGAGTGTTTGCCCTTAAAGATGATCGTAAATTCTTCGCCACCATAACGGTATGCTCGAGCGCCACCGGTTGTCTCTTTCAGAAGGCGAGCCACCAGCTTTAACACGTCATCGCCAATATCATGTCCATAAGTATCATTAAACTGTTTGAAGTGATCGATATCGACCATGGCCATAGAGTAATGACGTCCTAAGTGCTTCATATCGACTTCTAAGGCGTGTCGCCCAGGAATATTGGTCAGTTGGTCGTTAAAGGCCATATCGTGGCTGGCTGACATCACATAGACGATAATCAGTGTGCCTGACAAAGAAAACATGGTGCTTGAGATGTATTGGATATCAAAGAATATGAAGGTACTCGAAGCCAACAAAATCGCACTGTAAACAACGACATCGATAGAGCGGTTGTAGACCAAAACCAAAATCGACGTTAGGCCAAGCAAGCAAAGGCTATAAAGCACCAGTACAAAAGGTAGTTTAGAAAAGTCTCTAACGGTAAAGAGAACCCCTTCGCTCCATGATTCAAAACCTCCGGCATGGAAGTGAGACACAATTAATTGCGCCCAAACCATGAACAGCACCACCACTAAGGTGTAGAGGAACATGGATTTCGAATTGACACCGGTGTCAGGAAACGCATAGACCAACAGACAGCTTACCGGAACTAAAGCGGCCAGAAGAGACAGCTCCAATAATGTGGTTCCAGTGTTTAACGGGGTTTGTAAGCGGACTTGGATGACCAAATAGGCAACGAGCATGGTGATAGACACCATAGCCATACGACCTTGCCTGAATGTGTGGCACAGCAAAACGGCAACGCTCAATAAAATATACGGGAGGTTGCTAGCAAACCCTAAGTTTGAATCCGTCACGAGAATGACGTTGTTCATACCTACGAGTAACATTGCTAATAGAAGTAAGGGAAAGCAAAATCGAAACATGCTCGACGTTACAAAAGAAGATGCCATTTATGTGGTGAGCCTAAGTGTACTGATGATCTTGTAATTTAATTTTATACGTAGGATACGGTTAAACAAGCGATTGCCAAGCTTTTTGCGTAAATCAGAGCAAAAACATAGTCATAGGTCGCCATTGATGCAACTCTTTTTATATGTATTTGAGTTGCTATTAACCATAGAACGAACTACACAGTATATATGAGAAATTAATTAGTCGTTATAGTTAGTTAACATGCAGTTAGTAAATCTGTAGTAATAAGTAGGGTATAGTAAGGTAACAATATGCAGGTCGTTGCCAATCAGGCTAGAACGCGACCTGTCGTGATAGCTACAAATGGAGGCGTAGTATGCAAATCAGTGTGGATGTACACAATTATATGGAAACGCTTGTCGGTCATGTACTGGCTACCGAGGAGTATGTGTCGAGTTATACAAGCGAGCAGCTTGCCGATCTCGCTTGCCTTGCGTTGGGGCAACTGAAACCTATCTATATCCGTTTTGATATTGATTTTCTTTCGGCATTACCGGAAGACAAGTTAGTGCTCTATAAAAGAAATAGTGAGATCGCAGTCAAAAATGCGGAAAGCATGATTATAGAGGATCGAAGACGAGATCGAACGGACAATGTGCCCGTTATATTTAGTCAACACAATTTTGACGATGACGTAGAATTGCAATGGTATGAAAAGCCATTGTTGAACACTAAACAGTCGTGATAGTTTAGTGTCAGAACGGTCATTTAAGGAGTAAAAAACGTGGGATTCTTTTCTAGATTATTTGGTGGCAAAGAAAAAACCGAACAAAAAGTAGAAATTGAGCCAGTGGAATACAAAGGCTTCAATATCTATCAAAACGCCATTGCAGAATCTGGTCAGTACCGTGTGGCTGGTCGTATCGAGAAAGAAATCGACGGTGAAATTAAAACTCATCGTTTTATTCGTTCTGATGTTGTTTCAAACAAACAAGACGCCGATGAATTGATGCTTAAAAAATCGCAAATGTTCATTGACCAAATGGGCGACAATATATTTAGCTAACCAATTAGGGTTAGAATTGATGTTGGTCATAATTTAGAGAGCTTTCAGTGTATATGCTGAAAGCTCTTTTTAGTTTTAGGGATAAAGAACAGCTAGTAGGTTGTTATTAAAAGGATTATTGGCATGTGGTTTGACCTCTTTATTCGAGAGGGCCGTCATTTATCTAAATTAAGTGCTCAAAATCCATCCAAATCGTTATAAGTAATAACTTTTCCTGTTCTTTGAACAAAACGCTTGAAGTATTAGTTGTCGTTAGATACAAACGAATAAGTCATTGTGCCAATAGTCAAGGAATAGCTATGCAAATTGGTGTACCAAGAGAAACACTCGCAGGTGAAACGCGAGTCGCTGCATCGCCGAAATCGGTAGAACAGCTTCTAAAATTAGGATTTGAAGTTTGTGTTGAATCACAAGCAGGTGCGTTAGCAAGTTTTGATGATACAGCTTATGAACAAGCTGGAGCAAAAGTTGTAACCGCAGATGAAGCTTGGAAATCCGATATTATCTTTAAAGTTAACGCTCCCATCGTTGATGAGTCTAAAAATGAAATCGAGTTACTTAAAGATGGCGCAACACTGGTCAGCTTTATTTGGCCTGCCCAAAACCCAGAATTAATGGAACAGCTTTCTAGCCGTAATATTAATGTGATGGCAATGGACTCGGTACCGCGTATTTCTAGAGCTCAAGCTTTGGATGCACTGAGCTCTATGGCAAACATTGCGGGTTACCGTGCTGTTGTTGAAGCCGCCCATGAGTTTGGTCGTTTCTTTACGGGGCAAATTACGGCTGCAGGTAAGGTTCCACCAGCGAAAGTATTGGTTGCTGGTGCGGGTGTTGCTGGCCTTGCGGCTATCGGTGCTGCGGGTAGCTTAGGTGCGATTGTTCGTTCATTCGATGTTCGTCCTGAAGTAAAAGAGCAAGTCGAGTCTATGGGCGCTGAATTCTTGGAAGTTGATTTCAAGGAAGATACAAGCGCTGGTGATGGCTACGCAAAAGAGATGTCTGACGCGTTCAACAAGAAAGCAGAAGAGCTTTACGCGGCTCAAGCGAAAGACGTTGATATCATCATTACGACGGCACTGATCCCTGGGCGTCCTGCGCCTAAGCTGATAACAAAAGAAATGGTTGATAGCATGAGCGCGGGTAGCGTGATTGTCGACCTTGCAGCGGCCAATGGTGGTAACTGTGAATATACCGTTGCTGATAAAGTGATCACGACCGCGAATGGCGTCAAAGTTGTGGGTTACACCGATATGGTAGGTCGCTTGCCGACTCAGTCGTCTCAACTGTACGCAACTAACTTGGTTAACTTGCTAAAACTGCTTTGCAAAGAGAAAGACGGCAATATCGATATCGACTTTGAAGATGTTGTGATTCGTGGTGTTACCGTAGTTAAAGAGGGCGAGGTCACTTGGCCAGCTCCACCAATTCAAGTTTCAGCCCAACCTCAACAAGCGAAGCCTCAAGCTGTTAAGCCACAACCAAAAGTTCAAGAGCCTGTTTCTCCGATAAAGAAAGCGGCGGGTATGGCAGTGGCGGTTGGTGCCTTTGCTTGGATAGCCTCGGTTGCGCCTGCTGCGTTCTTATCTCACTTTACCGTTTTTGTTCTCGCTTGTGTGGTGGGTTATTACGTAGTTTGGAATGTGAGTCATTCTCTGCATACGCCTTTGATGTCAGTAACAAACGCAATCTCAGGGATCATTGTTGTGGGCGCGTTGTTGCAAATAGGTCAAGGAAGTGGCGTTGTCACCTTCTTATCATTTATTGCCGTATTAATTGCAAGTATCAATATCTTTGGTGGCTTTACCGTGACCAAACGTATGCTTGAAATGTTCCGTAAAGACTAAGGAGTAGCAGATGTCTGAAGGATTAGTACAAGCAGCTTATATCATTGCTGCTGTATTCTTTATAATGAGCTTAGCCGGACTATCGAAACAGGAATCTGCTCGCGCAGGTAACTATTACGGTATCACTGGTATGGCAATCGCATTGATCGCAACGATCTTTGGCCCTCACTCTGCAGGTATTGTGTGGATCATCATTGCTATGGTGATCGGTGGTGGTATTGGTATCCACTACGCGAAGAAAGTAGAAATGACAGAAATGCCTGAGCTGGTGGCAATTTTGCACAGCTTCGTAGGTATGGCTGCCGTACTTGTTGGTTACAACAGCTACATTGACGCACCAGAAGCGGCAACGCACGCAGAACACGTAATCCATCTTGTTGAAGTTTTCCTTGGCGTGTTTATCGGTGCGGTTACTTTCACGGGTTCTATTGTTGCCTTTGGTAAGCTTCGTGGCACGATTTCATCATCTGCATTGAACATCCCTCATAAGCACAAATGGAACCTAGCGGCTATCGTTGCTTCTACATTGCTAATGATTATGTTCGTTAAAGCTGATGGCAGCATGTTCGCTCTTATGCTGATGACGCTTATCGCATTCGCTTTCGGTTACCACTTGGTGGCATCGATTGGTGGTGCAGATATGCCAGTGGTTGTATCGATGCTGAACTCGTACTCTGGTTGGGCAGCTGCGGCAGCAGGTTTCATGCTTGCAAACGACTTGTTGATCGTAACCGGTGCATTGGTAGGTTCGTCTGGTGCGATTCTGTCTTACATTATGTGTAAGGCGATGAACCGTTCGTTCATTAGCGTTATTGCTGGTGGATTTGGCCAAGAAGTGGTTGTGTCTGATGGTGATGAAGAGCAGGGTGAACACCGTGAAACATCAGCAGAAGATGTGGCTGACATGTTGAAAAACTCTAAGTCAGTCATCATCACTCCAGGATACGGCATGGCAGTAGCTCAAGCTCAATATCCAGTGCATGAGATCACTGAAAAGCTAAGAGCTCAAGGCATTAATGTTCGATTTGGCATCCACCCAGTTGCGGGTAGGTTACCGGGTCACATGAACGTACTGCTTGCTGAAGCGAAAGTACCTTATGATGTCGTTCTTGAAATGGACGAAATCAATGATGACTTCAATGAGACAGATACTGTATTGGTTATTGGTGCGAACGACACCGTAAACCCTGCAGCATTGGAAGATCCAAACAGCCCAATCGCTGGTATGCCAGTGCTTGAAGTTTGGAACGCTCAAAATGTTATCGTGTTCAAACGCTCTATGAATACAGGTTATGCCGGTGTGCAAAACCCGTTGTTCTTTAAAGACAATACTCAGATGTTGTTCGGTGATGCGAAGAAAAGCTGCTTAAGCATTTTAGAACATCTATAAACAGCAATCATTCTACAATAAAACTAAGGAGCTCATATGAGCTCCTTTTTTGATTCTAGCGAACTAAGCTGTTCAAAATTGGAGATCTTATTACGCACATAGATGCAGTCTTTGTGTTGGCAATAAGGGCTGGGTATTCACGGGTAATTTGATTATTGAAGCCGCCGGTTAAGGCTCGGAATCGTTTTCTCTTTAAATACACACCACTTTTCATGCGGTTAAAAATTTATCTTTGATAGCTAATGGTATATATTTGATTGATCTGTATGAATTTACGCTTGGTTTGTGATCATCAAAAGAATATATACTCTGTTCATCGCTTCGTTAGTCGTTTCAGCAAATGCGTTTGCTGATTCTTTGCCTGAGCGTATTGATCACTTTACTAAGTTGTTTGATCATCAAACGGCCATCGAGTCTTATGATATTCGATTGCTTCAAGCGGATTATCCAACTCGCTTGATCATGCCGTCTTCTATGCTGCCACAAACAGCAGAGTACCCATTAAAAGATATTCAACGCCTCTACCAGCTGTCCAAAACGTGTAGCGGGAAATTACCACTTAGTCCGTTAATTACTGAGCCTTTGGTGTTTACTCGCGCAATGTGTAAAGGAACCAAGCTTTCTGATCGTTGGTTTAGTCGTAGCGGCCTTATCCACCCGGGTGGTGGTTCTTATGCCGCGCGTTACGTTGAAAAGTACCCTGATAAGTTCGATTCCTTGAAGCGCTTTATGCATATTCAAGAACGCCCAAACGTCGAACATGATGAACTATTATCTCGCTTGCAGGATATGGACAGCGAAGCAATTACGGCACTGCTGGCTGGTGCGAGCATGTTTGTTGAACTTGATGAAATGTGGGTTAAACGCGGCGACAGATACTATTTATACAAAGAACCGATTTGGTCTGAAAACGCAACACTAGCGGGTTTATCGCTCAGTTTATCTTCGGAAGGCAACAGCTGTTTCGTTCAACGCGGTAACGTGTGTTGGGAGATAGAAGATCACTCAGAACTTCTGCAAGTCGCGATGTTCATACTGGTGTTTGCCAATATCATGCTTGTGGTGGGTTGGGCGATATATCGTTGGAATAGTAAGAAGCAAGAGATGAAAAGTCGAATGCTTGTCCTTCAGATCTTGACTCACGAACTAAGAACACCAATCGCGAGTTTATCTTTAACAGTTGAAGGCTTTAGGCGTGAATTCGAACACTTACCAGAAACGGTATATGATGAATTCCGTCGACTTTGTGAAGACACACGTCGTTTAAGGCAGTTAGCTGAAGCGAGTAAAGATTACCTACAGTCGGATAATCAACCACTGGCCACTGAGTGGGTGCCGAGTGTACAAGAATGGCTTGAGTATAAAGTCGAAGAAGATTTTGCTCCGGGTATTGAACTCCGAGTAAACAAAGACATTGCTGCAAAGTTGAACGTATATTGGTTAGGTACGTGTATCGATAACCTGATCAGAAACGCCGTGAAATACGGTGTGGCTCCAGTGATACTAGAACTGAATACTTCTGACAAGAAGCTGACATTCAAAGTTATAGATAATGGAGACTTGTCCCGTAAAGATTGGGGGCAACTACGAAAGCCATTTGTAAGTAAAAGTGGACTAGGTTTAGGTCTGACGATAGTGGAATCTATGGTCGGAAAAATGGGCGGTCACATGACACTGATAGGCCCCCCAACAACATTTATTTTGGAGATACCTTGTGAAACAGACATTGCTTCTCGTTGAAGATGATAAAAATTTAGCTGACGGTTTATTAGTTAGCCTTGAGCAAGCTGGATATGAATGTTTGCATGCAGAGTTAATCTCTGAAGTTGAAGGCTACTGGGAGCAAGCGGATCTAGTGATTCTAGATCGCCAACTGCCAGACGGTGACTCAGTAGATTCACTACCAGCTTGGAAGAAGAAGAAAGACATTCCTGTCATTTTGTTGACGGCACTTGTGACAGTAAAAGACAAAGTCGCAGGCCTAGATTCAGGTGCAAACGACTACTTAACTAAGCCTTTCGCAGAAGCTGAACTGTTTACTCGAATCCGTGCGCAGTTACGCCTGCCAGATGCTGAAGAGCAAGATTCATCAAAAGTGATGGCTCAGAACCTTGTTATCGACAAAGCGACTCGCGAAGTGTTTTTTAACGAACTAGAAGTCACGCTAACACGTACCGAATTTGATCTACTCTTGTTCTTGGCAAGCAACTTGGGTCGTGTATTCACACGTGATGAATTGCTTGACCACGTATGGGGTTACAACCATTTCCCAACAACACGTACCGTAGATACGCACGTTCTTCAACTAAGACAGAAATTACCAGGTCTTGAGATCGAAACGCTTCGTGGCGTTGGTTATAAGATGAAAGCGTAATGAAAAAAGCCTTACTTCCACTGTTAGCGTTAGCAAGTATCGTTAGCCCGGCACAAGCGGCCGATTGGTTTAAGAATAGTGATACTCTGACGCAAGTGCACAAACATCTGCTGGATAACGATTTATCCCAGATGTTTGATTCATTAGTGGAAGTTTGGCAAATTAATTCCTCTCAAGTAAGAGAAGATCACCTCAATGAATTATTTGACCAAGCGTTAAATAAGGATTGTGGAAAAACCCTCACCAAAAAGACCTTACCGGAATGGATTAATTCGGTGGTCGTCAAAAGACACACCATTCAAAGCCCTGGGCGAGATACGTTTAGAGTTGTGATCGAAGTTGAGTCCGAAGAGAATATCCAAGACATCACCTTCGAGAAATGGGTCGATAAAGTTGTATCATCAGACAGTGAACTCACTAAAGACAACGAAGTCGTGAATAACGCATCAGTCAGTCTTTATAAGCAACGCTACAACTTACCTTCTCAATTGGACTCTGGCTTATACCGATTAAATGTGAAAGCCGAAGGGGGCGTAGCTTGGAGTACTTGGATCATTCTTGGTGAAATTACGATGCGACAGCAAGTACGTTGGGCATCTAAAGACACCTGGAGAATCGACAAAAAAGAGCTTCTTAACCCATATTGCCCATTACCAAAGTTAGACGTTGGTTTGTACGATTACATCGACGAGCACTATGAACAGGTGTGGGGCAAAAGCTATGAGTCAGATTATCCGATTAGTTTAAGTGCTGAAGAAGTTCCTAATGATCGCTACGTATTGGCAGTTTCGATGATCCATTCGCGCTGGCAAGGTGACATAGCGATAGAACAAGCACAAACTATCAGTAAAACTTATGATATTTCTAGCGAAGAAGAGTTAAAGTAATTTAAAATTGTGCCGTTAACTATGTAAGGGATCTAACAAAGATAAACGGCATGAAAAAAACTACTAAACTACTCGCAACGTCAATTGCATTCGCCAGTCTTCCTCTTTCAGCAGCAAACTACGCCATTGAAGCGCGTGGTGATGCGATGGGTGGTGTTGGTGTTGTTTCTGCAAACTTCTTAACCGCTCCATTCTATAACCCAGCATTGGTTGCTATCTATCGTCGTAACGATGATATGGGCATGATTACGCCAAGTTTTGGTGGTAGCTATAACGACCCTAACGACATGAAGTCGAACATCGATAGTGTCGTTGATGCATCAAACACTGCAGACTTAGACGCCGCACTGAATAAACTGGATGGCAATCAAGCCAACGTTGAACTGGGTGGTGTTGTTGCGTTCGCACTTCCTAACCAGTTTGTTGCTGCAAACCTTTTCGCGAAAGCCTACACAGAATCATTTGCGACACCTAACGTTTACACAACAGGTTCCGATGAAGACAAAGTTGAACTGTCTACCGTTGAAGCTGTTTCTATTGGTGTCGCAGAAGTCGGCATTTCTTTAGCAAAATACCAAACTTTTATGGGCCAACACATCTCATTTGGTATTACACCTAAGATCCAACGTATTTACACATACAACTATGTCGCGTCGGTTAATGATTACGATCTGTCTGACGTTAGAGAAAACAGTGATGGCGACACTGCATTTAACATGGATGCTGGTGCGCTTTGGTTCTTCGGCCCGTTCCGAGTCGGTGTTGCAGCAACCAACTTGATCTCACGAGACATCGAAACCAAAGATACGACGAGAACGTTAACCAGCAGCACAAGTAGTGCGACACACCAAGTTGGCGGTAAATACACTTACCAACTTGAACCGGTTTACACCGTTGGTGCAGGTATCGTGTCTGACTACTTTACGTTGAGTGTCGATTACGATTTGAATGAGACTGAAAAGTTTACTTCGTTTGAAGACAACGAACAGATGATTCGTGTTGGTACCGAAGTCGATCTTCTACGTCAGCTTAAGTTAAGGGGAGGGTACTATAAGAACCTGGCTTACTCTGATTCAGAAGGAACAGTCACAGCCGGTATTGGTATCTCGCCACTCAACTTGTTCCAGTTAGATCTAAGTGCGAACTACACAAACGAAAATGCAATGGGTGCTTCAATCAATTTCCTTGCTAGTTACTAACAGTCCTTATATAGTTCTGCTCCTAAATAAAGGAGCAGAGCATGCTAAACGACTTACCAACCCTTTCTCACGAAGAACAACAGAAAGCTGTTGAACGAATTCAAGAAATGATGACTCAGGGCATCAGCACAGCACAAGCTATCAAAATCGTTGCTGAGCAAATTCGTGAAGAAATGAGTAATAAAGAAGAGTAGGGCATCAGCCCTTCTTTTTTAACACCTTAATGCACTATAACTAAATATATTACCCTCTAGTATATTATCTCGTACATACCCACTCTTTAGTTACCCTAAATTCTGACCTAACCAAAACCCTTAAATTTAGCTTATTCAGTAAGTTACAGCCGAGTAATCCACTTTATAAGCTTTTCTCGGTTTCTATTTGTAATTAAATTACAGCAAGAACTGAAAGTAAAACAATTGCCATTTTGGGTGTCAGTATTTATGTCACCATGTCTAAGTGGTTCAATATAAGGCGTTTTTAAGACTGGTGACGTTGTGACTTCTGTTTTTAGCGGATACGAGTGTATGAATGTTCACAAGCAGACAAATGAGGATTTCATCTAAAAACAGTGCGAGATAAGTAGCGACGGTAATGTTCTAAACCGATACTGCGAGTTACTGACCACTGGTTAGAGCAAGCTTTACTCGCCAAATATGTGAACTTAAGAACAAGTGCTTAGGAGAAGCTTAGAGGTGTGAGAAAGAGCTGTTTATAGAGCATTCAGGAACGATACGTATCAACCGGAGAATGCCATTGATGACGTTATTACAGATGGTGTTATCACAGATGATAAGAGCGTACTTAGACGTGTCGAATCGATTAGAATTCTGATGAGGCAACAAAGCTTATTGATTTGTTTAGTCAGCAGTTAAAAATCTAATGGGTGCTTAAGTGGAGAGTATATATCGACAGGGTATTAACTGCGTGTTGAATGTGTAGCTGCAGTCCAGTCTAGCGAGCCTTAATAAAACGTAGCGACTTGGTTTCGTCCGTTGTCTTTAGCTTGGTAGAGCGCTTTGTCTGCACGTTTGATGGCAGTACGTATAGATTCATGCTCCTTAAGCTGCGTTACTCCGGTCGAAGCCGTGACTTTAAGCGCTTTAGGCCAAGGGCTTTTCTCCATTGCTAGGTAAAAATTATCGATTGATTCGTTACACTGTAGCGCAGTTTGTTCCAGGCAAACGAGTAGAAACTCCTCACCACCCCAGCGATAAAGCAAGTACTGCTCATCAAGGCTCTCGTTCGCAGTTGCGACAAACTGAATAAGTACTTTGTCACCCACTTCATGGCCATGTTGATCATTGATCTGCTTAAAATGGTCTAAATCAAACAGCGCGATGTGAATCGTTTTTCCTTGTTGCGCCAACCATTCGAAATCATAGAAGGTATCTAACGCTTCGGTTCGGTTTCTACATCCGGTCAACGGATCGGTTGTGGCCTTTACCTTTAGCTCTTCAATTTCTTGGGTTAAATGGCGTTGTTGCTGTACTGAACGCGTTTTGCTTCGCTGTGCGATATGTAATGCGGCATACGTCACCCATAGTCCAACCAATAGCTCACCTAGCAAAGCCTTGCTGATGATTTTACCGTGGAACACAATACTCGAGATGTTAAGTGAATGATGCCCAGCAAGCGTGCTGGCACCAAGCCCGAGTTCAACAGATACCGCGTTCGTAATGTCTACAGCGCTATCAGAAACAGGGCGGTTATAATGATCAATCCACCAGAAAGGAACATTGAAGTAGTTTAAGTCGATGTGGTTTTTATCTGGTAATGAGAAATCTAAGCGATTGAACTTGTTCGACATAGCATCGCCTTTCACGCTGTAATTCTTGTCGTAATTACGAATGTAGAAGCGAAACCTTGGGTCTTCTTGGCCTTGGTAATCCATATTAATGGTGACCGAATCGAACGTAGAGAGATCGAGCCCTTAACCTTGTGTCGATATAACGAACTCAATTTCACAGAATGGCAAGCTATATGTTCGTTCAAAGTCACACTGTAACTCGATTCCATCTTTCGACTTGTATAACGAACCTAGGGTGCCTCCATCATGGTCTCTGTCGGTGTTAACAAGTGTAGGGTATCTGTCTGGTGTCATGATGTAGCTCTTATCCATAATCGTACGGTAAGAGATAAGCGATAGCAGGGTGATTGCCAGGCAAAAAACAGAAAGGAATATGTTGAGTTGTCTGAAAGCTTTGACGCTCATATTATTAATCCGAATGTGCAACCATATAATTATGAGCGATGCCTTATATTGACGTAACCCAAGATTTGTTTTGAATAGTGTCTGAGGGAATCGCTGCCGCCTAAAACTGAAAGCAGTTGATGGTTATACAGGAACGAGACGCATTAAACTCATAATGAGATCAAACTGTCCTCGTATTTTGTTGACTTTGTGCAATATTCAATCAATAAGTGAGGTTTTTACGGGGGTTGTAATGCAACTGTGTATTTATACAGTTATGTTGATGTGGCTGGATGAATGCAAAAGAAGAGCGAAGTGCACGTGTTTATAGCTGTTAGATTTTTAGAACTAATTTTTTGTTGCAGTGTCACTTTTGCTAAGTGGTTATATAAAATGACACCTATATTTTAATTGAACTTCAAACCTTGGCACTTTTGTGGCTCTGAAAGCAAACACAAACTGGATAAAGCAAGTGCAGCAAGACCAACAGGTACGAAAGCTGGAGGATCCCAATGGCTAAAAAGGATGGCCTAACAAAGGTTAACTAATGAAGGGTTATACGCTTTGCGATGAGCGAGTGGTAAGGGTTAACATCACAAGAAAAGGCTACAACAAAAGCCGATAGATCCTACTAATCAATACGAAAAACTAAGCAATTGTTTCGGATTAAACTCGCGTCGTTCCGGCGTGATCAAGGTCGTACGGTCAAAGTGAACCCTAAATCCATTCCAACGATGATCTAAGGGCAAGTAACTGCGAACGTAAATGTTCATGAGCTCAAATAAACAGCATGCTGATTTAGACAGACGGTGTCAGTAAGAGCAACTAAGGTATAAACAAAGCAGCTCGATAGTTTAACCAACTAGTAAAAACATTAAAGCGAACGATCGATAAACTTGAAGATTCTTTTTGAGGAAACTTGCTGACGATTGTACGTGGAAAAATTTGACGGGATGATAGAAGCTCAAAACAGAATTCAGCGTGTGGAGTTAACAATAACACGGTCGCGTGTGTGAAATCTGAAAAGCAAACAGCAGCAACGCCAACAAGATTTACGCACAGCGCTGCTAAGAGTTAGCACAAACAGATACACATACGTTGTAAGTCGGACGAGGCGGAACAAAATTTTCTCGCTGTAAAGTTTGTAGCATGATGAGTGAATCATGAATGATGTAGTCGATGTCCACATATATAATGATTAGGCTAAAAAGCTTTAAGAGAATATTGGTGAACTCATTAAGTTCGAGATGCCAGATTTAATAAGGGTTTAAGGAGAAGTAATGAAAACACTACCTTTGGAATTGATCATGCATGACTGCGTATTATGGGTATGAATTATGTTGAGGGTTTGCCAGCGGCCTAGAACGCTAGGGAATGTGGCTAATGAGGTCGCTATAGCCGTTTACGTGGTGCGTCCGAATTAGATCATTCCCTAAGGGCTAGCCCGTAACATAATTCGCACAATACGCACTTACATCGATACAGTTAATTCTTAACTTACTGAAAAGCCTAGTATTTCCACTAGGCTTTTTTTACTTTTCCTTTTAGTTTGCCGACCTGACAACAAGTGAGAACGACGAAGACTGAGGAGGCCGAACGCGGCGGAGGGGAGCGAAACCCCCGTCTAGTATTACGGGGGTTAATTCCACGGAACTGTCAGCCTTCACCGTGTATTCGCAAGTGTAACGCGCCAGTGTTTGAGCGTTAGCGAGTTATCTATAGTGTTTTTGATAACTCGATGTTTTGTCTTCTGTATATCAGACCGTCAATTATTAGCATTATTGATTTTTTTTCCTCATCCTCCAGTTTATCTATTAACTCCATTCTTGAGTTTAACTGCTCGTTTAAGGATGGTTTTTCTCCTCCTACTAGCTCTGAGACTGAGACCCCATATAGCCTTGCTATTTTTTCCACCACTTCTAATTGCGGGGATTGGGTGCCTTTTTCATACTTTATGTATGTTGATTTTGTAATGCCGATAGCTTTTGCAACATCTTCTTGTCGCATTTTTCTACCCTCTCTAAGCCACTTTATTTTATCTTCAAACATAAAAAGCCCCTTAATTGGTTAATTTATTTAATTATAAGGAGTGTTTTTTTATCCAGTGACTTGAAAATGTAAATTTTTATATCTAGTATGGATGAAAAGTTACACTTGACAGGTTTTTGGGATTTAATGAAAAAGAATATTTTTACAGTAGAAGAGCTACAAATCGACACTGAGGCTACGCCTTTCGTTTTTGTTGATTACTTGTCTTTTTCATTTCCGTACTCATCACTCCGTCATGCTCACAAGTCTGATTTGTCTAATCCTTGTTGGGCACCATTACCAAAACCAACGTATCAGCGTGTTCGTTGTCCTAAGCGAAAAGCAAAACTAGAGGATCTTTATCGTTCTAAATGGCGCGTTGCCATGCTTGACCGTTTGGAAGTTTTTTGTCTTCACGTTTTAGGTTTGAGAATGTCTCCGTGGCGTGAAAAGGGGCTTAATGGTTATGAGGATTCCTGTCATTTGACTCCTAAACATTCTCGTCAGCACGTTGGTTTTGTGGCTCTCGGTGGTAACCGTGATACCTGTTATATACAGCTTGAAGGGCTAGGGTGTCGTTCTCTTGTTGAGCATACATCTTTGTTTCGTTTGCATTGGTGGTTACAGCTTCTCGATTGCTCGAAGCTTTCTCGTATTGATTTGGCTGTCGATGATTTTCACGGTCTTTTTGGTCGTGATTATGCAAAGAAAGCCTATTCAGATGATGCGTTTAGAACTAGTTCAAGAGGTAGAACGCCAGTTGCTGGCGAACGTGTTTTTAAAGAGGCTAATGGTCGTGTTGTTAATGAATCGTTTGAAGTGGGTAGTCGTCAATCTAGGGTTTACTGGCGTATTTATAACAAGGCTGCTCAATTAGGGCTTGATATGTATTGGTTTCGCAATGAGGTGGAATTGAAGGACTTTCCTATTGATGTTCTGCTCGATATTAGCGGTTATTTTGCCGGAATTTGCGATTTCTCGGCTTCAATCGTGGCTTCTTGCCCTGTAAAGGTGATCACAAAAAAGTCTTCAATCGCTCTCGATATTCACGGGAGAGCAAAGTGGGCGCGTCGTCAGGTTGGTCGAACGCTTGCGGATTTAGCTAAATATTTTGATGGGGATATTGAAAAGGTTTTCGGTCTCCTCGTGTCCAGTGAACATCAGGATTCGGAGTTTAGTCTTCCTGATATTCATCAAAAATTACTTAAAGAAATAACGGGGTAGCATATTATGAATTCTTCTTTTTACCGTGATTATAGAGAAACTCAACATAAGGCTTTATTGGTTCGTGGTTGTAAAATTTGGACGGATGAGGAGCGTCATGAGATTAAAGAACTCTATGCTTCAGGGCGTTCTTATCGTGATATAGCTGAGCATTTTGGTGTTAGCTATCCCTCTGTTTCAAAGCAAATTTTGATGCTAGGTCTTTCTTCTAGGCGTAAGCCGTATTCACCTCGAGATAAGGATTACATCAGGAAGCATCATGCGACTAAGTCCTATAAACAGATTGCAAAGGATTTAGGTCGTAGCTATGGGGGTGTTAGGCGTTTTGCTGCTAAGATGGGGCTTGAACACAATTGTGGGGAGTCACATCGTCTTTGTAAGTTTTCAGATAATGATATTGAGCTCATGCGACAGCTTCACGATGATGGTTGTAGCGTTATTGATATCGCTTTGAAGATGGAAGCTCATTATGATTATGTTTCATCAGTTGTTAACTACAAGTCTCGCGCTTACATTTCTGTTCAATAATCAAATTCTATTTTTGAATGCTCAAAATTCAATATTGATTCGGTCTAACCCCGTAGGGATAAGGGCACTCTTCATACTTTTGGGGAGTGCCTTTTTTATTGCCCGAAAATCAGGGAGCTTGCGACCGTAGCATAGCTAAAGACGCAAACGAAAACCTTCATCTTGCTAAGCGCTCTTAAAGCTTGGTTAGGCTTTGTTGGGTGTTTTTGGGTGGTTATAGTTTTACTGGCTCTCTGATAGCTCTCTGTGCGTATTATGGTTTCTATGCACTAAATAGCTGTGGTCACTGGTGACTCTTAAATCTGTCTAAGTGCGTATTATGATTTTTATGTTTGCTATCAAAACACGCACCGGTTCCTGGACTCGAGTTGTTATTTTGCTACCATAATCAAACCAGGTAATTTGTGCAGAAAGGAAAAATGATGGCAATTACAATTCGAGACACAACAGAGCATGAGAAAATGCTTTCAGACCTAAAAGACCAAACCAACACGTCTACAATGAGTAAGGCACTAATCAAGGGCGGTTATGAGGCTTTGAAGTATCGAGAGCTTTACTTATCAGAGGTTCGCAAGAATGAGCAGCTTAGAGATAAGCTGTATCGTAATGGTAAGGCCGTTTCTGGTTATCTGGACGCCTTAGACGGTCTTAAACAAATTAGCTCTTAGTGCGTATTATGTACGTTATGTTAAATTGTATTTGGTGTTTATAAGGCAGGTATCATTGTGTGATGCCCTGCCTTTATTCGGTGTCGATATTCTCAGATTTATACTGTGTATTTAACCATAATGGCTATTTACCATAAAATACCTAATAACCAGTGGTAATAATCTTCGATTTTAACCCTGGTATTAGTAGAGATTAACCGCCAGCGAATTTAACTTTGTAGCCTTTCTTTTCAAGGTGCGCTTTGATCTTGTCACGCGCGTCGCCTTGAATCTCGATGTTGCCATCTTTAACCGAGCCGCCACAGCCGCACACTTTTTTAAGTTCTGCAGCCATTAGTTTTAATGGAGCGTCATCTAGGTCTAAGCCAGTTACGACAGAAACGCCTTTGCCTTTACGGCCTTTGGTTTCTTTTTGGATTCGAACAATACCATCGCCTTTAGGACGTTGGACTTTCTCTTCTTCAGGTGTGATGCGACCTGTTTCTGTTGAATATACTAGGCTCATAATTTACTTCTTTTGTTGCTCTGCTTTTTGTTTTGCGAGTAAGTAAGCTTCTATATGACGCTGGATTGCAATTTTGCCACCTTTAATTAAGCGTCCGTTAAACATGCAATACCACGCATTAGGCTCACCGGTGTCGTTCTTGATTTGGTAGCCGTTGAAGTTTTCAGTCGAGCCACCAGTACCTCTCGACTTGTTTAAGGTAGTGAATTCTTTAGGATCAATAATAGATGCGGTTTCAATCCACCAATCAATACTCTTCTTAACGGCAGCTAAATTGCCCTGAATAACATTATTTTTTAACTTCGCACGCCAAACCGTGTTTGTAGCATCCGTCGATTGCAGATGGACGCTTCGATAAATTGAATTAGCCATATCTATTGATCATCTTTTTGTTTTCACTGCATTAATCATAAGTATACTTTTAATGATATCAAGCATAATATGGCAAAAACACCTGTTAAGGTACGGTAATTTGAGAAAAAAAGTCCCTATTTTATCTGACTCTGTGATAATCAATTCATTTGTCGAAAATTTGAACAGCAATGCGTCAGTTGAAATTATAGACGAGTTAACAGGATACCAATATTCTCGCAATTCACTGTTGGGCATCTACAGTGATTGGAATCGCTACCACGCGTTCTGTGCTAAAAAACGCATTAACACTCTTCCTGCCTCTGTGACGGCAATTCGTCGTTTCCTAGAGACTGAATCCAATGACAGAAAATACGCATCGTTAAAACGTTACACTGCAACGCTTAGTTTGTTGCACACTGTGCTCGGCTTCGCTAACCCTATCAAACATCGGCAAGTTCGCTTTACCCTACTCCACTTACAAGCTCAAATGGCCGGTGATGCTAAGCAAACCAACGCCATGACGTCTGCGCACCTCACTGAATTGAACACGCTGCTTTCGCATGACAAAGCCAACTTAAGGGAAATTCGCGATATTGCTATTTATAATGTGATGTTCGAGTGTGCTTTAAAGCGTTCAGAACTCAAGTTGTTATCAACCAGTGATGTTGAGAGTACCGACAGTGATTATCAGATAACGATTAAAGATTCTGTGTACCAGCTTTCACAAGTCGCGAGTGTTGCACTTGAGCGTTGGCTTGCATTTACTGGAACACAAGTTGATCTACCTGTATTTCGTGCGATAGACAAGCATGAAAACATCGGGCTTCAAACTTTGGATGATTCTTCTATCTATCGAATCTTGCGCAGAGCGAGTGACTTACTACAGCTTTCAGAAAATCATCACTTCTCAGGAAATTCAATTCGCGTTGGCGCAGCACAAGAACTGTCGAAACAAGGTCTTAAGGTGAGAGAGATTCAGGATTTTGGTCGTTGGCTCAGTCCTGCTATGCCAGCTCAATACGTTGGCAATTTTGATAATGCAGAGCGTGAAAAAATGAAGTTTAAAGCGATTCTTCCCTGGCAGTAACTACAAGTTTTTTAAGCACCTGTTTTTAAAAATAGGTTTTTAAAACTGCTAGGTTAAAAACAATAATGCCTTGGCAGAAAGCGCAAGGCATTAATTTGTCATTGTCTCGTTGTTGGGGTCAGCTTTACAACAAGTGATTAGATGAACTAAGCAAGGCTCGTTCTAACGCAGTTCTCTAAGAACTGACTAAATTTAGGTCCATCATGTTCGACCATTTTAGGGAACATAGAAATCGGCGTCATACCCGGGAACGTATTCACTTCGTTCAGGTAGATCTCATTATCTTGTGTTAAGAAGAAGTCGATACGCGATAAATGACGAAGCTTCATTTGAGTGAAGACTTTGCGCGCGCTGTCTGCAATCAATTCACGTTGTTCATCAGTTAGGTTATTTGCTTCCACTTCAGTAATTGAGTGGCTGTCTGCACTGTATTTCTCTTCGTAAGAATAGAATGCGCCATTCGGTGCAATCACCTCGCCCGGCTTGCTGATGTAAAGCTTACCGTCAAGTTCATAAGCAGCAACTTCCAGTTCTCTTGGAACGACTGACTTTTCGACAAGTACTTGATCTGAGAAAGTAAACGCCTTATTGATTGCTTCGCTTAGATCTTCTACTTGGTTTACTTGATAACAGCCAACTGAAGAACCTTGACGAGCCGCTTTCACAAATACCTTACCCCAATTTTCAAAGGCTTGAGTTGCTTGTGAGTGAGTTTGCTCTGTGTTGTCTGATAGGAACAGATATGGTGTGTTTGGAATGCCCAGTGCGTCATACCAAAGCTTCGACGTGATCTTGTTGAAGCTGTTGTTACTTGCTTCAGAACCACAACCTAGATACGGAATTTTCGCCAGTTCAAACAGTGACTGGATGTCGCCCGTTTCACCTGGGAAGCCGTGAATACATGGCACAATGAAATCTACTTTTGAATCGAGTTCATCACCACGTAAAGTTTGATTGTTGATATCGAGATAAACCAATTCACCTGAATCAAGACACCAGCCTTCGTTTTTGATCTCAACTCTTATAACGTTAAAATCTGCAACGCTATTGAGTTGTTCAAAAAGGTAATTGGCTGAAACTAAAGATACTTCATGCTCTGAAGATCCACCGCCGCAAAGTAGAAGGATGTTTGTGGTGTTCATGGGTAAATTCGGTCCTTGAAACTAGGAATACTGACTTCAATGATAAACAAAAGTCGAAATAGGTACAGTGTTTTGAACGTTAAATTTGTGTCCGAAAGAACGAGCGATTAACTATTAAACAAAACTGTTCGTCTTAAAACAAAAGAAGGAGCATTTGCTCCCTCTTTATGAATTAAAACTTAGTTCAACTTGTTAAGCGTTGGGTATTCAGAGTTTTTGATGTCATCAATGCTCTTAACGAACGGCTTCAAGTTTTGGAAAGTGGTTGGCAGAGTCGAAATTGCCTTTTTAGCTTCTAAGCGTGTCGCGTAATCACCGTAAAGGACGGTGAACCACTTAGTGCCGTTAACCATTTTGTAGTTTTCCCAAACTGGTTGAGAAGTCGTTGGTAGCATTTTCACGAAAGAATCGACTTTAGTCTGGCTGCCAACAGCAACAACTTGAACTGTGTAACCAAAACGCTGGTTCATGTCTTGCTGTTTCTTGGTTGGGCCTGTTACTACTGCAACGGGTTTAGCCCTAGTCGTTTGAGTTACTTTCTGTTCAACAGGTTGGGTCTTGATAACGTTGACGACATTTTCTTCAACAACGCCTGTTTGCTCAGATTGAGATACAACTGGAGCTTCAACTTTGGCAGTTTTGTACTCTTCTTGATAGCTATCTGAAGTTACATTAGTCACGTAGTCGTCAGATACACATGCAGCCAAGAGCAGTGGCAAAGTCGCAATTGCAAATTTTTTCATGGAAAGCTCTATATCCTTAATAATAATTACTATAAATCATGCCGATACGTCGGTTTAGAATCAAGTTAACTTTGAGATTATACACCATTAGTGGGTGACCTATTTCACAAACTTTATGCAGTGTTTGCTTATTCATCTGAATTCGGTGAATTTGCCATCAACCTGTGAATCAAAAGTAAGTTACGATGAACTTACGTGCATTGCTAGGATATGTCTATGAATCATCTTGATCCCCTCCTTAAACCCCGCTCAATCGCAGTTGTTGGCGCTTCTCAACGAGAAACCCGAGCGGGATATATCGTTATGAACAATTTGTTGCACGGGGATTTTAAAGGTGCGGTGATGCCAGTTACTCCGAAATACGATTCTGTGGCCGGTGTACTTTCTTACAAGAACATTTTGTCGTTACCTATTGTTCCAGATCTCGCGATTTTGTGTACCAACGCGACACGCAATGTCGGCATCTTTGAAGAGTTGGCCGAGAAAGGTATTGCGTCCGTGATTGTGCTCTCTTCCGACATGCACCAACACAGTGAAAACGGCGAAACGTTTGATTCAAGATGCCTAGCGATAGCGAAAAAACATAACATTCGAGTGTTAGGCTCGAATAGCTTGGGGATTATTGTCCCTTGGCTCAATTTGAACGCCTCTTTCTCTCCAGTGACTGCGCTACCCGGTAAAATCGCGTTTGTTTCTCAGTCTGCGGCTGTTTGTACCACAATTCTTGATTGGGCGAACGACAAAGAGATTGGCTTCTCTGCATTCATCTCGATTGGTAATGGCAGTGATATTGAGTTTTCAGAGCTATTGGATTATTTGAGTACCGATTCGCATACCGAAGCGATTTTGCTTTATGTCGATAGCATTAGTGATGCGAGGCGCTTTATATCTGCAGCACGTGCGGCTTCACGTAACAGACGAATTTTGGTGTTAAAAGGCGGTCGAACCGCCAAAGGCAGAGCGGCAGCCATGGCACACACAGGTGGAGCCGACACATTAGACATCATTTATGACTCAGCCATTCGACGCAGCGGCATGCTCCGTGTTAAGAACTTGCATGAACTGTTTGCCGCAGTAGAAACGCTGACTCATTCGGTGCCATTGCGTGGTGAACGTCTCGCTATCGTCACCAATGGCGGTGGCCCTGCAATTATGGCCGTGGATACCCTATTCGACCGTGGTGGTAAGCTTGCTGAACTATCCGAGCAAACTCTAGATAAACTGAGTAATGTATTGCCATCGAGTTGGTCGCATAGCAATCCTATCGACATTGTCGGTGATGCTGGTGATCAGCGTTATATAGATACGATTAACACACTGCTTGATGGCGATGAAGCCGATGCCATTCTTATCATGCACAGCCCTTCTGCTATCGCACATTCTGCCAAAACCGCTGAGCGAATTATTGAAGCGATTAAGAAGCACCCTCGTCATAAGCGATTCAATATATTAACCAATTGGTCTGGTGAACTGACAGCAAGGCCTGCAAGAAAACTGTTCACAGAAGCGGGTATTCCAACCTATCGAACGCCAGAAAGTTCTGTGGTCGCCTTCATGCACTTGGTCGAGTACAGACGTAACCAACGCCAGCTAATGGAAACGCCAACGACAGCTGAAAAAGTTCACATTGAAGACTTGGCCGATGCGAAAAACTGGATAGAACGCCAACTACTGGATAAAGACACAGTTAGCCTTGATACCCATCAAAACAGTCAGTTTTTCAAGCACTTCAACTTAGATGTTCTACCAACTTGGATCGCCTCTGACCCAAGTGAAGCGGTACATATTGCTGAAACGATTGGTTATCCCGTTGCGGTAAAACTGCGTTCGCCAGACATCGCGCATAAATCAGATGTACAAGGCGTGATGCTCAATTTACGAAACAGCAGTGAAGTGGCGAATGCAGCTCAAGCGATTCTCGATCGATCTCAATTGTCGTTCCCTACCGCGCATATTCATGGTTTATTGGTTCAAGGAATGGCTAAGCTTGCGGGCGGGCAAGAGTTACGCGTGAAAGTAACAACCGATGAAACCTTTGGCCCTATCATTTTGCTTGGCCAAGGTGGGTCAGAGTGGGATGAATCGATTGATGCCGCTGCTGCTTTCCCACCGCTGAATATGACGCTGGCTCGTTATTTGATTATTCGAGCGATAAAAAGCGGCAAGATTCGCCTACAGAAATTACCTAACCCGATCGACATTGAAGGGCTCTCTGAGTTGCTGGTTCGTATCTCTCAAATGGTGGTTGATTGCCCTGAAATACATGATTTGGATATCCATCCCGTACTGGCCAATGGTGACAAGTTCACGATATTGGATGCAGATATCATTTTGAAAGCTTATGAGGGAGACCCGCAAGAAAGGCTCGCGATTCGCCCATACCCAGTCGAACTGGAAGAAACAATACAGTTAAAAGATGGTACTGAGGTGCTGCTGCGCCCTATTCTTCCAGAAGATGAACCGCTTCACGCTGACTTTATTAACCGAGTCTCTAAAGAGGACCTGTATAAGCGTTTCTTTAGTGATGTTGGTGAATTCAATCATGAGGCATTAGCTAACTTTACTCAGATCGATTTCGATAGAGAGATTGCTTTTGTGGTCGTTCGTAAGGAACAAGGTGTGCCTGCAATTATCGGTGTTTCAAGAGCACTGATTAACCCTGAGAACACGGATGCAGAGTTTGCGATACTGATACGGTCTGATCTGAAAGGTGTAGGCTTAGGTCGCATACTGATGACTAAGGTTATCGATTACTGTCGCGCTAAACAGACTAAGCAAATGTCGGGAATGACGATGCCAACGAATAGAGGGATGCTGACGCTAGCTCAAAAGCTTGGTTTTAAGCTAGATATCAGTTTTGAAGATGGTACGGCAGATATGGTGTTACCGTTACTTTAACGCCCATGTCTTTTTAAGATGTTGGATACACCAAGATTTGGCGTCGCCCATTTTGTTGCGTCGCCAAGCCATCACGATATCGATAGGTTGCGGCTCTGTTCCCGAAATCTGCTGTAGAACGCCAGATTCAATCAGCGGCTTAGCAATACTACTCGGCAAGGTGCCAATCCCTAAGCCAGTTGTCAGAGCCTCTACTTTTGCTGGAAAGCTTGTCACGGTTAAACGAGGTTGTTTCTCTAGAATATTACGAGTTAAAGCGGGTTGATCGCGGGCTGTGTCTGCAATTGCAATAACCCTGTAACTTTCCCTCGCTTTTTGATCGAACTCGCCAGAACGCTTGTGAACGTAGTGGTTTGATGCCGCGACCCATACCATTTCCATCTTACCAATTATGTCACTTTTCATATCGTTTGGAATCGTGTCGAGCTTGGGACATACCAATAAATCGGCTCGGCCATCTGTGAGAGACTCCCAACAACCCGCTAAGATTTCCTCTTGCAAACGAACACGTGTCTTACTGATTTTGCCTAACTCATCGACTAGCGGGAAGAAATTAGCAATCGGAATAATGCCATCAAAAGCGATGGTTAAATCTAACTCCCAGCCATTAGCAAGAATACTCGCGTCGTTAACGAGTTGTTCAGTGGCGCCAAGAATAATCCTACCTTGCTCTAATATTAACTGCCCCGCTTCTGTGAAATTTGCACGGTGGCCTGAGCGGTCAAAAATCATGATATCCAAGTCTTGTTCTAATTTCTGGATTTGATAACTCAATGAAGAAGGTGCTCGGTCCATTTCATTCGCTGCAGCGGCAAAACTCCCACGACGATCGATGGCATCCAGTATATGTAGTGCTTCAAGTGTTATTGGGCTATGCATCATTATCCAACTTTATAAATGAGAGGTTAATCACAAAAATTGAAGTATTCACCAGCTAAATGGAACATTTAAAGCTTTTTAAATACAACGAGTTATACGGTTAAAACAGGTTTAGACTGACGAAGTCGAAAATAAATTCAAATGCAAATAATAGTAATTATCATTTAGATCCAATATTATCTTTCGCAAATCAAGATAATACTATGGAATTAAGGTAACTATCAGATGTATAAGCAATCCCTACTCTCTGCTTCAATCGTTTTAGCGCTTTCATCAACCTCAGCCTTTGCTGAAGATTATGCCCTATTTGACGAGGTTGTTGTATCTTCGACTCGTACGAATCAAACACTTATCAATACTGCGGCTTCTGTGACTGTCATCTCTGATGAGCAAATCGAAGAGAACATGGCAAAAGATGTTAACGAAATCTTCGAGTACACTCCAGGTGTGACGATGAACTCGAGCTCTCGCCAAGGCGCACAGACTATCAACATTCGTGGAATGGAAGGTAAACGCGTTAAGATTTTGGTTGATGGTTCATCGCAACCAGGTTCATTTGATGGTGGTCCTTATGCATTTATTAACTCTAGCGGTATTTCAATCGATCCCGACATGTTAAAAAGCGTTGAAATCATCAAAGGCGCTGCTTCAAGTTTACACGGAAGTGATGCTATTGGCGGCGTTGTTGCTTTCGAAACTAAAGACCCTTCTGATTTCTTAAAAGATGGCGAAGATTTTGGTGGTCAAGCTAAACTGTCTTACTCTTCAGAAGACAACTCTTTTAGCGAACATGTTGCGTTAGCGAATCGATTTGGCGACCTAGAAACATTGGTAGCCTACACGCGTCGAGATGGTGAAGAGTTGCAAAACTTCCGTAACCCTAACGACTTAGAGAACTACGCTGTTGAAGGTCAAGATACCTCAGCAGATAATCTTTTGGTTAAGTTACAGTACCAGTTAAACGAAAGTCATCGTATCGAGTTTTTAGCTGAGCTAATCAAAGATACTTCAGACTCTGACATCTACCACTCAAGCTATGATAGCTATACAGGTGCTGATGACACAACGCAAAATCGATTTGCTATTAAGCATATTTGGTTCGCTGATGGTGCAATTGCCGACACCGTAACGAGTAAAGTATCGTACATTTCTAAAGAAGAAAATGGTGTAACGAAGCGCTTTAAACCTGCTGGTCCTGGTATGCCACCTTGGGTTCCAGCTAACAACGACAATTTACAAACAAAAGATTACGAGTACACCGAAGATAAGCTTGAGATCGAGACGCAGTTAGATAAAGAAATTAACAACCATTACCTAGTGTATGGTGCGACTTATACACATAGTGACATTAGTAACACCAACATGGAGTACAACTCTGATCCAGCTACTGATGATCAGCTTTATGTATACACTCCTGATGCTAAAGAGCAAAAATTCGGCTTGTTTGTTCAAGATGAAATTAGCCTAATGAATGACAAGCTAGTTGTTACTCCAGGTGTTCGTTTTGATTACTTCTCAACGGATCCAGGTAGCAACACTACCGAATCGTTGACTGATTTCTCTGATTCAGCAGTAACAGGTCGTTTAGGTTCAACATACAAACTGACAGATACAGGCACTATTTTCGGCCAAATAAGCCAAGGCTTTAGAGCTCCTTCTTTTGATGAGCTTTACTACACCTATGACAACCCTGGACACGGCTACGTAAATGATCCAAACCCAGATCTGAAGTCAGAAACGAGTATCTCTTACGAGTTAGGCTACCGTCATAATACTCAAGCTTCATCATCTGAAATTGCGGCTTACTACAGTGACTACGATGATTTCATTGAGACAGTGGTTACGAAAAAGGTTGGCGGAACAACGCACTATTCTAACGTTAACTTAGATTCGGCAACGATTAAGGGGATTGAGTTCTCGAACACGTTACTTTGGGATGTTTTAGTCGGCGCACCTGAAGGCATTTCGACACACTTCGTTGCATCATACACTGAAGGTGAAGACGGAAACGGAAATGCACTAAATAGTGTGAACCCTTGGAATGCTGTATTAGGTCTTAACTACGATGCTCCAAACCAAAACTGGGGTACTAGCCTTAAGTTAAATTACACAGCTGACAAGTCTGGTTCAGACATCAACTTCGATGATGAAAGTGGCGGTAATGCTGGTCAAGCTGAGCTTCCAAGTGCCACGGTTGTTGACTTGACGGCTTACTACAAGCCAATCAAAGATCTGACTATTCGTGGTGGCGTGTTTAACTTAACTAATGAAGAGTACTACCGTTGGAACGACATTCGCGGCGATGATGAGCTTTACAAAGAAAACTCGCAAGCGGAAAGAAACTACGGCATTTCAGCTAAATACGAATTCTAATTCGTTAGAATTGCGAATCGCAGAAACTAAAAAGCCAGCTTAATGCTGGCTTTTATCTATTTCACTAAAAATTGTATCAAAAAGGAATAAGTGAAATTGCGTCTTACTTCTCTGCCATTTCTTTCTTAACCATTACTGCAGCAGCAATGATGAAAGTGATGATTAGGCCTAGTTCCATGATTAACTCCAAAGAAAATTAACATTAAACATATAATTCGCGAGCATATTAACACAACGAATACAGAATGATACTTTTTAACCACTAAATTACTTTTTATTCGATTTAGATCAAAAAAGATGCCCTAAAGCATCTTTTTGTACGTTAACTATTCATGAAACGACTAGATTAACCAGGGAAACCATCAGGGTTCGTTGACTGCCAGCGCCACGTATCTTCAGTCATATCAGTCAGTGTGCGTGTCGCATTCCAGCCTAATTCTTTCTGAGCTTTTGCCGGATCTGCCCAGCATTCAGCGATATCACCTGGGCGACGATCGACTAGTTTATAAGGAACTTGTTTACCGCTCGCTTTCTCAAACGCCTTAACCATATCTAATACACTTGAACCGTTACCTGTACCAAGGTTGTAGATATGAAGACCATCTTTACGCCCTACTTTCTCAAGTGCAGCGATATGACCGTCAGATAGATCCATGACGTGGATGTAATCACGTACGCCAGTGCCGTCTTTTGTTGGGTAATCGCTACCAAATACTGATAAGAATTCACGGCGGCCTACGGCTACTTGAGAGACGAATGGCATTAGGTTATTTGGAATACCTTGCGGATCTTCACCTAACTCACCACTTGGATGAGAACCGACGGGGTTAAAGTAACGCAGCAGTGTAATGCTCCAATCTGGATTCGCTTGTTGGAAATCGGTTAAGCACTCTTCAACCATTAGCTTACTACGGCCATAAGGGTTGGTTGCACTTGTCGGGAAATCTTCAGTAATTGGCACACTCGCTGGATCGCCATATACCGTTGCCGATGAACTAAATACCAGTGTTTTCACACCAGCTTCACGCATTGCATCAACAAGAACTAGCGAACCATTTACATTGTTGTCGTAGTATTCAAGAGGCTTAGCAACGGACTCACCCACCGCTTTAAGGCCAGCAAAATGGATAACGGCTTCGATGTTATGTTGCTTCATGGTTTCAGTTAAAAGCGCCTTATCACGAACGTCGCCTTCAACGAAACTAGGGCGAACGCCCGATACTTTTTCGATACGCTCTAGAACGCTCGGTTTGCTGTTGTACAAGCTATCAAAAAGTACAGGTGTCATACCTGCGTTAATCATCTGGATACTTGTATGGCTACCAATGTAACCCATGCCACCTGTAACTAAAACATTCATGCTTAGCAGACCTTTTAATTAAAATTATTCAATCTATCACTTATGATACAACAACTTAACGCGAGCTAACAGAGTTCAGTACTGTTGATTATCTGCAGAGAAGGTGTATTGACCTTTTCCTTTATGCTTCGCTTGGTACATCGCTTCATCGGCCATTTTTAGAATCGTGTCGAGATCTTTGTCTGATCCGTCGACTAAATGGATTCCTATACTTGCACCGACTTTCAGTGTTCGCTGTTTGTAGTTCACTTCTTGTTCGATAAGATCCAACAAACGCTCCGCTAACTTGGCGATTAAGTTTTTGTCGGTCTGTTTAATAATAAGTACAAATTCGTCGCCCGACAAACGTGCGACTAAATCCCCTGCTCTTACTTGCGAAAGCAAACGGTCAGAAACCGTCTTAAGTATTTCGTCTCCGGCATCGTGTCCGTAGGTATCGTTTATACGCTTAAATCCATCCAGATCTAAGTAAAGTACGGCAAACTGTTGATTTGAATAGTGACTCGCGGATACGACACCATCTAAGAACTTATAAAGTTGCGCTCGATTCGCTAGGCCTGTTAATGCGTCATGATGCGCTAAGTGTTCTAACCTCTCCATCTCTTTAACATTCGAGAGATCGGATAAAGTTAATACCATATCAAAATCGCCTTCTTTACGATCCGAGACAATTCGATTTACTTTGACGAACATTGGGACCAAAGTACCTGAAACATTTTGCTCCCACACTTCTCCTTGCCATTGACCATAGTTTTCAAGAGAACTACGAATTGTCGGCATTAAGGATGAAAACTGCTGCCAAGAGAAAACTTCAAACGGCGTTTTGTCCACCAGCAAGTCAGCATGATAACCAAGTAACTGTGTGACCGCAGGGTTAACCATGGTAATAACGTTAGACGAGTTGAGTACGATTAGCCCATCTTTACTGTTCTCAAATACGCCTGCCGCAAGTCGTTGACGGCTCATTGCCGTTTCAATCTCAGTCACGTCTTGTATCGCAAACAAAGTATGGCCATGTTTCGATAAGGATCGACTACTAATTTGTAGCCATTGCTTTGATTGGAACAGATCAATAGTTTCGATCATTTCGTCGTTGAGTTCGATATTAGAACTTAAAGCGGCTTGTAAAAATCCTGGTGGTTTGGTCGCGATGAGCTCTTGAATCGACATATTTTCAAGAAAAGCTTCGGTGCACTTAAAGATGTCTCGAGTCGCTGCATTAGCGTGAACAATGACCCCTTTTCGATCTACAACCAATAGTGAATGCTGAACCGTTTCAATGACTTCGTTCGCAAAAGACTTTTCTTCTTGAAGTTTATCTAATGTGAAATTGATCTGACTGTCGCGATGCTTAAGCCTTTCTAACATAGTATTGAATGCACGAACCAGATCGCCAATCTCATCGTTGCTTGCAGCTGTTAATTTCGGTTGCTCTGAACGACGCTCAACAAATGCCTGCATTGCTTCATTTAACTCAAACATAGGTTGGATAATGAAACGTTGAACCATTTTTACAAGCACACTCCCCAGCACAACGAGCAGCAATAAATAGATTCCCGCGACTTTTAGAATATTGGTCAGAATCTTAGAAAACGTCTGTTTGGATATCGTGACGCGTAGCTTTGCTATCATTTCATCATCAAGCCAAATTGGTACAGAGAGATAAATGTAGTCTTCTGAGATCGCAAACTGCTGAGCGGCAATATCTTTGATCTCATCTGCATTAGGCCTTGGTATAACGGTATTATCGACCTGATAGCTAGCAAATAACTGGTTGTCGTGATCAAATAACTTTACTCGCACGATGTCTTTATCGGCTGCAAAGGCTGACAAAATCTCGTTTGCGGATGTTTTATCTTCAAACAAAATTGCGGCCTGTAGATTGTATGCCACGCCTTGAGCCAACACTTTAACTCGTTGTATCAAGTTATCTTTCTCGCGCTCAAAAGTGACAGTGTAATTTATCGATTGGATCGTGATAAAGGCAACGGAAACAAACAAGATGATCGGCAGGATAAGCTTGTTTTTGATCGATAACTTATTGATGAAAGATAACATTAATTACCCTCCACGACGGCGATACGTAACAAATTTGAGCCTATGATGTAGTTGCCTCTTTTTGCATTGTCTAAATTGATCTTGGGTTTAATTTTATTATCAACAGTAACAAGCTCAACGACGCCTCCCATACGAGTAAAGTTAGGAGTCGGACTGACAGTAATCATATTGGGCGAATATAGGCTGATATCAAACCTTTCATTAGCAACAGTAAAGTAAGTGATATCGCACTGTGGCGTTACAGTTTGGTGTACATGAATAGGCAGTAAGCGCATTGTTTCGCCATTGGTAAATGAGGTAAGCACCTCACTGACTTCTTTATCCCCAATCACACAAAAATCGACGCTATTCATCTGACTCTCGTTATCCCAGCGGATAAAATTAGCGACTCTTAACAGATAGATCGCTTTCATTTGATTGGGGCTAAAACTGGTCGCATTCGAACCAAAAGAAGTGAGAAGTAAAACCAGCGCAAGTGTACCAATTGCAAATGATTGACAGAATTCGGCACGTTGCTCGAGCCTTTTGACACTCATGAGATACCCTTACGTAAATCTATTCGTAGTTAAATGTGATTGGGGTAAAGACTTTTTAATGACGACACGCAGTCGTTGCTTTCATTCATGCTAAATTTGAGCGAGTCCGCGGGATATACCCTGAGTTCACTTACTTTATAGGCAGTGTCGAATCTTTTGTTTATTCGCTCACTATATATGAAATGGAATACTGATAAATATCTGGTACCAAAACTTTGAAATAGGTCACTGTTTAATTCTGTCATTTATACGAACTTCAGTAAGTACCTAAACGTAAAGGATTGAAAGCAAGTGACAATGAAGATTTTGCTTAATTGCGACATGGGAGAAAGTTTCGGCAATTGGAAGATGGGCGATGATGAATCGGTCATGGAATGGGTCGACATGGCGAACATCGCCTGTGGGTTTCACGCCTCTGACCCTCATGTGATGTCTAAAACCATTAAGCTTGCCGAGCACTACCATACTCAGATAGGAGCTCATCCTGGCTATCAAGATCTTGTTGGCTTTGGGCGACGTTCAATCCCTCACACCATGGACGAGATCAGTGAATTAGTTTGCTATCAGGTGGGTGCATTGCAAGCCCTGTGTCGTTATCACCATACAACAGTTGGGTATGTGAAGCCTCATGGTGCCCTTTATAACGATATGATGGCAAACACCGACGTGTTTAACGCAGTCGCTCAAGCGGTTGCTGAGTTCAACATCCCTTTAATGATCCTCTCTTCTTCTGATAATCAACAATATTTAGACATCGCTGATGAACATGATTTACCTCTACTATTTGAAGCGTTCGCAGACAGAGCTTATTTAAACAATGGACATCTCGCACCGAGAACTTTAAAAGGTTCGGTTTATGTCAATCAAGATGATATCTATAACCAAGTCATGCAGATCGTCAATTACGGTTCAGTGACAACGCTCGAAGGTGAACGCCTCCCTATTGAAGCCGACACGATTTGTGTCCATGGCGATAATCCACAATCGATCGCATTGATAAAAAAAATCAGACAAGACCTCAACGCTTTTAATTAATATTGCGAAAGCTATAAGGCTGTAAGTGTCAAAGCTGTTAGTTAAAAATAGAGCGATAAGATAAGACCACAAAACAAGAAACCATGGCCAATCACCAAAGCACCTTATGCTGCGATTGGCATAAATGGTACTTTAAAGCGTATTTCTTCGTATCAGTATGGAAGCGAAATGAAGATGAACAAGATTGAATTCAATATCGACCCTGTCGCAGAGTGCAGTGTTTTAGTTACATTAAAGTCGGCTTACTCCTCAAACGTAACGCAAAGTATAGAGCTCAGCTCAAGTGCAGATGATTCTCGATACATGGCCCACTTTTCTGCAGCCATTCGACAACATTTCGCGTCAGTATTGATGAACGTGACACCGGCTTATCACACTATATTGGTGGATTACCTGCCTTACCGAATATCTGAACAACAATTGGTAGAACAACTTAACACCCTACTCACTCAATCCTTGTCGACACTTGCCAACAACCATTCTCGATCAAACGTTGTAGAGTTACCCGCCTATTACTCTAAAGAAACCGCACTCGATTTAGAACGGTACCAAGACAAAGGGCTATCATTAGATTCTGTTATTGCTTATCACTCCTCTCAGACATACCACGTCAGTGCAATTGGCTTTATTCCCGGCTTTGCCTTCATGTCTGATGTGCCTGATGAACTTGTATTGCCGCGCCATGCGACTCCGCGTTTAACCGTGCCTAAAGGCAGTATTGCTATTGCAGGTTCAAAAACGGCTGTTTATCCATCTGACTCACCGGGTGGATGGAATATTATAGGTAATTGCCCTTTATCTTTGTTCAATTATGAGCAATTAATCAACGCAGACATAACCTCACAAGGTCTCTCATTATTGAATGTTGGCGATAGCGTACAGTTTAAAGCCATCACGAAAAAAGAGTTCATTGAACTAGGAGGCGTACTTAATGGTTAAGCCAACACTGACAGTACTTAAGCCGGGGCCAATGAGTTTGATTCAAGACTTCGGACGGTTTGGTGTCGCACACCTTGGGCTCACACAAGGAGGCCCAGTGGATGATTACTCTTACAGTTGGGCTAATCACCTATTACAAAATCCAGTAAACATAGCCGCGTTAGAAATTACCCTAGGACAATGTGCTTTCAAGATCGATCATGATTGTGAAATGTCGATATGTGGCGGGGATTTACAGGCGACTTTGGATGGCCAAAAGCTTGAGAACTGGAGTACTTTTCAAGCTCGAACTGGGCAAGTTTTATCCTTTGGATTACCAAAGAATGGCCTTCGAGCCTATTTAGCGATTAAGGGAGGATTTGATGCTCCCATGACTCTAAATAGTCGATCTACCGTTATACGGGAAAAGATTGGCGGTTTTACCCAAAATGGTGAGCCTTGCCAAGAAGGTCAGAAGATAGCATTCTCAACACATCCTCTCACTCAACCTTTCAAACCATTGAGCGTCACGTTCAGATACAAACCCAACTATAACCTGCCTTTGAATTTGCGCATTATCGAAGGTTATCAATGCAACCTGTTTTCTGAATCTGCGAAGGAAACGCTCTATAACTCCAGTTATCGTGTTGACCAGAATTCGAACCGTATGGGCTATCGACTCAGTGGCGAGCCTGTCGCTTCTCCTAATATATCTTTGTTATCTGAGGGAATTGCACTAGGGGCGATTCAAATTCCACAAGACGGGCAACCTATCGTGTTATTGAACGACCGACAAACCATTGGTGGGTATCCGAAGATTGGTTGTATAGCTCGAATCGACTTACCGAGGTTAGCTCAAGCAAAACCGGGCCATGAAATATCGTTTAGTAAAGGCGATCGCTTGGGGTTACAAGATGTCTGGTGTCAGTGGGCACAGTTTTTCGGTTATTGATGCTTTTGCTCTTGATGCAGAAAACTCGATTAAGATAGATAAACAAGATGTTTAAATTGAAAAATCCAGCTTATTGTTTGCAGCAAGCTGGATTTTGTATTTGGATATCTAGGCTTTAGGAGAATTAGAACGCCTTTTAACCGTGATCTTGTCCTGATACCTTCGCAAGCGCATCTGGGTAACCGCGCTCCTTGGTTAAACCTATCGCTCTGTTTTCAATATCATTTAGGTTAAGTGACATTGTCACTGAGTGCGTGTCTTCAATCGATATCGATTCGGCTATATCAAACCATTGCTCAGCTACCTTTTGTGCAGCTTCTAACGTGGACGAAGCTTTTACGACTTCAAGTCGAGCATAGCGGTCACCGCAGAAAGACACGTCTGAAGCTCTCAAGCTTGGGTCCGTCCCCGGAATTTGCTGCGCACCGAAAAGCGGCTTACCGCCAACTTCAGCAGACGCAAAGCTTGGAATAAACTGAGACATATGAGTAATCGCCGCTCGTGTTCTTAACTTAAGCTGTTCTTCACTCCATCCGGATACGATTTTCTTAAGCAGCTTAGAAGGTAGCTGAGGTTGCGAAGAGTCCGTTGAAGATGAAACCAATCCACCTTCAAACAGAGTAATCCCTTCTGTCATGCCATGAAGCTGGAACACACCATCAGCATACGGTGTTAATTGCGCCATACCTTGTGGAGTGCCTCTTGGGCCATGAAAGATAACCTCTGGCCACTCTTCCTTACATTCTTGAGAATATGGCCACTCAGTGACGTAGGCGGCTTTAAATTCGACCAACCTTTGCTGTTTAGAGCCAACAAAGTCATCGACAATGCCGGTCTCGAAACCACTCGCATTAATCAAGTAATCTGCCGTCAGGTTACGGCTTTGATTTTCGCGGTCTGTGTAAGTTAAAGACCAACCTTCATTGGTCGATTCAACAGACTGTAAGCGGCTATTGGTCAACACCGTGCAATTCGATTGTTTATCAAGGGACAACTGAGCTGTCGCAGACAATCGGAATACACTCCATCCATACTCTTGAACCATCGCGACTGGGTACTTAAGCGTGTCTAAATCAGTGTGTTTAGCAAAAGGAATACACCATTCATCGAGCGATGTAGGTTTCAGAGGCTGCGTTTTTGCAGAAAGCGCTAACAAATCTTCTTTGCTATACAGCTTGTAATACTTTTCCGGATCGCCAAGCACTTGATTGCTTTTATCTTGTTTAACAAGGTCCGCATACGCTTGTTTGATGAGCTTAAGGCGAGGAAGTAAATCCATCGGTTCGCCACCATCACTATGTGGCACAGCGATGATTGTCGGTCGAATGTTGATCGTGTGAGGGAATAATCGGACAGTATCAATCGACTGTGTGAGCAATTGGAGACACTGCTCTACAGAAATATCTCGATACAGATTGCCGCCAGCGTGCAAGTGGCAAATGGGTGGCCCATTAACCAAACTTGGCCCTTTTTCCAAGATAATGACCTTAAAACCTAGCTCGCTAAAATGAATAGCGCTCGTGGTTCCGGCAATACCGCCGCCAACAATGGCAATAGAAGGTTGATTTATATCCGTTTTGTTGTGGTTCATCGGGTTCTGTAGAATTAGATTAACTGCCCCCATTCTACTTTTGTTCAGCGATGAATTAAATCACATTTTTATCAAGGTCTTAGCATTCTGCTTCTTAATATCAATATAAAAAACAAAAATAATCTCTTGACTTAATAACTCTAGATTGAGGTTTGAAGGTTATTCTAACAGTCAAATTTGTCCTAAGTGACGCCACATAAAGGCTGTCTCAATACTCGTAAAACACCGGCGTTAACTTATCCCTAAAGTTATCCACCGTTTTTGTGGATAACTGTTGATAACGTTCTTGCTAAGTTGCGCAAACCCTTTGTTTACAGGGACTAACCGATGTTCATAAAATCGGCGATATTGAACAATGAGTTTTAATTAATGCTGAGAAATGTCTATTTTAAGGTGAGATATATCTTGTGAGCCACACGAGTTGGTTAAATAAAAAGCGGCCTATTGCGAGTGACCTAAAAGATGTACTGCTAGACCGCTTTAAAAAGTGTGGGTGACGTATGTTAACCACTCTCTTTACTTAACCAATATCGTTTTTAGTGATTATCCAAAATCTTTGCTTACTGGCGCTAATAAACGTTTAATCAAACTATTGACCACCGCCGCTAAGGTGATAAAAGTCAGCACGGGCAAAATAATCCATAACATTGGATGAAGTGATGGTTCTAACTCGAAGCCAAAGCTCATCACACCAGCGACACTAAGCTCAGAACCTAAAGCTGCAATCGAGCCCGCCACCAATGCCATCAATCCATATTCACACCAAATCGTATTGAGAATGCGCTTCTTACTCGCCCCTAAGGTTCGATATAGACGAATCTCTTGCTGTCGTTGAGATAAGCTTAATCTCAGCAGTGTGAAGATTAACAACAGCCCCGCTACCACACCAAGTGCTGCGAGCACGGTGATTGACCAAACGATTTGTTTAAGCAGCTCTTGTATCTTGCTGCCCATCTTACGAATATCCATCAAACTGACTGTCGGGTGATTTCGTGACAGATCGTTAAGCATTTGATTGTGCGGCTCTTCTAATCTAAAGCTCACCAACCAAGTCGAAGGAATGGCACTCAATACATCCGGTGTAAAGATGAAGTAGAAATTTGGCTTCATTTCACGCCATTCTACCTCCCTAATGCTATTCACGTTAGCCACAACACTCTGGCTGTTTATCGTGAAAGTTAGCTCATCACCAATCTCCAAGCCTAGCTGTTCAGCCACTTCAGATTCGACGGATACACCTTTCTCTTGAGTCCAAGCACCTTTAAGCACTTCGTTATAGACTGGTAGAGTGTCTCCCCACGTAAAGTTGATCTCTCGACTCAGTGCATCTGTCCCTTCTGATGTATCACTGTACTCGTTCGCTTCGACTCCGTTTATTGTGGTTAAGCGGCCTCGAATAATTGGGAACGCCTGAGTACGCTCTACATCGTTGGAGTCAATGGTCGCGAGATAATCGTCTTTTTCATAGCTCGCAATATTTAGTGCAAACGCATTTGGCGCGTTTTCGGGTAAGGTTTGTTGCCAATCCGACAACAAATCACTTCTCACTAACCAGATAATAGATAGCAACATCAAAGACAGCGCTAAAGACCCGAACTGAATACCAGTAGCAAAGGGGGTGCGATTGATTCGACTTAGTGCTAAGCGCATTGAAGTCGATGTCGGTAATTTGCCGAACAAGCGCAATACGACATTACTTACGACCGCTAATACTAGGAACAGACAAGCGATTCCGGCTAAGACAATCCACACCAACAAGTTGTCGCCGTACATCAACATCATTGGAATAATAGGCACAAGCAACAACAAGTACTTTTTATAGCTTTCACGTAACTGGTGGTTCGATTGAATAACACTAATTGCCGATGTGTTGACCAAGCCTATTAGTGGGATACCTAAAGCGGGCACACCAATCAAGATGCTTGATACGATAGCCAATATTGCTGGCTCAGCGCCATAACTAGGAAGCGGTGTTGGCAGTAAGTCACCAAGTGGAATTCGTAATAAAAACTCTAAGCCAATACCAATGGTGATACCTAATACTGCGCCAATCACGACTAACAGAGATACCTGTACAAATAGCCATTTAATGATCCACTGCTTACTCGCACCTAAACTTTTAAGCATCGCGATGGTCTTTCGACGACTCGCGACATAGTGTTGGCAAGTCAGCACTAAAGTGGTCGCAGCCATGATCACTACGATGGCTACCGTTAGCGATAAGTACTGAGTCGTGCTTTCGAACATGTCGTTAGTGCGACTCGCTGAATCTTGCGTTCGCCAACGATCGCTTGGTGTTAACTCGATACTATCTTGTGCGGCTTTGAGTTTCGATTCATCACCATTTAAAAACAGTCTAAAGCTAACGCGGCTACCGGGTTGAATCGCGCCTGTCGCTTCAACATCGTTATTGTGAATAAGAACAGCAGGCATCTGTTGGAAAGGGTTAAAGCTCAAGCCTGGCTCTTGCGTGATGCGCCCTGTGATTGTTAAATCAGCATCGCCTATCGTGACATTGTCACCTATCTCAACTTCTAGCTGAGCAAATATACGCTCATCAAGCCACAATTCACCCGGTTCAACATGATTGCTTGCCGCGTTATCTGCGCCTTCCAGTATCATTTCACCGCGTAAAGGGTAATTACTCTCTACAGCTTTAACGGTAACCAACTGCATCGAGTTATCACTGAATGCCATGGTTGAGAAACGGGTCAGCTGAGAGCTTTCTAATTGTTCAACCTGAGTCAGATCTAATAAAGGTTGTGGGATTGGGTTTGCCGATACAAATACACTGTCGGCGGTTAACGCATCTTTGCCCTGCTTTACGATCACTTGTTCCATACGCTCAGCCAACGCTGAAAGCGCGAACACGCAAGCAATGATGAGCGTTAAAGCGATGGATACCGGCCATAGCTGACCATGTCGAATCTCTTCGATACTCCATGAAAACAGTCGTTTGTTCAGTCCGTGTGATGAATTCAATTTACACTTCCTCTATGTGACCGACATGCATTTTCAAGGTTCGTTGGCAACGCTGTGCGAGTTTAGGGTCATGAGTGACGAGAACAAGCGTGGTGCCGTGCGATGAATTGAGTTCAAACAACAACTCGACGATTTTCGCTGCGGTTTGTTGGTCTAGGTTGCCCGTAGGTTCATCGGCAAACAAAATTTTAGGCTTAATCATAAACGCACGAGCCAATGCGACCCTTTGTTGTTCGCCACCTGACAGTTGAGACGGTAAGTGATCAAGCCTGTCTTTCAAGCCCACTGATTCAAGCAGAGCCGTCGCGCGTTCGATGTCTTCGTCTTCACCTTTCAATAAACACGGTAGCGTAACGTTTTGCAACGCAGAAAGGCTTGGGATCAATAAGAAGCTTTGGAAAACAAACCCAACGGATTCACTGCGGATTTTGGCTCTCGCTTCATCATCCAGCTGTGATAAAGGTTGGCCTAACAAACTGATTTCGCCAGAAGTTGGCACGTCGAGCCCAGCAAGCAGTGTCATTAACGTGGATTTACCAGCACCTGAAGTACCGACAATCGCAACCGTTTCACCCTCACGAATATCGATGTCAACATGCTCTAAGATTGTTAAATGTTCTTGATTAGTAGACACTGTCTTGGAAACAGCTTCTGCTTTTATGATGGATGTATGCATGACTCGACTAATTTCCTTTTTATTTTTGATTTTATTTTCAACCGCTTCGTTAGCCCAAGGCTCTACGTCAGCTCAAGTTTCCAAGTTATTGGTACTTGGCGATAGCTTGAGTGCGGGTTACAACATGGATATCAAGCAAAGCTGGCCAAGTTTGTTGCCTGACGCATTGGAAAAACATGATAAAACCGTGAACGTGGTCAACGGGAGCATTTCTGGTGACACAACGGGTAATGGCTTAGCGCGTTTACCGCAACTGCTTGAAGAACACGCTCCAGACACTGTTCTTATTGAACTCGGCGCAAATGATGGACTGCGTGGCTTCCCACCTAAGCTTATGTCTGCGAACCTGGATCAGATCATCGAGCAAGTAAAAGCATCGGGTGCGAAACCAATTATGATGCAGATTAAAATCCCACCTAACTACGGCAAGCGTTACAACGAACAATTCGAGTACGTTTTTACATCGCTGTCTGATCAACAGGACGTGCCACTTTTGCCCTTCTTCCTTGAGCACATCATCCTCAAACCTGAGTGGATGATGAACGATGGGCTGCATCCAAAACCAGAAGCTCAACCTTGGATCGCTGAATTCGTCGCGCAAGAATTATATCAGTATCTTTAAGTTTTAATGGTCTAGCTCAATAAATTTTACACAGCTTTACGTTAGCCTGAGTGCATATCACCGTTAACTGTAAGGTTATTTATGCTGATCGAACCTATTATCAAGGGTGTGGTAGCCAAAAGCGCTCACCCTATTGGCTGTCAAGAAGCCGTAAAGCAACAGATCAAATTTGTTAAGAGTGCGCCGCAAATCAAAGATGGCCCTAAACGAGTTCTGATCATCGGCGCATCCTCTGGCTTCGGCCTAGCCGCTCGTATCGCCCTTACCTTTGGCGGTGCAAAAGCTGACACCATCGGCGTCTCATTCGAACGCGGTCCTAACGAAAAATCCTTAGGCACTGCTGGTTGGTACAACAATATCTACTTCAGAAATGAAGCCGAACGAGAGCAGCGCACTGCGATCAACATCGTTGGCGATGCCTTTTCACAAGAAACACGCTCACAAGTTGTCGAAGCCATCGAAACCTACTTCGAAGGCGAAGTGGATCTGATTATCTACAGCTTAGCCGCTGGTGTAAGACCGAAACCAGATTCCGAAGAATTCTGGCGCTCTGCGATCAAGCCAATCGGTGAAAGCGTCACTGGTGCAACTATATCTCTTGAACACGATCATTGGGTAACCAACACGCTTGAAGCAGCAACCGAAGAAGAAGCCGAAAGCACACTCAAAGTCATGGGTGGCGAAGACTGGGAAAACTGGATAGATGAGCTAATCAACGCTGAATCCATTGCCCCAGGCTGTAAAACCATCGCATTTTCTTACGTAGGTCCTGAAGTGACGCATCCTATCTACTTAGACGGTACTTTGGGTCGCGCTAAGATCGACCTTCATCAAACAAGCCACGCGCTAAATCTCGAACTAGCCAACTTCGGCGGTAATGCTTATGCGACCGTGTGTAAGGCATTAGTGACCAAAGCCAGCGTATTCATTCCCGGTTTAAGCCCTTACTTGCTCGCTCTATATAAAGTGATGAAAGAAAAAGAGACTCATGAGGGCTGTATTCAGCAAATGCAGCGTTTATTCAGCAGCAAACTATATGGACAATCAAAAGTGCCACTTGATGGTGAACGTTTGATACGAATGGATGAATGGGAACTAGAACCAGAAACTCAAGCGCACGTGGCAGAGCTACTTGAAACCATGGATGAAAACAATTTCCAAGCGATAGGTGATTATCAAGGGTTTAAAGAGGAATTTTTACAGTTAAATGGGTTCGCTCAACCATCGGTAGACTATAACGAGAAACTTAACACTCAGGATTTTATAAAGTTAAAGCCTTAATCGAAACTTATCTCATTACTGAGACCCAGATTCATATTTGAAAGCCTCTGCAAAATTGCAGGGGCTTTTTCCTGCAACATTTCTTATACTTAGTTAACGTAAGATTCACAGTTTTTTTGGTTCATCATAATTAACACAGGATGTGTTGATGCATTTAGCATAATTGACTCGGAGTCGTATGAAGAAAATAAAAACTCTAGATTTAGATATCCCAGATGATATGGAGTCAGGTTGGCAAAACATCGTCGACCTCTTAGCTCAAATTACTCAGGTGCCAGCCGCACTTATCATGCGAGTTCATGCCAACTATATTGAAGTATTCTCAACCAGTCGCAGTGAAAACAACCCGTACAACAAAGGAGACTCAGAAACCCTAGGTAATGGGCTTTACTGTGAAACCGTGATGGAATCTCAACGGAGGCTCCTTGTTCCTAATGCCTTAGCTGACCCTGAATGGGAAAACAACCCAGACATTAAGTTGGGCTTAATCTCGTATTGCGGTATTCCATTGCTTTGGCCAAATGGAGAACTTTTCGGTACGATCTGCATATTAGATTCTAAAGAAAACCATTACACTCCTACCTATATCAAGCTACTAGAGAGCTTTCGTACTTCGATTGAATCTCAGCTCAAAACTTTGTTTCAGCACGCTAAACTGACTCAAATGAATAAGGAGTTGAAAAACCGCGTCTACACCCGAACTAAAGATCTCGCGAGCCTAAATTATTCACTCAACCAAGAGATTGATAAACGTAAAGCCGCCGAACAAAAAATCAATTTTCAGAAGAACCACGATCTCGGTACCGGTTTTTTGAACCGCAATGCATTTGAATCTCGCTTAAACCAACGGTTGCCGTCACAGAGTAAACTGACCGATTGTTCATACGCTGTTATTCATATTGGTTTTACCAACGGTAGACGTATCCAAGCGCGTTACGGTTACAATGCATTAGATCAAGTACTTGTTGAATACCGCCAGCGAATCGATAGCATTTCTGATGTTGAAGTTCTCACCGCACGCCCTACTTCTGTCGATCTCGTTCTTGCGTTCAGCGTTAAGGATTTACAACATCGTCTCGAAGAAGTGTGTAAGAGTTTGGTAAATGTCGGTCATTCTGAGTTCGACATTGATAATGACAAAGTCCATTTGCACGCATTTATCGGCATAGCGATAACGAATAGCGAGGACGATGCTGAAAGTGTGCTGCAAAAATCTTCAGAAGCGATGCTTGCCTGTAAAGACTCGGGACAAAAATTTGCTTATTACTCTCAGTCTCATACCGATGAGCAAAGTCATCTAAATAAAATTGAAGGTTATTTGTTACAAGCGGTTCGTAATGATGATCTGATGCTCTACTTTCAGCCGAAAGTATGCCCGTTGACGCATCGCTGGGTTGGCGCAGAAGCGCTGTTACGTTGGAGGCACCCTGTTCTGGGCGATATATCTAACGAAACCTTAATTCACATGGCTGAACAAAATGGTTTGATATTTGAGGTTGGTAGTTTTGTGCTACGACACGCAATAGAAAAAGCAAAAGAATGGTCTCAATTCGTTGATGATTTCAAAATGGCAGTCAACGTTTCTGCTGTGCAACTCAAGAACGTGCATTTTGCCGAGCAAGTTGTTCACCTCTTAGAAACCTACCACCTAGAGCCGCACTTTTTAGAACTTGAAGTTACCGAGAGTGGCCTGATCGCAGATGAAGTCGTTGCCAAGAATACTCTGGAATCTTTGCATGACATTGGTGTTACATTGTCACTTGATGATTTCGGCACAGGTTATGCTTCATTCAGTTATCTTAAGAAGTTCCCATTTGACGCGATCAAAATAGATAAGAGCTTTGTCGACCAAATGTTGAACTCAAGTGAAGACACAGAAATTGTTCGCTCTATTGTTCAAATTGCTAAAAAACTCGACTTAAAAGTCACCATCGAAGGCATCGAATCTGAAGTCCAGGAACAATTTATAGTAGAAGAAGGCTGTGATGTTGGACAAGGTTACCTCTACGGTAAGCCGATGTCTGGCCAAGAATTCGAACACAGCTTAGTCAATCAAAACTATTTGGGGACAACTCGTTACGCTTAAAGCGAAAAAGAGCAGTTTGTTTTGGATTTAGGTCTACTTTCTCTTTACTCTAAAGGTGGTGATTTTTATAATCGCCGCCTTTCTGTTTTTATCTTCCCTTTATATAGGCATTCCTCGTTATGGATCAGTTGACTGCAAAGCTTAAAAAGCTCGAAAAACAAAACTTCCGCGCATATCAACAAATTAAAGGTCAATACGACTTTGCTGATTTCGAATTACACATCGACCACGTTCAAGGTGACCCTTATGCATCTTCTTCACGTTTTCGCGCAACACGTGCTTGGTCGTTAACAGGGTTAGATTGGCTTAAAGAAAAGTCTTACGAATACCAAGTAGCAGCTCGTGATTTCATTGCACGTAGCTTCTCTGAATTTGCTAAGCAAGAAGCGACTGTGTCTATCGCACTAACGGGTCAAACTGTTTTGGATAACACTTCTGTGGTTTTCACCGAGCACGGTATCGAAATTCGTTTTCGTATCAACCTACCTGCTGATGGTCGTAGTATTCTTGCAAAGAAAGCAATCAACATCATTACGTTCTATTTGCCTAAGTTTATTCGTCGCGCAACGCTTGAGCGTGAACTCAATATCGATGCGATGATTAAACATTGTGAAGCAGTTGAAGACCAAGACGCATTACGTGCTCAATTGGAAGAAAACAACCTAGCGGCATTCGTTGCAAATGGCAGCGTATTACCTCGTATTGCAGGTAACTGCGATCTACCAATGAAAGGCGCAGTTCCTTTCCTAGCACCAGAGTCTTTGAGCGTTACCTTAAACACACCCAACCAAGGTGATGTGACCGGTTTAGGTATTCCTAAAGGTATTACACTGATCGTTGGTGGTGGTTTCCACGGTAAATCAACACTATTGAACGCTGTTGAACGTTCTATCTACAACCATATTCCAGGTGATGGTCGTGAAGGCGTAGTGACGGCGACTGATACGATGAAGATCCGCGCAGAAGATGGCCGATGTGTACACAACTTGAATCTTTCAAACTACATCAACCATTTACCAATGCAGAAAGACACGTCTAATTTCAGCACACAAGATGCATCTGGTTCAACTTCGCAAGCGGCTTGGCTGCAAGAATCTATAGAAGCGGGTGTACAAACGCTCCTTATCGATGAAGATACGTCAGCGACTAACTTCATGATTCGTGATGAACGTATGCAAGCGCTAGTATCAAAAGGGGCTGAGCCTATCACTCCACTTGTTGACCGCATTGGCCAACTTCGCGAAGAGATGGACATATCAACTATCGTGGTAATGGGTGGTTCTGGCGATTATTTAGATGTGGCTGACACAGTGATTCAAATGCACGACTACCAAGCGGTAGACGTAACTGAAAAAGCACAAGAAGTGATCGCTCAACACCCTACTCAGCGAACTAACGAATGTGAGACGGCATTAGAAACTTTTGTTCCTCGTTCGTTAAACCGCGCAGCACTGATGAATATTCTTACTGACGGAAAATTCCGTGTTAACGCGAAAGGCAAAGAGTCACTGCGTTTTGGTAAGGAGTTCGCTGACCTTTCTGCATTAGAGCAGTTAGAGTCAACTTCAGAAGTCAACGCGATCGGTTGGGCATGGTTCCAGTTTGCACAAACTCCAGGTTGGTCAAACAATCCTGCTAAAGAGTTTAGCGCTATCTTAAGCGATGAGTGGCACGTGAACATGCCAAACTATGGCGACTTGGCGAAACCAAGAGTATTGGATGTAATGGCAGCACTAAACCGAATGCGTAAGTCTCAGTTCAAACCTTCGAACTCGAACTAATATCTCGCGTTAAGTTAACCTTATCTGTATTACGGCTCTCATTTATGAGGGCCTTTTTTTTGAGCTTGAACCTACCTCGAGCTTATTCTCTCGATACACGTTTCCGCATACAAATAATTCAACTATCTAATTCTTGATTAATCGATTATCAACACGTTGAATGCTGAGCGTGCTTATATTCGCCATGCATTGATTTATCTCTGAAATACCATGAATCATGACACAGCTTTTACAAAGCCCTAGTGATATTCGGATAAAGTCCCGACACTACAAGTGTAACTAAATGTAAAAGACTGAGGTTTTGATGAACCACAAACGCGTAAAAATGCGTGATCATAAAAGTGAAGTAAACCTGTTTCGAAATCGAGTCATCGTCGCGTTTGCAGGGATCCTGATCTTCACCCTCGTTTTAATTGGAAACCTATACAGGCTCCAAGTACAAGATTTCAAAAGTTACCAAACTCGAGCTGACGGCAACCGAATCAAGGTGCTCCCTATCGCGCCAACGCGTGGGTTGATCTACGATCGCAATGGTGTGTTACTCGCAGAAAACCAACTCATCTTTGATTTAATCATGATTCCAGAGAAAACGGATGACGTTGACACCATGCTCAGCAAGCTCAACAAATTCATCCCTCTTGATAATGAACAAATCGAGCGTTTCAAAAAGCGTTATCACAATACACGTCGTTTTAAGCCCGTGACTATTTTGGAAGATCTGAGCGAAGAAGAGATCGCCAAGTTTTCAGTTCAGCAGTACCAATTCCCAGGTTTATCCATCGATACCAACCTCAAGCGTTTTTACCCAAGTGGTGAAATACTTACCCATGTCTTAGGATATGTCGCTCATATCAACGACAGTGACTTGAGAAAGCTTGATGAACAAGGCAAAGAATCGAATTATCAAGCAACAACGGTTATAGGTAAGCTTGGTGTCGAACGATATTATGAAGACATACTTCATGGCACAAAAGGCTATCAAGAGGTTGAGGTAAATAGCCGTGGCCGTATTGTGAGAACCATTAAATATGTACCGCCAGTCGCGGGTAAAGACATTGTCTTAAACATCGACATTGAGCTACAAAAATACGTGTTTGACCAACTTGATAACCGGACTGGCAGTGCTGTGATTCTTGATCCTAAAGATAACAGTGTATTAGCGATGGCATCGAGCCCTAGCTATGACCCAAATCTGTTTGTGGACGGCATTTCGAGTAAAAACTATCAGACGTTATTGAATGATCCTGCCCACCCATTGGTGAATCGGACAACTTTAGGCGTGTACCCGCCCGCCTCGACCGTCAAACCATTTATGGCCGTTGCTGGTCTGCAAGAACATGTTATCTCTGAAAACACAATTCGTGATGATCATGGTTCATGGCAAATTCCGGGGTCTAAACCCAACTCTAAAGCGTGGCGAGATTGGAAACGTTGGGGTCACGGGCCTGTTGATGTTACACAGGCGATTGAAGAGTCAGTGGATTCATTCTTCTATCAAACGGCCTTTGATTTGGGCATCGACCGTATTTCAACGTGGATGAACCGTTTTGGTTTTGGTAAACCAACAGGCATCGATATCTATGAAGAAAGCAACGCCAACATGCCAACTCGTGATTGGAAAATGATGCGCTATCGTACGCCTTGGTATCAAGGTGACACCGTGCCGATTGGTATAGGACAAGGCTACTGGACATCTACCCCTTTGCAGCTGGCCAAAGCAACATCTGTATTGGTGAATCACGGTAAGGTAATGCCTCCACACATTCTAAGAGCAACGTTAGACCATGGAGAAGATTTCGATACACAAACGCTCGTTGTACCTAAGCAGATGACATCGATTGAAGAAGTGCCCGATGAGATTTGGGATGTACCAATCAATGCGATGAGACTTGTAAATAATGGGAGCCGAGGCAGTGGTCGAAGAGCCTTCAAAGGTGCTGACTATGTGAGCGGTGGTAAATCAGGTACGGCACAAGTATTTGATTTGGCAAAGGATCAGGTCTATAACTCGAAGAAGCTAGCACGTCACCTACTCGACCACGCGCTTTATACTGCGTTTGCACCTTATGACAACCCTAAATACGTTGCGACAGTGGTTATTGAACATGGTAACGGTGGTTCAAAAGTTGGTGCGCCATACATTCGTAAGGTACTCGATTACGCATTTGAGCATAAAAGTGGAGTGAGTAAAGACCACTCATAGCTCATCACTAGCAATAAACACAAAGCCCCACTAATGACATGTGGGGCTTTCTTCTTTCTTCTTTCTTCTTTCTTCTGGGAGTTTAGTAAATCAAGCGAGCTAAGTTTGAGCACTATTAGCCGCGCAGTACATTCCATGCTTCGCACAATGTCTGAAATTGAGCTGTGTTCCCTTCATCCCTATCAGGATGCCAACGTAGCGCAAGGCGTCGCCATCTTTTGCGAATCTCTTGTTGAGTCGCATCTAGTGGCAACTCAAATAAACTGAGTGCATGGCTTCTATCCATGTCCGTTTCACTACCGCCAACAAACTTCTTGTATCGAGTCCAAAACTCATTCAATAGCCTTTTGACTTCGCCTTCATCCGCTTCATAGTTGAGCCAGTTGATGTAATAGTCACGTAATGGGTCTTGCAGGTCGATAGTGTGAGTGCTGCCATGATAACGGCCGCTCATCAGTTCAATGTCCATGGCTTGTACCTGCAACCAACTGTCTGGATACAAGGTTTCTTGCAATTGATAGAGGGCATTCATAATTAAGAAGTTTTTCTTAAACAGCTCTTTTTCAGGTACGGGATCTAACACAGGCACCAAACCGAGATCATTAAGGTGTGCAGCCAAGGTATGTACTTTCCATCCACTTGGCTTTTGCTTGAGCACTTCCATAATTGGCCAAAGTAACGGGTTTTCCATATGTGTTTGGAAATTGGGGCTAATATCCTGATGACTTGGTGATTCTGGGTTGTCTAACATAATAAAGTGGGCCCGTTGCCATATGCATTTGAGTGTCTTATTAATTGAAAGCGATTTACGCCAGTTTGTCGAGTTTCAAATCAAATAAACATCAATCCGTTGCACCAGATAAACAAAAGGCCAGCATTACGCTGGCCTTCAAGAATATACCGTTTAACTTATATAAGCTTTAACTGACTAGATAACGCCAAGCTCTCTTAGACGTTCCATTAGGTATTCATTTGCCGTGTACTTATCAGACAGAACCACTTCTGGTTTCGGGTGCAAGAATAGAGGCAAAGAAATACGTGATTTCTCTTGGCGAGCACCTGATGGATTGATTACACGGTGAGTCGTTGATGGGAAGTAACCACCAGACGCTTCTTGCAGCATGTCACCGATGTTGATGATCATGTTACCGAAGTCACATGGCACATCAATCCACTCGTCATTCTGAGCTTTAACTTGAAGGCCAGGCTCGTTAGCCGCAGGCAGAACCGTTAGTAGGTTAATGTCTTCATGAGCCGCAGCACGGATCGCACCTGGTTCTTCATCACCTTGCATTGGTGGGTAGTGAAGAACGCGAAGCAGTGTTTGTTCGCTGCCATTAATCATTTCAGAAAGCGCGATTGAGAACTTCTCTTGTACTTCTTTTGGCGCATGCAGTTCAACCCAACCTAATAGCTCTTGAGCAAAAGCATTAGCACGTTGGTAGTAATCTAGAATCTGTTCTTTTAGCTGTTCAGGAATCTGACCCCAAGGGTATACGTGAAAGTACTCTTTGATGTCTTTTACAGTGTGGCCCTTTGCAACTTCAGACACTGAAGGTGGAAAATATCCATCTTGTGTTTCAACATTGAAGTGGAAGTTCTCTTTCTCTTCAGAAATGAAGAATTGGTACCAGTTTTCGTAAATTGACTCAACAAGCTCTTTTGGGATCGGGTGGTTCTTAAGAACACCAAAACCAGTTTCACGTAGAGAGCGAACAAATTGTTCTGCTGCGTCGTCAGCAAGGTAATCGACAGTTTCCAGTTTCATGACTTTTCTTTCTTGTTATGTAGTGATGCAACGATTTTAAGGATCGCTTTGTTGTAAATCAAACTTTTGTGAAACTCTCGCAACCGTTTGTCTAGATACTGGGCGATAACGCCAGTTTTCAACAAATATGGTGATTAGAGTGCAATTGAACACTGTTCATTATTGTGTAACTATACATGAAACTTATACAGGATCTGATGATGACAATTACGCCACTTGCTCAAAATAGACCTCTACTCTCACTAACTGCCGTCTATCTTGTTATCTTTCTTTTTTCAGCCTTTGACCCGTCTTCAAGAGCCGTTTGGATCGCTGAGATTGTCCCTGCTCTTGGTATTCTTGTCGGGATATGGTGGTTATCCACCAAGCTAACGTTTTCAAAGACCGCTTACATTCTGATGTTTATCTGGTTGGTTCTGCATACGATCGGCGCAAAATACACCTTTGCAGAAGTGCCTTTTGATTGGTTCAATAGTCTGATTGGTTCAGAGCGCAATAATTTTGACCGTGTGGCGCATTTCTCTATTGGTCTTTATGCCTATCCACTCGCCGAGTATTTGATTCGTAAGAAACTGGCTCAACCGGTGCTAGCTTGTTTTTTTGCTCTATTTGCCATCATGAGTGTTGCTGCAGGCTATGAAATTATTGAGTGGTGGTACGCGGAGGTAGCGGGTGGTGATGAAGGTATCGCATTCCTAGGTTCACAAGGTGATATTTGGGACGCTCAGAAAGACATGCTTTGCGACACCACCGGAGCGATAGTCTCACTATTACTTCTTAAGCTTCAAGGCCGTGTCAGAACTCATTGATACTGAACTTCAATAACAGCTCTGAAGTGCCACACACATTATGTGCTGTGGCATTTTTATTTCATCGTGCGCTTTCATTTTATAGCTAGCGTTTACTTCATCGTCACTTTACCACCGATGAATTTGTAGGCAGGTGTACCTCTAACCAAGGTATCTCTTGCGAATTCGATACCACACTCAGGGCATACGCATGGCTCTGTCGTGAAATCTTCGACTATACGTTCCTTAAAGCACTTTACGAGCGCACCTTTGCCACCCTTTCGATACTTGAAAAGTTGCGTTTTACATTTAGCGCAGAATATTTGAACCGTTTTAGTCGGTTGTTTCTTGTTCGGTTTAGCCATAGAAGTTAGTGATTGTATTTATTATTTTTTAAGTTTAGGGGCGACAAGAACCAAGCTTATCCCAAGTAAAATGACAGTCGATGAGATAACAAATTGCATGGTGACAGGTTCAGATAACAACAAAACGCCGCCGAGTGTCGCGATAACTGGAACAGAAAGCTGTGCAATGGATGCGGCGACCGTATTCAGCTTTTTCACGACGTAATACCACAAGCTATAACCCACGCCAGAGGCTACTGAACCAGACAATACTGCGTAAATCAAACCTTGTTCAGTGATGGATATTTGCGATGCCACACTAGGGATGACAGCTAACAGGCTTACTAACACAAGGATCGCTAACGAACTAAATACAAAGTTGGCAGTTGTAGATTGCAACGCGTTTTTAGACTTCTTACCCGCCAGAGTATAAATCCCCCACCCAATTCCAGCCAGAGCCATCAATATGATGGAGGTTATATCTGGTGAACTTGTCGATTCCGTCGGCATGAGTAAATAAACGAGCCCAGAAACAGACAACAAGCAACCACCCCACTCAAGCGATGACATTCTATTACCAGCGAATAAGTGTGCGGCAATCATCGTGAATTGAACCGCGACAAACAGGACCAAAGCACCAAGCCCTGCCCCTAGCGTTAAATAGGCAAACGAGAAGCCGAACATGTAAATGAGTAACGCCACTATGGCGGTTAAATCACACTGAGAACGAACCTTGGTATACATCGGTGCGTCATTGATTACTTTATCTTGTTTGCGTTTAGCGTTTGAAGATAAGGTTAATAAAATTAACAGAGTGAGCGCACCCGATAAGATACGCACGATCGAAAAACTCAAAGGATCAATTGTTTGATCCATCAAAGCCCAACGACACAACACTGAATTGGCAGCAAATGCCACCAGCGTAATAAGTGTGATAATCACCGTTTGCATCGTGTTGTCCTAATTGAGTTTTCTGTGATTTTAGTCAACGTCAGGTTTTACCCAAACTTGGCTAAAGTCGAACCAACCGAGTGCGTTGCACTTCGCGTTTTGTAACGTACCGCACTGGTCTTTGTTTACGCCTAACCAACAGTGGAACATCGGGATCAATTGGTTGCTTTGGACAAGTTGTTTACCGAGTTGTCTTGCTGGGAATTGCTCAAACTCGCCCGAGCGCCAGCGATCAATCATGTGACACCATTGGTCGAAGTCTTCTGCTTGGCTAGATTCATCAAGAAAGCTGTAATCCATTAGCCAGCCGGCTAGCGCATCATCTCTATTGTTGGCAATCCCCATTGGGTTAATCCAAATATCAACATTGTCGGCGTGTGGAGGATCGGTTTCGTAACCAAAAAGCTCGACATCAACATTATATTGCTTCAACACGGTGACGATGGCTTTAGCAAGTGTTGGGAACATTGGATGCTGACATTGATACGCCAATCTCACGCTTGGTTTAGCGCTTGCTGGTGGACAAACTGGTGTTTTTAACTTGATGTCATACCAACCGGGTTTGATTCCGTAAGCATGCAGCACACCCAAGTCGATAACCGTCTCTTTCGGAATATGCACAAACAAATCTGAAGCGTTTAAAGCATTTGATAAGAACTCTGCCCACGCAGGGTCTTGTGCGATGCCCTTCTTTCTATTGAGTAATAAATACGTACAGCCCGGATCAAGTTCAACTTCATCGCTATCACCGCGATCTGCCATTACGGGTTTAGAGAGGCTTGGGTAAACCATTGATGAATAAGCCTCATCGACCACCCAAACTTCAACGCGATCAATCAGCGGTCTAAAACCAAAGTATCCGTTGAAAGCCGTTAACACCAGTTGCTTCTCATCGTTCTTTTCAATGCGATAAGGACCTGTGCCTATCGGTCGAATATCGTAGTCTTCACCACGTAAAATCATCGGCAAGGTCACCTTAGCAACCGATTCAGTGAGCGCGAGTGGGAAGTACTTATCTGGACGCGTTAAAAAGACATCAACCACGCAATTGGCCGGTGATGAGACATCTTTAATATGAGAGAACATATTGAGCGGCTCGAGCAAAAGAAGCGTATCCACAACATGACTCGTTAACAGCGGTTCTCCGTTATGAAAACGAACGCCCGGTCTTAAGAAGAATCGCCATTGGTGATCATTAATCTTTTGCCATGAATGCGCAAGATCAGGCTGTAGCTGATCGTTCTCATCTAGGCGCGTTAACCCACTGAATACCTGACACGTGATATGTTGTTCAGAGCGTCGCATCGATTTAGTTGGGTTAAGCATGGAAAGCGGACGGTAGTAAGGCAAACGAATCACTTGTTCGCCTTCTTGATACTGTACGCCCAAGTAATTTTGAATAACTTGAGTAAGCTTGGCTGCATTGTGGTCAAGTACCGACAGTGCTTGACCAATTTTCCCTTCTTCTAAGTAGCGACGTGCTAAGTTTTCGCTTACATCACAACGATTCTGCTTAAAGATGAGCTTAGACAACTTACCTCGACCCGCTGCAGGTAACCACTCAACCCAGCCCTCTTCTTCGAGTTTGTTAAGCACCATTCTGGCATTACGACGGGTACAACAGAGCACATCTGTTATGTCGTCGAGCTGAACATCAGAATCTTTACCATCGAAGAATTCAAACAGGGTTTCAAATTGAACGCGAAGTCTTGGGCTACTCATAAAGAGGAAAACTTATTCAAAGGATATTGAATTCAGTTTCCCTATTTTACGAGTCAAAATCAATCGAACTTATAATTTTTTACGAAGAGATCATGAATGTGAGTCGGTTTCGTGGCCTTAACAGGAAGCCAAAGGCTTAAATAAACCCTGTTATAGCCAGTAATTACATCACATCACAGCCGATTTCATTGGCTATGTCGCGGAGCTGTTGTTCATTGTCTAATTTAATCGACCATTTGCACTCAGAACCGTTGGCAGAAATAACGTTTGCCCCTTTTCCGATCAGTTGAATCGCATCAACTTGCGCTTGCAATGTGACTCTATGTTCACCATCCAGACGAACAACCAGTTCATGGGCTGTTGCAATGACTTTTCCACTTTTAAACGTTATGACCATGGATATCTCTAACTAAAATAAACAGTTTATATATGAGGTTAATAAGCTGAGGATGGAATGATTCCTATCCCCGGCCTTTGTTATCGAATTAGCGTTTGTGCTTCTTCACTGCAATGGTTAAACGGCTTGTACAGACTAAGCGTTGACGCTCATCAGTGATGTTTATCTGCCATACTTGGGTAGACACACCAAGGTGAATAGGCTCGGCAGTGCCGATAACGTGCCCTTCACGCATTGAACGAACGTGGTTAGCGTTAATGTCTAGCCCCACGCAATAGTAACCATCGGGTACGCAGAAGTTTGCTGCTAGTGAACCCAGCGTTTCGGCTAAAACTACCGATGCGCCGCCATGAAGCATGCCAAGTGGTTGATGCGTAAAATGACAAACCGGCATGGTTGCCACCAAAGAGTTATCGTTAACCTCGGTGTAAACAATGTTGAGGTGCTCAATTAAGGTATTTTTTGAGGTCGCGTTGAAGGTATCTAGGTCAATGGGCTTTTTCCAAATACTCATGTGGGTTCCTTAATTATTGACTTTGTTAGTGCGTGAGCAGTTTCATTAACGCTAATGGTGTCCTTGAAGATAACTATGTTCTTAAAGATAGCTATGATCTTAAAGACAATAGTTATCTTACAACTATTAGTTATTACGCAAGTTGATGTTAACATGCATAAAAACCGAATACACAGAGGATATTGTATGACGTCATGGACGAAGTTTGCCTCACTTCTCACTCTTGCAGGCCTAACCGCATGTAGCGCTTCCCCGACAGGAAGAAACCAATTGCTGCTTTTCTCAGATCAAGATATGTCTCAGCTTGGAGCACAATCTTTTGAACAAATGAAGAAAGAACAGCCGATCAGTAAAGATGCAAAAACTAACGCTTATGTTCAGTGTGTAGCGAACAGTATTACTCAACACATTCCTAAGCAAGGCTTTAGTGAATGGGAAGTCGTTGTTTTTGATAGCGACCAAGTCAACGCGTTTGCCCTACCTGGTGGAAAAATTGGTGTATACACAGGTTTGCTTAATGTTGCGGTTAACCAAGATCAATTGGCAACGGTTATCGGACACGAAGTTGCTCACGTTCTCGCCGATCACAGTAATGAGCGTCTTTCTCAGTCTCAAATCGCTAATACTGGCTTATCTATTACTAACGTCGCGTTAGGCGCATCAGAATACAAACAGTATCAAGGCATGACCATGGCTGCGTTAGGCTTAGGTGTTCAATACGGTGTTGTTCTACCTTATGGCCGAACTCAAGAGTCTGAAGCCGATATTGTAGGCTTAGAGTACATGGCTCAAGCTGGGTTCGATCCAAAACAAAGTGTCGATTTGTGGCAAAACATGGCGAAAGCATCAGGTGGGAACCAACCTCCCGAATTACTTTCTACGCACCCTTCCCACAATACGCGTATTAAAGATCTACAGGCGACAATAAAAACGTTATCTCAATCTGGAACATCAAGGCCAAACTGCAAAGCGTAACCTGATGTTCTATCAAGCCTAAAACTTCAAATATAAAAGCGCCCTATCCATATTGGTTAGGGCGTTTTTAGTGGATCAGGCTAACGAGTTATTCGAACCGCGTTAACTCACAGATTAAGTGCCTAGAATTTGCAATGGTAGGCTTAATAGCTGATCTCCAGTAGAGGCAAAATACCAGATAACACCAATCAAACTGCTCACTAAACCTACGTACCAAAGGAATGATACGACTTGGCCGTATTTGTCTAAAGGCAATAGATGACTGTGGTGTCGTCCTTTCCATTCGAATAGAATTTCCACACTGCCCATAATCAATAAGAAACCGAACAAGGTCAGATTCAACTGGTAACTCAACACGACGCCAGCAACCGCTGCTGCAACACAAAGTACAATGCCAAGCACGCTGTTCATTGAAAAGCTGATACTTTTCAGCACATGGCCGCCATCCAGAGGCAAAATAGGCAGTAGATTGAACAGGTTTAACAAGGCGTTAAATACCGCAAGCCCGGCAAAGAACATCTCGCCAGTCGCCCAGTACAACACCATAAAGATCAACGACAATATTAATCCGAACAGCGGTCCCATGATCGAGATAACCACATCTTGCCATCGTGTATTAATCTTTTCATCGGATAGCGCCAAGCCACCAAGGAACGGGATTAAATAGATGCCTTTGGTCTTCATACCAAAGTATTTCATTGCTCTGATATGACCATATTCATGAAACATTAGACAAGCGATCAAAGCCAAAGCGAACTGAATTGAAAAAAGCCATGAGTATGCCGCTAAACTCGCAGAGGCAAGTACCACCTTAATTAGCTTGGCACTCTTGAGGGCTTTCATACCCAGTGACACTAACCCGATTAGGCTAAAACGTTTCTCAGGCTTAGGTGCTACAACGGGAGTTTGTTGCTCGATATCTTTAGTATTGCGATTGCCTTCGGTGATGGTTTGGCCATTAACAGACGCTTTGTACGTCATCTCAAACGGTTGCCATTGAACCAACGCCTCAACGTGACACTGCAACGTTTCTTCACCAGATCGGAGCGTAAAAGTATGCGTTCTCGCATCATCTTGATCTGTAGTTGCATCTAACTGAGACACCAACGTGTTATCCCAAAATAACTGTTGCCACCCTGCCATTGACCCCTCTAAACGAAGCGGTTTACCAAGAAACTCTATCGCGAGTAATTCCAAACTAAAATTCCAATTTAATGACGTTCTAAATGAACCAACATTATGCCGATTTAGGTATTAGCGGTAAACATAAACAAAGTTGTTACATATTGAGCAATTGAACGTTATTTGTACCAATAGCCAATATAAACATTCTGGTCACACCTCCAACCACGCATAAATCATTGATTATAATTATATTATTGATGATAGAGCGCCGCCCCTTGAAAACATTACTTCACAAAATGATAACTCATTCTTTGACTTTATATGAAATTTGAATTTAACATACCATTTACATTAGAGCTTAAACACCAACAATGCTCAGTGTGTTTTCAACAATAAGAATGAGATTTGATGCCCTAGGAGGGTCAAGGATGAAAACAATACAACGCTCTCTCGTTTCGCTTTCTGTGCTATTTGCATGTAATTCACTTGCGGCTGGTTTCCAAGTTGCTGAGCATTCTGCCTCAGGTCTTGGTCGTGCATTTTCAGGTGAAGGTGCCGTAGCCGATAACGCGAGTGTACTAGCGAGAAACCCCGCCGCAATGACCCTATTTGATACAGCACAATTTTCAGGCGCGGTTTCTATCGTTGATCCAGAGGTTGATATAACTCAAAACAACGTCCCAGGTTCTGGCGGTCAAAGCCAGGTATCAAAAGATGTTGCCCCATTACAAGTGGTTCCCGCGGCTTATTACATCAGCCCAATTAATGACAAATGGGCTTGGGGTATCGGTATGTTCTCCAACTATGGAGTTGCGACCGATTACCCCGATGATATTTATGCGGGTGATCTTGCAGGTGATACTTCACTTATATCAGTAAACGTAAACCCTAATATCGCCTATCGCATTAACGAACAATTTAGTGTCGGTGCGGGTGCAAACCTTGTTTACGCAGAAGCTGAACTTAATCGTCACCAAGGCTCTATCTCGAACATTACTGGGGACTCTGCCTCTACAAAACTGATCAGCATGACAGGTGAAACATTTGCATTTGGTTGGAACGTAGGCGCGTTATATGAACTGAATGAAAACAACCGATTCTCTATCGCTTATCGTTCAGAGGTAGACCTCGATTTTGATGATGGTGACTTTACTGATTACACGGGCAGTATCGTGCAAGGTAGTGCTACGACGACAACTGGCCGTTTAAAGATCACGTTACCTTCAATTATTGAAATTTCAGCTTTCCACCAATTGACCGATCAATGGGCGATTCATTACGGTTGGCAACAAACTGGATGGAGTAGCTTTAAAGAGCTTAAAGCGACGAGTTCCGATTGCGCAAATGGCGAGTGTTTTAAAAAGACCGAAGACTACGACGACAATAACCGTTACTCATTGGGTGCAACTTACCAATTGAACCAAGAATGGACCTTAAGAGCTGGTTTGGCTTATGACGAGCAAGCTGGTGAAGCGACATTGAGTATTCCTGATAGCGACCGTTTCTGGTACAGCGCAGGTTTGACTTATCAGTACAGCCCTAACCTTTCAATCGATGCTGGTTTCGCTCTTGTTCAAAGTAAAGAAGGTGATTTCACTGAAACCAATGAACTTGGTCAGGAACTTGAATTCTCTGGAGATGCAGTCGCTTACCTATCTGCGATTCAAATGAACTACACCTTCAACTAAACGGAATTAAAACATGAAAAAGTTATTTAACGTTTCGCTGCTTGCGTCAGCAATGTTTCTTGCCGGTTGTGGTGATGACTCTTCGAGTTCAGGTGCTTCAACAGCAATTCAATATGAGCAATACATTCAAGATTCACTCGCACAAGCGACGAATATCAAGTTTCAATTAACGGGTGCTGATATCGCTGTTCCTCTTCCTAGTTTCGCGTTGATGGATGCTACGGACGGTACACTTGGCTTGCCGACTGGCGGTGATGATTCATTAACTAACCCTATTGCAGCAATGAATACAATGGATGGCTGGTCTACTTCAATGCCAATCATCATGGATTTTGAAGGTACTGGTTTAGCTGATGGTGTGGCCACTGGTGGTGTTTACCTGCTAAAACTTAGCGGCTCGCTCACTTCTGAAACAACACCGACTGTCGCAGGAATATTGACTCTAGGTACCGACTTCAACGTTCTATCTAAAGCTTCAACCGACACCTTTACAATAGTGTTCAACGACTCGCTTGATGCTTCAAGTGAATATGTGTTGGCTCTGTCGAACGAGTTAACTGACGTTAATGGCGACCCTGTTGGCATGTCGGCAAGTTATGCAGCGCTTAAATCAAGTGCAGTAACTTACACAGAAGGTAGCCTTGCTCAAGCTCAGCAAGTCACTCAGGGCGTGGAAAAGATCTTCGCTGGAGCTACCGCAGCTGGTGCGATTAACCTTGATACTGAAAACATCATTTACTCGACGTGGTTTACTACAGAGTCTGTCGGTAGTTCCATTTACTCGACAAAGGCAGCGACTGCATCCGCTTTAGCTCAGGGTGGAGTGGCACAAGTATGGAAAGGCAGTGCCAATCCAAACAATATAGATCTATCATCTGCCTACCAAATGACATTTGGTACTACACAAGAATTGGCGATTGCATTGGCCGCGGATACTACTGTTGATACATTTATGGAGGCTTCCACTAAAGCCGCTATGCTAGCAGGTTATACGGGAGGAGCGTTAAATGGCACGGTTAACGTCACCAAAGGTAACGTAAAACTCCCCTACTACTTGGAAACAGGAACAAACGATTGGAATTCGCAACCATTTGAGTCTGGCATGCCAAGCCTTGTCAAGGTGTCTTCAGCTATTGCAGACACCAATGAAAAAGCAAATATGGCCGCACAGCTTGTAAGCTTAGGTGTAGATCTGACAAAGCTTGCTACAGACCCCGCGGAACAACTTAAACTTGTTGGTGCAAATCTGACTTTAAGTAACGGCAATGCATTAGACACCGAACGTGTCATCACTCGATATGCTCCTGTACCGCAAGTTAAATCACTGCAAGATGTAGAGTTTATCTTGTTTACGCCTGTGACCATTCCTGGCACTCCAATGCCAATCGTTATTTATCAACACGGTATTACTAGTCTTAAAGAAAACGCTTATGCATTTGCTGCGAATCTTGCTGCACAAGGTATTGCTGTGATAGGCATCGATATGCCACTACATGGAACTCGCAGCTTAGATAAAATTCCAAATGAACGTTCAGCGAATGCTAACCTATTGGCATACCTAAACCTTACTAACTTACCTGTCGCGCGTGACAATGTACGACAAAGTGTTATGGATGTGCTTGGGTTACGAGTCGCATTATCCTCTAACCAAGGTCAGGGCGCGTTCACATCAACACCTTTGGCAACTATAGATAACACAACGACCAACCACCCTAGACTATTCGGACATTCACTAGGTGGAATTGTTGGTGTTACTGCGTTAGCACAAGCTAACAAAACAATTAATGACCCTACGGGAGATGCAATTTATGCGTTTTCATCTAGTGTAATTGCTAATTCCGGCGGTCAAATTTCAAACTTATTATTGGGGTCAGACTCATTTGGCGACACTGTTATACACAACGTCGCGCTAGGAGGATTAGCAAGTTATGTAACACACAACACAACAACATGTGAACCAAATAGCTACACGATGACACAGTGTGTTGATGAGTTTATTTCAGACTCTGCGAATAAAGCGAGCCTTCAGACCCTACTTGCTCAGTTCGCTTATTCTAGCCAAACGGTGTTAGATGTAATCGACCCTTATACTAATGCGGGAGATTACAGTGATGCGTTGCCTACGCTAATGCTTCAAGCTGACGGGGATGAAACTGTACCAAACGCTGTTATCAATAACCCTTTGACTGGGAGTGCGCCATTTGCTGGTACTGAGCCGTTAGCTAACAAGCTTGTTTTGAACAATATAAGTGCATCAGCTGCAACTCCTTCTACGTCAGTTACCCGCGAGTTTATTCAGTTTAATGCAGTAGCTAAGCACTCAACTGCAATTGCACCTCAAGATAAAGGAACTCCTCCAGCGGATTACAATCACTACTTGGAAATTCAAAGAGAGCTGGTTGATTTCTTCTCTGACAACAAGTTGGATTCAGTATCAAACACAGGCTCTGTCTTGGAATAAGATTTACCTTTCTATCCACACCAAATGCCAGCCTAACCGCTGGCATTTTTGTATCTGCTATTTGTAACCGAAGCCTAGTTAACCGTTTGCATAAACCTTTAAAACACAAATGGTTGATCTCAGCTAAAATTAATCAAGACAGAATACCGTACGACCTCTTTCTTTATTGTAAATAAAGTGGATAATAGCCCCGTAATTTAATACCTAATAAATGTGAGTCCATTATGTCTTCTGAAGCTACGATGCTAGAACGCTGCCAATCTAAATGTGAACTATGTGGTTCTGATTCTTCTCTTACTGCATACGCAGTGCCGCCACACAGCCACGTAACAGTGGATCACGGCATCATGGTATGTGACAAATGTCTTGGTGAGATTGACGATCCTAAAGATATCAACCACTGGCGTTGCCTAAGCGACAGCATGTGGAGTCAAGAAGCGCCAGTTCAAGTAACTGCATGGCGTCAACTTACTCGTCTGAACTCTGAAAGCTGGGCTCAAGACGCACTAGACATGATGTACCTTGAAGAAGAAACGTCAGTTTGGGCACAAATCGGCATGTCTGCTGATGATAAGCCTCTTGACGTGAACGGCGTTGAACTTAAGAAAGGTGACGACGTAACAGTAATCAAAGACCTGCCAATCAAAGGTACTAACCAAGTAATTAAGCAAGGTACTGTTATCCGTGGTATCAGCGTTGGTGACGATCCTAAGCTTGTTTCTGGTAAAACAAACGGCGGTCAATCAATGTACGTAATCGCTGAGTTCTGCCGTAAGAAATAATCTTACTGTAAGAACGTGATCGAAAACGAAAAGGCGCCGATTAGCGCCTTTTTTAACATCTCAAGTTCTTAAAACTTAAAGCTATCAATAAGATGCTTTCGATAGTTCTTGATGACCGACACTAAGGACCCTTTTATCCCACTGATTTGCTTTGAATGTGGACACCACAAAGCAAAACCAAACTTGAAACCTTCTTCCATTTGTTCGGAATAAATAGGTTCTATCGAATATTTTGAAAATTCATAGTCAGTAAAAAAAGCCTTAGGCAGCAGCGACCAACCTAACCCCGCTTCAAGCATTTTAATAATAAGTGCGAGCTGATCGATTTCTTCGTAATCAGAACTCACAATAATCTTTTCTGACATCCCTTCTTCAATCAAAGATCTCAATACAAACTGCTTAGAATTGCGGAGTGCCACAAGAACTTCATCTTTACTCAAGGTAGATAGCTCTCCGCCTTTTTGAGCAAATGGGAAGAATTCAAAATGCCCTAGAAAAGTGGCATCTAAACTGTGCATAGCACGGCTATCATGAACATTAACCAAGCCAAAATGATAATCGCCAGTCTGTAACCCTACTTTAATTTCGTTCTTATTCTTGACGAGGAAATTTACTCGCATCATCGGAAAATCCAGCTTTAACTGCTTACGAATATCCACCAATACACGTTGTGGAATCACACTAGAGTAAGCAATCGTAATATTTTCTAATCCACCATAGGACAGACTCAACGCTACCTTGTCAAAAGTCCTAGCTTGTTCAATCGTCTGTTTTGCGTAGTGATAAAGAAGATGTCCGTCATCGGTTGGCTCAACAGAGCGGCCGACTCTTTCAAAAAGATTGACTGCGAGATGATCTTCCAAGTTAGTAATAACTTGTCCAATAGTCGTTCTATGCTTATTGAGCTTTACTGCTGCTTTACTAAATGACAGTTGCTCGTAAACGGTCACAAACGCGAGAAGTTGTTCAATACTAAAATTCATTCGATTGCACTGGCTTTCTTGATTATCTCTTTAAGCTATCACGAAATGGTCTGTTTGCACTTTTTGAAGACAACAAAAACAAATCAGATCGGCTATATGAGCGAAATTTGTCTAATTTGCAATCATTACTCATCTATACAGACCATAGTTATCCTATTTTTGATGGATCTGATCCTCTATAAGCGATTATCCAAATTGTGCCAACTGCTTTATCGTTCTGCCTATCAGAACGAATAGAGAACAACACCATGAACACAATGCCACATGAACTCGTGTGGGGTGAAATCTACTTCCCACCGCTGTTACTGGTTATCGCGCTCGCTTATATGCTGACGATTTTGACTGGTTCAATAGCAACCAAGTTTGGACTGCACAAATATGTCGCCTTTCCTGCGTTAGCAGAAATAAGTCTAATTGTGATTTTTACTGGCGTGATTGGCCAATTCATTCCCATCTTATAAGGCCTTACCCTTGATAAAACGTTACCTCATCACAGTACTATTATTTGTTGCTGCAGGCTCTGTGGTTTATAGCTATTACCAATCTTATACAAGTAACCCTTGGACGAGAGACGGGCAAGTCAGTGCCTATATAGTGTCGATTACTCCTCGTGTCACCGGACAAATCATCAAAATCCACGTAGATGACAACTCTCAAGTGTCTAAAGGCGATCTGCTTTTTGAGATCGACCCTAGTATTTATAGATCGGCTTACAACAAAGCATTAGCGACACAAAAACAAGCGCTTGCTCTACTTGCGAAAGCAAAAAATGAAGAGCAACGTGCAGCGAACTTAGAGAAGAGAACCCCTGGGGCCGTGCCCGTTTTAACGTTGAACAACTTAAGCAATGCTGTTGAAACCTCATCAGCGAATGTTCAACTAGCCAAAGTCAATGTTGAAGAAGCACATTTGAACCTCGAATTTACCAAGGTCTATGCGCCTACCAACGGATACATTACTAATTTTAATTTACGTGTTGGATCGCAAGTGGTTGCCAACTCACCTGTGGTTGCGTTGATCGATGAAGATAGCTTTTGGATTGAAGGTTATTTTAAAGAAACCGACCTTGTTGGGGTCAATCCACAAGACAGAGCGTTTGTCACTCTCATGATGCACAACAAAGTCCTGTTGAAGGGTCACATCAAAAGTATTGGATTTGGTATTGCTAAACAAGATGGTAGCACTGGCAATGACCTTCTACCTAACGTGAACCCAAACTTCCAATGGATTCGTCTTGCTCAACGTATACCGATAAAAGTGAAGTTAGATAATGTTCCTGAAGACCTACAACTTCGTGTTGGCATGACAGCTTCAATCAAAATAATCAAATAGTTGGATGACTTTTATGTTCAATGCATCAACCAAAGAAGGGATTAAAGCAGCGCTTTCAATCGTTATCGCAATCTGCCTGGCGCTGTGGTTTCAGTGGGAGAAACCTTATTGGGCAGCAATAGCGGTTGCCGTAATGGCATTGAACGAGAGTTTTGCTCATTCAATCAATAAAGGCCACAACCGTCTAATGGGTACCCTATTAGGAACGGGTTATGCCTTTTTCTTGATCGCGATGTTTTCACAAGATCGTTTTTTGTTCCTGACGTTTTTTACCTTGTTCCTAGGAATATGTATCTTCATGTCGAGTGATGAAAAGTATGGGTACATCTTTTCGATAGGATTCGCTGTGTGTTCCATCATCGCGTGTATGGGTGGTTTCGATAATCAGGTGACGTTCTACTTTGCGGTATTACGGATACAAGAAACTCTGCTCGGCGTGATAACATTCTCAATTGTGTATCGCTTAATTTGGCCCGTAAACACGGAACAAAACTTTGTACAACGCTTTGAGACAAGTAGAGAGACATTGTTAACCGCAATGCGTAACACCGACAGCTTGGATATAGAAGCCTTAGAATCCAACACCGCGAATATTGATAAGCTCTACCAATTGCTAGACTTGCCATTAAACGGCAGTTATCACCTCAAAGAGAATATTCAAGACTGCCGTTTGAGAGTCCATGAAATGGCTTATATTCAGACTCGATTGCTTGAACTCGCTTATGATGAGCTTGAACAACCTATTGATTGGCCAATTCTCATTCAAAATATGGAACGGATAGAATTAGTCGCGCCAAACCAGTCATTGATTGGTGACGTATCGTATGTGGTCGGTAAGAACCAAGGAGTTTCTTGGCACCACGAGCATCGTACCTTTGTTCAACATTTGAATGAGGATGGGAGAAAAGTCTTACAAGGTGTCTCGATGTTCGTAACATCGCTATTGGTTTGGATATATCTACCTGTACCAGGTGGTTTTATCTTCCCAATGATTGCAGGTGTGTTTTCTTCCATGCTACCGACCATGCCACCAAGTGTTATCAAAGATGCTTTTTTCGGGGTGATCGGCACTGGTACCATTATTTTGCTTCAATACATCTTTGTTATGCCAATGATGAGTGAACTTTGGCAACTCGCACTTTTTTATTTCGCTAATAGCGTAGTGATATGGAAGGTATTCGCAACACCTAAGCTTATGATTCATAGGATACTTGGTATTAATCTGCTGGTCGTGCTGACTTCTGGCGCTCTTAACCTAACACCAATATATCAGATAGAAACACCATTGCTTATGTTGACCACGATCTTAATTGTATTGATGATCGCTAAGCTATTTACTGATCTCTTTAGAGTAAAGACCACTGCTCAAGCTAAGCATTAACAAGATCTTTTGAGAACAGAATGACAGGCACAAAAAAGGCGCAATTAAGCGCCTTTAAAAAGTCTATTTTTACCGATTCAATATCAGTTATTTCTCAACCAAACATCTTGGTTTTTAGGTGCTTTCTTCTTTTTCTTTTTACCTGTGCCTGCCGGTGGCGCAACGGGTTTCAATGCAGCAACAAGTTCAGCAGTTGCTTCTTCATCTACTTCAAAGCCTTCAATTTGCTCACGCTCAAGACGAATTTTGTTCTTCTTCTCGATGATTGTGAAGTGATGGTAATCTTCGTGATCGATCAAAGATAATGCTAAACCAACCTCACCCGCACGACCGCTTCGGCCAATACGGTGCATGTAGTCTGATGGGCTACGCGGTAAATCAAAGTTGATCACCACTGGAAGTTTTTCGATATCTAGACCACGTGCGGCGATGTCTGTCGCGATCAGAACGTCGATCTCGCCAGATTTGAAATCTTCAAGGATACGAGTACGTGAACCCTGCCCTTTATCACCGTGGAATACTTCCGCGATAATACCGCGTTTGTAAAGCTTGTCTGCCAAGTGCTCACAGCTGTTCTTCGCATTAACGAAGATCAGAGCTTGTCGCCATTCGTGTTGCTGAATCAGGTGTGCTAACAAAGCAGTCTTGCGGCCTTTTTCAACTTCGAATACACGTTGAACCAGAGTGCTTGCATTAGCACTTTGAAGTTGAACTTCAATTGGGTCGTTCAGTAGTTCGTGAGTGAGCGTTTTAACTTGCTCAGGGAAAGTCGCAGAGAACAACAAGGTTTGCTTCTTGCTCGGCAGTAACTTCAAGATCGCGTCGAGCTCTTCTGTAAAACCAAGGCTTAGCATTCGGTCAGCTTCATCAAGCACTAACGTTTTTACTTTATCGAGCTTGATTGCGTTGCTTGAGATCAGGTCAAGCAAACGACCCGGTGTCGCCACCAAGATATCGGTACCGCCACGTAGCGCTTGCATCTGAGTGTTCACTGATACACCACCGAATACACAAACGGTTTTGATTGCACCGTTGAAGTGCACTGCGTAAGACTTAACGCTATCGGCAACTTGCTTAGCAAGCTCACGTGTAGGAACCAAGATAAGGCCAGAAACATAGTTACCTTTGCCCGAACGACGGTCCAAAGGTGCATCTTCATGAATCTGCTGTAACAGTGGAAGTGCAAATGCTGCGGTTTTACCTGAACCTGTATTTGCGCCTGCAATTAGGTCGCGTCCTGCTAACACACTTGGAATAACTTGCGCTTGGATAGGCGTTGGCTGTTGGTATTCAAGCTCGGTTAGACGAGCCATCAAAGGAGAGATTAAGCCAAGATCAGAGAAGTTGGTTGGTGCTGTGGTGTTAGTCATTAATTGCAGGAACTCAAAGCTAAAATAATAGCGCGCTATATTAACGTATTTCAGCAGTATTACGTAACTAAATCGCCCCTTTATCCTTTGTTTCAGTTGTTAAGACCCGCCAAAACAAGCAAGAGATGAAGTAATCGGTGTTAGAAGTACTCTAATCATCGTATCAGCTTCATCTCTATGTCGTTTATCTCATTGGATTGCCACGCTTGTAACACGGTTACTTTTGTAAAACGGTTGTCCTAAAAATTTAGTTCAGCCACCCTGCTACCGTTTGTTCAGGTGCATACGAGTTAGGCGCGGTTAACCACACGGCTACGGCATCTGGCGTGGCAACTAATGGAGCAAAATCAACATTGAATTGCCATTTGGATTCACCGCGTTGGTAACCATCGTAAACCACAACAAAATCATGCTCGAGTTTCTTACCTCTGTTTTCGCCCGCTTTAACGCTAGTGACTTCGTTCATCGCCAATAAGGCAATATGAGCCACATAATCCCCTTTGCCTTCGTAACTTACACTGAACGTATCGCCTTTATGATTGACGGTTAACTTAGGGTTACTTTGTTGTTGGAGCGAAGGGAGATTTCTATCGAGCCAATTAAAGTAACCGCGCCACTCTTTTCCATCGACGATAAAGCCCGGAGTATAAACGCCACTTGTTACCCCATAAGCTTTGTACAAGCGTTGCTTCTGACTGAATGCTTTGCTGGCGAACTTGTCTCCCCACCCTAGGTAATCCCAGTAATCGACGTGATAAGCAAGCGGAATAACTTGTGTCCAGAGTTTCGGATGATCCTCAAAAGTGCTGAGGTACTCATCAGCAGGCGGACAACTCGAGCAACCTTCAGAGGTGAAAAGTTCGATAACCTGTGCGGGCTGACCTTCATTACTCCAGGTTTGTGCAATCGACACAGAGGAATAAAAGCCGACCGGTAAGGCAAGTAAACAAAGTTTAATCAATGGTGAGTTGCATTTGGCGTGTGACATACCGTGATCCTTGTACGAAGCGAATTTACTGGCGCTCAAATACAGACCGTTATGCCTAAGTCTTTCTTTCAGGTGCTTATTTTGCGAAGAGATAAAGTTTCTTTCAGATACAAAAACGCCAGCTTGAGAAGCTGGCGTTTTTTAATTCTGTATTTCTTTAATTCAATGCGTTTACGCTGGAATTAACGGTTGATACCGATATCGCGTTGCATGTGACCAGATAGGTCGCTTGCGTAGTAACTACGTGGAGAGTTGTCTACGAAAAGAATATCAAAAATGTGTGCAATCAATCCTTTGAAGTTAACCGAGTAGGTCTTCTTATCCATAGAGTTAGGAACAGCGATAGTATTCATTTGCATTGCTTGAGCCATGATTGCCTCTCTATAAATTTGTTTATGTGGTTCGTTATGATGACAAGAATAATAGGTGATATTTTACAGGTTAAAAAATGACTAAAATTAGATATTCGAATTAGTTTTTCTAATAAAACAAACCATTAACAAGCCTGAGAAATACATATGCACAATGGGTGAGTATAAATTCAACATGATGCAAAAATCATGCATTTAGTACAAATAACCCCCAAACAAAAGTGGCCAATGTCACAGAAATTTTACATAAATAATTTTTCCGCTTCATCGACCACATATAACTTATCGAGTTTTCGATAAGTTATATTTGTTTTAATTTACTTGTTCAATGTCTGGCTTCTTTGCATAAATCGACGCTATAACCGCAATCGTCATGGTAGAAATCAGCACTGCTAAAGACCAGTATGTTGGGATAGCCCATTCGCTATCAACCAGTAGCATTTTCACACCGATGAAGACCATGATGAACGCCAATGCTGGCTTCAAGTAGATGAACTTATCCATCATGCCTTGCAGCACAAAGTACAGAGAACGAAGGCCAAGTAGCGCAAATACGTTTGCAGCAAGTACCAAGAACGGTTCTTGTGTCACGGCAAAGATAGCTGGAATAGAATCCAAAGCAAACATCACGTCCATGACTGCAATCGCACCAATCACCAACATCATTGGAGTGAACGCCCATTTAACGCCCTGTTTAACCATTAGCGCAGGACCATGGAAGTCCTCGGTGACAGGCATAATTTTACGAAGTAGCTTCTCAGGTAGTGTGTTAACACTCTCTTCTTCGCCTTTATCTAACGCCAGTTTGATACCAGTACCAATCAAGAACGCTGCAAACACGTAAAGCACCCAGTGGTATTCAGCCAACAGTTGCGCGCCTAATGCGATCATAATTGCACGAAGCACTAATGCCCCGATTACGCCCCAAAGAAGCGCACGCGGTCTTAAATGCTCTGGAACTTGGTATTGAGCAAAGATCATCGCGAATACAAACAGGTTGTCTACGCTCAATGATTTTTCTAACAAATAACCCGTAATGAATGACACGGTTGCTTTTTGCGCGGTGTAGTCACTATTTGGGGCATAGATGTCCCAAAATAGGTAAATAGAACCTGCGAACAAAAACGCGAGTACAAACCAGAAAACGCTCCAAATAGCCGCTTTCTTAATGGTTACGCTGCCACCACGAGTTTGATAGATATCAATAGAGACGAGAATTACTGTCAGCAGGAAAAAGCCCACATAAGTCGTCATGATTGGCGATGAAAAAAAGGATTCACTATTGGTAGATAATAGAGATTGAGTTGAGTTCATTATTCCTCCAGGCGGAAGAACTGTACAAAGACCTTCCGCAAACAAAGCATATCAAGCTCCATTACGGATCTTGACTGTGATTGCGTTGGTCTCGTTGAAGTGAAATATGGGATTTCACCTTTACATACCGGATAGACTCTTGGCCTAACGAGATGACGATATGTAAACTTGCGCTAACTACTCCCCAAACGCGTGGATAATATTCCCCTATTTATGTTTCGTCTAGATAAATTTGTTCTAAAAAAGAAAAAAGGAGCAAAAGCCCCTTTTTCTATTACCGCTGTTTTATCTAAATGACACACACATCGATTCTAAGAATACAACTCACGTGTTCAACCTGGGTGAATGCTCAGTGATATTTGAAACGAATGATATTCACCTATAAACCAGCTGTGGGTACCAAGTACACTAACGCAGACCAAACAGACACCCAGCCAACGACGGCTACCGCGTCTAACCAATCTTTCCTATCCATATTTTGCCTCCACAGGAAGTCACCTGTACAACAAAGCATAAACAGTGCCAATTTTATAAATCAGTCAAAAAGTACAAATAGTACGCACGATTATCGAAAACATTCCATGCAATTTAATGGTTCACTGTGTTGAAGTGATTCAGGGTGATCTTGTAAGAACGCAATAAAGCAGTCAGCCATTGAGTCAGTCGTAACCAACCCATCACCTATCATCTCCAAGACAGCGTTATAACCTTCTTTGCCTTTCATGGTATAGGCCGATGACGCTCCTCGGTAAACTCGGTCGCGAGACACTGGCTGCCAACCGGATGCTTCAGAGTGTATTTCTAGATGATGAATACGATGTCCTAGGGGCGCTTCTTTGTGGTAACAAAATCTCAAGTTATGAGTGTAAGGAAAGCTGCCAGAACCCGTGCCTACGACACCGTTATCCAATGCGTTATTAATAGCGCCTTCTAACATGCCTGCAATCGTCGCACCTTTTACCTCATACACACCAATAGGTACGGCAAACGGTAGTAGCTTTCCGGCAATATCGGCAACAGAGACGTCTCCGCTATTGAGTGAATTTCTAACACCACCGGCATTGTGAATGGCAAATTCAACGCCGTGTCCCTTTTTATTCATCAGGTAATGAAACGACTGAGCAACCAAAGGCGCAAGTTGGCTTGGTCCTTGTTCATCAGGAATACGGACATGACGCAGTTTCGTGTCAGCATGGGCAATAACTTGTTGCTGAAGCTTTCGCACTCTTGGCTGATATTTATCCGTCAGAATGCTCTGCAGTTCAGGATCTTTTTTACATACCGCGATGTTCTGGTGATTATTTAAAAACTCACACGCCATATTGTGAGCATCGTCTTGCCCTACTTCACTCAATTTAGCGTCTATAAACAGTCGACGCCCCAACAGCAGTTCATTCTTGCCATTAAAGTGCGTCACTTTGCCTTCAGAATCGAATTCGATTTCACAGTGTCCGAGGCTCATGGCATGGAAGCCTGCTTGAACTACATAGGTGTCACCGACTTTTACACCGTAGTCATCATCTTTTACTAGGCCAATATCAGAAAAATCACCTTGTAAGCGATGGCTGTGCCCACCAACAATCACACCAATACCAGACACATTGGCCGCCAGTTCTAAATCAGCCTCGTAACCAAGGTGGCTGAGTAACACAATCTTGTTAATACCAGCTTGATGAATCTGTTCTATCGTTGCTTTTGCCGTTTCTAACGAATTTTCAAACGGTGTATCAATATCTGGGTTCGCAATGCCCGCCATCTTGTCGATGCTTAAGCCGAATATGGCGACTTTCTCACCATCAAATTCTTTCGTTATAAAAGAAGCACTTCGTGTTTCAGTTAGGTAAGGCTTAACAATATCGTTGTCCGCTAAGGTATGAGTTTTATTGATATCTTCATTCGACAAATTCCAGTTACCCGCCAACAGTGGGAATTTGATTCTTTTAGCGAAAATGGCCACCGGTTCATTGCCCATGTCTAACTCGTGATTGCCAAGGGTCATGGCATCAATATTAAGGGCATTCAACAAATCGGCGTTGGCTTTTCCCTTAAATAGAGAAAAGTACAAGGTGCCTTGGAAGCAGTCTCCAGCGTGCAGGAACAAGGTTCCAAGCTTTTGACGTTGTGCATCTTGCTCTATTTGTTTAAAGCGCGTTGAGATTCGAGCAAAGCCACCTGCACTGACATAAGGTTCAATGATGTGGTTGTTCATTTTAAGTGATAGCTGTAATGAGGTTGGTTCAAAGTATGAGTGGGTGTCGTTGATGTGTGCCAACACTATTTTTGTCGGCTTATTCTTTTTAGTCATATTTTCTTCTCTCTTTGTCCCTTCATACTAGGTTGAGAATCATGACAGAATCGTGAATTTTATGAAACTGCACTGCAAAAAAATACTCAAGATAGATCAAAAATCTCGTTTTACTCCGTATAAATAAAGAGTGGATTTTGTGACAAAAGCGCATACCGGATAACAAATTTTCGATTATGATTAAAGATATCTGTTAGCTTTCAAACAATTAGCAGAGCCTTCCGTTAGGAGTAAGCCTATGCAACTAGAAAGAATCGAGATTTCTGGCTTTCGAGGTATCAAGCGTATGTCACTCGCGTTTGACGAGCTAACCACGCTGATTGGTGAAAATACTTGGGGTAAGTCTTCTTTACTTGATGCTTTGTCCGTCGTTCTCCCCTCAGACGGTGTCCCATATCACTTCGAAATGACTGATTTTCATGTCGATTATTCTGTTTCACATCCACAGTCTCAACATCTTCAAATTGTTCTCGCATTAAAAGCCAACGACAAGAGCGAGCTCAACGCAGGTCGTTACCGCAAACTCAAACCTATCTGGGTTCAAGATGAGTTTGGCACCTACCGTATCTATTACAGAATCAGCGCAACGTTAGAACAATATGAAACGACCACACACTACGCCTTCTTGGGAATTGATGGTAACCCTTTAAAGCTTCATCACTCTGAAAAACTGGCGCAGGAGTTAATGACGTTACACCCTGTGATTCGTTTGCGAGATGCAAGGCACTTTGATCGTCCTTTCAACAGTAAAACAATCAATCAGAATACCGTTGTTAACGGTGGTTCTAATGGAAACTATAACGTCATCTCTAATGGGAATGGGAACGGTACTCACGCCAGCAATGGCAGTGCTGCTAGCTCTAACGGCAATGGAAATGGGCGCCAGGCAAGAATAGAGAAACGCATTGATAATACCTGTCGTCGCTTAATGGCAATCCCAGGGCACGTTAACAAAGGCGAGATGCGCAGTAGCCTTGATTCAATGCAAAGCCTGATAGAACACTACTTTTCTTTTAAGAGTAACTCTCGTCGTAATCCAAGAAAACAGAGGGATGGCCTACTTTATTCAGCAGGTGCCAATGACCAAAGTATTCATCAACTTGTGGAAGAGACCAAGAACAAACAAACTCGTTTACTGTTCATGGGGTTACTTAACGCATACCTGCAAGCTAAAGGGCCGACTGACTTAAGACGATGTGCACGCCCTCTTTTGATCCTTGAAGATCCAGAAGGTCGTTTACACCCAACGCACCTAGCTAGGGCTTGGAGTTTGATGCAGAAATTACCCATGCAGAAAATTCTAACCACTAACAGTGGCGAATTACTCGCGGCGGTACCCCTTCAATCAATTCGCCGTTTGGTTCGACAATCAGACAAAACCATTGCAACTCAACTCAACATGAACCACTTCAGCAAAGATGAGCTGAGACGAATTGGGTTCCACATACGGTTCCATCGTTCTGGAGCATTGTTTGCTCGTTGTTGGTTATTGGTAGAAGGTGAAACCGAAGTCTGGTTGTTTAATGAATTAGCCAACCAATGCGGTTATAACCTTGCAGCGGAGGGTGTGCAGATCATTGAGTTCGCTCAATCTGGGCTTAAAGCACTGATCAAGGTTGCACAAGAGTTTGGTATTGACTGGCATGTGGTGACTGACGGCGATGCGGCAGGTAAAAAATATGCCGCGACAGTGATGTCTAAATTAGGGAAAGACCAAGAGAGGCATCGCCTTACCGAGCTACCTGATAAAGACATCGAGCATTACTTGTATATGAACGGCTTCGAAAACTTTTTCCGCGACATGGTTAAGATCCCATACGATCACCCTATCCCAGCGAAAAAAGTGGTGGCTAAGGTTCTCAAAAAACACGCGAAACCCGATCTTGCGTTAGCGATCGTTTCTCACTGCGAGAATCAAGGACAAGAATGTATTCCGCTGTTATTAAGGTGGACGTTAAAACGTGTCATCACCATGGCAAACGGGAACACCTAAGCGCTTTAATTAATTGATAGATGCTATTGGTTCTTCTGCAGATAAATTTTTTAACTGATTGGTTCAACCAAAACCAAAAAAGGCACACCAGATGGTGTGCCTGTATAAATCGATATACAAATTAATTGGGGGTTATCTTGCAAGAGTTCACAGTGACTAAACTAGGGTCAGGTTAACGAATTAAGCCTTCGCTTGCTTAGCGTGTTGTTCAACCGCTTCCGAAGATTGGGTCGATTTTTCGTGAAGCCATAGCCCCGTTGCTTTCATCAAGTATCCGAATACACCACCAAGCAGTAAAGATGGCACGACAAGTTGCCAATCGCCACCTGCCGCAAACGTCGCACAACAACCAATGAAGGTTCCTGGGATATAACCTAGCCACGCTTGTTTCGCTTGAATACACATAAAGAAAGCCACAATAGCAGTAATTACATAGCCTAGAATCTCTAACCCTGCGAAGGTTGAGCTTTCGATAATCACCATTGCCCAGAATACGCCGGTCATGTTGGTCAGTAAGCTACCTGCTAGTCCTTTAACACCGCCGGTTGGCGAAGCAAAATAACTGGTGCAACCTAGAAAACCGGCCCATGACAGTAAGCCGAAAGAGATAGCGATCCATCCCCATAGACCTGACAAAATACCTGTTGTTAATGAAATCGCGACTAATGTACTCATACTATTTCTAAAGCCTAATTACGCAATTCATCGCAACCGGATTTAGCCTCACTTAAAATCAAGTAAGCATATTATGGGAAGAACGCCTTCTTTTAGGCGATCTCGATCACGTTAACAATGTACGCGAATGTGCATTTATCATTAGATAGAGACCGGAATCGCTTATTCAACATATTTAGTTATTAGTATTTTATCAAATCTACATTAAAGAACCGACCTTTTGCCTTTCATCATGCGCTTACCTTCTCGCTTAATACACTCAGCAAGCGGGTTTTCTGCCATATCAGCACGCCAAATAAACGAAAGCGTACGTTCCATTTCAAGCTCAGGAACATTCAAGGTAACGAGTTGGCCGGATTCAACAAACTGCTCGACATCAAGATAAGGTAGACACGTTAAATATGGGCCGTTTGCAACCAAACTTCTTAAAACAGGAACGTGTTCATACTCTCGCCAAACATCAAGATCACCAATTAAATGATGAATAGAGCTATCAAAAACTTTGCGAGTACCCGAGCCATGTTCGCGCAATACCCACTTCGCTTGCTCTAGCTGCGCCAAACTCACACGTTCACGCTTGGCAAAGGGGTGATGAGCAGATGCAACGACCGTTAAATGGTCTGTACACCACACTTCTTGATGAACTCGACTATCGTCACAACGACCTTCGATAACGCCTAAGTCATATTTATAATCTAATACGCCATCAATGACTGCATCGGTACTTTGCACGCCAAGCGAGATTCGCATCTCAGGAAAGTCGTTATCAATAATACTGATGAGGTCTGGAACCAAGTGTTCTGCCGGAGTTTGGCTAGCACCGAGTTTGAGCTCTCCACTCAGTAAATGCTGCTCGTAGAACCCCATCTCAATTTGCTGCGCATCTTGCAGTAAACGCTTTGCTTTTGGCCTTAGCCACATGCCCCAATGAGTAAGGGCCATTTGCTTGCCCTGCCTTTCAAACAAAGGCCTGCCGAGCATTTTTTCCAACTGTGCAAGAGACATACTTGTCGCTGACTGAGTCAACGCCAACTTGTCTGCTGCCTGACTAACACTCCCGGAATCTGCCACTGCATCAAATACCGCGAGTTGCTTTAAAGAATAACGCAAAATTCATCCTTAATTCTTTTAATAACTTATGTCTTGCTGTTCGTTTTTTGTTAAGCCGATAAGCAATTAATTTCATTCTACGCGTAACCAAATCTATATCAATAATTTTGATGTGGTTTCTAAAAATTATCAATTTTACCTCTACCCCTCAACCCCCTAATCTGGGATGGCAGGACAGAAACGAGCCCTGCAAAACATTACTGATTAACCATTACGGATTAACCAAGTCATTAACACTAGGAATTACACATGACGGATTGTTCAAGGGGGGGATATGGCAACCAGCACTTCTGAAAATCAGCAACTGTTCTCGCCAACAGAAATGATGGCGGAAGCCGAGAAGTTTGCATTAAGCAAAGCAAATAAAACCAGCAGCATGACATTGAGTTTGGCAATCATGGCTGGCGCATTCATCGGGCTTGCTTTTTTATTCTATATCACGGTGACCACAGGTAGCGCTGATGCTGGATGGGGATTGAGCCGCCTAGCCGGTGGCCTTGCATTCAGCATGGGGTTAATCCTGATTGTTATTTGCGGCGGCGAGCTGTTTACCAGTTCAGTGTTATCAAGCATCTCATGGGCTAACAAGCAGATAACCTTCACCAAGATGCTGTCTATCTGGGGCAAGGTTTACGTCGGTAACTTCATTGGTGCCATGTTCCTTCTGGCTTTGGTAAGCGCAGCAGGCTTGTATCAATTAGATGGTGGCCAATGGGGTTTAAACGCTCTGAACATTGCACAGCACAAGCTACACCATAGCCCTGTTCAAGCTTTTGCTTTGGGTGTGCTTTGTAACTTATTGGTGTGTTTAGCAATTTGGTTAACGTTCAGCTCTGCTAACGCCATGACCAAAGCAATGATGACCGTGTTACCCGTTGCAATGTTCGTTAGCTCAGGCTTTGAACACTGTGTGGCGAATATGTTCATGGTTCCACTAGGCATCACGATTCAAGCATTCGCACCAGAGAGTTTTTGGATGCAAATTGGCGCGACACCAGCCCAGTACGCAGACCTAAACATCATGAAATTTGTCACCGCAAACTTAATACCAGTGACAATCGGCAACATCGTAGGTGGTTCGGTATTGGTCGGCTTAGCCAATTGGAGCATCTACCGTCGCCCACAACTTAAAGCAGCAAAAATTACCGCGATTACACAAACAACAGAAATTACGTCAGTTAAGGAAATCACTATGAACACAGCAACTACTATCAAGCAAATCATGAACACTCAACCAATTACACTTAGCGTAGAAATGCCTACATCCGTTGCGATTGATTCACTTTTAGACTCTCAACTTGTTAGCGCTCCTGTTTGCGATGTTGAAGGCCGTCTAGTGGGTATCTTCTCTGTTCATGACGTAATGGTTGACCTTTGGTGCCAAGACTACATTCCGACTAAAGGCCAGAAGGTGGTAGACCTAATGAGCCGTGACGTAGTCGCTATCTCTGCTAACGATAAATTGGTCGATGTTGCTGAGTTCCTATGTATCGACAAAGAGCAACTTTACCCTACTACCAGCATGGGCTACGCAACTCGCCTGACTTCTCTTTCCCTAGAAGAGCGTGCAAAAGCGATGAAAGTAAGCCAGCCACATATGCTTCCAGTATTAGAGAATGGCGTAATGGTCGGTGTGTTGACTCGTACAGAGGTGATGCAAGCACTGCGTCCGATCTACGGTGACCGCCTAAACGTGGTTCCACAAGCTGAACTAGAAACAGCTTAACTAAAGAAGGATTAACTTAACTAAAACAAGGCTGGATGATTAGGGATTAGTCGTTCACTTAAGAAAATCAGTCATGGCAACGTTGACTGGCTAGAAGTAAATGGTGGCTTAAAACGTACTAAAAGGTTTGACACAAAACAAACCTAAACGCGTGACCATTTACCTCAATAAAAAAGGCGCAAAGTGAATACTTTGCGCCTTTCTCTATTTCTAGCTAACCTGCTAGTTGATATCTACTAAACTTTTGATGTCTCTAAAAATGTTGATATCAGTCAGCGATTATAAATAGCTAGATTACTTCTTTACGCCTTCAACATGCAGATCCATGTCTACATAGCTTGAAGCGCCCATTACTGGAATGTTGAAGTCAGCAAGTTCTAGGCGAGTTGTACCAACGAAACCAGCACGCTCACCGCCCCATGGGTCTTGGCCAGCACCGATGAATTCAGCTTCGATAACGATAGGCTTAGTTACACCGTGAAGTTTAAGGTCGCCCATTACTTCAAGTTTGCCGTCGCCTTTATCAACCACTTTTGTGCTGTTGAATGTTGCGTCTGAAAATTTGCTTGCATCAATGAAGTCAGAGCTACGGATATGCTTATCACGTTCTGCGTGGTTTGAATCAAGGCTTGTTGTATCAATCGTTACGTTCACTTTTGAAGCTTCAACGTTGCTTTCATCAAATGAGAAATCACCTGAGAATGTGTTAAAACGACCTTGGATAAAGCTGTAACCTAGGTGGCTAACTTTAAAGTTTACTGAAGCATGCGCACCTTTTGTATCAATCACGTAATCAGCGGCGTTCGCAGCGAAAGGCATTGCCATAGCAAATGCTAATCCTGTAGCGATAATTGACTTTTTCATTTTGAAGCTCCTATCATTTTTCGTAGCGTATCGTCTTTGTCGATAACGTGGTGTTTTATCGCCGCTAATGCGTGCACTGATGCCATAATGATCAGTACCCATGCAGCATAGTAATGAACTGTTCCTGCGAGATCAGATTGGTTTGCAAACAGTTCACCCATACTTGGTACAGTGAACCAATTGAAGACCTCGATCCCGCGGCCATCTGATGTCGAAATCAAATAACCTGAAATAAATAAAACTGCTAAATTGATGTACATAAAGCCGTGAGCGATCTTCGCTGCTGCAACTTCATAGCTTTTACCCTCCACCTTAGGTGACGCGGTAACTAGTTTCCAAAGTAAGCGGATAACGGTAACGGCAGCCAAAAGAATGCCTACCGAACGGTGGTAGTCTGGCGCTGTTTTGTACCACTCGCTGTAGTATGAAAGATCAACCATCCAAAGGCCTACACCAAACAAACCAAATATTGCGAGTGCTGAAATCCAATGCATCGCTCTTGCTAAAGGGTTGTAATTTCTAACGTTGTTGTCCATGCATCTCTTCCGAATGTTAACGAGTCGTGTAGTTTTGAAAAGCGTACCCTACACTAAGTTTGTGTAACATATTATTTACCAAGCTTTACAATAGTTACATCATTGCAAATTAAACGAGTTATTCGAATTATTCGAACAAGTTTGGGCTAAACTTTAGATTTCAACAATTTGCTCGATCTCGTAGAGCTCATCTGAGATATCTAACATCTTACGTTCCATCACTTTTTGAGCATCTTCTATCCCCTTGTTGTAATAAACCGCACCAAACTTTTTACTGATGAAGTCGACTAAGAATTCCGTGTCGAACTGACCAAGCTCCACATCGAGTTCATCTTGCAGGTACTTTTGGAGCGTATGAGTAAGTTCAGACTTTTGTTTCGAATCTAATTGAATGGTCATGAATGTTTCCAAATAAAGAGTAAGTAGATCAATTGTGATTTGCTGACTAGACTATAATCATGGTAACTAGCTAGAATTCCTCATAATTTAGAATACAGACCATTGAAGTGCCAGTGCTATCCATAAAATCACTCAGCAATGGCTAATTTTGATAGAGAGATCAAGAACTCGCACTTTGAAGATAGGTAACGGCACCACAATTACCGTACTATTGCCCATCAATAAGATAGTAGCTGTGTATAAGGGACTTCATTGTTATTAGATCTAGTGATTAAAAGCGTTAATCAGTTTCAAGACGATTGCCTAAAGCTCTGTGAACGCCACTACCCTACGGTACACAATCAAGGAATCAGTGAGCACCATATAGGTAAAGCTTTTGCCCGCCGAATGGAGCACACCTTCATTAGCTTTAATCATGCAAGTAACATCAGCCCACTTGAAATGCTCTCCTCTGGTGAAAACCCTCGACACTTCCGAATCTCCTCTGAAATCGGCACCGTTTGGATGATCAGTCATCATATGGTGAGCGCAGGTAAAACTTGTCGTAAAAAGTTGATGCTAGACATTCATAATTGGCAACAAGAGTATGGGTTTGCCATTCAGCCTACTGACGTTTTGATCATTGTTTCTGACCATTGGATTACCCGAAGTAAAAACAGCGGTGAACTTTTACATTGGTGGATGGGAGATCTCCCGGATGAAATTACCGAATACAGCCAACAAGGTATCACTCTAAGAGAGAGTGATTCTCAATTCGCTACTGATTTAAATAATAACTTTAGTATCAGCCCATGTTTTATTAAATTCGGTCACCCGTTAAAACGGTCAGGGAATCAACAATTGGTTCGTAAATACCTGCAACTTTATGCGGTACTTCAATGGCAGTAAGAATACGGGTCAACTTTTTCATTCAATATTGAAAGCAAATTGTTAGACCTTCATCCCAATATTTTATAAAAGACAACTCATTCCCTGTTCATTAATTATTCGAACTTCCTGTTTTAATTATTAATAGCCGATCGACTCACTGTCTCGATTTTGAGAGATAGATATCATTTCTATGTAACTCGCTTAGTCTCTCCATTTTGTAACTTTGACATTCCCCCATAATCTAAGCCTTTAACCCTACTTTTCTCTGGTGTATCAGCGTTCTAGCCTTATATTGGTTGGGGTTAATATGAGAGACGTTACTCAGCAATTAAATTCACAGCAACTATAAAACACAGTCAATGATAGGTAAATTAAATGGTTAATGTCATTTATCATGCTGATTTTTCGTTAATTATATTTATTTAAATATTGACCCCATAAATGAATTTTTATTAATTGACAATTTACTTACACCTGTCAATATTGTGACAGCCATGACGTATATTCCGTCATTGAATAAATATCTATATTAGCGACTATGATTTTATCAGACAGAAGTGAATTTATTAGCTGTATATCTGTGGATGCCGATATGCAGTTTATTGCGAAATACCAAGACCTAACACTTAGAAGCGTCTATCAACCTATATTCGACAGTTCAATGACTCAGATAGGCGTTGAGGCTTTGGTGCGTATTTCGAATAGCAAAGGGGTTATTGTTCGTCCTGATCACTTCTTCCATTCCGACGACACGTTGTGCAACGATAAGATCAATGTTGAGAGGCTAAGTCGCGCTATCCATATCCGTAACTTCGCACAATCGAATATTCGCCATTTACACCTTTTCCTAAACGTTCTACCGAACGTTGGTGAGTTGTTTGCCGCAGAAAAAGTCAGTGACAGCCTGTTGGCTAAACGCCTTCATGAACTTAACCTTTCATGCGAGCAAATCGTCATGGAGCTGGTAGAACTGAATGCAGAAAGTGAAGAGCGCTTAAAAGATGCCGCTCACTCTCTTGCAGAGAACGGCTTTCAAATTGCTGTTGATGATTTTGGAACACAAGCGTCAACAGAACAACGCGTTCGTCATATCAACCCGCATATCATCAAGATAGATCGCTCAGTGATGTTAGATTTTGAGCAAGGTGATACACGAGAAATGGAATTAGTTCTTGAACTGGCGAAGCAAATCGGCGCTAAGACTGTCATCGAAGGCATTGAAACAGAGCATCAACTTACTGCAATGCAAAACTTAGGCTTCGATATGTATCAAGGCTATCACTTAGCGATGCCAAAGCCGATTGAGTTAGATCTCCGCGTCGCAATCTAGAACTGCCCCTATTCTTCCTGAAGCCGCTGACCTTTGGTTATCGGTTATCGGTTAGCGGCTTTTTTGTAGTGCCAATCTTATAGACCAAATCATGCCTATAAAAAAGCCCAGTCAAAATTGACTGGGCTGGCTTAAAAGAATCTGTTTTATATCATTCCCTAATAACCCGCAGTGGACGGTTTGATTCTATATAGAATAGCGAACATCACTGGTACTACTATTAGCGTTAGTACTGTAGCAAAGCCTAAGCCTGCCATGATGGTAATCGCCATCGAGCCGAAAAATGCATCGAATACCAAAGGAATCATACCCAAGATAGTCGTCAATGCTGCCATAGATACCGGTCGTACACGACTAATCGCACTGTCGACAACCGCTAAGTATGGGTCTTTACCTGTTGAGAGTTCAGTGTTGATCTGGTCAAGCAGTACGATACCGTTTTTCAAGATCATGCCGCTTAAACTCAGTAGACCTAGGAATGCCGTGAAGCTGAATGGCATATTGGTACCTAACAGACCAATCGAAACACCAATGATAGAAAGTGGCACCGTAAACCAAATCACAAGTGGCTTACGAAGCGAGTTAAACAGAAGCATAGTAATGATAAACATCAGCAAGTAACCCATTGGCAGTGAACCAAACAAAGATTCTTGTGCATCTTTCGAGCTTTCGTATTCGCCGCCCCAATTGATACTGTAGCCTTCTGGTAGGTCTAATGCTTCTACCTTTGGTTTAACACGAGCAAACAAGCTAGCTGGCGTTTCATCACCAAGTACATCGTGGTCAGCCAGCACGGTTAACGTACGCTTTCTATCACGACGTTGAATCAGTGGTTCAGACCATTGAAGCTCTACACCATCAATCACTTGCTCAACTGGAATGTAAGTTTGTAGCGATGGGCTCCAAATCTTCACATTGTTCAGTGATTCAAAGTCAAAACGCTCTTCTTCTGGCAAACGCGCAACGATAGGTAACATATGAGTACCATCACGCAGTAAGCCGATGTTGTAACCGCCGAACGCCATTTGTAACGTCTCAGACAGATCAGTTTTTGATATGCCAAGGCGACGTGCCTTTGATTCGTTAAATAGCGGCACTAGTTCTTTGGTGCGTTCACGCCAATCGTGACGAACATTTCGTGAACCTGGATCGGCAAGTAAGACGTCTTCGACTTCAACTGCAATGCTACGCAATACTTGAGGGTCTGCACCGATAATACGAGCTTCTATCTTTGAAGCCGGTGACGGACCGAATTCAATCAGTTTGAACTGGAACGTTGGTTGCTCAAATTCGTTCGCTAAGTCTTTGTCTAACTCCGCGAGAACCTTAAACATGGAGTCACGGTCAGTGGTTCTTACTTGTAATTGGCTGTACGCTTCGTAGCTTTTCTCTGGTTGGTATGTCAGCGCGAAACGTTGCATGCCCTGTCCAACCGTTGTAGTTACAAACTCTACGTCGTCTTCTTGACGAATGTAGCTCTCAACCTTTTCAGTTTGCTTGATCGTTTCACGTACATCCGTACCTTCTGGCATCCACATGTCTACGTAGAACATCGGCGTATTTGATGGCGGGAAGAACTGCTGCTTCACCTTACCAAAACCAACCACAGACACCGCTAGCAAAGCGATCATGCTGACGACAGTTAACCATCTAAAACGCAATGCAAATTTCAGAGATGCACCGAATACAACGAACAGAATACCTTTGTATGGGTCTTCGTTCTGATCGACTTTGTCTTCTTCTTTAAGCAGCATTTCAGCAAGGAATGGCGTTAGTGTTAGCGCCGTTACCCAACTCAAGAATAACGAGAAACACAGTACCCAGAACAATGAACCCATGAACTCGCCCGTTGCATCTTTCGATAATCCGATAGGTGCAAAAGCGGTAATAGCAATAATGGTCGCACCCAATAGTGGCCATTGCGTTTGTGTCACGATGTCTTTTGCTGCTTGAAGCTTAGTCTTACCTTTCTTCAAGCCAACCAATATACCTTCAACGACGACAATCGCGTTATCCACCAGCATACCGAGCGCGATGATCAAAGCACCCAGTGAGATACGGTGTAGTTCTACATCGTTGTAGTCCATCAAGATGAAGGTACCAAATACCGTCAATAGAAGAACCAAACCGATGATCAAACCACTGCGTAAACCCATTGCGAACAGCAATACAATGATAACGATAGCTACCGCTTCAACTAGGCTGATTAAGAAGTCAGCCACTGATTTATCTACTTCTTGCGCTTGGTTGTAGAAGTAGTTCAGTTCTACACCCGCTGGTTTAATACTCTCTAGGCGATCAAGTTCCGCATCCAGTGCTTTACCAATTTCAACTACGTTTACGCCTGAAGAGAACGCAATACCTAAGTTAATTGCTGGTTTGCCGTTGTACGTCAATACATTGCCTGGCTTTTCTTGAATACCGCGAGTCACTTCAGCGACATCTTTCAAGCGAATCAAGTTACCCGTATCACGACCATGAATGATTAGGTTTTCTAGCTCTTCAACTGTGCTCAGCGTACCGTTAGGTTTGATTGTTAGGCTTTGACCATTCAGCATTACCTCGCCTGCCGATACCACACTGTTTTGTTGTGCTAACAGTGACGTAACCGTCGACATATCTAGGTTCAGCGCCGCTAAACGCTCAAGTGACATCTCAACAAATAATTGTTCTTGTTGGTCACCCGCGATACTTACTTTGCCGACACCATCGACCAGTTCGATTTCACGCGTTAAATAATCTGCATACTGCTTTAGCTCGACATAATCGTAGCCATCACCCGTCAGCATGATCATCACACCAAATACGTCCCCAAAATCATCAATGATCTGAACTGAGTTAACACCACTTGGTAGCGTTGGCTGTAGATCGTTGATCTTACGGCGCATTTCATCCCAGATTTGTGGTAGCTCGTCTGGACCATAATCCATCTTCATGCTGACCATAATTTGAGACATGCCATTCGATGACGTCGAAGTGATCTTGTCGATATAAGGGAGCTGTCTTATCTCTTTCTCAAGGGGATAAGTCAGTTCCTCCTCAACTTCCATTGACGTAGCGCCAGGGTAAGTTGAGATAATCATTGCATCTTTAATGGTAAAAGCTGGGTCTTCTAAACGGGATAGATTACCAAAAGACGTCACACCGCCAATGGCCAAAATGACTAGAAACAGCCAGCTGATTACTTTGTTTTTTATTGAATATTCTGCGATGTTCATTCTGCTTTTCCTGACAATTTGATTCCGTCACGGAGTTTTCTTAGATTCGAGTTTACGAGTAGCTCACCTTGTTCAACGCCATGAGCGATAAGTGCCCCTTGGCCGCTGATCTTGTCGACTTCCACTTCGCTTTTGAAAGCTTGGCCGTCTTCCATCTTCCACACGTAAAACTGGTTCGCTTCAGCGCCCGCTTGTAGCGTCGTCATGGGCAACTGGTACCCTTGAACATCACTCAGGCCCGCTTTCGCCATATCTACATTTACCGTAACGCTGGTACCCGGCAGAATTTCACTTTCAGGTTGTTGCATCTGCATCCAAAACTCGTAAGTGCGAGATTGCGGATGCAGTTCACTGGTGTGCTCTAGATACGTCAGAGGGTATTTTCCAGAATGGCCGCCAAAAGTTGCGTCAGGTCGATAGCTGTTCGAACGCATGTCTGGGCTGATAGACGCTAAGATCGAATCTGATACTTGAATTCGCACATACACCTTGTCGTTCTGGTACACGCTGAGTAACGTTTCACCCGGTGTGGTGTTTTCGAAACGTTGCTTATCAACGGTTGAAATTGTTCCAGGGAATGGGGCTAAAAGCTCCGTGTAACTAAGCTTACGCTCTGCCGCAGCCAAATTAGCCGATGCCAGTTTGTAGTTAGCGGTCAACTGATCGTGTTCTGATTGCGACAACATCTTGCTGTCAAACATCTCAGAACCACGCGCCAGTTGCTTGCTCGCCAATTTGAATTGAGATTTAGCGTCTGTAAGGCCTTGAAGGTATGTCGCGTTGTCTAAGGTCGCCAGTAGCTGACCTTTTTCTACCTTGTCACCAGCTTCAACCAATACTTGTTGAATCTCACCAGCAAGCTTAAATGCCAATGGTGTGAGTTCTGCAGGCATCACCTGTCCGTTAAAGCTTCTGAATTGGTCAGTCAGGGGCGCACCAACTTCAAAGGTTGAAACCAAAAGTGAAGGTTGCTCACGGTGGTCGGTTTCATTGTTACAGGCTTGAAGTAATAACGCAGATACAACCACAACTGATAATTTGGAAAGGTTCATTAAATACCGCCCTCACGTAACCAAGCTTTTACTTGTTGCCCATCAGATAACACATCCACACCCGCTTCTACGATAAGGTCGCCAGAAGACAGGCCTTCAATAACCTTGCCTTGACCATCAAGGGTGACTTGTACTTTAGAAATCAATTGAGACTCTGGGTTGTAGCGCCACAGTTCACCGTGGTCTGCTTCTTTGCTTAGCCAAGCTGAATCAACAATGCCAATACCGGAGTCCGATCTGTTTTTCTGAACTTCAACTTGTGCCGTCATGCCAGAAAGCAGATTGATACCTTCAGGCTTCTCGATAGACACAACCGCTTGGTAGCTGTTGGTGTCTTCGTCTGGTTGCGTTGAGATCTCTTTAAAACGCGTTGGGATACGAATACCGCGGTGGCTATCCATCACAACCCACATGTTTGAGTTAGTTAGGTCTTGAATAGAACGGTCTTCAAGCTTTGATACAGGAATAGAGAAAGTCACATCCATCTCGCTGTGATTCAAAATATTAAGTACTGGCTGCTTTTCAGCGATTAACTGATATTGCTTACCAAACACCATCGAAACCACGCCATCGAATGGAGCAACTAATGTGGTGTAACCAAGGTTTGTTTGTGCTTGGTCCAACTCAACTTCAGCGGCAGTAAAGGTGTTTACGGCTTGGTCGTAGTAATCCGTGCTTACAAGCTTCTTCGAGTACAACTCTGACGCTTGCTTGTATTGGCTGTTCGCCAGATCAAACTTGGCTTGTGCTGCATCAACCGCAATACGGTAGTCCGTTGCGTCTAGCACAGCGAGTACTTGACCTTTCTTCACCTCTTGTCCCATACGAACAGAGAACGTTTCAATATCTCCGCCCACTAGGAAAGAAAGCGCGGCACGGTCGGTCGCATCCACTTTTGCGATAAAGCTATCAAGCTCGATATCCGTCAGCTGAGGGATCTCAAACAGCTTTACTGGCTTAACAACTTGAACCGTTTCTTCTGACTGAACCTTATTACATCCGGTCAAAGAGCCTGCGAGTAATAGTGCAGCAAATGCCACTCCTATCTGCTTACCCGCCTTGGCTTGAATAGACAACTTGGATTGCATGATGCTTCTCCATTTAATTATTATGATTTATTACACAGATGGGCAGTATATTTAATATTTAATAATTCTCAAGCTTTACTTTCCACCTGTGCAGTATTTTTTATTTCAGTAAAAACAGTGTAGAATGTGGTAATCAGGTAAATGTGTGAAATGAAGATGACAGAAAAGAAACAAGGTAGAAGAAGCGCAAAAGACGCCGAAGAGACTCGATTTTTGATCATGAGTGTTGCTGCGGATATGTTCTGTGAGCATGGATATGATAGCGTTTCACTGCGAAACATCAGTGAAAAAGCAGGCGTCTCGCATAGCCTTATCCGCCATCACTTTGGTAGCAAAGAAAAGATCTGGCATGCTATAAGCGATTGTTTACATGAGTATTTTCAGTCTTACATTGCTAAAATCATGGAAGAACTGCCAAAAGGTGTTACGCCGAGTATTACTATTTATTTGTTTAGTATGCGTCTCTTTAGCAACATGGTTCACTCACGTAAACCGATGCAACTTATCACCGACTCTGTTCGCCAAAAAGACAACCTGGTCGATTACTTTATCGACAATGTTGGTGATGTCGAAAAAGAAATTAATATGTTGGCAGAAGAATATAATGATGCGAACCCAGATAACTTGATCAACATTTATGAAATTAAATGGCAAATGATCATGTATGCGCACGGCGCGGTATGCCTAACCCCTTTCATGGAAAGCACGTGGAATGAAGGTGACATGCAATCGACGCCTGCAGAAGCATTGTTGAAACATTGGCAATTGTTCAACAAGCAAATGGTCAGTACGTTCAATATCAGTGAAGAATGGGTCTTGAATCCAAGTTCGATTGAAGAATTAATTTATGAAGTCCCTTGTGTGTGGAAGTGCAATCAAGAACACCGTTAATCGAATGCATTTTTTTGCCCTGATCGTAAATTAATTTACTTGATACAAAAACGCGCCCTTACAGAACAAACTGTAACGGCGCGTTTTTATATGTATAGATCTTTAATCTAGCTCTTTAGGTCCGCTTATTAGCGACGCGCTTTACCGCGGTTTTGGTGGATCTTAAGCTTTGCTTTCATCTTGCGTTTTTCTGATGAACGCCCCTTACTGCGACCACCGCGATCAGGTGCCACGTCTTTCTCAAGGCTTGGTTCAAAGCCTTCTAGCCACTCTTGAGGCAAACGCGTATCCAGTAATCGTTCAATATCACCCAGTAGGTAAGCTTCATCCTGACTCATCAAAGAAATCGCTAAACCGCTGTTGCCTGCGCGGCCTGTACGTCCAATGCGGTGAACGTAATCTTCAGCTTTGAAAGGCATGTCGTAGTTAACAACTTGTTCTAGCTGTTGAATATCAATACCACGAGCTGCAACGTCAGTTGCAATCAACGCACGCACCTTGCCTGATTTGAAATCGTCCAGTGCCTTTTGGCGTGCACCCTGACTCTTATCACCGTTGATTGATGCCGCTTTAATCCCGTCTAGCTTAAGCTCTTTAACCAGAGCATCCGTACCCTGCTTAGTTTTAGTGAATACCAACACTTGTTGCCAGTTCTTTGAACCGATCAGGTAAGCCAACAGTTCACTCTTACGCGATTTATCAACCGGATAAACCATCTGAGTAACCGTGTCAGCGGTACTATTTTTTGGCGTGACTTGAATTTCACTTGGCGACTGCATCATACGGTGAGCAATCGTCTTAATCTTATTATCGAACGTTGCAGAGAAAAACAGCGTCTGACGAACGTCATTCATGCGTGAAAGAATGCGTTTAATATCAGGCATGAAACCCATGTCCAACATGCGATCCGCTTCATCAAGCACCAACACTTCAGTGTGGCTTAATATGATGTTCTTAGTGAAAATATGGTCGATAAGACGACCAGGCGTTGCCACTAAGATATCTGCGCCTCCACGCAGGTTATCAGTTTGAACCTTCATGCTAACGCCACCGTAGGCCACAACCACTTTAATGTCGGTACCTTTCGCGTAACTGGTTACGTTATCAAACACCTGTTGTGCTAATTCACGCGTTGGCACTAATACCAATGCACGAACTAACTTAGGGTTTGGGATAACGTTGTCTTTAGTCTCGATTAATCTTTGAATAATCGGCAAACCAAATGCTGCCGTTTTACCCGTACCCGTTTGCGCGCCAGCCAATACATCTTTGCCTTCTAGCACCAATGGAATCGCTTGCTCTTGAACACTGGTTGGAGCCGTAAAGTTAAGCTCAGTGAGTGTTGTAAGCAGTTGGTCAGACAATCCAAGTTGGTTAAAAGATTTAGTAGGTTCAGACATAGTATGATGCTCAAAGATTAAATAGGCGCGGATTGTAGCAAACCTGCATTACGCTGTTTACCTTTCCTTTTGATTTTTCGTCAATTGAAGCGCACTAAACTGGTTTGCTTCTTCTAAAACGCTTGGATACAGCTCATTAAAGTGACACTGCAACTTATCATAGTGGCGTTCTAAGTCGTCATAACAGTTTTTGAGCATACCTAGCTTAGGCCTTCTTAACGCCATTCGTTGTAATACCAACTCAATGGAAGACATGTCTTGATAGCTTTCCAACCACCGCTGTTCTGCCATCTTCTGATGAATAGTAATGAAGTTCTCAGGCCAGTGTGACTCTTGATGTTCGAAAATCTGCTGATGACTGTCTGAACAAAAGTGCTCTAAGGATTGTGTCGAGAACTGTCCCCAATGATTGGCTAAGCAGTGATCCCAAAAGACATCGAGAGCGATAGGAGCAAAGCGTCTTGTTTGGTCTGAAAAGAGAGATTTTGCAGAACGAGACACATCATGACGGTCGGTATAGCTATCGACGAATCGATGAAGTCTTATCCCGTTAGAAAGCGAATCTGAATAGTGTTTATTAGGGTCACCCTTAACGAAGTCACCTAACAGATTACCGGCTAAGTTACTGTTGCAGTATTGAGCGATGTGCAGGTGTGCGAGAAAGTTCATTGAACCTCATTAAAGTATCGAGAACTAAGTAACATGGTAAACGTACTCGTTTATCTTCGCGAACTTTAATGAGGATAGTTTTGGTATGACGTGTGAGCGAATGAGATTTGCTCAGTTTAAGAATTGTCTAATTTGAGAACGTTGAACTACAAAAACGTTTAGCTAGGAAATCTTAGTTAGAAGACTTAAAAAGTTCTTCTGCTAATTGTTTAACTGTTTGTTCATAGTCAGATAAATCAATGCCAATTTCCATAGCATCTAACAACTCAAGACTTTCGTCATTATAAGATTGGTCACTCATAGTGCCCCCTCTATTCCTTGATGTGGACATAATGTCCTGTTAACTAGTGCACCATCTTGGACTTATATTATGTCACTTTGATGAACGCACTCTACTCTACCCATTCCATATTTATAGCTTGAAGCTACTCGCGATCATTAACGCTTGTTTACGTTAAAGGGGTATACGCGAACGACATATGTACTGCCACCTTACACCAAGTACAACAAATTACTCTACAAATTTTGAAGCAGATCATGGTCAAACGTTTGCTTAGGCATTTTTGATGCCCTGCCACCCACCACTGTAAATATTAATTTACAGTGGATATTTTAAATTACATTAGAGATTGCATTTGGAATTAAACTCAATCAGAATACTTCAAAATCAAGATATTCTTTGGGTTTATGCACGTACACCAGAAGAATTACAATGAAAACACACCCTAACGTAAAGAATTATATACAATGAATAAATCAAAGGTTTTTGGTAGTACTTTGATCATTGCAGGCACTACTATTGGTGCTGGCATGCTCGCTCTTCCACTTGCATCTGCAGGTATTGGCTTCTCAACTTCACTTTTCTTAATGCTATGTCTTTGGGCATTAATGACCTTTACTGCCTTATTAATGGTAGAGCTTCATCAATTCGCAGAATCGGACGCAACTCTACACACTTTAGCTAACACAATTTTAGGGACCAAAGGAAAGTGGATTGCTAGCTTTGCCGTTATGTTTCTGTTTTACGCTTTATGTGCTGCCTACATTGCGGGCGGTGGTGCTCAATTCAACCAACGTATTTCGGATATTGCAGGTATTGAGCTCAATGGCCAAATCACAACTCTCCTATTTACCCTGTTAGTTGCTGGCGTTGTGACGGTTGGTACACACAGTGTTGATAAAGTTAACCGTGTTTTGTTTGGCTTAAAGCTAATCGCGATGGTTCTAGTACTTAGTTTTCTGGCACCTAACATTACTTCTCAATACCTAATGAGCATGCCTTTACAGCAAGGCCTGATTGTTGCGGCGATTCCAGTTGTGTTCACCTCTTTTGGTTTCCACGGCAGCATCCCTTCGATTGTTCGATACTTAGATGGTGATGTTCGTTCTTTACGTAAGGTCATGATTATTGGTTCTGCACTGCCTTTGGTCATCTATGTTTTCTGGCAGAGCGTGACTTTAGGTGTGATTAGCCAAGAGCAGCTATTGTCGGACACAAGCTTAGGCGCACTGCTAGTCTCACTGTCACAGACCGTTCATCAGTCAAACCTTAGCGTGATCGTTGGTGTGTTCGCAGATCTTGCACTGTTAACCTCATTTATTGGCGTGAGCTTGGGCCTATTCGAATTTATGGGCGATTCATTGAGCAATAAGCTAGGCAGCGCTAAGCGTGTCAAAACAGCATTGATCACTTTCGTTCCACCACTCGGCTTTGCTTTGTTCTACCCACAGGGCTTTATTATGGCACTGGGTTATGCAGCAATCGCGCTAGCAGTACTTGCAATCCTGTTACCGACAGTGATGGTTTACAAAGTTCGTTACACTGATTTCTCCGTTGATGGCCAAAATACTCAAGAGACTTACCAAGTATTAGGTGGAAGCAAAGCGTTGTTCTTAGCGGGTAGCGTTGGCGTGTTTATCATTGCAATTCAAATCCTTATTTCAGTAGGGTTACTACCTTCTTTAGGCTAATAAACCTATACACGGTATAAATTCTTGATTGAGATCTCATAAACGATATGTTGGTATCATTAATTTTCACAATTAGTCGATTAGTATCACATTTTTATTGAGGTCGGTTATTTAGAGTCCACGGTAAAGGATTTACCGTGGAGTTTTTATGAAAGAAGTACAATTTCGAACGATAGACAAACTGTTTATTAAGATGTCTATCAACGACAAGTTTTGGGTCATTTTCTTAATCTTTTTCGCCGCAGTGGCGAGCCTAGCTGGACTCAACTACGTCAACAAAATGGAACAAATTGACGCAAGTGCAAAACAGCAAGTTGAGTATCAACTCAAAGGCATTTTATCAGCGTCAGATTCCCCTGCCTCTGTTCGTTCTGTTAGCCAACAAACTCGTCCTCAAGAGACTATCATTTCGAACAATGGCGCGGTTACCGCAACGGCTATTGCACAAGATGGTAACTACTACTCTCTTACCGTTTCAAACAACGAAACACAAAACCAAAAGCAGCAAGCACTGTACACTTTATTACTCAGTCTTTTATGGTGTGTGCCTTTTGGTCTTTTCTGTTACTGGGTAGCGACCTTCTTAGGTGGCGCTCTTTGGGTGCTTTACTCAACCACTCAAAAGATTGGCGATGGTGATTTAACTTCACGCCTTGGTTTCCACCCTGGCCGTGATGAATTTGGTACGATTGGTTGTGCTCTTGACCGTTCAATGGACACGCTAAGTGAGCTAGTGAACAACGTAAACCGCAGCGCAACTACACTAAGCGAAACGTCAGCTTCTTTCGAAACAGAAATGAAGCGCAGCGAAACACAAATCATGAGCCAAAACGCATCTCTTGACTCTGTTGCAACGGCAATGGACCAAATGACGGCGTCAGCTAACGAAGTGTCGAATATTTCTGCACGTTCAACCGAACAAACAGAACAAGATGCACAGCAGATCAACGATAGCCACTCGAAGGTTCAACAAGCCATCTCAGAGATCAGCACACTTTCTTCTCTGATTGAGCAAACCTCATCTTCGGTTACGAGCTTGAATGTGAACACCAGCCAAATTAATGAAGTCATTACGACGATCAACGCTATTTCAGAACAAACCAACCTACTTGCCCTGAATGCTGCGATTGAAGCTGCTCGTGCGGGTGAGCAAGGTCGTGGGTTTGCAGTTGTTGCTGATGAAGTACGCACGTTAGCAAGCAGAACACAATCGGCTACCGTTGAAATTCAAGCCATGATTGAACGCCTGCAACAAGAAAGCCAGAACATCGCTAAAATTACTGAACAAACGGTTGATCAAGCACAAACCAGCAGCCAATTGATTTCAAATATCGGTGATGACGTGAACTCCATCGCAGCTTCTGCTAATACCTTAATGGACATGAGCATTCAGATAGCCACTTCTGCCGATGAGCAAAGTAATGTAGCGAATACCATCGCGGCAGAGCTTAACGATATCCGTAGTCAATCCGATGTGATTAAAGATGTGGCTCAAAACTCTTCAAATGGCGTATCTAAGCTAACTGAAGCGTCAGTTTCACTATCTCAAACTTTGGCTAGATACCGAACTTAATTTGGGTTCAAAGAAAGCTCTAGCTCGTTTGATTTCTTAAATAGATACCTATTAAGCATTAGCGATTAACAAGCATAAAAAAGGACTCATATGAGTCCTTTTTCTTTATTTAATTGGCAAGCTTGCCGAGCGAAATTAACGTGTTTTTTGACTCATTGAGCACTCAACACTTGCCCACTCACGTTTGTTTCTCTCTCGGGTTCTCGAAAGAACAAGCTATAAAGCACAGGCACGACACCGAGCGTCAGTACGGTCCCGACCACCATGCCAAAAATCATCACAATCGACATTGAATACCAAAACTCACCGCCAGAAACCGCTAACGGCACTAGTCCAAGTATGGTGGTTAGCGTGGTCATCACAATAGGTCTTAAGCGACTCGTACAAGCTTCAATAATAGCGTCACGTACACTCATCTCGTTATTACGATTTTGTTCAATGCAATCAATCAGCACAATTCCGTTGTTAATAATGATCCCCGCTAAGCTGAAAATACCAAGCATCGCAGGAAAAGTGAAATACGCGCCCGTAATCAATAAACCAGACACCGCACCAATCAAAGACAAAGGAATCGTCAGCAGAATAATTAACGGTCGACGAATCGAGTTGAATTGAAGCAGCAACAGCAGAATCATCACAGCGAAACACTGCGGTAAATATCCAAACAAAGCACCATTAGCTTTACTTGCGCCCTTAAGTTCCCCCCCTAGTGCTATATGGTAGCCCGGTGGAAGATCTATTTGGGAAAGCTTAGGTTGAACCAACTTGTTAAGCTCACTTGCTTGTAGACTTTCATGCTTCACGCTAACAGTCACCGTTCTTTGTAAATCAAAACGACGAATGATTGAAGGCTCACTGGTTGCTTTGATAGTAGCAAATTGAATAAGTGGTAAAGCCTCACCATTAGTTGAAGACACGATCTGTTTAGTAAAGAGCTTATCGATAGTCTTCTCTTTGTCTTCTGCACCAACGATAACTGGAATCACATCTTCATTTTCTCGGAAACTGGTGACCTCTTTACCACGCAAGTAGCTGTCTAAACTTGTGGCTATGTCTCGGCTACTCACACCAGCTCTAGTCGCCCTTGCTTGGTCTATATCGAGAATAAGTTTAGGGACGTTGTTTTCCCAATCATTCGAGACACCAACGGCGCCGGGTACTTGTCGTAGGGTTAATTCAATCTGTTTGGCAATGCTCTGGATAGTCGATATGTCTTTACCCACCACTTGGTACTCAACCAAACCCAACTCGGTTCCCCCTAACCACATTCGTTTGGCTTGCCCACTCGCTTCTGGCAACTGTTCGATAATAAATCGATTGGTTTTATTAACCATTGCCAACGCGGCTTTGTAGTCTGTTGTGTTAACAACCATAAAAACGCGATTTGGCGCGCGATCAATAGGTGAAAGTGCTAAGAAAAAGCGCGGCCCACCGTCTCCTACATATCGAATAGTACTGGTGACGTTCGGGTTTTGCTCTTTATCCAACAACCAATCTTCAAGTCGCTCAGACACCCTTTCAGACTCTTCAACTTTAGTGCCGGCAGGGAGATCAACAAACACAAGATACTGATTTCGCTCTGAGCCCGGCATGAACTGTACCGTGACGAACTTGAAGCTATAAATCGATGCAGCAAAGATACTCAGCACTACCGCCAAAGTGACTAAGCGCATGTTTAAAATAGTACTGATAAGGTATCGGTAACCAAGATGAAAACGAGAAAGAGATCGCTGCTTATGTTCATGTTCCGCTTGGCTGATTGGGTTCATGAACCAAACACACAGAACTGGCGTTGCGAATAAACACAGAAACCACGAAGACAATAACGCAACCGTAATGACCTGCGATAAAGATCGTAGATATTCCCCAGTGACATCTTGTGCTAACAACAGTGGCATAAAGGCCAATATCGTTGTCAGCGACGACGTTAACAACGGAACCGCCATCGCTTTCGATGCCGAGACTGCCGCTTCAACACGATCGACACCTTCTGCCATTTTACTTTTGATAAACTCAGCAATTACGATTCCGTTATCCACCAGCAAACCGAGTGAAATGATGATCGCAGCTATAGACATCCTTTGCAGCTCAACGCCCCAAATCGACATCCCAATAACAGTAAGGAGTATGGTTAGCGGGACGATGCTACCAATGATCAATCCCATTCTTACACCAAGAAACGCCATCACAACAGCTAATACGACACCAATGGTTTGCATCAGGTTATTGGTTGCAGAATTCACTGCCTCATCAACTTTTTCTGGCTGAAAAGTTGCGAGTTCTAAATTCATACCTAACGGCAACTCCGCTCGGGCAGTTTCAACAAAATCTAATACTTCGGTACCAAATGCATCACTTTGACTACCCGACGCCATAGACGCTGCAATCACAACCGCGCGCTTACCGTTAAAATAAACAGGTGTGTTAAACGGATTTTCATAACCGCGCTCAACATCAGCCAAATCTCTCAAGTAAACGGTATTTCCAGATTCGCGTTCAATCAAATCAAGATCGAGAATCTCATCGACACTGTTAAAGTTTCCGGTCGGCTCAATCTCAATTTGCAGGGTATCGGTTTCTATAAGACCGCCAGGCAATACGACATTGCGAGCCTGAAGTGCGGATACGATTTGACGAAACTGAAACTTTTCATTAGCCAAAGCACCACTGCGTGCGTTAATCCAGATGCGCTCTTCATTAACACCGTAAAGCTCAACTTGAGACACCATTTGAACACTGCTTAATCGGTCTTGTAATGCTTCAGCCGTTTTTCTCAGCTCTTGGTCATCGAAAGCATCACCAATTAGCGCAATTGTAGCCGAGTAAACGCGGCCAAATTCATCGTTAACAAAAGGACCTTGTGTACCGTCTGGCAAACTAGTTTTCATGCTGTCCATGCGATTTCGAAGTGTGTCCCAGATAGGCTGTAGATCGAAGTACTTATCATGAACGGTAACGGTAATCTGTGTAACCCCAGTGCGTGACCAGGACTTTATCTCTGTTACTTCGGGGATCTGTTTGATTTCTCGCTCTAAGGGCTTAGTAATGAACTTCTCGATACGGTCTGGTGACATACCCGGGAATTGCGCAATAACAACAGCGCTACGAATTAGAATTTCCGGGTCTTCTTTGCTTGGCGCATTCTTAAAGGTACTAATGCCTATAACAAAAAGCATCACCAAGAACACTTGCGTAAATCGATGATATTTGAGGGCGAGTTCAGTAATTTTATGCATGATATCTCCCCTTACAAACCTTCCCACAGAGCGACTTGTTGCCCTTCATAAAGATAAGGAACGCCCGCTGTTACGACATGTTCCCCCTCAAAAAGGTTGCCGATCACCACAACCTGAGCATTAATATTGCGTTTAATCTCAACATAACGCTTTTCGATCACATAACTTTCTGGATTAACCACAAAGATGGCCGCGTTGTTTTTCTCTGAACTGGCATCCCGGTCATTGAAGTTAAATGAATCGATAGGAAGTAATACAGCGCCATGGTTTGAGCCACCAATATTGAATTGGATTTCTGCGGACATACCATTACGTAATTCAGCCTTTGATTCACTCAGTTGTAAGGTAACCGCATACGCATTGCCTCTTTCGACCACAGCACCAATCTCAGAAACGGTACCCGTGAATGGAGTGTCATTAAGCGCTGGAATCTTAACCTTGGTTTCTTCGCCAAAGTAAACCTCAGAGATCAACGATTCTGGTACCAAGAAATCTACTTCGTAGGCAAAGTCATTCACTAATTCGATGATCTTCTGCCCAGAACTTACCTTGGTGAATTCATCAATTGATACCTGGCTGACTTGACCAGAGAAGGGAGCGTATAGTTTGGCGCGTTCTAAATTAAGCTCTGCATTCAACAAATCAGTTTGAGCTAGGTTCTCTTGCTGCTGCTTAGCATCCAAGTCAGCTCGAATTGCGATCAATTCAGATTCTGACACAAAACCTTTAGTACTCAATTTAGCAGAACGTTTGTACTTATCTTCGGCTTGCAGCTTAGCCACTCTCGCTGCACCTAACGAAGCCCGCGCTTTTTGTAACGCAAACACCAGATCATGCGTTTCAAGTTGGGCAAGCACTTGTCCTTTTTCAACACGTTGCCCTTTAGAAACAATAAGATCACTGACTGTTCCCCCTACCTTAAAGCTCAGTGGCGACGTTTGTGCACTTTGCACAATGCCGCTAAGTTCACGAATTTGAGTATGTGATTGAAACATGGTGGTGATGTATTTAACGCTACGAATGGGTTTCGTTGTGTCTAAATCAGGTGTGGCAGATTGTTGCTTACATCCCGTTAGGGCGAGAGAGAAAACAAACAAAGCAATATATTTCACTGGGCAATCCGGGGTTATGGTACTCCGTTCCAGTATAGCAAACCGTATAGCGTTTAACTATTCTATTATCATTACCATGAAGCAAGTCGCAAAGGAGAGATTATGAAGGGGCAAAACTGTCTAATAATCGAGCTTAGGGGTAATCTAGTTAAACGGGTCTTATTTTCGCTTACCCTCTTGCTGCAGGTGACATAATGAATAATACAGAAGCACCAAACAACGAAGACATCACATGCCCTCTATGCCAACATGACGAATATCTGCTCTCAGAAAGTGGAGAGAAGTTTACGTGCGCATCGTGCGGTTTCCACACTAAACAATTTAGTAAAATAGTCAGCCTTCAAATAGGCACTACCCCACCAAAACTCCAGAGCTCGGTATACCGTTCATTGAGCAATGCTTGCCATTAATCCAAACCGAAATTTCTTCCAAACTGTAAATATCCTGAGCCGCTAGCTCTGCTATGTCGGCTTCTGGATCATCATTCAATGAATCTTCAATCGTTGGTCGCAGTCTAAAAGATTGAATCCCTGCTCTAACTCCAGCTTCAATACCCTTCACCGTGTCATCGACATAAATACATTCGTTTGGTAAAAAGCCCATGTTCATTGCGGTATACATGATCAGGTCAGGCTCCGGCTTCCAACTATTAGCATCAAAAGCCGAGAACACTTTACCTTTGAAGTCGTCGAGCATGCCCGTCATAGCCAATGATGATTCGACTCTCGATTTAGGAGCATTTGAAGCAATACAAAACTCGATGTCTTGTCGTTTGAGAAATTCAATCAACTCAATCGCACCATCCATAGGCTTCAAATGACGTTGGAAAAGCGCTTCGAGTTCTGTGCGGTAGAGGGGTTCAAGCGTATCAACGGATATCGACAGTCCAAGGCGTTCTTGTGTATCCACTAAGATATCAGCCAGCTTTCCACCCTGAAAATGGGCGTAACAGTCGTTCACGTTTAAATCAGCGCCAAAACGCGAAAATACGTTAACTAAAGCCTGACAGCATAGTCTTTCGCTATCGATTAACGTTCCGTCACAATCAAAAATCACACACTTAGTTTGTTCCAACCGCATAGAAATTCCACTCGCTTTGAATCCAAGCTTTATCCTATAGGGTTATCTTCAGGGTCGGCATGATTGAGCTAACACTTTACCGAAACCTAGTTATTTTTCTTTGCAAAATATGCAGCTGATCACCTTATGATTCAATATGCTTAAGCATTTTCATCTAACTTAGAGAAATATGAATAGTGTTTTTAGCTCTATATTTTATAAATGATAATCAGTTTCAAATAGAAATATAAGTAAGTGAGATATGTAACGTAGAATGGATAAAGGAGTAAATGGGTTAGCTAGCTCTATTATGAGCTAACTAGGAGCTAACTAGGAGCTAAATTAACGCACAGTTCTCTTCCTGGGTACTAACTGCTAAGGCGGTAGGTTCTGAATTGGAACTATCAGGGTAAGTATCTCTGATCGCTACAAACTCTGGTAAATGCTTCAGCAACAGCTTGGTAAGTTCAGGGTCAAACTGTCGACCGCACTCACGTTCAAATAGGTCTACAACCATTTCTAACGGCCACGGCTCTTTATAGCAACGTGCGCTCAACAATGCGTCGAAAACATCGGCTACTGCAGTAATGCGCGCAAACAAATGGATTTCATTAGCAGCCTTGCCATTCGGGTATCCTTCACCATCCCATCGCTCGTGATGCTCATTGGCGATAATCGCAGCTAAGTTAGTGATGTCACCCGCTCCACTGATCAGCAAATTGTAGCCTGCTGTCGTGTGCAGCTTCATCACTTCCCATTCTTCATCCGTTAATTTACCTGGCTTGTCGAGAATCGATTCAGGCACTGAGATCTTACCTACATCGTGCATAGGGCTGATGATTTCAATCATTTCTACTTCACGATGGCTTAAGCCTCGATGTTTCGCCAAAAGTGCTGATAACTTCGCCACACGCTTTACGTGATTACCCGTTTCGCCAGAGCGCGTTTCAATGGCTTCACCTAACACATGAATCATGTCTTTTTGAACGTTCAGTGTTTGCTTCTGTAGAGCGAGGATCCGTTTGTTCTTCTTTGCCAGCTCTTTCTTCTGACGTAAGGTAATGAACTGCATCAAGATGATCAGGCTTAAGCCTGCAATCACCATGGTCAAACCCATCAACAGTTGGAAGTTCTTACGAATAAAAGAAGAAGGTTCATTGATAACGACCGACTCTTCAGGTAACAAACTCTCACGGATACCGAACTTTTTCATCGCTGGATAATTGAACATAAAGCGTATGTTATCACCCGGCACCAATGGCGAAGAGAAACCAAGCGATACGTACTTGTCTAACGCATCAACAGCCTCCTCTCCTATGCTTTGCGAATGATTAACGTAACCGCCCAACACATCACCTGAGATGTAAAACTGCCATAGAGCGAACACAGGAGCTGCACTCGATACTGACAACGTTTCAGCAATTTCTTGATAAGAGTGATAAACGCCTTGTGCGAGTTCCGTGTTGTAGTGACTGAGCAGAACGGCATCATCAGCGGAGATAGTTTTTAAGTACTGGCTCGTCTCTTCAAGGGTTTGACTTCGGATTTCAACCAAATTGATATCGGGAAAATCAACCATCACCTTTTGTACTTCTTTGCGAATCAACTCAGAAGTGACACTGTAATCATTTACAAAATACAGGTTCTTAAGGTTTGGTCTTAACTGTGAAATCAACTCGATGTTAATGTCGATATGATCATTTTCATGAAGCACGGTTGCTCTATCAGTAATCGCGTACATGTCGGTACTGGTGTCATTAATACCAACCGCAACAACCGGTGTACTTCGGTCAATTAGAAAGCTAATGGATTCAAGAAAATTCGCAGCATTATCATCAGTAACAATGACACCATCCAGGTGATAACCCGAATACTTAGTTTCAAAGTAGTTGACTAGAGAGTCGTAGTATTCTGGACTGCTGATACGCTTGGTATCTAGATACTCAATTGAAAGTTTAACTTCGACTTGAGATTGACTGAACGCGCTATCTATTCCCTTTTGGAAATCGGCGGTCCATTGATAGGAAGGTCCATAGGAGTGGATGACTAGGATGTGCTTGATATCCCAGTTGTTAGCGTAAGTAGCTGTAGAAAAAGCGCTAACACACAATACAGCGATTGATATCAATAGCTTGTACATACCGGACCCTGTTTAAAAGACGGTGTATTGTACTCAGATTAACGCTTTCTCAAAGCTTCTTTAGCTTTCCAACCATACTTTATGATTAGAAACTTGATCTTGTGCCCAAAATTCGTGTAACTGTTTAGCAAACCCAATAGAGTCTTGGTCGTGCTGGTTTACGACATCTGAGATCAGCAGTGAATCGCCAGTCGCTGTAACAATCGCACTCGCCACTACATCACCGTTCTTAGTGCCTACATATAGTTCATGCTCATCCGATAGCATTATTTGGCTTAAAAACTCCAAAATATGCGCTCTTTCGGTTTCATCTTGATACCCGCTGGCTTGGTTAAGCGAGAATAGAACCGTCAGTTTATGAAAGTCGACTTTGTGTAATTCGTCTAGTTGGGTAGGTGTTTGATCTTGCGGGAGGAGTTGATACGTTTTTTGAGGAAGTTTGCTTTTATAGAGGTCTCGACCGAGAAGGCTCTCTTTTGCGGGGTACGCAATGTCGAGTTGACTGAACAGCCATTGGTTTTTCTTGTGTGCATTTTCAGGTATTTCGTTATTCATTCTATTAGTACCTACGTTTAGTATCCCCAAATATCACAGTTATTTGGAAGACATATGGTCGGCTGAGGTGCCGAGCTACAAGCAGAGAGCATACAGAGCATGACCAAGGCCAACAAGTACTTTAAATGCTTCATATTTTTCATTCTCCAACAACATCCTTTAAGAACTCGGTGAAAAGCTCTACACTCGTATTCAAGCTTTCAATATTCCTATAGTAAACAGAACTATATAAATAAAAAGGACTTCTTATGAAAAAAGCCTTAATAGCAGTTGGTATCATGACATTGTTGGCTGGCTGCTCAGACAACGAGGTTGGCGATGTCTCTCTCGGTTTCTTCACTATGAAAGATATCAAGATGTCTTCTTTAGATGACGATAAGATCGCGGGTGTAACTTGTCATATCGCATCCATCGAAGCGAATCTTAGCCTTTCAGATCCAAGTGATAGCTCAATCTCTTGCCGTCAAACAGGCGAAATTACGCCTGAGATGATTGCTCAAATAGACAAGAGTAAATCAGGTGAAGTGGTATTTAAGAAATCAAAAAGTATCTTTTTCAAAACAATGAAAGTTCGCCGCATCTACGACGCAGAGAATCAATCATTGCTCTACTTGTCTTACACCACTAAAGAAACAGAAGGTAGCTTCAAACACAGCCTTTCCACTGTTCCTCTATGGGGTACAAAGGCTTACGTTGATCCTGCTACGTTAACCCCTACGGAATAACGAGCTTAAATCACCTGTACAGACATTGTGCAGGTGATTCAAAATGTAATAAAAATGAAAGAAACAGAAACAAAATGTGATATCATGCGGCAAAATTTTTTCACTGTATTTTTCATATGAAGTTTCCTGGACAGCGTAAATCTAAGCACTATTTTCCAACTCACGCCCGTGATCCGTTGGTCAACCAAATTCAACAAACGCCTAAGTTGCATCGCGCGACTATTGTCGGCGTAGGTCAAACTATTGTTGATATCGAAGCCCGTGTTGACAACGCGTTCCTTGAAAAATACGAACTGAGTAAAGGTCACTCGCTTGTACTGGAAGAAAGTAAAGCAGATGCCCTGTACGAAGAGCTAGTTGAACGTGGTTTGATCACGCATCAATACCCTGGCGATACCATTGGTAACACGCTGCACAACTACTCTGTTCTTGCAGACAGCAAATCGGTTCTGCTTGGCGTTATGTCTAAGAAAATCGAAGTGGGTTCGTTTGGTTACCGCTACCTTTGTCGTACCTCTTCTCGCATGAACTTAAACCACCTACAAACTGTTGATGGTCCAATTGGTCGCTGTTACACGCTAATTACCGAAGATGGCGAACGTACGTTTGCGATCAACGAAGGACACATGAATCAACTGCTTCCTGAAAGTATTCCTGAGCAGATTTTCGAAAAAGCGTCTGCATTAGTTGTATCTTCATACCTAATGCGTGGCAAGCCTGAAGATCCAATGCCAAAAGCCGTACAAAAAGCGATTGAATATGCGAAAGCACACAATGTGCCTGTTGTACTGACTCTTGGTACTAAATACGTGATCGAAGGTAATGCTGAATGGTGGCAAGAATACCTGAAAGAGAACGTAACCATCGTCGCGATGAACGAAGACGAAGGTGAAGCATTAACCGGTGAGAAAGATCCATTACTTGCTGCAAATAAAGCGCTTGAGTGGGTTGACCTCGTTTTATGTACCGCTGGCCCTATTGGCCTGTACATGGCAGGTTACACGGACGAACTAGCGAAACGTGAAACGACACTGCCGTTGTTACCGGGTAACATCCCTGAGTTCAACAAGTTTGAATTTAGCCGCGCTATGCGTAAGCAAGATTGTGTCGACCCAGTAAAAGTGTACTCTCACATTGGTCCTTACCTAGGTGGTCCACTTGAGATTAAGAACACCAATGGCGCAGGCGACGGTGCACTTTCTGCACTGCTACATGATATGGCAGCGAACAGCTACCACCACGTGAATGTGCCAAACTCAGAGAAACACGAGCACGCTTGTCTAACGTACTCGTCACTGTCTCAAATTTGTAAGTATGCCAACCGTGTAAGCTACGAGGTATTGACTCAACACTCACCTCGCCTTTCTCGTGCACTACCGGAACGCGAAGATAGCTTAGAAGAAACATACTGGGATCGTTAATCGACCATTTTAGGTTGTCGACTGATTGAGGTTAACGCCTAGTTAGATTACCCATTTCTCGAAGGGCTGCTATATGCAGCCCTTTTTGTATTCGGTATTTATGCAAACACAATTAAAGGTAATCAAATCGAATATTTTGCTTGTTTAAGATTTGATCTCGCGCAATGACTCTTTAGATCTGTTATCTTCCAGCACATAATTCGTGTGGTTTGCCTTTACTTGGTAAATTTATACAGTATTATCGCCACGCAAACGTTTACGTACCACCTTTCGGTTCTGATATAAGGATCAAATATGCTATCTGATATTGATATTTGTCGCTCTACTCCCCTTAAAAACATCAGTGAGGTTGCTGAACAAGCAGGCCTGAATCAAGATGAACATCAACCGCTAGGACTCCATAAGTCTAAGGTTTCTTTAAGCTCCCTTGAACGCCTGTCTAGGCAACAAGATGGCAAATTGATCGTTGTAACTGCTATTACGCCTACGCCACTCGGTGAAGGTAAAACAGTCACCACAATTGGACTTGCACAAGGTCTCGCTAAAATTAACCAGTCTGCGATGGCGTGTATTCGTCAGCCTTCTATGGGGCCAGTATTTGGTGTCAAAGGTGGTGCTGCTGGCGGTGGTTATTCTCAAGTTACACCAATGGAGCAGTTAAACCTCCACCTAACTGGCGACATTCATGCGGTGACAGCGGCTCATAACCTCGCCTCTGCCGCTATTGACGCTCGTTTGTATCACGAGCTGCGTGAAGGGCTTGAAGCCTTTGAAGCGCGCTCTGGCTTAAAAGCACTAGATATAGACCCAAACAGAATCGTTTGGCGACGCGTGCTTGACCATAATGATCGTGCACTGCGCATGATCACTGTAGGTAAGAACGAGGCAGACAAAACAATCAACGGTTTTGAACGCGAAGATGGCTTTGATATCTCGGCCGCTTCAGAGCTCATGGCCATTCTTGCGCTGGCTGACGACCTTCAGGACCTGCGCAAACGTATTGGTCGTGTGGTACTCGCTTATAACCACCAAGGCATTCCATTAACCGCAGATGACTTCAACGTTGCAGGCGCAATGACTGTAACAATGAAGGATTCAATTGAACCAACATTAATGCAAACACTTGAAGGTGTTCCCACGTTGATTCACGCAGGGCCTTTCGCAAACATTGCACATGGTAACTCTTCAATTATTGCGGATAAGATTGCTCTTAAACTGAGTGATTTTGTTGTGACAGAAGGCGGTTTCGGCTCAGACATGGGTTTTGAGAAAGCGTGCAACATAAAGGTTAAAGCATCGAACAAAAAACCCGATTGCGCGGTGATCGTCGCAACACTACGTGGCCTAAAAGCCAACTCAGGCTTATACGACTTGAGAGCGGGTACAGCATTACCAGAGTCAATATTCAATGATGACCAAGACGCACTCATTGCGGGCTTTGAGAATCTAAAATGGCACATCAACAACGTTAAGCAATACCAAGTGCCTGCCGTTGTCGCCATCAACCAATTCCCACAAGACTCGATTCATGAGTTAAACACGTTGAAACAGCTGATCACCGATTTTGATCCTAATGTGACCGTTGAAATCAGCGAAGCTTTTGGTAAAGGCGGCGAAGGTGTGACGTTATTAGCTCAAGCCGTTGTCGATGCTTGTGAAATCGAGAGCGACTTTAAACCACTTTATAAGTCTGAGCAGAGCTTAGAAGAAAAACTAATGGCAGTCGCCGAGGTCGGTTATGGCGCAGCAAGTATTTCGCTATCACCTTTAGCGAAGAAACAACTCGCCGAATTCAACCAACATGGATACAGCAACCTGTCAGTGTGTTTGGCAAAGACACCGCTATCTATTTCGACAGAAGCACAAGTTAAAGGCGCTCCTACCCAGTTTGATGTACCAGTTAGAGAACTGAAGCTTTGCGCCGGAGCAGGTTTCATCTACGCTTTGTGTGGCAATGTAATGACCATGCCTGGCTTACCGGATAAACCTGCATTCATGTCTTTAGACATCGATGACAGTGGCAACATTATCGGATTAAGCTGATTTATAGATTCTTTATAATTCATAAATAAGCGCAGTGACATGTTAACTGCGCTTATTGGAGTTCTGTAACAGAATCCAAATTGGCCTCAATGGGTTTTCATTAACCCCTACGCACTTCGTTAAACCAATTCGCTTCATTAAAAACAAACGGATCTGCAAAGTTTTCGTGGTAGTTAATTGCCTAACTGGCAAGCTTAATTGCAAAAAGTTGCACTAAAACCATGATTATATGCAAAGCGTGTTTTAAGTTCTGGGTCAAGATCACATTAAAAACCCCATAAAATATATAGTATTGCGCTGATTCTTTGAGGACAGTGATGAATACGAGTATAAAAAAACTAGTCAGCCAATTTCTGTGTACCATTTTTGCCCTAGGACTAGTCCCTGCCCTCTATATTAACTCTGAATTTGATCGGATAGACGCTCAGCACACGCTAAATATTAAGCAATCAAGTCAAAACCAAATCGAATACAGCTTCCACGAGCTTTCTGTCATCGTAGAGCAGATATCTAACTCCGTTCCCTCTATAGCAAATTCACAAACCCTTCTTCGTGCAATTGAAGAACCCTCAACGATTCACAAAGAAGCGCTGCAAGACTTGTGGGTGATGCTTGCTCGTGGACAAAAATATTACTCACAACTTCGTTATCTCGATATTCAAGGAAATGAAGTTTTCCGTATCAACTACAAAGACAATCAAGCCACAGTCGTTGCAGACAAGGAACTACAAAACAAATCAGCGCGCAGTTACTTTGACACCCTTCAAAAATTAGAAATTGGACAAGTCAGTTCAAATGGTATCGATCTAGAAGTCGAAAACGGTGAAATAGTTCATCCGTTAATTCCGGCCCTTCGTATCATGACGCCTGTAACGTCAAAAAATCGCATCATTGGTTACTTTATTGCAAACCTCAATATGCTTGAGATTTATGATCGCCTACATTATCAAATCGGAACATCTTCTGCTGTACCGGTACTCCTGAATAAAACCGGCCATGTCATCATGGGACCCGACCCAGAAGAATCATTTGGTCATGTTCTTGAGTCTCGTGCTGACATCACATATGCCAAGCGCTATCCAGAATTATGGCAAGCAATTAAAGACAACACTTCCTCTAGCTATTTTGATGGCGAAAACTGGTATTTCCACTCGGATATCAGCCCTAAGATAGATCAGTTTGAAGGGCCTATTTATATGGTTCTTCACGTTAAAAGTCATCAGTTTAATAACCAGTATCAACAAGAACGCCACGCTATCGTCGTACAGATCATTACCTTAACGATACTGATATCGATGATTTCTGCTGGGTTTGTGCTTTGGAATAGAAACCACAAGAAGAACAGCATCGATAGTCAACTGGCTAAAGCAGCAATGAATGGCATGTCCGCCTTAGTGATTACCGATAGAAATAACCGAATAATCAAAGTAAACCAAGAGTTTACCCGCGTAAGTGGTTACAGCCTGGAAGATGTAAAAGGTCACCAACCTTCTATGTTTGCCTCTGGTCGCTACAATCAAGAATTCTACATAAAGATGTGGAGCATTATTACCAAGACTGGAGTATGGGAAGGCGAAGTAGTAAATCGCCGTAAAGACGGTTCTCTGATCACTGAAATACTGCGAATTCAAACGATTAAAGACTCAAAAGGTGTGATTCAGTTTTATGTCGCGTCATTTGTCGATATCAGTAAACACAAAGAGCTCGAGAATAAACTGAGAAACCTAAGTGAAAAAGATTCGTTAGCAGGCTGTTGGAACCGCCGCAAGTTCGATCTTGAGCTGCGCGATGAATGCTCTCGTGTTCATCGTTACCCTACCCGTGAGCAGTCTTGTTTAGCTATCTTGGATATTGACTACTTCAAACGCATTAATGACCGATTTGGGCATGACTACGGTGATCGAGTCATTCAAACGGTCGCTAAAGTGCTCCAACGCGAATGTCGTGAAACCGATTTTGTTGCTCGTATTGGTGGTGAAGAGTTTGGTGTTATTCTGCCTCACACCTCAACAGAAGAAGCTGAATACGTCCTCAACAGGTTGAGAGTTGCTGTCAGTCTTGATCTCGACAACGTAGTGACTGTGAGTGGCGGAATCACTAACATCACCAATGATCCTGCTCTTAACTACAAGTGCGCCGATTTAGCGTTATATGAGGCCAAAGCGGCAGGTCGAAACAAAGTGTGTTTATTTCTAGACAAAGAAATGAGCGAAATCGCCTAGCAAAAATCTATATCATCCCGCTAGGCTTTAATCTGGCCAACAGCCATTGACTTAGCAGCCTTATCATTCAGTGACATCACAATTTAGCAATCAGCTTGGTGCAGGATAGAACTCTAACTTATTCCCTTCGACCACCAGAATACAATCCATGTTCGCAGCATGAGCAGCCTGCTTACCAAGATCGGTATCTTCAAATACAACACACTGCTTGGGTTGTAATCCCATACCGAAACAAGCATCCAAGAAGGTATCTGGATTTGGCTTATGATTCTTCACATCTGTCGCTGTCACTAAGATATCCAGCTTACTCAAGATATCCGTTTTATCTAATAGCTGTTCTGCACTTTTACGCTGACTGCCTGTCCCTACCGCTATTTTTTTGTTGCCTAGATGTTCTATTAGAAGAGAATGCGTACAAGGGATAATATCTCCTTTGTCTTCAATCGCCGCAAACGACGCCATCTTAAACATAGATACCGCTTGTGGGTCGAGTGACAAACCGTATTTACTATTCACCTCACCCGCGATCTTATAACTCGGCATACCACCTAAACTGTGCAACCAAGATGCCTCGAAATGAAAGCCGAACTCTTCAGCCGTTTGCTGCCATGCTTTTACATGTGCCGGCATTGTATCGATCAACGTACCGTCCATATCAAAGATTAATCCTTCATACGCCGTTAAATCTATTTTCATCACTACTACCACTCTTTAAGAAAGTTACTGATACCATAACCAATATTCAGTATCATGACCCCATATTACCGTTCAAAATGGAAGTTTATGTTACAAATATCTAACTCTGTTTCGATTCAAGACTGGGAACTCCAGTTAACCGCGATCAGAGCACAAGGAGCCGGCGGCCAAAACGTCAATAAAGTATCGAGCGCGATACATTTACGTTTTGACATCAAGCACTCCACCCTACCTGATTTCTATAAAGAAAAACTCCTAGCGCACAAAGATAGCCGCATTACTAAAGATGGCGTGATTATCATTAAGGCGCAGCAGTATAGAACTCAAGAACAAAACCGTGATGATGCTTTGGTGCGTTTGAAAGAACTGATCTTGGAAGCAACAAAGGTTCAAAAAGTAAGACGAGCAACTAAGCCGACACGTGGCTCTCAGAAAAGACGTTTAGAAGGAAAGAAACAAAGAAGTACCACCAAGCAACTGCGCGGAAGAGTGGACTAGTTCTTTCAGGTCCGCCGATGAACACGTCACTTATGAAACAACCGTTGTAACTCATTTGTTTGGACAAAAACGATACCTATTAGACCAAAACGCTACGGCTGTTTTTTGACCGACAAAATCAGTTTGATCAACAACATTCTTTCTTCACTGGTCAGTAAACGACTGACCGCTGCAACGTCTTCCGCCGTTGCTTGTGATGCACCAACAATATCAAGCACGACATCCAAGTCCGTCACTTTTAAAGTTCTCGTGATAGAACGATATTGAGACATTTTTATGTCTGCCTCACCGCGTTCAATTCGCTGATACGTTTTTAAACTCATTCCTGCACTTGAGGCTAACTTTTCTTGGGATAAATTAGCTTTTTTTCTGCGATCAACCAGCGCCATTACTATGGGCTCTTGCGACATAAGCTTCTCCTCACTAGACAGTTATGACCTAATTTCAGCAAGAAGCAGACCATATTGACTCTCGACGGTTTACATACGCCATTAAAGGCATATTATGCGAGCCATAAAAACGTTACGTTTCATAAACCTTCACACTTACATCAGTCGTGAATGGACAGGCTAGTAAACTTGATGATTCAAGTGTTGGGAAATAATAAAAATTGCAAATTGCGAATAAGAAAGACGTCAAATTGGAAATTGCGAATAATTATAAATTCGTATTTTCTTGCATAAAACACGCTTTAGAATCCGAAAATACCCGCAGTCAAATTATCGCGGTACAGCATAGGCTACTCACTTACAAAGAAGTGTTGTTGCACGGGAGCATGTTGGAAGATAAGGAATTAAAACAGGCTTTTTCTGCATTGAACCCACACGAAAAAGATGTCGCGCAAGGTGGCATCAAAAGCATCAATGATGCAATAAAAGAAATGGATGAAATTCTAGAAAGGTACAGCAGAAAAGCAGTTGTAGAACGAAACAGATAAACGAGTGAAACCTGCAGAAATAAAAAAGTCGACGCTATCGTTAGATACACGTCGACTTGTTCAAAGCATTGAAGTTCTACCGTAACACGGCTTTTCTAACACCCGCGAACAACATCAGCATACCTAGCAAACCAAATGAAACACTACCACCACTGCTTGAACCAGATGAAGCTCGTGCATTCACATAAGCTGTTCGCTTAGCATCAGTAGAAACAAACTTGGCGGTTTCAGTACCAGCAATAACACTGTCGATCCAAGTTTTATAGTCTAGTATTTCGGTGAATACCGATGTCACGGTTGGGCTACCACCACAAGTATCTGGGCCAAAACTGGTAATACCAACTTGTCTATATGTTGAACCATCTTGCCAATAGACAGGACCTCCGGAGTCGCCTTGGCACGTACCATTAAATAGCCCGGTAAATGCACTGTAATTACCGTTAAAGCATATTTGGTTATCAGTTAAGGCTGAACCATCAGCAAAGGCTGAAGCACAAGTAGCGTTATCTACGTAATTCAGGTCAGCCTTCTGCAACAAAGTTGTTCCGTCAAAGCCTGAACGTGTATCACCATGGCCCACAGCGGTAAATACCTCTGAAGAGCTACGATAACCATCCGAACTAGGGCGTTTTACAACATCGTTAACTGAATCAATATTCAGCGGGCTTTCTAGCTTAAGAATGGCAACATCGTTGCGCAATAGATCACTCAACGCGTTTGAATAGTCACTGCGATAGTAAACTTCTGAAACTCGCGCTTTTTGAATGTTACCGTTAGGGAATTGAGACGTATCTTCGAGCTGTGGAACTACAGTAGTAAATAACTGCCCTTCTTCATTGCCGTAAATACAGTGCGCAGCAGTCAGAATATGAGTCGGGTCTAAAATGGTCGCGCCACAGTAAGGTCCTGTTGAGTAAACACCATCGTAATCAATACGATCAATGAACAAGCTCGCCATTGAAGGAAATTCAGTTACCGAAGCATTGCTACCATTCACGATATAAGGTGTTACGTTCGCGTCAGGAGTACTTTCGATCGAGTTTTCTGTCGCCATAACGCTTGATGTGTAGATTAATGGCGCTAAAAGCCCAAGAACGGTCTTACGAACCGGACTCATTGTATGGTTCTCATTCATAGATAACTCCTTGTAACCCCTACTACTTATTTATAAAATTGATGAATCGCCACCATAACACGTACTAATCATCATTATAGTAAGTATTTGTAACGATATGGCCACATCTCTCATTTTATAAACGAATTTATAAACAACTTACCTCAGCTCATCATTTTAAGTTTTATACGTTGCGAAAAACAAAAAGCCTACCGTTAAACCTCTCAATACAGAGAAGCAAACAATAGGCTTTTAGATAAGCTTAGTGGTTTCTCTTAAAAAAGATTAGCCACGGTAGTAACGCTGAGGTACGAATGGCATTTTTTCTACTGTCATTGGTAGCTTCTTGCCACGAACGTCAGCAAATACTTCAGTGCCAATTGCAGCAAGGTCAGTGCGAACGTACGCCATAGAAACAGGCTTGCCAGCGTTAGGACCCGCAGTACCACTTGTCACTACACCAATCTTGTTGTCTTCAGCATCAAACAACTCTGCGCCTTCACGTACTGGAGCCTTAGTTTGACCAACTAGACCAACACGTTTACGTTGAACATCTTTAGTCGCGATTTGCTCAAGGATGATATCAGCGCCAGGGAAACCGCCCGCACGTTCACCGTCAGTACGACGCACTTTTTGAATACCCCATAGAAGGCTAGCTTCTACTGGTGTTGTCGTTGTGTCTAAGTCATGACCATATAAACATAGACCACATTCAAGACGAAGTGAGTCACGAGCACCAAGGCCAATCCACTCTACTTCTGCTTCAGATGTTAGTTTACGAGCAAGAGCTTCAGCGTGATCGTTAGGAACTGAGATTTCGTAGCCATCTTCACCGGTGTAACCGCTGCGGCTCACGATGCATTCAACACCATCGATATCGATTTTTTGAACATCCATGAACAGCATGTCAGCAACGCTTGGTTGGAAACGAGCTAGAACTTCAGACGCTTTAGGGCCTTGAAGTGCTAATAGAGCGCGATCATCAATCACTTCCATCTCTACGTCAGCTGGTAGGTGCGCAGTTAGATGGTCGATATCTTGTGTCTTACATGCAGCGTTCACAACAACAAATAGGTGATCGCCTAGGTTAGCAACCATCAGGTCATCCATAATGCCGCCCTGCTCGTTAGTAAAGAACGCATAGCGCTGCTTACCAGAAGGAAGGTCAATAATATCTACAGGAACCAAAGATTCTAAGACAGCAGCTGCGTTCGCGCCATGAAGACGAAGTTGCCCCATGTGAGAAACATCAAAAAGACCGGCAGCATCACGAGTGTGTAAGTGCTCTTTCTTTACACCTAGTGGATACTGAACTGGCATATCGTAGCCAGCGAAAGGAACCATTTTTGCACCCTCTTCAACGTGAAGTGCATGCAATGGTGTTGTTAGTAGGTCTTGATTAGCGTGTTCTTGAGTCATTTTCTTCTCCATGAAGCGTTGCAGGCTTTCCAAATCGAGTCTGCCGCTTATATCTCTATTTAGAGTCGCTTCTAACGATAAGTTTCATCATTAGTCACCTCAGCGTATTCGCGTCAGTAACCTTGGCGTCTTAACTTTAGAAACAGTAGATAGTAAAAAGTGATGTCTTTTATATAGGCTTATATCGTTAGCTTGATAAATCAGGTTAGCTGTACAAAAGCTCTACAAGTCACTTTCTAAGAATTCACTTCAGTAAACTTCAATCAATATGAGTAAACCGTGTTCACTATAATAAACAAGCCTGCGTCAGTTTTACACCCTTAACAATAGTCAAACAGCTCAAAATGTGACATTTAACAATTTAAAAACAATTATTCGATACATACAAAAACGCGATATTGATGATTATCACACCAATATCGCGTCTATTACCTAACGTTCGAAACAAAAGCAAACGTTTGCATTCACTATAAGAAATTCTAAGATTGTTAATTTATTTTGCAGTCACCCACAAAATGAGCGCGTCTTCTGCACTGGTCGAGATAAGCATGTGCCCCATATTGGCATCGTAATACATGCTATCACCTTCACTCATCGGTACGGGTTCGTAGAATTCTGAGTAGAACATCACATCGCCAGAGATGATCATTAAGAACTCTTCCCCGTCGTGGCGAACCCAATCATTGTACTCTTCAAAAGTACGCGCTCGCACGCGACTCTTAAAAGGCATCATCTTCTTATTAGACAGCTCAGTGGCAAGCAGTTCATGCTCATAAGTCGGTGTAGGATGAGGTTTGCCTTGACCCGCCTTTGTTAAGTCACGACGTCCTGTTGCAACTTTTTTCCTCGGTGGTTCAAAGAGTTGAGGCATATCAATTTGCAAACCCATCGCCAGTTTTTGCATAGCCTGAAAGGTTGGCGAGATTTGTTCGTTCTCAATTTTGCTGAGCGTAGAACGCGCTAAGCCTGTTCTTTGACTTGCTTCTTCCAGCGTAATCCCAAGCTTGCCGCGGATATCTTTAATGCGCTGGCCAAGCCTAAGTGGTTCAATATTCTGGTCTAACGTTTCCTTCGCCAACGTTAAAGATGGGTACTCATCATAAATGTCTTCTGACATAGGTCCCTCATTAATTTCTTGCGTCCTGTCTATTAATTTCATTGTTGCATGAAGCGCTTTGTTGATTAAAGAGCACACAGAGAAATAAAGCGTGCTCCCCGTAGCAAAACAAGAAAAGTTGTTTCCTATTGGAAATTTTTGTTGAAAATTGATTTTATCGGAGCTATGTTATCGACTTGTTAGATGAAGAGATGCTACTTCAGCTTGCAGCAAATGATAGATTTAACATTTGTGAGAGCTGTTTTTTACCCGAACTTTTTGGGAAACAATTCGTGCTGCATTGACCCTACAACGATCGCTTAGACGCTGTAAGTGTATATTTATAACGCAATTCACGTTTATCTATACCTATATAGCGCAAACGATACCGATGCAGAAATCAACGTAAGACCTAATGGACTATAAAAACAATCACCATTAGCTTAATGAAAGGTCTCGACAATGAACGCTTACCAAAACCATAGCTTAGACAGTTTTTTCACTACGAACCTATCTGGAACAGACGATGCAGTATTTGCTGGCATCCAAGCAGAGAACACTCGTCAAAATGAACAAATCGAACTTATTGCTTCTGAGAACATCGTTTCTAAAGCAGTAATGCAAGCTCAAGGCACTTGCCTAACAAACAAATACGCCGAAGGCTACCCAGGCCGCCGTTACTACGGTGGTTGTGAACATGTAGATACAGTTGAAGCTATTGCGATTGAACGTGCGAAACAACTATTCAAATGCGAATACGTAAACGTACAGCTTCACTCAGGCGCTCAAGCAAACGGCGCAGTTAAACTTGCCCTACTTCAACCTGGCGACACTATCCTAGGCATGTCTCTAGACGCTGGTGGCCACCTTACACACGGTGCACGTCCTGCTATGTCTGGTAAGTGGTTCAACGCAGTTCAATACGGCGTAGACCGCGAAACTCTAGAAATCGATTACGAAGCGGTTCGCGCTTTAGCTATCGAAAGCCAACCTAAAATGATTATTGCTGGTGGTAGTGCTATTCCACGCGTTATTGATTTCGCTAAGTTCCGCGAAATCGCTGACGAAGTTGGCGCTATCCTAATGGTCGATATGGCACACATCGCAGGTCTTATCGCGACAGGTGCTCACCCTAGCCCACTACCACACGCACATGTTGTAACGACAACAACGCACAAAACACTTCGTGGCCCACGCGGCGGTATGATTCTTACGAACCACGAAGACATCAACAAAAAGATCAACTCTGCAGTATTCCCTGGCCTTCAAGGCGGCCCACTAATGCACGTTATCGCGGCTAAAGCAGTGGCGTTTGGCGAAGCACTTGGTCCAGAATTTAATACTTATATTGATTCAGTGATCGACAACGCAAAAGTTCTTGCTGAAGTGTTGCAAACTCGCGGTTGTGACATTGTGACTGGCGGAACAGACACGCACCTAATGCTGGTTGACCTTCGTCCTAAGGGCTTGAAAGGTAACGTAACTGAAGAAGCATTAGAGCGTGCAGGGATCACATGTAACAAAAATGGCATACCATTCGACACAGAGAAGCCTATGATTACTTCGGGTATTCGTTTAGGTACGCCAGCTGGAACCAGTCGTGGTTTTGGCACTGAAGAATTCAAACTTATCGGTGAATGGATCGGCGATGTACTTGATGGCTTAGTTGAAAGCCCTGAAGGCAACGCTGAAGTTGAGCAACGTGTTCGCAAGCAAGTTAAAGAGCTTTGCAAACGCTTCCCTCTTTATCGTTAAACCGTTTTTAAGATTTAAATTAAAACCTCATAAATTTTTGGAGAATAAGCAATGGACAATACACTAAAGTTTGCAGACAGCCACGAGTGGGTAAAAGACAACGGTGACGGTACTGTGACTATCGGTATTTCTGAGCACGCTCAAGAGATGCTAGGTGACGTTGTGTTTGTTGACCTGCCTGACACTGGAGACGAAATAGAAGCTGGCGAAAGCTTCTCTCTAGTTGAATCAGTGAAAGCAGCTTCTGATATCTACGCACCAATCTCTGGCGAAATCGTAGAAATCAACGAAGAATTAGAAGATAGCCCAGAGTTAATTAACGAAGAATCTTATGAAGGTGGTTGGATTGTTAAAGTGAAGATGTCTGATGCGTCTGAACTAAACAACCTTAAAGATGCGGAAGAATACCTAAGCTCTATCGAAGAAGACTAATAGGTTCCTCATTACGATAAAGCTGCTCTTTTGAGCAGCTTAATTTTAGGGGCTAGCTCACGGCTCCAAAGAGAAAGTAGAACATATCATGACTGAATTACTTCAAAGCCAATTACTAAAAGACTTGGGTACTCAAAACGAGTTTGTTGCTCGTCATAACGGCCCTAATAAAGCAGACCAGCAGAAAATGCTTGAAGCGATCAACGCGACTAGCTTAGACGCACTGATCGACGAAACGGTTCCTGCACAAATCCGTCTTGAAAAGCCAATGACACTTGCTGCGCCACTGAGCGAAATGGACATGCTGACCTCTCTTAAAGAGATCGCTAACCTAAACCAAGTGAAACGTACCTTCATTGGCCAAGGCTACTACAACACATTCACTCCAAACGTTATTCTGCGTAACGTTTTAGAGAACCCAGGCTGGTACACAGCTTACACACCATACCAACCAGAGATTTCTCAAGGTCGTCTTGAAGCTCTATTAAATTACCAACAAATGGTAATGGACCTTACAGGTATGGAAATCGCAAACGCATCTCTTCTTGATGAAGCGACAGCGGCTGGCGAAGCGATGACACTGTGTAAGCGTGCTGGTAAAAGCAAGAGCAAAGTATTCTTCGTTGCTGACGATGTTCACCCTCAAACACTAGAAGTTGTTAAAACTCGTGCTGAGTACATCGGTTTTGAAGTAATGGTTGGTGCTCTTGAAACACTTCCAGAGCAAGACGTATTTGGTGCGTTAGTTCAATACCCTGGTACTACAGGTGAAGTTCGCGATCTAACCGACATCATTGCGAAAGCTCAAGCAAACAAAACGCTTGTAACGGTTGCAACTGACCTACTAGCCTCTGCTCTACTTAAGCCAGCTGGCGAAATGGGCGCAGACGTAGTAATCGGTTCAGCTCAACGTTTCGGCGTTCCTATGGGTTACGGCGGTCCACACGCTGCATTCATGGGTACTCGTGAAAAGCATAAGCGTACAATGCCAGGTCGTGTCATCGGTGTTTCTATCGATACTCACGGTAACCAAGCGCTACGTATGGCAATGCAAACTCGTGAGCAACATATCCGCCGCGAAAAAGCGACATCGAACATCTGTACAGCTCAAGCACTTCTTGCAAATATGGCGTCTTTCTACGCGGTTTACCACGGTGCAGAAGGCCTACGTACTATTGCTCGTCGTACACACCACATGACAGCTATCCTAGCGGCTGGCCTGACTAAATCGGGTTACGAGCTAACGAACAACAGCTTCTTTGATACCATCACGATCAACTCTGAAGAGAAGACAGATGCACTGTACGCGAAAGCGCAAGCAGCAGACATAAACCTTCGCCTTCTTAAAGGTAAGATCGGTATCAGCTTAGATGAAACTACAACGATCGACGACGTGAATGCCCTATTCGCAATCTTCGACGTGAAAGAAGACGTTCAAGCACTATCTTCTGACATTGCATCAAATGAGTTTGCAGCAATTCCAGAAAACTGCCGTCGTGAATCAGAGTTCCTAACTCACCCAGTATTCAACACGCACCACAGCGAAACGCAAATGATGCGTTACCTAAAACAGCTTGAGAACAAAGACTTCTCACTAACGCACGGCATGATCCCACTGGGCAGCTGTACGATGAAGCTGAACGCTGCTGCTGAGATGATTCCAGTAACATGGCCTGAGTTTGGTTCAATTCACCCATTCGCACCTCTAGAGCAAGCGGCAGGTTACACAGCACTAGCGAAAGACCTTAAAGAGAAGCTATGTGAAATCACCGGTTACGACGATTTCTCACTACAGCCTAACTCTGGTGCATCTGGTGAATACGCGGGACTAATCGCGATTCAACGTTACCACGCAAGCCGCGGTGAAGGTCACCGTAACGTTTGTCTGATTCCAAGCTCTGCGCACGGTACTAACCCTGCAACAGCATCAATGGTTTCTATGAAGGTAGTGGTTGTTAAGTGTGATGAAGATGGCAACATCGACATGACAGACCTAGCAGCGAAAATCGAGAAGCACAAAGACAACCTATCAAGCATCATGATCACTTACCCTTCTACGCACGGCGTATACGAAGAGCAAGTGAAAGAAGTGTGTGAACAAGTTCACTCAGCGGGCGGTCAGGTTTACCTAGACGGCGCGAACATGAACGCTCAAGTAGGTCTAACATCTCCAGGCTTCATCGGTTCAGACGTATCTCACTTGAACCTACACAAAACATTCTGTATCCCACACGGTGGTGGCGGTCCGGGTATGGGTCCTATCGGTGTTAAATCGCACCTAGCACCTTTCCTACCAGGTCACATCGAAAATGGTGTACAGGGTTCAGACTACGCGGTATCAGCAGCAGATTTAGGCAGTGCTTCAATTCTACCTATCTCTTGGGCTTACATCGCAATGATGGGCGAACCTGGCCTAACAGACGCGACTAAAGTGGCGATTCTGAACGCGAACTACGTGATGGAAAAACTACGTCCTCACTACCCTGTTCTTTACCGTGGCACTAACGGCCGCGTAGCGCACGAATGTATTATAGATATTCGTCCACTTAAAGAAGACACAGGCATCAGCGAAGAAGATATTGCTAAGCGTCTAATGGACTTCGGTTTCCACGCGCCTACTATGTCTTTCCCAGTAGCTGGCACACTAATGGTAGAGCCAACTGAATCAGAAGATTTAGAAGAGCTAGACCGTTTCTGTGAAGCGATGATCGCAATCCGTCACGAAATGGCAGCAGTGAAAGCCGGTGAATGGCCACTAGACAACAACCCTCTAGTGAACGCGCCGCACACACAAGTTGACCTTTCAGGCGCAGAATGGGATCGCCCTTACTCTCGCGAACTGGCTTGCTTCCCATCGAAAGCAACGAAGAACTCGAAGTACTGGCCTACTGTTAACCGTGTAGACAACGTATACGGCGACCGTAACCTAATCTGTTCTTGCCCAAGTATCGATAACTACGAAGACTAATTTTTGTAGATTCTAGATAAACAAAAGCGAACCATTTGGTTCGCTTTTTTTGTTGGATAATCAATTATTTTAAGCTGATAGGCTAAAATCCTTCAATCTGGTCCGCAATCCACATATTGGTTTGAGTATGGCTAATGGTTACCTAAGCTTTGGTGCGCTTTTAACACCAGTAATAAATTTGTCTACTTCTGCATAGAACTTAGCCGGATCGTTTTGCACCCAGTGGTTTGCGCCCTCAAACGAAACATTGTCTAGCGTACTAATAAACACTTTCGCACGTTCACACCCCTTTAAGCTGTCAGTGCCCCAAAAATATACTTTAGGTATGGATAAGTTTTCGTAGATTTGTCCCCAGCCAACCACGCCACGGATATCTTGAGTCGCATGTTGCCCGTAGATTTCACTGGCGGTTTGACCAAGAACCTCTGGCTCACATCGTCTAACTGACGAAAGATACTTAACACCCGCTCCGTGTCCCCAAGCCATGGCAAAACGTTTTGCGAAACCTTCTCCTTTCACCCAGTTCGTAAATTCGTCAGTACTTAGTTCAGAATATGTGTCTGCAATAATCTGGGATAGGATGATGCTTTCTTCGTGCAGCCCGCCTTCAGCATTAATCAAACCACGCACGATACCTTTCGTGTCGTATTCACAAACCAACGTCGATGTATCGCCTCCCCAAGAGTGCCCAAGTAGAAAGCAATCATGGATGCTCAATAGGTCGAGTGCTTTCAATATTCGCTTTGCTTGGGTTTCTGTTGAATGGGATATGTCTGAAGCAGGAGAATAGCCATAACCACAAAGGTCGAACATGACTAAGTTGTAATTCGGGAGCCAATCTAACGCGTCGGCAAAACATAAATGTGACTCACCCAACCCATGAATTAACACTAATGTTTCCTGAGACTCTTTGATGTCAGTCGACAAGCAATAAAGCTGGTCACCATCAATCTCTAACCACCTTTCTATCAACACATTACCCTCTCACTTCTAATTGCAGAATTTGGATTTATCATAACGAATCCAACACGATAAGAAAGGTTAATTTGGTGACGTTTTATAAACTCATTGACCTTACCGTAAGGGAAAGGTTTAAGGTTAACTCACGAGTTCAATATGACTAGGAAACGATTATGGGATGTTGCAATAAAGCGCCAAAAGGTGGGGCTCCTCTTGGCTTACTTCTAAAGGTCACGCTTGGGATTGGGTTATTTGTATTTCTGCTAGCTTTGTGGCAATAAGAGGCTTATACGTCACAAAGTCTGAAACTAAGACGTGGTGGTATGTGAAACATAGATAGCGCCAAGGATAACCATTGGCGCTATAGTCGTTTGTTATATTTATTGTGCCAAAAGCTTCTGTTTTTCTGCTTGGTACTCTTTATCTGTAAGTATTCCTTTATCGTGAAGTTCTTTGATTTTTAGAAGATCTTCGTATTTATTTGATACGTTAATAGCACCACCACTAACTAGTTCTTTCTGTGAGCATACAAAAATAATCTCAATTCGAGGGAAGTTACCTAAAATATACGGAGGAGATGCTGTGTGCTCTGACATGGTATACATTTGCGTACCTTTTTCCATGTCGCTACAAAACTGATTAGCGCGCTTTGTAGCAGATTGTCTAAGTACTGACGTCAAAGTAAATCCGGTAGAAGCTTGATGAAAAATTCTGTACTGCTCACCATCTTTCGGATCATCTGTAATATAGAAATCTTTGCTTCCCTCATAAAAAGCATCAGCAAAATGTGATGTACTTTCGCTGACTTTCTCGATTGGGGACTTTTGAGCACAACCAGCTAATACTGTAAAACTCAAAACAGTAATAATTTTTTTCATGATAAGTCCATGCTTGAATATTCCACGAACTCTAACATGAAACAGAACAATATACCCTTAATGAAATATAACGCTCTGTTAAGGGGTGAGCAACGCAATATTAAAGCCTCCGCATACCACCTTAATCACTTAAACCAACCCATAGTAAAAATGCCACGCGTTGCGAATCACTCTTGAACAGTTTGTTATGATTGTGGCTGGGGAATCGTATATTCATAGAAAACCACACCACTGCCATTAGCGGCTTGCTCTATAAAACCCAGCTTCTTGAGTAACTTTACTGAAGCGATATTAGATTGGTCAACACCGCCTATGAGCTTTAACCAAGATTCGGATTTCTCGACTTCATGGATGAAACCTTGGAGTAATTCACTAGCTAACCCTCTTCCCCAGTATTCTTCCGCAAGCAAATAACCGATATGGGCATACTCGTCATTTTCCACATAAGCGAACAAGAAACCTATTAGTTCGTGATCCTCGGCTTCCACTTGAAGTAAACGACTCTCCAACAACATCCGCTCAAGCCAGGTTCGGGCTTGTTCACTAGAACCTATCTTGTGGAAATATGGAGGAAGATTTTCTACAACTGCTGGCGTGAGGATTTGAGGAATTCGCTCTAGTAAATATGAGTGTTTAGACAAATCAAACCTTTCAGTAATTTCAACTACTGTCAGCCTCTGACTTTCAAATGATATTGCCATACAACCTCCCCCCATTTCGATAAAAATCATAACAACTATTAGATAGAAATCTCCATTTAAATACAGAATTTTTCTATCTAGTTTCTTATGTCACCAATGGTACTAGCCTTTGTCTTTTCATAACAATAGCTTATACCGCCACCTTAGTGATTAGCGTGGCAAATGTTGAACTTATCTTTCTAGTCTGATTTCTACTAAATCAGAAACTTACGTGCGTTGGCGCTGTGTTTTGACCATCAGAACCTATCCGTATCTGGGAGCAAGTGAAACTCTATAAATCCAAAGCTTGACCCTATACGGTAAGGTGTTTATATTGTCGCCCGCCCAACGGGGCACATCCTAAAATGCACACCGGCCATCCTGCCATCATTCGTGTATTTATATTGGTGTTGTGAACTTCCATGCTAACGAAACTTCGTCCTTTTACTCGTGAATCGGGTGCGCTTATGCATCTTTCGGTTCCAATCATTTTGACTCAAATAGCTACCCAAGCGATGGGATTTGTCGATACGACAATGGCTGGCCAAGTAAGCCCTGCCGATCTTGCCGCTATTGCTCTTGGTACTAGCCTTTGGATTCCTGTGTTACTGCTGCTACGTGGTGTGATTATGGCGTTAACGCCAGTAGTTGCTTACCACCGTGGCGCACGTGACTTCCAAAGCATCTCTGTAGAGTTCTTCCAGATGGTTTGGCTTGCATTAATAGCGAGTGTGCTGCTCATCGCTTATTTGGTGAGTGCGAAACCGATCTTAGAATGGATTGGGGTTGCCGCTGAGATCATCCCTATCGGCAGTGACTACGCGTTTGCCCTAGCCTTTGGTGTGCCGGGTATTGCCCTGTTTTATACCTTGAATGGCTTCTGTGAAGGCATGAACAACACCAAAGTACCGATGATCATTTCGGTAATTGGTTTGCTGATTAATATTCCAGTCAACTACGTGCTTATTTACGGTAAGTTCGGCTTCCCTGAAATGGGTGCGGTGGGTTGTGGCTGGGCGACAAGCTTGGTGTATTGGCTAATGTCGGGAATGCTGTATTCCTACATTAAAGGTCATCACCACTACAAAACTATTATTAGCTTTGCAGACGCTAAGCCAAAAGCAAAAGAGATGCTTCACCTTCTAAGATTAGGTTTACCTATCGGGATGAACATCGCGGTATGTGGCAGTATCTTTGCGGTAATCGCTCTGATGATCGGCCGTATTGGTGCTGAGAACGTGGCAGCGGCGCAGATAGCACTGAATATATCGAGCCTGACTTACGTGATTCCGATGAGTATCTCATTTGGTATTACGATTCGTGTTGGACACGCGCTAGGTGAAAAAGACGAACTTGGCGCGATTGAGCGCAGTAAAGTCGGTATTTTGGTTGCCGCGTTAATCTCACTTCTTTCAGTTGCGATGTTCCTACTGTTCCCTGAATTAATCATTAGGCTTTACACCACCGACCCTGCAATAAGCGCAACGGCAGCAGTATTGTTGACCTTTACGGCTATGTACCAATTCAGTGATGCACTGCAAACATCTGCTAACGGTGCACTGCGTGGTTATAAAGATACGAAGATCCCAATGATCTTAGCTATCGCTTCATACTGGGGCTTAGCATTACCACTCGGCATGGTGTTGGGCTTAACAGACCACATTGTTCCTGCGATGGGTGAAGAAGGCTTTTGGATTGGTATTCTGACGGGATTAAGCGTTTCAGCGACGCTGATGTTAATTCGCTTACGATACGTGATTAAGAAGCGTGACTTGCCACCAGCAAGTGCTCCATTGGCAAACTAAGACAGATCATCAAGCTAATACAAAAAAGCGCGTTATTGCTACTCGGCAATAACGCGCTTTTTATTGAATGTCTATAAATCAGTTAATGTGGTCGGTTTAACAGTTGTTGTTAACAATACGAACTGTACACTCACACCCTTCATCAGGACATTGGCTGCCATTGGTTCGGCCAAAAGAGTCATAAAGAACAAAGCAGCCTTGGCGCGTCTCTAGATCCTGGTCCGTGATATTCGAGCTATCTAATTCAGCTTGAGTAAAGTCGTAATCATACCCGACCACAGTGTGTCGATTACCGAATTCAGAAGTTAAGCTATCGTCTTCTGATAACGTTAAGAAATGAAGCATATTTAACTGATCGCCTGACTCACCTCGGCTTTCGGGGCAAAGTGTTCCCCAGTCGACCTCAACGCTACCAATACCAAAATCAATCACATAGTTGCTCTGATCTCCTGGGTTTGTTGCGTCCGGATTAAGCCCAACAATAATCGCTTTAGAGGTGACCTGCGTGATCACCCCTTCCATCGCACCAGCGACGCCCTCAAGTACCGCTTCTCTCGCCGACTCTTGGATATTAAGAAACCTCGGGGCTGCTGTCACAGCTAAAACACCGAGTATCACAATAACAATGATTAATTCCATTAACGTAAAGCCGTTTCTCTTCATAACACCCACATCATGTGACAACTAAAAGATTCAATAACTCAATGAATTATCACTAACTATACATCTTGAACAGCACACTTAAAACTCAACTTGATTTTCTATAACCCAGTTATATTTTAGTGATTTTATAACTTTCAATCTCTCATGTTTACTGGAAGCATTGTCACATAAGGCGTGAATGGGTTTTCTATCAGTAATACTCTAGGAAGAACTTGATCTAGACACTGATTAACTTTGATCCATTTCTTTGAGCCCACGCATGATTGAACAACGGACTTAAACGATTTCTTGCTCCTGACTATTCAACTTCTAACAAAGATGTAACCCACTTTTGTAACGGATCATCGTTATATCTTGGGTGCCAAGCGGCCACCACATCAAAGCTCTCTGGCGATTGTTCCATTGGGATCGTCACTAAACTTAACCCCTCTATCGCTCTTGATGGTAAGAAGGCAATCGAGTCAGTGGTGTTTAGATACATAGGTACGATAGAGAAACATGGGGCGGACACAACGACATTGCGCTTTAAACCAAACTTCCCAAACCATTCGTCAATCGACCCTTTAAAGTTTGGACGCGATGGTGAAGCGATGATCGTTGGATAACTCGCGACCTCTTCTAACGCAGGATTTGTGTGTGCGATAGATGAGTGAGATGAAGTGACGCAAATATGGTGTTCTTCAAACAGCTTGATGACTTTGTAGCTATCTGGAATGTAATCAGGAAACGCGATAGCTAAATTGACCTTGCCACTTTCCATTAGCTCGTGCAGGTTATCGATTTCGAAATCACGCACAATCAGCTTTAATTCTGGTGCTTGCTCCCTTAGCTTTGCTATCAAGCTAGGTAAAATAATCTGTTGTGCATAATCTGTTGCCGCAATCACAAACGCACCTTTTGCTTTCTCTGGCACAAAGTTTGTCTTTGATAACAGCAAATTGAAATCGATAAGCAGACGATCAACACCAACAGACAGCTCTTGAGCAAATGTTGTCGGAACAAAGCCATTGGTCTTCCTTACAAACAACCTATCGTCGAACACTTCACGCAGCTTCTTTAAGTGCTCACTGACGGCTTGCTGGGTCATCCCTAATTGATTCGCAGCTTTAGACGCGTTCTCTTCACGTATTAGCGCTTGGAAAACCCTGAGTTGCTTGATGTCTAGTCGATCTAGTTTGCTCACACTTACCTACTTCCATGAAATTGGATTTTGTATGATTGTAGCACTGCACAAGAAAAACCAGTAACACTCACAATTAAGCTTTGTTTCTACTTGTTTAGTCATTTAGTTAAAGTTCTTCCATCGAAACGAAACACATACAGATCGGAGAACAACATGAAAACAATCATTCTAATTGGCGCACGCGGCAAGATGGGTCAAGCAGCATTAATGGGCTTAGGCAATCACAACGTAATCACAGCGGGTCGCTCTGGCGATGTCGACCATATTGTTGATATCACCGACCCACAATCAATTGAAGCGCTTTACAAGAACGTGGGACACTTCGATGCCGTGGTGAACACGGTTGGCTTGTGCGAATACAATACCTTTGCAGATATGACAGAAGAACAGTGGATGACCACGGTAATGAGCAAAATGATGGGACAAATCAATCTTGTTCGCACAGGCCAAAAGTACATTGCTGATGGAGGTTCATTTACACTGATTAGCGGCATTTTGAATGTGAAGCCAATCCCTTTCGCTATTGCAGACGCAACCACCAGCGGCGCAATTGACACCTTCGTAAAGTGTGTCGCTTATGAGATGCCGAGAAACACACGCATCAATGTCATCAACCCTACCGTGCTCGCTGAAGCGTGGGATGTGTATGGTGAAATGATGCCAGGTTTTGAGCCCGTACCGAGTAAGTTAGTGGGTAAAGCCTTCGAACGCTCAGTCGATGGATTCATTACCGGTGAAGTGATTTTTGTAGATGCTTAAATTTAGTCTGTGAACGGTTTTGTAAACACTAGCGCTTGTAGATACCTAGCTTTGATAAACACACAGAACGTTCTTCTCTAACAAAAAAGGCGAACCATTCGGTTCGCCTTTCTGCATGAAGAATCGTGCTTATCGATTTATCGCCAAATATGATCCTGCAGCAATCATTATTCCACCAGCACTTTGATTAAGTCTTTTATGTGCACGTGGCGTTTTAAGTAAACTTGCCATTCTGCCTGCACCCATTGCAATTAGCATTAAACCAGACATCAGAGCAACAGCCGCCAAAACAGAAACCAATATGATATCTTGCGACTGCAAAACCGTCAGGTCAATGAACGTCGGTAAGAATGAAATATAGAACAGAATCACTTTCGGATTTGATGCTGAGATCAAAAAGCCTTGTGCGAAACTGGCGAGTTCTGATTTCTGACTTTGTTTAGCAGCGAGCTCCGCTGAACCTTGAACTTCAGGTAAGCTCTTAAACATCTTGTAGCCCAAGTAAATCAGATAAGCGGCACCAACGTAGCGAATCACTTCAAACGCGAACGACCAATTCTCGGCAACGGTCGCTAGACCAAAGCAGGCAAGTACAAGATAGATGAGATCACTGCATGTCATCCCTAACGAAAGCGTGATGCATTTACGCCACCCATGAACCATCCCACGAGATAAAATAGCAAAGACACCGGGCCCCGGAGTAATACCAAATATAAACATGGCAATAAAGAATGTAACTGCGCCTTCTAGTGACATCTGCCGTCCCTCAAATATCATTCAACATTGTAATTTTCGAACGTATCATGAAGCCCCGATACGGGTAAAGGACGTTTTTGACTAAGAGCGTGTTTGACTAACAGCGTTTTTAGCTAAGAACGATTCACACAACTCATGTTTTGAATAAGTGTCACACGTCATTTCCCCACTACGCATGACTTTAAGATAACCCCCACGTGTTTTTTGTTAAGACACGAAAAAGGCGAACCTAGTGGCTCGCCTCTGCAAAATATTGACTACGAATCAACGTAACGAGATTAGTTCGCTATTGGTGACAACAATTCTGGGTTTACGACTATATTTCTCACGCCGTGTGCGTGGTCTTCGTTGAAATCATTACCCTCACACCAGCTACCAACCGTTGCGATATTCACTTTCGCCACTTGGGGTCTCACGCTCCATGTTACTTGGAAAGGCGAACCTTGCTCATTGTAACCTGGGCCCGTCGTAGAGCCTGCGTATTGAATCGCTGAGCCAGTATCTTGTGGGATGTTTGGTGCTTGGTGTAAACCATTCACTTTTGAGTGCTTGGCTAATGCTTCGAAGTCGAGTGCTTTGTCGTCATTCACTAATACGTAGACTTGAGTTTCTACACGCAGTTGCGGGTTGGTAATCGCGTCGTTAAAACAAGCACCCAATGTTTCGCCCGGTTCAACTTGTGCAGTCGAGTAAACGTAATGCACCTCGATAGTGTCACCAGAATTAAGTGAACCGTGGTCGCTAGGACAAACCTTCTGCTCGAATGGTTTAAGCTCGGCCGTGCTCAACTTGCCAGTGTATTTAAAGCCACTTTGGAAACCCTTGCCATCACCGTTACCAGCGTATTGAGTAAACTCACCACCTTTGTGCTCAGCGTTTTTATGGAAATGAATATTACATAAATTCATGGCTGTTGAATCTGGCGCATCGGAAAACAGACGAGCGTTAGTTCCCTGTAAAGAACCCAGATCACGTGGGGCTTGTGGGCCGAAACCTTTCCCTTGCGTGTTTTCAGATAGGTTTGCTCTTTGTTCAGCGATAACACTGTCAGCTACAGACTCATGATTTCCGTCTGATGCATTTGCATGAGCTGACAACATCACCATCGCGACACTTAAAAACACACTTTTATTCTTCATATTTCTTCCCTAGAATATTGATAACTAAACCTAAAATTAACTTAACAGCAAACATCTTACTATGCTCACAAGTGAATATGGTACTTGTCTTTGTAAGATTAGATTTCACGGCTTATTTTGGGAAGAGTATTAAAACCCTTGATGCATATAACAAGTCACACACGGTAAATACGGCGAGTTCATTCCATAACGAACAAATTCCTACTTTGCTGACTGTCCCTTGACTCAAGCCGATAAACAAGCGGACAACACGCTACAATCAGAGCTAATAGTAGAGTTTCTGATATAAAAAAGGCGAACCATTTGGCTCGCCTTCACGTCTCATTCTATCTGTTAGTTTGGCTTTCTTGGTTAACGGATCAACCGTGGCCCGTGGCAAATATCCCAAACGTCATGACGTTCAATGCATCTGTCACGCCCTCTAATGATTTAATCACTTTCTTGGTCGGTTCGTTATGACGGATAAAATAGCTTCCGATACCTTTTTCACCGCTACTCTTAGCATCATTCTCAGTTGTTTCTGTTGCTGCTACTTGAGAGGGATCCGCTGATTCTGGCTCTGCATTAGCGTGAGTTCTCGTGCCTTTATTTGAATCAAGGTTTGAGTTTACGTCATGGCCACTTATAGATTCATCGCTAATGGTTAGTTCATGGGAAGATTCGTCGCTGGTCTCAGCATTTGTATCCATTGAAGTCTCGAGATTACCCTTTTCCTCTACGCTTTTCGACATAGCGTCTTCGTTGCTCAATGTCTTGTCGTCTAGCTGATGATTACTCGTTGAAGAACAAGCTGTTAAGAAGAACAGGCTAACGATGAATATGAGTAAGTTTCTCATCATAATGATAAATCACGAATTAATAAAACATTGTTCGATTGTATTTTATTTAGCTGATGACATCCAGTGATAAGCGGAGTAAACGTGAAAAGTCGAGTTTTGAAAGAGTAAACAAAAGCGTACGGGTTTAGCGCTTAAGCCTAATAATTCGAGACCTCAATCAGATTGCCATCAGGATCTCGAATATAAACAGAGACAATTTTTCCCATTGCACCTGTTCGCGTAACTGGTCCCTCTTCGACCACGACTCCTTGCGCTTGGATATGCTCTACGACCTCAACAATTGGTGTATTGGTAACAAAGCAGAGGTCTGCACTACCGACCTGCACATGCCTTGCCTTTGGCTCGAACTCGCTACCGGAAAGGTGTAAATTTATCTTTTGATTGCCGAACGACAACGCCAAACGTCCTTCCCCGAATTGGATGGGCTTCATACCTAATACGCGCTGATAAAAATCGACCGTTACCTCTATATCTTTAACAGTTAGCACCAAGTGATCTAAATGACTGATTTCCAATTTAATCATCCTTGTTTCGTCGTTACTGAATATTGCATGCTGAATGCCGAATAAGGCTAAGCCACATACTCTAATGTTGGACGTGCGAACACAAGATAAGCATACATCTTCACCTCTCACTTTGAACGAATAAAGGGAGCACAGACTAGCTCCCTTTTTAATCTAATCAGAACGCTTACAAGATGTTCAGGCCAAATAGTTCTTTAACATCAAACAACACAGTTTCTGTTCTTTCTCTCGATACTTGCGTGCCTTTGCGCAAGATATCGATAAGTTGCGCTTTGTCATCCAACAATTCGGCTCTACGTGCTCTAATCGGGCGAATCATCTCTTGTAGACACTCTTCCAATACCTTCTTAGTTTGGCCATCCCCTAATCCGCCTCTGCGGTAGTGATCTTTTAGTTCATTGACGTAGTGAACGTCAGCATGGAAAGCATCGAGATAAGTAAATACGATATTGCCTTCTACTTGGCCCGGATCTTCGATTCGTAGATGATTTGGGTCGGTATACATGGATTTGACTGCTGCTCGAATCTCTTTCTCGGTCGCGCCTAAGTTGATAGCGTTGCCCATTGATTTGGACATCTTGTTCTTACCGTCCGTACTCGGGAGGCGAGAGGCATTGCTCAGCAACGGTTTACACTCATTTAAGATTGGTTTGCCCGCGAGTGAGTTAACTTTTCTCACGATCTCGTTGGTCTGTTCTAGCATCGGCAATTGGTCGTCACCCACAGGAATCAAAGTCGCGTTAAAGGCTGTGATATCAGCCGCTTGTGAAATCGGATAAGTAAGAAAACCAGCCGGAATTGAGCGGCCAAACTCCTTGTTTTGAATCTCACTTTTAACGGTTGGATTGCGCTCCAAACGAGCGATAGACACAAGGTTGCTGTAGAACATGGTGAGTTCAGCCAGTGCTGGCAATTGTGATTGAAGGCAGATTGTGGTTTTTGTTGGGTCTATACCCACCGCTAGATAATCAGCCACCACATTGAGAATGTTAGACGAAACCTTGGCAGGGTTATGTGCATTGTCGGTAAGCCCTTGCATGTCAGCGACCAATATCGTTTGGTCGTGAATATGTTGCAATGAGGCACGCTGCTGAAGCGAACCAACATAGTGACCCAGATGTAAAGGACCTGTCGCTCGGTCGCCAGTCAGAATAATTTCTGGTTTGTTCGTGTTTTGCGGTGTTTTCATGGGGTATCTCCAAGTAATAAAAGCTACTGGAGATAAAAAGAGACGACATTCTTGGTGACATTCTTAACTACCTTCCAGCAGCTAAAGAATGTGAGTATTCCGTGCTGCTCTAGATAGAGCACCACCAAAAGAAAATTGAAGTTGAAGCGGAATTAAATTTCATTATTAAAACCTACCAATAATAAGAGTTAGCGACAACCCTTTTATTGGTAGACAATAAAACTAACGTACCGAAACCGGTTTTCGAGGCGTTTCAAAACAGAAACTATTGAATATGCACATCGTAAGTAAATGTATTAATTACATAAATCAATAATTCTAGAACGCATCGCTTGATTGACGTTAAAGTGAGCATTCAAAAATTCAAGCTGTGCCAGAGCCGATTCTGCCGTGCATTCGTAGCCTTGAGTAAAGGTTGGCAATAACTGAGCGAATTTAGGAAAGCGTGCCTCTAACCTTCTATCAGACATAAATTCATCGACGAATTCAGGTTGTGATATTTCTGTTTGATCGACAAGATCGATCAAACGATCAAGCGCGTAAGATTGAACAAACCGGCTCCCAGATAGCTTTTCACCTCGGTTATAGCGAGACATGCCCACGTAAAGGTTGGTGAGCGCCTCTCCTACGATCCATTCTTGAGAATTAGGTTGGGTAGCAGCTTTTGCTGCTGGCACACAACACTGAGTATCAAAGTCGGCTTCCTGCCAAACAATTCGCCCTTCAGCAAACGGAATATGTGCTAATTCATGTGGTTCAAATACCGCAAACTCGCAGAAAACACCGTCAGCATAGAGCACCTTATAGCCGTCGACCGTATTCCTTACCGCATAGTCGATTGTGTGGATATCAGATAACCAATGCAAACTGTCTAAGAAATACTGCTTGTGCCCGTTCTGCACTATCGCAAAGAAATCGACATCTGAATATTGATCCAGTCGCTCCGTTTCAATGCCAACAGAACCGAGCCCCAACAAGGCATGCGCCTTACCTGAGGCTCTTAAAGACTCTCCAATCGCATCTAAACGTTGTAGTAGCTTTTCTGGTGTATTGGCCTGTAACGTTTCTTTTTTATTCGATTGAATCATTTTATCGGCTTGCATCGTTATATTCCTATCAAGTTGAATGCTACTCAACCTAACTGACAGTTATAACAACGATGAAGTCTAATTTATAAAATCTGTGTTTAAGGTAACGATCTGTGCAAGTTATTGTTTCATTTAAACGCGTAAATCATCCACCAACGTCCGTTTTCCTATTCGATTTACAACGAAGACTTAGCAAGATACTCTGCCATTTCTTGCTCTGGAACCATACCGCCACCGGTTGCCCAAACAAGATGAGTCGCGCTCGCTAATGTAGATTCAGCGATGCCTAACCTCTCCAGATATTCACTGTTGTGTTCAACATGAATAGCACCCGGCATACCAGCCAATGCAGAAGGCTCTAACTGAATACCTTCGGCTTGATCCAATTCACTCAACAGTTGATACATCCGTTCGTCTGTTAATGTGTAATAACCATCTAATAAGCGTTCCATTGCTCGGCCAACAAAACCAGACGCACGGCCTACTGCAAGCCCGTCTGCTGCGGTCAAGTTATCAATACCAAGATCTTGAACTGAGATTTCGTCATGCAAGCCAGTGTGAACACCCAACAACATGCAAGGAGAATGAGTCGGCTCAGCAAAAATACAGTGAACATCATCACCAAACGCCATCTTTAAGCCAAATGCCACACCACCAGGGCCGCCACCAACACCACATGGTAAGTAAACGAACAATGGGTGCTCTTTGTCGACGACAACCTGTTGTTGTTCGAATTGTTGTTTGAGCCTCTCTCCCGCCACAGAATAACCAAGGAACAAGGTTTGAGAGTTCTCATCATCAATGAAGAAACAACGCGGGTCTTGCTCAGCTTCTTTACGACCTTGTTCTACCGCGACACCATAGTCTTGTTCGTACTCAACGACATTGACGCCATGCTCACGCAGTTTGTTCTTCTTCCACGCTCTTGCATCAGCAGACATGTGAACCGATACCGTAAAACCAAGCTTGGCACTCATGATGCCGATAGACATGCCAAGGTTACCTGTCGACCCAACGGCAATACTGTATTGTTTAAAGAAGTCACGAAATTCAGGCTCTAACAGCTTGCTGTAATCATCGCTCTCACTCAGCAATCCAGCTTCAATCGCAAGCTTTTCGGCATGCGTTAGTACTTCATAAATACCGCCACGCGCTTTGATTGAACCAGAAATCGGCAAGTGGCTGTCTTTTTTCATCATCAAGCGGCCTTTAATCGGCAACTGATAATGATCTTCCAGTACTGATTTCATCAAAGGGATATCAATAAGCTCAGACTCAATAATGCCGTTGGCTACTTGAGTTTCAGGGAATGCCTTTGCCAGATAAGGAGCAAACCTTTTTAATCGCAAGCTCGCATCGTGAATGTCTTTGTCGCCCATGCCTACATAAGGTAACCCCTGCTCTAGCGTGGTGATATTTGGGTTAAACCAATTCACCTCTTCAAGTGCTATCAGTTGTTTTAGCAATGGGAAATCGCTAGTGAGTTTATCTATATTTAATTCACTTTTTTGGTTCAATTCAGTCATGGGTTACCTTCTCTGGTATAAAGCAATCTGCGTTGGTATACAACGATCTGCGCTCGTTCAATCACTTGGTTTTGTGCCTATTAAAACGGTATTTTGGTGTTTATTCAAACGACGATAAATCACACTTACATGAACTCAATTCATCTATTACTTAATAGTTCGAGAATTAACTTAGCTAAAGCAAGTTATGATTAACTATCACTCATAGATAGAGCTATGATATGACATCAACGATGTGTATCGAATTCCTCTTGTTTGAACCAAGGTGCCCTTAACGACATGTATAGCGAAGACAACCTGTACTCTAAAAATCAACGATTAAACAGCCACCAGCTTTCTAAACTTCACACGTTTGAAGTGGCGGCACGACATGGATCTTTTTCACTTGCAGCCCAAGAGTTATCGATGACACCAAGTGCGGTTTCTCATCGTATCAACAAACTCGAAAGAGAGATGGATATCCAGTTGTTTGAACGAGCGCATCGCAAAATCACCCTGACAGCCGAAGGAAAACGCATATATACAGCGTTGAGCCGTACCTTGAATGATCTAAACCAAGAGATTTTAGATGTTAAGAACGAAGAAATATCAGGCACACTCACGATATATTCACGACCGACGTTTGCACAAAGTTGGCTAGTACCTCGGATAGCGAGCTTTAAACAACGTTACCCATCAATCACATTAAAGCTGCTGACTGGTAATGAAAATATCAGTTTTCAAGGACACGGTATCGATATTGCTATCTACTTCGATGATCAGTTCCCCGATAAACTTTTCTGCCAAGCATTCATGCATGAGAGCATGACTCCGGTTTGTACCCCACAATACGCTGAGTTACACGGCCTTAATCAACAACCAGCGAACCTGAATCGAGCAACGTTACTGCACGACAACCAAGCATGGAACTACGATTCGAACCGCAATGAGTGGGAAGTGTGGGCACAAGCAAACAAACTCAGCACTGTGCATTCAAACTCTAACATCGAGTTTGACCGTTCAGATCTCGCGATACTGGCAGCCATAAACAATGCCGGTATTGCCATGGGACGATCTAGCGTTGTATCGAAATATCTTGAAGACAATACGCTTATCGCGCCATTTAGCGAACCGCCCGTCACATGCAAACAGCAGTACTATTTTGCGACGCCTTCAGAGCAACAATCCCCAAAAGTTAAAATGTTTATTGAATGGGCTTTAGAGCAACGAGATCAGATGTAGGTGTGTATCCTCGCACCGTGTGAAAATGCGCCTCAGGTGGTATATGGGAATTCTTGGCTCAGCCAGCTCTTTTTAGCACCGGTAATTGTTTCTACATTCAATGATCTGTAGGCTAGCCTGTCTTCTCATAAGCAAACAGTAGAACAACCTATGAGCGCCTCACTTCGTAACAGCATTTTCGTCATGTTAGGGATTCTATTCCTATCACTTAACCTTCGTGGGCCGTTTACGAGCTTGGCTCCGGTGCTTTCTCAGGTTATGGAAGGGCTCAGCCTTAATTCTTCTGCTGCTGGATTCTTAACGGCTTTACCGCTGTTAACGTTCGCCTTATTCTCGCCGCTAGTTACCAAAATATCTCAGCGAATTGGGCTTGAACCTAGCTTGCTGTTGGCTTTAGTTTTGATCACCACAGGTATCACGCTGCGTTCTTTTGGAGCGATTCCAACTTTATACATCGGCACTGTGATGATCGGGCTTGGTATCGCAATTGGTAACGTATTGCTTCCAGTAGTGGTCAAAATTAGCTTCCCGACACGCATTGCGACTGTCACCTCTTTGTATATTTTTACGATGGGGATTGGTTCGACGCTAGGCTCAAGTTTGATGGTGCCACTTTCAGAACTGCCCTTGTTCACGTTAACTGGTTGGCAATTAGCACTGTTAATGAACCTCGTATTCCCAATATTGGCCCTGATGATTTGGCTCCCTAAAATCACCAAGCGTTCTTCTTCTAAAAGCACTAAACAGAACGAAGAAAATCCAGTACCGATGAAAAAGATGATAAAGAGTGGCGTTGCGTGGCAAGTGACACTCGCACTTGGGCTTAACTCATTCACCTTCTACTCTTTGGCTGGTTGGCTACCACAGATATTGAACGATCTTGGCTACAGCGAGATCGATGCGGGTTACATTTATGGATTCCTACAGTTTTCAACCATGGTACCAGGACTACTGTTACTGCCGTTCTTAGGCAAAAGCAATAACCAACGATGGCTCATTACCCTTTGTACTTCGAGTGTGTTTATTGGATTGATTGGCCTGCTGTACTTACCTGATTTTGCGATCTTTTGGGTGGGGCTCTTTGGTTTAGCCAACTGTTCTACGTTTATTATCGCGCTCTCTTTTGTTGGCTTGCGCACATCAAACAGCAGCCAAGCCGCATCGCTGTCGGGGATGGCTCAAGGAATTGGTTATGCCTTAGCGGCGACGGGCCCGACTTTGGTGGGTAAGCTCCATGCACAGACGGGCTCTTGGAGCGTTCCGATTCTGTTGATTGCTGGCGTTGCCTTCGCATGTACGATTTTTGCCGCTCTTGCAGCAAGAGACAACAAGGTCAGCGTTTAAACAGTAAAAGAATGGTTAAAGCGTTGCGACTCTATCACTCGCAACAGTCTTGATATATTCACTCGGCGATAAACCAAACTTACCTTTAAAACGTTGGCTAAAACGCCCTTCAGATTGGTAACCACAAGACTGAGCCAACATCGCCACATTCTGTTGGCCATTCTGCATCAAATACAGTGCGTGACTTAAGCGCACTTCCGCTAACACCTCTCGATATTGCATGCCTTCAAGTTTAAGCTTACGAATCAGAGTGGTACGACTCATCGCAAAACGTTCTGCTACCGATTCTAACGGATGTTTCTCGTCTGGAGAGTGGGAAAGGTAGTGGCTGAGCTTTTGGCTAAACGAAACGTTTGAGCTAATAAACAGATGATGTAATACGCCCTTCTCTGCCAGTTGCTGATACAAACCTTGTAACCAAAATTGCTGGGTTGCTTCACTCATGCTTTGACGATCAAACGTAAACAACGCATTCAACGAATCTTGCAAACTCTGATCAGCTTTTATGGTGGGTAATTCCAACTCATCTGATCGCTGCTCGCTGAAATCGAGCATCGCTTGGGTTGGCTGGAATTGAAAACTGAACACACGCGATACAAATCGTCCTTTGTGGGGCATGTTCTCAAAACTCAATGATGCCGATGCTTCACACAACAACAGCTCTGATTGTGTAAGTTCGGCTGCTGACTCTTTCCAAAACAGGCGCTTACTGCCTGTGATTATCTGAATGATACTAGGGGATAGAATCCTCACATTACGCAGCTTCTGTAATTGCTCTGCGCGAAAGACTGTCACTTGATATTGATGATTCATCTCATCCCCTTGTCTGTTTTGTTGTGTTTCTTGTGCCAATCGTGCTGCTTGATTAGCAAGCTAGCGAGTATAAGTTGCTGTTAATCTCGCTTTGTCTAACGCCATGCTGTTCAGCGTAAAACCGACCACAGCAGACGGCGTGTTTTCATCTAGGCTAAGTTTGTCCGTTGGTAATGCCCAAACGGTGAATTGGTAACGGTGCATGCCGTCCTTCTCGGGAGGGCAAGCACCACCAAAGCCGACGCTTCCGTAATCGATGCGCCCTTCTTTGCCACCTAACTTCGCGATGTCCACAGCGCGTGGTAATTCGTTTACCGTTGCTGGGATGTCAAATGCGACCCAATGCCAAAAACCACTTTCGGTTGGTGCATCCGGGTCGTAAGCTGTAATCGCAAAACTCTTGGTTCCTGCTGGCGCGTCTTTCCACATCAACTGAGGTGATAAGTTATCGCCATCACAACCCCAGCTAGAGTATTCAAACGTCTTCGCCATTGGGTGACCTTCTTGAATATCATTGCTCGTGAGTTCAAATGCCTGAACTGAACCTGCAGCCAAGATGCTCATTGCCAATACTGATTTTATGATTATTTTCATGGTGGTTCCTCTTATTAGGTTTGAACCCAGTATATTCAGTTCCACCGCCCCAAAAATAACATTAAGTACACAATTATCTAATTTAAACCAAATAAATGATACTTTCTGTATTTTAGCCTTATTCTCTGAAAGCATGCTCAATTCAGGCTTATGATTTATTTCATGACTCAGCTTCACAATTTGTTATCGAAAGGACGCTTGTTGACATTCAGGTTACAAATCTCAGCCAAAACTCTTTAGACTCGCCCTAATGACTTTTAATGAGAATGACTGGATGCGTAGGCTGACATTAGCCCTTTGTTTGACCTTTTGGCTCCCAACGCTAGCCAATGCCCAAAGTTTGCAAGACAAGTGGCAAACCCTGTATCAACTCAGTTGGCAGTCGTCTCCAATTTCTGTATCTCAACAAGAATTATCTCAATATCCAAAAATTCTTCTTAAGGAAAGCAGTCGCTATCCGGATTTCAAAAAATTCAGTTGGGAAGACATCGCAGAACTGGCCTCGATACAAAATCACTGCCAAGCGATTGAAAATACCAACCCTTCTTTGAACGATGCCATCGAATTCGAACTGGCTTTGTGTCAACAACAACAGCTAGATTCAATCTGGTTTGCGGCACACTCAAAACGACACCCTGCTGGTGGCAGTTTTGCTGACCGTTATTTAGCCCATTACCCAGAGAACAGTGAGCAAATTCATCCATTTTTGAGTATCAGCAACCCTCTGCATCCGTTATTTCCCAAGCTGGAAACTTTAACGATAGAAGGAAAAGAGGCGCTACTTAATGGATATCGCGCTTGGCAACAAGGTGATGTGCTTTGGTTAAATGGCGAACAAGGTTGGAAAGCGATTCCATCGGAAGTGTGGCAGCCTATCGCCGAGCAGCAAGAAGTCACCTTGTCGGGCGAAAGCTGTTCTTTTCGTTACAGTAACCTGTGCCTGAGCGAGTCGAGCAACGATAGGCTTGTCATGAAGCTTGTGACTCTCTCATTACTTTTCACGCTACTTTGCGTATTAACTAGAGCCATATATCTACGTAGGAAAGAACGCAGAGAGAAGCAATTTGTATTGCAACTTCTCACGCATGAACTGCGCACACCAATCACTAGCCTTGGCTTAACCGTCGAAATGTTCAGAAACCGCTACGATGATTTTCCCGATGACACCCAAGGCGCAGTTTGGCGCTTAATATCCGACTATCAAAGGCTTTCGCAACTTACTCAAAACAGTAAAGTGTACTTGAGTGCAGATCAGTCAGAGCCGTTGTTGAAGCAAAACGCATCATTAGAAGAGTGGCTCGACCATGTCTGCGAAAAGCACAATATTGAGTATCAATGTGAATCAAGCGAAGTCGAACTTAATCTACCGTATTATTGGTTAACCATCTGCCTTGATAACTTGATCAAAAATGCCAAGCAACACGGACAAGGTAAGGTTTTAGTTAAGGTCACCCTTGCCGATAAACTGACGATAGAAGTGCAAGATGAGGGTCACTTCCCTTCTTTGATACAACGACTATTATCCCGAGTAACGCCAAGTGATGCACACAAACAAGATAACATGGGCATTGGCCTGACAATTGTCGAACACTTGATGAAACAAGCCAATGGCCGTCTCATTATTCTCCGTAACCCAACACGATGCATTTTGGAAATCGCTTATGAACACCCTATTGCTGATTGAAGACGACCAACTGCTAGGGCAAGGCCTTGTCAGCTTCTTTGAGTCCAATGGTTATCACTGCCTTTGGGTACAAGATGCAAAGAGTGCCAGTAAGCTGTGGTTACGTGCCGACCTTGTGGTGCTTGATCGACAACTCGAAGACGGTGACAGCTTACAGCACCTTCCAAATTGGTTACTGCTCAAAGCTCTGCCTGTGATTGTGTTAACCGCCAAAGTGGAAGTTCAACAACGTGTTGAAGGCTTGATGGCTGGCGCCAAAGATTACGTGACTAAACCATTTTCAAATGAAGAGTTGCTTGCTCGGGTGATCACTCAGCTTCGCCCATTAGGTGTTAGCCACTTAAATTACGCCAACATCCAAATCAACTTGTCGGAACGCATTGCTTATCTGGATGACAGTCCTATCGCACTCAAACCTAAAGAGTTTCAGTTATTGGTTTTGTTTGTTCAGAACCAAGGGCGTGTGTTCCACCGAGATGAGTTACTCAATAAAATTTGGGGTTATCAAGCCTTCCCAAGTACCAGAACCGTGGACAACCACATACTGCGTTTGCGTCAGAAGCTGCCAACACTCCACCTAGAGACACACCGTGGAGTTGGTTATCGTTTGGCTGGGAAATCACAATGAAAGTAAGCTATCTAACAGCACTATTCTGTACATTGCCCTTTGCGTGTCACGCAGCTTGGTTTGCTAATACGCCATTGCAACACACCTATCAATCGCTGCTTGATGGCCAACCACAAGTCGCTTGGCAAGAACTACAAATCGCGCTTAATCAGGAGACACTTGATAGCCAGCTTTGGTTGCCTGTTAAACAAGAAATACTGAGTCAAACTCAATGTGGAACCACTCTTGAACAAAGTGTTAAACCCAACAACCGCATCCAAGTTAGCTTTATCAAACGCCAAGGTCTTTCGTCACAAGGCTATCAGATTAAAGTATCTGCGGAGCAAATAGGTGAAGAGTCAGAAGCACAGCCCATCTCTTTAGTAACACCTTCAGGGAAAGTGGTTATCGATGGACTACTCAATTCTGATGTCGAATATCAAGAGATTGAAACCAGTGAAATGTTCATCAAACCCGAGTCCGGTGTTTATCAGTTAACCATAGGATCAAACAACTATCCTATTGTTGTGGCTTTAAATGACAGAAATCGATGGCTAACGCTCGAAAGTAAACTCAGCGAACCGTATGTTGTGCTCTCGCCTCCAAAGGTGATCGACAATTGCCCTGACGCTAATGTGAGTTGGCAATGGTTTGATGATAACTACAACCTGTTGGGCTACAAAGTGCCAATCAAAACAGCGCAAGCAGCCGTTCCCACAGAAAGCCCACTAGGAACGAAAGCCAAACACCTGAGTGCTTCGGTGGAAATGTTTGAATACCAAGGCGCGATTGCAATCCAATATGTACAGCGTGTCGCGGTGCCTTTCTAAAGTTATGCACGCAGTAAAAAGGTATTAAACCCTTAAGAGAGATAATAGAGACATATAGGCGACAAAACACCATCACGACTTGGGTTTAATAACCGTACTTACTCTTTACGGAACCTAGATATGCTCAGTGTACGTCACCATTTAAACTTTACGTCTTTTGCCATTTTGGCTCTATTTAGCACTTGTGCGTTCTCAGCAAACGCACAAGACAGCCAGATAACACTAACGAGTATTAACAACAGCGACACAGTCTCAATTTCAACAAAAACACTAGAGATTGATTGGAATGGCTTAAGCGTGAATAGCGCAGCGCTAACGGTTGATCATCAACCTCAGAAAACCACACAGCTTGTCGCTCACTCACAAACCAAGGCTTCTTGGACACTGATACCAAGCGGAATCCATGCTGAAGCCGAATTGAAGCAAGATGATCTTCTTGTCCAATTCACCGTTCCCTCAGATATTGATATAGAACGAAACCAACCCATTGTTCTCACTTGGTTTGACCTTGCAGAGCAACAAACTCAAACCCTATTCCTACCCTTTAACGAAGGTATGCGCGTGCCTACCAACAATAAGCAATGGGCAAACTATCTAGTCGACAATCATTCTGGAAGTAACACCACACAAGACTTAAAAATGCCGTTTTGGAGCGCGCAACAGAAGGATCAATTCATTAGTTATCAGTTGATCAACCCAACCAACAATCAGCTGTTTTTTTCTAATTCGTCCTCTAAGACAAGCACCAACATTGATATGAATGCATCACATCAATTTACCATGCTGAACAAGTCTCAGCCTTTTACGGTTCGGATAACACTTGGAGATTCTTGGTTGGATGGCGCGAAACAATACCGTGGTTGGCGTACTAAGAATGATCGCTCTGAATCGCTTGTCGAAAAGCAAAAGCGTAATCCTGACGTGAGTAAGCTAATTGGCGCGAGCCACATTTATCTGTTTGGTAAAGACCCGTTAAGCATCCAAGATATAAACAACTGGTGGGGATTAAACACTTGGTATCTAGAGAGATCTAAACTGATTATTCCAAGTGAAGCCAAGCGAGAACTGTCTTCTCTATCTAAAGGCAAAGATTGGTTTAGCCAGTATCACAAACAGCTGTTGTTGGACTCTATAAGCCAGTCACTACAAGGATTGTACCCTGTTGCCACGCCAACACTCACTGACAACACTATTCAAGCTCAACATACCGCCGCACAAGACAAAAAAAACTGGTTGATTAACAACGCGTCTTCTTATCTCAATACACCTGAAACGTGGGGACAAGCCTTGTCGTCAGATATGGTCAGCAACCTAAATAAAGCGGGCTTGAATCAGCTTTGGCTAGGTTTTGATAATTGGATGCCAGCTTTCTATCAACCGAATGCAGTAGAACTGGCTAAACAGTCCGGTTATTTAGTTGGAACCTATGATTCTTACAACACAGCTATACCCGCACAGTTAAACGACAATTGGTTAACAGCTCAACTGCCAACGCCTATTCGCGACACTTGTGCGATTGAAATGGCTGATGGCCGCTTGAAAAAAGGATTCCGAGGAAACGGTTTTTACTTAAATCCGAATTGCCATTTGGACTACGTAAAGGAGCGTGCTCTCGACATCATGCGCCTTGGGCACTTTAATAGTCTGTTCTTAGATGTGGATGCGACAGCAATGGCTCGTGAAGATTACCGTGACAATACCAGTGAGTCGCATATGCTTTCGGCCTTCAATAACCGAATGCAGTGGTTAAGCGAACAACCAGATTTAGTGCTTGGTTCTGAAGATGGCAATAGCCTGACGACAAAAGGCATCGCGTTTGCACACGGATTAGAAACGGTTGGCTTTGGTTGGACAGATAAAGACATGAAAGAAAACCGCCAATCACCTTATTACTTGGGCCGTTGGTACCCAGACCACAAACCGGATTTCTTCTTTAAGCCTACCGAAGTTAAAGACCCCTACAAGTCGCTACTGTTTTCGCCTCAATACCGAATTCCGCTTTACCAAACCGTATTCCATGATGAAGTGATTAACACACACCACTGGCATTCAGACAGTCTCAAGTTCACCAATGTGAAAGCTAACCGCGATTTAACTGCCATGCTGTACAACACACCTGCGATGGTTCACTTAACAAGAGATGAAGCTTTATCGAGCTCAAGCCCAAGACTTAAGGCATTGAAGAACTATCAGGATGGATTTGAGCCAATACACAAGCAGTTATGGGACAAGACGCTCGTTAATTTTGCGTGGTTAGATAACAGCGGTACAGTTCAACAAACCGTATTCGATGATGGCAGCAAGATCATCGCGAATTTCTCTGATCAAGCGTTTAACCAAAAGGGTGTCAGTGTTGCGGCAACGTCTATCAAAGCCGTATTAAGTAATGGACAAGTCGTAGAGTGGAAACCAGAGCTCAATTGATCGCACTCTTACTCTTTCATTAGTGAGTTCGTTAGCTTTTCAGTTCTTTAGTGTTCTATTTCGATACTAAAGAACTGAGTATTTGTGTCGCGACTTAAGAGTGATTAGACAAAAGCTATTCATGGTTGCGGCTTTGAAATGCCGTTAGCAGATAGTCGATAAAGACCTTTTTACGTTTAGGCATGAGCTGCCTGTCGGCGTACACCAAACTCACCGAGACTTGTGGCATGTCGTATTCAGGCAGTAAGTGCACCAATCGACCAGTTTTAAAATGGTCTCTACAGATGAACTCAGGCAAAACAGCAAGCCCTAGCCCGTCAACACACGCGGTAAGACATGCCGTAATGGTATTTACCTTGAGCTGGCTTGGAAGCTCTATCAGCTCGGATTCACCATCATCAAGTTGTAACTTCCATTTAGGCAAACGCGCCGCTTTATTCGAGACCTCGATCATTCGAAATGGTGATTTGAGGTCCTTAGGCGTTTTAATTTCGCCAAATTGCTCTAAATATTTAGGGCTAGCGACTAACACGCGTCCTGAAGTCGTCAAAAAACGAGAAACCAAACTGGAGTCTGCCAGCTCACCGATTTGTGCGTAGAGATCGATGCCTTCACCAATTATGTCGACTTCACGGTTAGTCAATTCCAAATTCATCGTTACATTCGGATGTTCAAGCAGAAAGCTGTGAATATACTTCGCTAACACTTGGTGTCCCAATTCAACAGGGAGCACAACGTTTAGAGGGCCTCGAATCAGATCTTGGTTAGCTGAAACTTCTAATTCAGCTTGGTTCATTATCTCGTGCATTTGCATGCTCGATTGATAGAAACGCTCACCTTCCGGTGTTAACACCAAACTTCGTGTCGAACGAGTGATCAACCTCACACCTAGATGCTGTTCTAGCTCAGCAAGTTTTCGGCTTACGGTCGACTTGGTCATGTTCAATGCCTCAGCGGCATGCGTGAAACTCCCACAATCAACGACTTGTGTAAAAACAGTGACGGCATTTAAGTCCATCCGACCTCCCCCAAACTCGTAATTAGTAAGATTTTTGCAACAGTGTTTCTCTTTTTTCCTATCTTATCAATCAATGAGATTCATTTACAATTTGTTACATCTAAATAAAATCAAAATGAGAAAAAGAAATGACAGATATCAATAACGCTTCGCAACCAGTAAGCACAAAAAAACGTAAAAAGGCACCGCTTATTGCTACTGCGATCATGCTGTCATTGGGCTTAGCTGGCGCTGGATATTGGTATGGCTACGGCCAGTATTTTGAATCGACCGATAACGCCTACCTACAAGGCGACATCACCAATATCAGCCCTAAAGTGTCTGGCTATATTGTTAAGTCTTACGTGAGTGATAACCAATCGGTGAAAGAAGGCGACCTATTGGTTCAAATCGATGACCATGATTACCAAGCGGCCCTCGCTCAAGCTAATGCTCATTTATCCGTCGTACAATCTGACGTAAAGAACTTAATCGCTCAACAGACGTTACAACGTAGCAAAATAAACCAAGCAGAAAGTGGCGTCGATTCCGCAGAAGCAGAATATGAACGTGCAATCCAACAGGTGCAGCGCTCTCGCAGCTTGTTAAAACGCAATTACGCTTCCCAAGATGAAGTCGATAGCATGGTCGCTCAACAAAAAGTGACCCTTGCAGACTTAGAAGAAGCGAAAGCAAACCTCGTCGCAAGTAACGATCAACTCATCGTTATTGCTAGCGAAATTGAACAAGCCAAAGCCTCAGTAACAGAAGCTCAGGCACAGCAAGATCAAGCACAGCTAAATCTTGACTACACCAAAGTCTACGCACCTACTGATGGCGTAATAGGTAAACGCAGTGTCCGTGAAGGTTTGCTGATTCAAGCTGGTGCTCCGCTTATGAGTTTAGTGCCTAACAACCAAGTGTGGATTGAGGCCAACTTCAAAGAGACACAACTAAGTGGTATCCACAAAGGTCAAACGGTTGAAGTTGAGTTAGATGCTTTTCCAGGTCAGCCACTTGAAGGCATCGTGGACAGCTTCTCCCCTGCTACTGGCGCTAAGTTCGCGCTGCTGCCACCAGAAAATGCGACCGGTAACTTCACCAAAATCGTGCAACGTGTACCTGTAAAAATTACCATTCCAGACCAGCAAGAGTTGAAAGGCCGATTGCTTCCTGGTTTGTCTGTGGTTGCGACTATCGATAAACGAGGCTAGACCATGAGCAGCGCTGGTGTTGTCACCCCAACTCATGATGAGGACAAAGTATCAACTCGCCATTGGATTGCCCTATTCGGCGGTTTGATTGGTGCGTTTATGGCGATCTTGGATATCCAAATCACCAACTCGTCTCTTAAAGATATTCAAGGTGCCTTGTCTGCAACCTTGGATGAAAGTTCGTGGATCTCCACGTCATACCTAGTTGCAGAAATGATCGCGATTCCACTCAGTGGTTGGCTTTCAAAAGCGCTCGGTAAACGTCGTTATCTCACGTGGACCACGGTCATCTTTACCTTCTCGTCTTTGTTATGTTCATTCTCGTGGAACATGACTTCGATGATCGTGTTTCGTGCGATGCAAGGCTTTAGTGGGGGCGCTTTAATCCCACTCGCGTTCTCGTTGGTTATTCAACTGCTGCCTATCAATAAACGTGCTGTCGGTATGGCACTGTTTGGTGTTACCGCGACGTTTGCTCCATCTATTGGCCCAACATTTGGTGGCTGGCTGACCGAGAACTTCTCATGGCACTATATTTTCTACATCAATATTCCACCCGCTCTACTCGTGATCACCATGATCCGATATGGCTTGGACGATGAAAAGCTAGATCTTGGTACACTGAAAAAAGCCGACTGGTTTGGTATCGCAACCATGGCGCTAGGTTTAGGTTGTTTGGAAGTTGTGTTAGAAGAAGGCAACCGTGAAGAGTGGTTTAGCTCAAGCTTTATCGTTGGCTTGAGTATCGTGTCTGCGGTGAGTTTGGTTTACTTCGTGATAAACGAACTACAACACAAGAAGCCACTGGTGAATTTACGGCTATTGCGGGATGCTCAGTTTGCGATGTCTTGTATCGCCTATCTAATCTTAGGGATGGCGTTGCTCGGCTCTATCTACGTGTTGCCACTGTATTTAACACAAATCCAGCAATACAACGCGATGGAAATCGGCGAAGTACTAATGTGGATGGGTTTCCCACAACTTCTGATCTTCCCAATAGTGCCAAAACTAACTCAAATCATTAAGCCCAAATACTTGGTGACCTTTGGCTTCGCGATGTTTGGGTTGAGTTGTTATGTGAACACTCACATGACGATCGATTTCGGTGGTCAGCAGTTGATTTTGTCGATGATTCTACGCGCTATTGGTAGCCCGTTTATCATGGTTCCGCTGTCTTTGGTTGCCATGAAGAACATCAGCAAAATGGACACGCCAGACGCATCAACTTTAACAAATGTAATGCGTAACCTAGGTGGTGCTTTCAGTATTGCAATTATCGCTACTCTACTGGATAACAAGACAAGTGAGCATCTTGCACATATCAAAGAATCGTTGCCTTCAGTGAGTCAACTTGGTTGGCAAACACTTCAACAGCAACAAGCGTTCTTCATCCAATCAGGTAGTGATGCTGCAACCGCGATGCAACAAGCGCAAGCAAGCTTACTTGGAACCATGCAGCGTGACGCCGCTATCATGGCTTACAATGATGTGTTCTTAATGATGACAGCATTCCTAGCTCTAGCTGCCGTGTTGATTCTTAACATGCGGGATTAACCGTTCTATCTGAAACATCAAAGCAAGGTAATTAATAGCCCCAATACAAAAGGCAAGCCTAATGGTTTGCTTTTTGTCGTTTATAAAAGCAGTACCTAATCTAGTTTACTAACCGTACCTTTGAGCTACCTTTCTCAAATATATCGAATATTCTTTATTACCAATAGCTTATTGAGTATTCACCTTTCAACACAGGAGCTTGACAATGTGCAACTTGACACCTAAATTAAAGTTAATATTTGGTATTGAGGAAAATGGATTTGACCTTACCACCAGACCTACGGGTTTTGATTGTCGACGACTCAAAGAGTGCAACGATCCTTATCAAGCAGCAACTCTCAAGCTTAGGCATTGCGCACGAAAGTATTTTTATTGCCACTAACTATCGACAAGCGATTAAAGCGGTCGAGACGCACTCTTTCCATTTGCTGCTAATTGATTACCATTTGGAACAATCCTTTACTGGGTTCGAACTGTTAGGGATTCTCTACCGAAATCGACTTATCGATCATACCGTCGCAACTATCTTGATATCTGGGGATATGCGCCAAGAAACGGTATTAACGGCCCTTTCAGGTGAAGCTCACCATTTTATTTCAAAACCAATTCATACTCAGTCACTAGGGAAAAAAATCCAAAGTGCTGTGTCTGTATCAAGACAACTCAGTCAGCTTCACCATTTGTATCCAATCAATAATCACAAGGCCTTACTACAAGCTTTAGCCATCTCTCAAAACGGTAATAATGTCCAATTCGAAGCGACATTAATTGAACACCTTATATCTGGTAAAAAGTGGGAGTTACTTTCCAGTGTCATTAAGAACTCAAAAACCAATATGCACCCAACAAAGCTCGTCGCAGAAGCATTAATTCTTGATAGCTTAGGTAAGCCTAACTTAGCGATAGAGAAGCTCCACAATTACCTGATCGTTCAGCCTTTGTCATTAACTGTTATCGATTGTTTAAGCTGTATTTATGAGAAGCATAAAATGCTTTTACCTGCTCTCAAACTTGCCATTCGTGCATTTGAGATGACACCGAGTATCAGCCACCGTGCAATCAGAGCGATAGATTTGGCAGAAAACTCCGATAACACACATATGCTGATTAAACTTGGTGAGATGTATGCAACCCATATCTCCTCAGCGGATATTGATGTTATTCATTCCATTGGGTCTCACTTTAGTTCACTCAAGGCGACTTATCAGCGTGAAACCCAAGTAAAGAACAAACGTATTCTGCTAGAACACGCGAATCAATTTACGGAACTAGTAAACCTAAAACTCCCCGAAAAACACCAACAACAAGTTTTAGCAAGCCTTGCGCTATTTCAAAGCAATATATTGCTTATTGAAAGCACCCCTCAAATAGCACACAAAAAAGTAATACGAGCCTCGGCACTACTGGCAAATAACTTTTATAGTCAACCAACATCTTTACTGGTTCAACTGGTTCCATTGCTGGTCCACTTTGGCGAGTACTCCCTTTACCACCTTGTGGCTGAATGTTTAAAATCTCGTGGGGAAACAATTAACCAACAACTTGGTTCAACCAAAACTGACCCTTCAACTTGTATTAATATAGAAAACTCCAGTTCAATACATGAGTTAAAAGATTACATTACCAATTACCCCTACTCTGTTGCTGCGAAACTTGACTATTTATATGCGGTCAAAAAGGCTCATATAGATGAACATCTTAGCAACGAATATATAGAAGAACTTACACAGTTAGAACTTCCGCCAAAATGGAACCAATGGATTAGTGACTCATTAAAGTATGGTTTTTCCACTAAGCCACCTAGCCCATTTTCAACATGCAGCCGACAGGAGTCCATATGCTAGATTTTGATGCCTTAAATGCTTACTTAGATAACGACAGAGATGTGATATTTGCTGTGTTGTCGACCTATCAAGAAGACCATGCGGATGCACTAGAAGAGATTCAAGAGCTCGTAAGTCAACAAGACTGGGGCAAGCTTCACTTTATCGTACACACACTAAAAGGAATCTTAGTCAGTTTTGGTGAAGATACGGCAACGGTCGCGTTAGAAAATGTCGAGCAAAACACCTTAAAGAACCTTGCACCACAAGATGGTGACCTATCCATAATTTATAAAGAAGTTGAGATAATCAATAAACAGATCGAAGACGCATTAGTTCAATATTGCTAATACAGTCTGTTCATATCTAAGCCTCTAACTACAACGACTTCCTACAACGCAAAAAGAGCTAAGTATCACTTAGCTCTTTTTATTTCGTCTATTGGCTAGTCACCGTTTTGGCACTACGCATGTAACCCAGGTTGAGCGCTTAATGATTTTGCGCTCGTGATCCAATGACGTACAGACTGGGGAGACATCACTCGCGGGTTACCTAAATCACTGTCACCTGCTGCTGCCAGTTCTGGTGGCAATACATTTATGATTAATTCTAAGTCTTCGTGGGAATTAATTTCTCGCGTAAAGACATCAGCCATCTCCTCACTGTAGTCTCCGCCACGCGCTCTAGCAGCTTTAACAAGCCCATCAAGTAACACATACCATGTCGTCATTGGCCCTTGAACCACTGACGCAGACTCAGCCGCAGAATCGATAAATGCAAAAGGCACGGTCACAATCGGTTGGTTGAATTCCATCGCTGCAAAAATCCAATCCGTATCAAATGAGAAATCAAAGACTGTTGGATTTTCCAGTATTTTTTCTAATATATTTCGACCGTATAACTTAAACGCCGCTTGAGTATCTTTAATTCCACTATCAAAAATTTGCGCACCGATCATTCGTTGCATATGGCGAAGCGTCTTAATCCCAACTCCCCAACGCTCTTCTTGTTTTACCAATATCGAGTCAACGTGCTTTCTATTACCTAAGACGACTTGCGTTCCTTCGCGATTATATGGCGCTAGCGCAAGGCCAATCTGTCCAAGATGAACAGAGTTATCAGCATCTGTATATAAAACGGCATCGACTCCATCTTTTAAAGATTGATCACAACCTAAAATAATGGCTCCGCCTTTGCGAGAGTCATCAGCACAAGCTAGATTTCTTAAAGCCCCATGATCTACAGGTAACGCATCCGCTAAGCGTAATACCTGAATTTTTGCACTCGTTGCGGCGTCATAACCCGCTTTGATGTTCTCTGCAATAGAAGCACTCCCATGCGGACAACCATCGTCAACGGCATATAGCTTCCAATTAACATTAGTATCTTCTGTCACCCATTGTAACTGCTCCACTTTAGTACGCAGAGAGTCCTCTCCATGTGGGTTATCAGAACTCTTGGGCTGCAGGCGATTTTGCTCGCCCCACATCGCAAATACCACACTGACCTCTACAGGCTGACAAATGGCCTGGGTCTCTTTACGTGATTGGACTAGTTTAACAGCAAGTTTAAATTCTAGTGGGGCGCTGAATTGAAGAGACAAGTCATTCAAATTTTGTATGGTGAGGTTATCTATAGCTAATAGTCGGTCAGCAAGCCTAAGTAAACTGCTTTGGTGTTGCGGTTCTGTAAGATCGAAATGTTCGTTAGAAGCGTTCAAAAGTTCAAGAGCGGTAGACAATGAAGTATCCATACATATTCCCTAGCGTGATGTTGTTATAATCACCTTTAGAATAGTATGCAAATCAACTCATATCAAACTTATGTCATTGATTTTTTGAACAAGGTTTTCCTTGCTTAAAACTGAAGTTTCTATACTTAGCTCGATACGTTTTTTTCCTATCTTCTCGGAACTTACCGGCCCAGTTACTGATCTCTGGGTCTGTCGCCCATATATTGGCCATAATACGTAAATACGAGCTTTCAATACTTGGAATAGGGTCATATTGGCTGTCGTTTATACGTAATACCAAGTTGCCATCTATATACCATTCAAGCTTATCTTCTCCCCAATATATTCCATAGCGATGGAAATCTTTGGATGCATCAAACCCTAAAAAAATAAGTGTCTCATGCGAGTTGGTGTAGCTGTCATCATCAGTCCAAAAATTCAGTTGGACCATATTGGTATTAGAACCAAGAAATTCGATATCTATTTCATTGTGTATTCCATTGCCGCCTTCAGGTTTGTCGTAAGGTCCCGAAAACAAAAAGAAAGAACTAACAACCCCGGGGGCTTTTGCTGGTTTCATGTCTATCTCATAGCAACCGTATGGATAAAACTCCGTACTTCGAATCTCTCCCCCATAAAAGCTCAATTTACCGTCATCAGCTAACACGGGATCTGGCGACAATGAGAGAGTCATCCCTCTCTTGTTGAAACTAACCGCGTCAGCGTCCCATCGACTTACGAATGGAAACCCATTCTCCCACCCATCAGACAACCACCAGAGGCTGCTATCTAAGTCCCTAAATGGGTCTTCGAAGCTCTCCCCATAAACGGTGGCACTAGATAAGACTAACGCAACGGCGATAGCAGAATATGTTTTGGATAATGGCATGGGCAAACACACTTATTCATTGAGTTTCACTATCAAGCGTAATACATATGCCATAAATTTCACCCTAGATTTAGTCTTCGGTTACTGGAATAAAACTTCTTCTTTGTACGGCTTCCACTGCAGGAGCAGAATTCAAGCCTAAATTACCTTTGGGAATCGTTTTAGTTTCAACAGGATGAGGCTCTGGTAGAGTCGATTGCACATTGGATTCAGAAATTGGTTCGACATCGCCAAGCGGAGAAATAATAACCACTGGTTGGATCTCATCATTTCCATTCGGAGATTCTGCACTCTTACTTTTGACTTGTTGATTCGTTGAATGGGAAGCCTTGTTATCTACTGGTTCGTTAGCTGATAACTCTTTCGTTGTAGGAAGCTCTTTCATTATAGAGATATTGCTCGTTGCAACTTCGGCTTGAGGGTGAACTCGGCTTTTAGGCGAATTAATGTCTGAGCCACTGTAATTAATCGTTCCTCCGGTACTGGCTCTCTGTACCACATTGGAACCTTCACCACTCGCCCCTGACAAATCACTCGTTTGTGGATTGGCCGCTTTAACCTCTGAATTAGTACTTTTCGACGTAGGAGATGGTTCGACCACGAAAGTCGGTTTATTTGAAAACTCATTGTTGAGCATCAGCTTTCCATTCGGTGTGTATTGTTTTAGCTGATCACCTTTGGCTAATGGTTTGTTTGAGCGTTTTACCGGTGGAGGTGGTGAAGCAATCAACCCCGTTGCCGGTGCATCGTAATTAAACACTCCAAGCTTTTGGTCCCAGATATCGATAAGAGAAGAGAGTTGAACCCATGAGTCATTCACAAAACCACTCGCATCCCCTGAATTTGTGGCAACAGAGAAACGAGCATTGAATTGATTATATTCACTCTGTAATTGCTGCTTGTACTCAAGCCAATTGCTTCCCCCCATTAAGAAATATCGAACACTATTGGACCAATATTCGTAAGCAATCGGATCTTGGCTTTTCTCTGCCGCAATCGCAGCCAACGCATCCGCTAAACCAGCAGTTAACCACATTTGCTTGGTTCCTAACTTAGGTTCCATACTCAGGGCTCTATTTGCTTGTTGATGCATTAAATTAGCCGCTTGGATATAACGGCCTTGTGAAACCATCAATGTCGGCGTACTCAGAAGATCAATTGATGCTTGGTTTAATGCGTAGGAAGGAAACGACATGACAAGCAATAGTATCCATACTCTGTTCATCGGAATGTCTCTATTAAGCAACGACCAGGATGGTCGAAACGAGAGTTAAATTTTACATCTCTATATTCTTTATCAGTAGTCGATTGATACAACTTGCCCTTTTGCTTATAAAGCAAAGCTTGAAGCACCCCCGCATTAGTTTTCAAACTGATGCTTTTTTCATAAGCACTGGTTAGTTCGTAACGCCCCTCATACCAACCTCGCTGAGGGTCATACAACTCTTTTACTAGGGTCATCAATCGATCGGTATAGTCTGTTTTCCACAATGCCCACATTTGAAAAGCGACTCTTGTTGAAACCAGTGCTAAATCATCATGAGAACTGCCATCTTCGGCCAACGTTATCCAAGGCGTACCCAACCCATAGATAGCGTCATAGACAAAGTATGGTTCTCCGGTAACAACGTGCTCTCCTCGCGCAGTGTAGATTCTTTCATTATCCCAGCGAGCTTCTTGAACTTGGTAAATAGCATCAGCCATCGCAGACAAGGTTTGATTAGTATGGGTAGCATCACTTGAAGTCGTATCTCCAACCTTATCCCAATTAAATTCTAACCCCATCCATAGGTAAGGTGTCGAATAGACAGGTCTTAATACATTAAACACTCGCGGATCTCGACCATCGAAAATCAAGTCGATATCGTAAATAGTTGCCACATCATAAGGTTCAATATTCATGGCTTTTTCAGGAACAATTTGCCAGTCAAGATAACCATAAGAGGTATACTCTTCGATACCCAGCCGACCTTCTTTATAGCGTATAAGCTGGCCATCTTGAATTAGGCCACCGTACAACTCACCATCAAGGCTAATTAACTCACAAAAGTTCCACCTCAAGACTGCTTTATCTACATACTCTGAAAACTCAGGTGAATGTCGCTTCACAATAGCTAACACAATCAGTAAACGACCGACATCTAAAGATGACCAACCTATGTCTTGAGGTTGATTTCCATAGTTCACCATTCCCCCACTTTGCGTGCTGTAGACTTTGTTAGGGGCATAACCATAACTCAGGTCCATTTTGTTGAGAAATGCCAATACCAACGTCAAACGCTCGTCATATTGCTTATTGGTTATAAACTCGAATTCCTTGGCCGCAATTAGAGAAATCAAATAGTCAGCCAAGCCTGCCATGTTTGTTGTCGGAAAATTATCCAAACTGTTCACCAACCCTGTTGTGAGTTGGGTGTTGTTATCTATATATTTCCATGCGGTTTGAGCCCATAGAAGCTCTTCTTCGGTTAATGGGCCATGACGCCCCTGTCTTACGATTTGAGACTGATTGAGCGCATCAACACCATTGCTTACACCTTGGTAAACTACTCCACATCCGGAAATAGATACCGACAACAAAAGTACACTCCACTTCTTCAGCATTCAGTAACCTTATTCTACGGGTACAATCTTTTTACGAGGTAGACATTGGCCTTCATAACCAAACGGCGACTCCAACGCTTTCTCCCATAGGCTTGGCGCTAAGTTATCTTTATAGGTCAATAACTTACCTTGCTTTTTGTACAATAAGATTTCTAAGGTAATCCCATTATTATTCGACGTGAACGTATTAATAAGTCCGGTACCATTTTCAAATATACCTTCATAGAACCCTTTTTCGCGGTCATATGCAGTCGAAACATGATCAAACAATAGATCCGTGTATGGTGTGTCCCATAGAGCCCACATCCCCATCGCGCCTTTAATCGCAACAGCTGAATACTGAGGTAGATACTCACCGACTTCTGAAATTGTATTCCAAGCAAAACCATCAGTATAAATTGTGTCATAAACGAAATAAGGAGCTCCTGCTAGTTGGTGCTCGGTTCTAGCAGTAATGATACCCGTTTGCTTATAACGCTCTTCTTGGACTCGGTAAATCTGAAGAGCAAACTCAGCGATCCACTCATGTGAGTAATTGTTGTCATGTGGTGAACGGTCTTCGACTAAATCCCAACCCATCTCGATACCGTCTAACACATAACTCTCAGTTACAACGTAACTATGAGCTTTGAGTTTTCTTGGGTCACGAGTATCGTAAGGCACGTCGTAACCGAACAGGTTTATAGTGGCATAAGGCTCGGCCATTGCAGCTTGTGTGGTATCGAACCCCCAAAGTTCAAACCCCTTAGCTGCATACTCTTCATACCCTAAACGACCTTCTTGAAGGTACTGAACCTCTTTACCTGGTTCTAGTAGTGCGCCAAACATGGTGCCGTTCTCATCAACAACATTGCAGTAGTTCCAACGTAATAGAACTGAATCGATACTTGTCGCGAACTCTGGGTACCTCTGTTTGATAATGTAGAGCCAAATCATCAAACGCCCTAAGTCCAGCGCCGAGTAACCAATTTCACCTGGTTGGTTACCATAGTCCACCTTTGCCGCTGTTTGCGTATTGTAGGCTTTGTTTGGCAGCTCGCCCTTAAACAAGTCAAGCGTGTTTAATGTAGTCAGAAAACGTACCAATCGTTTATCAAACTCTTCTTTCTCAATGATTCCTAACTCATAGGCACTCGTCATGCCCGCCAAATAAGAAGCCGCATCCCACCATGTAACCGATGGGTAATTATTTACCGCATTCACTAGCCCTGTTGATTCTTGGTAGTTATTTTCAAAGTACTTCCAAGCAATCCTCGCCATATCCATCTCTTGCTCTGTTAGCTCTCCAGAACGAGGTTGTGGCGTTGTCCAGTGTGTATTTCTTTCAATAATATCATCAGAGAATTGATTATATTTACTACCGCAACCAACGATTGCAAGAGTGATCAAGCCAACACTAATCGTTCGCATATAAATTCCTTCTTATTATTTCAACTCACCGATGGTCAATAGTGGTCCATTTTCTATATACGCTAAAGATTCCAAAACAATACCGTTGGTATTTGCCGTTACCGCTTTATTCGTTCTACCATCAATCTCATAACGACCTGAATACCAACCTTTTTCATCTGAATACAACGTTGATGCTTCATTGATTAGCACATCGGTATAATCAGAGTCATAGAGTGCATACCAGCCAAAGGCTGCTTTCGTGGATAGTGTTTTAAGGTGAGATTGATCTTTACCATCGTCTGAAATGGCATTCCATTTTTCGCCATCAGAGAACACGGTGTTGTACACAAAGTATGGTGCTTCATCTACGTTATCTTCACTGACCGCTGTCACGATACCCGTATCTTCGTAACGTCGTTCTTGAGCTTGGAAGACTCGATGTGCGAACACTTTCGATACGCTATCTGCGCCAAATTCAATACCGTCCAATATGTAAGACTCACTCACCACGTAGTTATGCGCGTGGAACTTAGAAGGGTCACGCTTATCGGTAGGAATCTCAACCCCATAGATATCAACCATATCTAAGAAATCGATATATTTCATTGAGTTAAATACATCACGTCCCATAAGCGCTAGCGATTTTGATGCATACTCTTCATAACCGATTCGACCTTCTTGAACCAGCTCCATTTTGCCGTCAACACTAGATGGACGAGAACCAAACATGTAGCCTTCGTTCAACATTGCACTCACTTTCCAGTGATTCAAAACATCGTTAACTTGCTTGTTGAACTTAGGGTACTGCCAAATCATGATATTCATCGGCACTAAAATTCGACCAATATCAATGGCAGACCAACCAATACCATTTTCTTCAGGGTTGTTCGCGTAATCCACCATTTGCAACGTTTGTGTGTTGTAAGCTTTATTTGGCAATAAGCCATCAACAAGCGGAAGTCTCGCCAACGTAGTCAGAGCCTTCTCCATACGTCGGTCAAACTCTTCTGAAGATATAATATTGATCTTCTCTGCAGCAATTAGCCCCATTAAGTAAGAAGCGGTATCCCACATAGTTGTTGAAGGGTAACCATCTACTGAATTCACTAATCCGGTGTTTTCTTGATAATTGTTTTCAAAGTACTGCCAAGCAACATTCGCCCATTCAAACTCTTGTTCAGACAATACTCGTGAAGACTTAAACGGGATGTCTTCAGGTATTTCAAAGGTGATATTCCCCAGAACACGTCCTGGCTCACGGCTTTCAATACTGAAGGCAATGATTAGTGCCGTAGCAAGCCCTAGAATAAATACTATGTGATGGCGAGCATTCACCAGAGATTTATTAAACTCCATACTTCAACTCCTCTGAATTGGTAGTTTCTTCACCTTCACTTTCTTCAGGTGGTGCCCAGAATGCAGCTGCGATCATTCCCCACATCGCAAGCATGTTATTGATAATCCAAAATGTGTTCAGTACAAGTCCGCCAAATGAGTAATTTCCCCATGAGCCTGTTGAATGGCCAATCCATGCGAAAGCTAAGCTAAATAGGCTCAAGCCAAATACGGCAGCTTGTGGAATAACAAGTTTAAAAAAGTTACCTGTTTGACGTTCCTTAGGCGTGGTAGGAAAACTCACTTTACGCCCTCGAAGTACCGTCCATAGAGCTCTTAAGTTCACAGGGAAGAAGGACAAGAAGTTAGTTTTGCCTTTGTAGCCAGCAACCCCCCACGTCCCTATCATCATCGCCAACTCAGCCGTCAATACAAACGGAAGAAAGTGAAGATAAAAAGTCACGTCATATGCACTTACCGGAGCGATAGAAGTTAGGAAATAGATGATCGGACACGCTAAGAAAACGATATTCCAAATTGCAGACAGATTGGACCAAAAGCTCGCGCCATACATAAACTTCTGCTTTAGCGTCAGGCCTTTACGAAGTATCGGGTTATCGTTCATGAAAATATCAATCGCACCACCTGAGTACTTAAAGCGCTGAACAGTCCAAGTTTGTAAATCTTGCGGAGATAACATCTTACTTTCCACATTAGGGTGCATCACCGAACGCCAATTTCGCTCTCTATCTGAATGTAAAACGATAGATGTGTATAAATCCTCAGACACGTGGAATTTATATGGAGTGAATTCAGTATCAAACAAAATCTCATCACGTAAGTTATCCGACACCGTTTGTTCAACCTTTTTCTCATTGGTTAAACGACGGATTTGCGCTTCGATTTCATCTTGTTCTTTGGTGATTTGCTCCGCGTATGCTCTAAGCGCAGCTTCCATGACCGCTTCACGGCGGTGTATCGAACCAGCGCCACAACAGAAAGAAGAATTGACCCAATTACGACGACGTTGAATCACGTCATAAAACATTTGAGGGTCGTTGACGAATGGGTCTTCACCTAAGGTTACTGGGCCATAAAAACGCTCAATACCTCGACCAATTGGGCTCGCCCACTTACCTACTTTTCTAGTTAGGAACTCAGGAAGGCGCTCACCTTCTGGTAAGTCAAAGAACCATTGCGGTGTTTGTACCCATGCAACACTTGGGTCTCTAAAGTAGCCAAGTGTATTTTCTAGAATGGTAGGGAATGGACGAGTATCCGCATCACAGATGACAACGAAGTCACCACTGGTACGCTCCATCGCATTTCGTAAGTTACCAGCCTTAAATCCAATATTTCCATCACGAGTGATGTAGCCAATACCCATCTCTTTAGCCATCGCTTCCATTTCAGGTCGCTTACCATCATCAAGAATGAATATCTTAATATCAATATCGTGAGGGTAACGGATTTTTTGAGCATCCAGAATACTCAGTTTTACCAACTCTGGCTCTTCATCGTAACTAGGGAAAAAGACATCAACACTGATTGGCCTATCTTCCTCACTGTTAGAAATACATTCCGAGATCTTGTGCGGTGGAGCCTTTTTAGGCTCATCTTCAAGCTTCCACAGGTTGTATGTAAACAAAATTGAACCAATAAAAGCACATGACTCAGCAAAAGCTAAAGGTAGAGAGAACCACAGTGCATCGTAATTTAGCGCGTACATCCAACGCCAACCCAAATACCATAAACCTAACGTTAAGCTACAGGTCGCCAAATACTGATATAGAAGCTCCCTAGGTACACTGTGAGGTACAGGTTCGGGCGGAACCCGATGCTCAAATTTATGAAAATAATTGTCCATTTGTTCATTTCCCTATTATTTTATTCATCTAGCCAAATGTTTCTTTTCCCTGAATCTATGGGGAATGAACATTGTCGATCAAATCACTTTCAACCAACTCCTTAGTCATCATGAAACAGTTATATCCACCCTCAACTTGCAATCTGATTTCATCCATCAAAGCCGATACAATCAAAAAACCGCGTCCAGACGTCGTCCATGTTGAGTCATCACTAGGGTCCATATCCACGAACTCATTGGACAACGCTTTTTCCAATTCACTTTCTGTCATAGCTTCTCCTTGATCGATGATGTCGATGCACAACTTCTTCGAATTAGAATCGCTTTCAAGTAAGCACTTGACCCTGACAGGCATACCTTCCTGCTCGCTATAAGCATGGATATAAGTGTTGTTAACCATCTCTACAACACATAGTTCCAACTGTGAGGCTAGATCAGGGGATATCCCGACTTCCGCCCAGTAAGCGTGAAGCTCCAAAGCGACCTGCCGAGAGGTTTCGAGAGAACTTTTATATGCCTGTTCAAATGTCTCCAACATGGAGTCCCTCCTTATCTACATGCTATTCAACATATCCGATACACGGTTGTGTGCTGCATGCGTTCTTAGGTTATGCCATTTCAAATCATGATTTTGTACGCCGTCATGGCCAATGCAGTAATTACCAAATATGGTTTGATGCTTAATATGCGCGCCAGACTCAACATTGATGTTGTCGAATATAAGAGACTCTTCAACAACACTGCCTGAATCAAGTTGGCAATTTGCGCCAATTAACGCTGGGCCAATTACCTTCGCATTCGCGTCGACTTTACAACCGCTACCGATAACCACTGGTGGAGTTAAGCTACAATTATTGAGATCCACGACAGAGTTAATTCCTACCCAAACTCCGGCCTTTACTTGAGTTCCCGGAATTCGATAACCAGGGACTTTTCCATCAAGAATATCTTTGGTAACACTCCAGATATCCGTAATATTCCCTACATCTAACCATTGGAAATTCATCTCTACGGCATAAAATGGGACGTGTTTTTCTACTAACATAGGGAAGAGTTCACTACCAATATCGTATTCACCCTCTTTAGGGATATAGTCAAAAATAGCGGGCTCAAAAATGTAGATCCCGGTATTGATTTGAGTAGACATGGCTTCAGCTTTCGGTGGTTTTTCTTGGAAGCTAGTGACAAGCCCTTTATCGTTAGTCACAACAACGCCGTATTTTTCGACATCATCTAACATCACGTTTTTGGTAATGATGGTCGCGATACCGCCATTCTTTTTATGCTTACGAACAGCTTCTGTTAGGTCAAGATCTATCCAAGCATCACCACAGACCACAACGAATGTCTCATCGAAAAAGCCGGAAAACTGCTGTATTTTTTGCATTCCACCAGCCGACCCTAATGCTTTACTTCGATATTCACCATCAACATGCTCACCTTCATAGGAATACGAAAGTTGCACATCAAAATGGTGGCCATCACCAAAGTAACCCTCGATTACCTCAGCAAGGTGACTCGTGTTAATAACGAGCTTATTAATATTGTGTTGAGCAAACAGCTCAATCATCGATTCCATCACTGGTTTCCCAAGGATTGGAATCATGGGTTTAGGCAACGACTGAGTGATAGGTTTGACACGAGTTCCTTTCCCTGCAGCTAGAATCATTCCTTTCATTTTATCCCCCTAAACTGCCGTAGCTAACGCTTCATCTACAGTGGTGTACGTTTTGATCAACCGATCCATACGCGTTAGCTTAAACAGATCCAAAACTGGCTTTTGATCATTTGCTACAGCGATCTTTTTGTCTCTCAACATTTTGTAAACCCCCATCACCGCACCAAGACCACTGCTATCCATAAATTTGACGTTAGTAATATCTAGCACCACATTTTGTGACAGTTCTGGAGTTAAGCTTTCTACTGTTTCTCTAAACTCAGGGGCAAGCTTCGCATCAAATCGCTCTTCATTTACTTGAAGAACTGTGCTGTTGCCTTGTTGACTAATTTCATATCGCATTCGGCGTCTCCTTCTTGAGGCCCTTTCCATTCTGCGACCAAAACACTTACATCATCTTGGAAGCTTTCATTGTGTTGCCAGTTTCTGACATTGTTTACTAATAATTCGGTTTGCTGTTGTGTTGGGTAGTGCTGCAACTCTTCAATCGCATCTTTCAAGCCTTCCTCTGAAAATTGTTCTTCACCATTTTCAGCTTCAGTGATTCCATCGGAGTAAAACCATATTTTATCCCCGGCTTCTAATTGAATATTTGCAGCTTGATATTCCACCTCATCAAAGGCACCAACCACAAAATTATCGTGACCAATTAGCTCGGCATTGCCTTTAGATCCGTGGTACCAAACCAACGGAGGGTGACCAGCACAGCAATACGACATCAATCCCGTTTTGATGTTAAGCACGGCATAAATCATTGTGAAATAGAGAATATTTGAGTCGTTGCTCATGTACATTTGATTGAGCTTTGATACCACTTCGTGTGGTGGGCAAATTTGGGTGCTGTCTCCATCATGCTTAAGAACGACTGAAGCATTGCCGTTTAAAACAGATAAACTTGTTTGCACCGAAAAAGACATCAGTGCAGAAGAGACTCCATGGCCCGCAACATCAAATAGATAAAACGCCACGTGATCTTTATCTAGTTGCATGTAGCCGAGCATGTCTCCGCCAACTTGAGCACTAGGTATCGAAATGTAGCTCAGCTCAACACAGGCGAAATGTTTGGTTTTAGGAAGGATGTGACGAATGAGATCACTCGCGGAATCTAAATCACGCTTAATCGTATCGTAAGCTTTATCAAGTTCGGTATTCTTGTCGACGACTTCGTTATGTAAAGCAAGAGTTCGGAAACCTGCTCTCACACGTGCATCGAGTTCATCGATGGAGGTTTTTTTATCGATGAAATCATCCGCACCCGCGTCAATACCATTGATAATTGAGGCCTCGTCCCCCTTCGAAGACAAAAGGACAAAAAAGATGTAGCGGTTGTAATCTTGGGACTTAAGTTCACGGCAAAGTTCTAAGCCATTCATTCCAGGCATCATCCAATCGCTAAGTACGAGTTGGATATCATTGTTACTAGCCAGCAGTTCAAGCGCTTTTTCACCACCTGATGCAGTATGCACTCGATAACCGCGTTTTTTAAGAACCGAACTCATATATATAAGAATGGTTCGATTATCGTCCACCAATAGAATATCTTTCATTCTTAACCCTAAGCCTTTAACTGACGTTACAAATGCGCACATTAACTATTATTTTTAGCTTTGGTTCGCACGCCTTATTACTTTAGGTTAGACTCAACTCATTGCTTTGCAAATTGTTTCTTATGCTTTTGTTTCTTTTAAGTTAATGATGTGCGGTAACTAGCACTATCAATAGGGGTGAATTGTTAAAAATGACATTAACAAAAGGATGGAATTTAACAATCTTGCTTGGTGTGATTGCAAACCATGCAACAGCAGACAGTTTTTTGGCCAATACTGCGCCTCACGCCCCGAAAACAGATAACGGCAATACAGTCACAGCAAGTACACCTTCAAACACTTCAACATCCATACCCACAGATTCAGAAATTGATGAAATTTGGAAAGGTGTGAGCAGTTCGTTTGAATTCCCATATGCCGATTGGGAAGAGAGAGATCTCTTTGATGGATTAAGTGGCAACATCGGTTATCACCAACCCTTAGCTGAAACGGAATCTGCAAACCTACCCGCGGGGAGCACGCAAGGCCCCTCCAACCTAAATAAAACCGCAACACTCTCGCTGAAATATACCATCGCTGGGGCTTGGTTTATTTCCGGAACCTTTTATCACTATTTGGACAGCGATCAGCAGCAAGCATGGAATCCAGATTTCACCTATGTTTTTGGTTACAGTGATTGGCGTCCATATACGTTAAGCCTTGTTTACTCAAACTATGGTGGCAACCGATTCAATCCAGAACCTGGACAAAACAGAACTGAATTCAACCAAGGCACTTGGTCTCTTGGCTGGAAGTTCCCGATAACCTCTCCTGTCGTGGATTGGTTTAGATTTACCGACGACGGCGCTATTGGTTGCCAAGTCGACTACAACCTCACGCCCGAATATTTCGATTTAGCCTCGATCGAATATAAGTCTAACCACCAAACGGTTAGCCTTGGCTGTAAATATTCCATTTGGGGGAATTGGTACGTCAATGGCACTGCTTTTTATTACCTAGATAAAAACCAGCAACAACCATGGAATCCTGACTTCACTTATGGCTTTGGCTATTTCGACTGGCGACCAGGTTCCATTACTCTGCAGTACAACAACTATTCAGGAAACCGTTGGAACAGTGCTGAACGCGGTGAGAACACAGGCCGATTTAAAGATGGCGCCATCACCTTAGCCTATAGTTTTGCTTTCTAATCCATTAGTTATTGATTTGATTTAATTAACGAAATTAATGGAAAACATCCCCAAGCCGACTAATCTTAGAATACAACCAACATATGCAACCACAATCACACAAATAGATCCCACATAAATATCGATAAGTGGTACGTACAATAATGGCTAGGAGGCGGGTTATGGAAGGAACTAAACACGATGATCTCATTGTAGGTACAGATCAAGACGACGCAGTAAATAGCCGAGCTGGCAACGATCAAATTAGTACGCTGGCGGGTGATGACTTCATTGCTGCGGGTGAAGGCAGCGACACAATTTTAGCGGGTGAAGGCGCAGACACCGTATTAGGTGATGTTGAATACGATACAGGAGAGACGGCTGAGGCCCCAGTCAATACTGACGATTCATGGGGTGAATCTCAAACCGTTTATACCTACGACAACAATACAAACGGCCAGCAATCGTCACACACAATTCGACTTGATAGTTTTGCTGTTAACCAAGCTGTCAACACATCAACAACGGTCGCTGGGCTTGAAAGCAACAGCTCAATTACCGTTCAACTCACAGACGAAAATGGTACTGTGATCGCCTCACAAATCGCTCAAGTCGATGCTAACGGTCTTGTCAGCATCGATACCGATATTCCAGAATCCTCACTCGGTGACTCCGGTGAAATCACGTTTACCTTTCTTGATGACAACAATCAACCCATCACCCAAATTGATGATATGAACATTGACGTTCGTAACATCTATAACGACACAATTGATGGTGGTGCCGGTGATGACATTCTTAAAGGCCAACAAGGTGACGACACGATCTACGGTGGTACCGGAGATGATTTTTTAGACGGCGACATCAATGACGATACGCTTTATGGCGAAGATGGAAACGATGTTTTAGTCGGGGGGAACGGTGATGACTACCTCGATGGCGGTTCTGGCGATGATACCCTACTCGGATCTGATGGCGACGACATCCTTCATGGTGGCGATGGTAACGATCTACTCATGGGTGAGATAGGTGACGATACGATCCATGGGGGGAAAGGCAACGATGACCTGATTGGCGACGATGGTGCTGACACCCTGTATGGAGGTGAAGGTCACGATAAATTGTTTGGTGGTAAAGGTAACGACTACCTATCCGGTGATGACGGTAATGATGAGATTCATGGTGAAGACGGTGTTGATAACATTATCGCAGGCGCCGGCGATGACTTCGTATTAGGAGGCGCTGGTGACGACTTAATCTCTGGTGGCCAAGGCAGTGACCTTTTACTTGGCGGTGATGGCGACGATGTTGTTACTGGTGATGAAGGTGACGACACATTAGTTGGCGAACTCGGTAACGATAACTTATCAGGCGGTGACGGCCAAGATACCCTATATGGTGATGCCGGCGATGACACGTTGTCTGGGGGTGCTGGGAACGACCAACTGTATGGTGGCTTAGGTGATGACACAATAGACGGCGGCGATGGCGATGATGTCATTCACGCAAATGAAGGTGCCGACATCATCACAACCGGTAGCGGCGATGATCTCATTTTCGCAGGCTCCGGTGACGATATCATCGATACCGGTGAAGGTTCTGATACGGTATTTGGTGAAACCGGCGATAACCAAATTACGTCAGGTTCTGGGGACGACACGATTTACACCGACTCAGGTAAAGACAACATTGATTCCGGTGACGGTGCCGACACGATTTTCGCAGGAGCTGGTGATAATGTAATAAATTCCGGATCCGGTGACGACTTGATGTACACAGATTCTGGGGACGATCTCATCACCTCTGGAACAGGAAGTGACACCATCTATGCCGGAGACGGCGACAACATTGTAGAGTCTGGCACTGACAACGATACAGTCTTTACCGGAAGCGGCGTGGACACCATCAATCTTGGTGAAGGCGACGACAAAGCATTCGCTGGCGGGGGCAACGATTCAATTGTTGCTGGTAGCGGTGATGACCAAATCTTTGCAGGTGAAGGTGACGATACCCTTCAAGGCATACAAGGTAATAACCAACTCTTTGGTGAAGGCGGTGACGACACGTTAATTGCAGGTCTTAATGCAAGTGAGCTATACGGTGGTAGCGGTGCGGATACTCTCCTAGGCTCGGAAGAGTCTGACAGTCTACATGGTGGTCAAGGAAACGATGATATCACTGCGAATGCCGGTAACGACATAGTTGAAGGTAATGGCGGAGATGACACATTAACTCTTGGAACCGGTAATGATGTCGGCCTAGGCGGTGAAGGTAACGATACGATATCTGGCGGCGAAGGTAACGACACTCTGGTTGGAGATGCCGGGCACGATACTCTCACTGGCGGCAGTGGAGATGATGTCCTTGTCGGAGGCGAAGGTAACGATCTACTCGACGGTGGCACAGGACGCAGTGAGATATATGGCGGCAGTGGGAATGATACGATAATTAGTTCTACTGAAGATGACCTACTCTCCGGAGGCTCGGGAGACGACACTATTTCATCAGGAATTGGAGACGATACCGTATTTGCGGGCTCGGGGACCGACAACATAACAACGGGCGAAGGTGCTGATACCGTTTATGGTGAGTCTGGCAGCAATACGATTGATACCGGTACTGGTGACGATATCGTTTATGGTGGTGTAAATAGTGACAATGTCACCCTTGGTGAAGGTAACGACCAAGTTTACTCTGGTGATGGTAACGACACCATTGATGCAGGCTCAGGTGATGACCATATAGATGCTGGTGCTGGCGCAGATTACATCCAAGGTGGCAGCGGAAACGATGCTATTTTTGGTGGCTCCGGGAATGATGAACTCGTTGGGGGTGAAGGTTACGACTTCCTAGCTGGCGGAGATGGTGATGACATTATCACCGATGACGGTCAAGATACGATCCTAGGTGAAAAAGGGAATGACACCCTCACAGCAGCAGCTACGGGAAGCCACAACATCTACGGTGGTGACGGTAATGATACTCTGATAGGAAGCAACGCTAGTGACACCCTCTATGGTGGTGCCGATGATGACACCATCACTGGAGCCGATGGTGATGACACATTATTTGCTGGCGATGGCGTAGATACCGTCGACGCTGGTTCTGGTAATGATAACGTTTATGGCGAATCCGGCAGCAACCAAGTCAATTTGGGTACCGGCGATGACACCCTATTTGGCGGAACCGGTGCAGACACCGCTTTAGGTGGTGAAGGTAACGATAACTTGTTCGGTGGTTCAGGTAACGACGATTTATCTGGCGGCGTAGGAGAAGATTTCGTAGATGCCGGAGAAGGCAATGATACCGTTTCCGGTGGCGACGATAACGATCTTATTTTTGGCGGTGACGGTAACGACACATTGATGGGTGATGCCGGAAACGACCTACTCTACTCCGGTGCAGGCAACGACCAACTGCACGGTGGCGATGGCGAAGATAAATTGACCGCGGAAAGCGGTACCAATACCCTTTCTGGTGATTCGGGGGATGATATTCTACTTGGTGGTTCCGGTGCAGATACCTTACTCGGCGGCACTGGTGACGATTATATTGAAGACTCATCAGACAACAATACTGTCGAAGGTGGCGAAGGCTCTGATACCATAAAACTAACCGGTGCGAATAACACCGTAGCCGGCGGTGCAGGTGCTGACACTATCAGCTCTACAGGTGGTGGTATTGTTAGTATCGCAGGTGGAGACGGTAACGACTCAATAACAGCTACTGGTGATGTAAATACTATAGATGGTGGTGAAGGCAGTGACACTATCAGTATTACTGCGGGTAGCAGTACGGTTACTGGCGGTGAAGGTAACGACTCAATCACGTCAGCCAGTGGAAGTGATACCCTTCACGGTGATGCCGGAGCAGATACTCTATCCTCTGGGTCTGGAAACGATAACCTTTATGGCGGTTCCGATAACGACAAACTTTATGCAGGGGACGGCGACGATCTCCTTGAAGGTGGTGACGGCAATGACACCATGTACGGGCAAAACGACCAAGATTCCCTCGTTGGCGGATTAGGTAACGATTACCTTTCAGGAGGTTCCGGTAACGACTCCCTTAAAGGTGGAGAAGGAAACGATACGTTACGTGGTGATTCTGGTGAAGACACCCTTTGGGGCGGCACTGGCAACGATAACCTTTCAGGCGGAGGTTCTGCCGATCTCCTATTCGGAGAAGAAGGGAACGATACATTATCTGGAAACGGAGGCAACGATATTATGTATGGCGAAAGTGGCGATGACAAACTGTCCGGAGGCTCTGGCGATGATTACCTTTCTGGTGGTGACGGCAACGACACCCTAAGCGGTAACAACAATTCAGACACCCTTGACGGTGGAGTTGGCGACGACAACCTATCTGGTGATTCCGGAAACGACACCCTATTTGGTCAAGTTGGTAATGATATTCTCGACGGCGGTGATGGCATTGACCAACTCTATGGTGGTGCGGGTAATGACCAACTCATATTTGATTCAAACGAACTCGAATCCGGTGAGGTTGGTGTCGTTCACTTTAGTGGTGGTTCAGACTTCGATGTTTTAGTAGTCGGCAACGACAACCAAAGCCAAATGATTGATATGTCGAACAATACATTCCAGGAGATTGAAGGGGTAAAAATCAGCTCCAGTGATACAGAGCTCGCCCTCGCCTTGGATAAAATTGCTGCCAATAATACGGCTGGTGATACTGCGGGACAATTCGTATGTACCGGAGCGAGTAGCATTGATGTATCTGGTTGGGGTTGGCAGCTCACGGAGAGCCACTTAGAAATGAGTGAATCACTTCAAGACATCTATCGCGAAAGCAATATCGATACAGGCTCTCTGTATGGCTACCGATTTGAAAGTGAAGCTGGGCAAGAAGTCGTCATTTGGAGCGATCTAAATAGTGGTGACATTAATTTCCCTGATACCAATGAAGTATAAGGATACGTCAGCTCGTAACCATTAAATAACTCCAATCAATAACCTGCTACCAATAGCAGGTTATTTTTTGCCTGGTGTTTGCTGTCTAGTTAATGGTGTTTAGGGCTACATTTCCATTAACCAGCATTGGCAGAGCATCAGACCGAAAATACTCGTTAGATAGCCGTTCAGAAACAAAAAAACGCAAGAACAGTGAAGCTCTTACGTTCTAATATCTTATCCTTCGAATAAGTCTGCTTAACTTGGGTCTCAGCCCACTTATCAAAGCAGTAGAAACCTAGTTGGCTAGCCTTCGATACAAATTTCACGCGTTTTACGTGTTAGTTGCGCATCATTAGAAATAACAAAGAAGTAATACTCTTGGCTTAATTCATATTGCTGAATATAAGTTCGCATATGATTTAGCATACTTTTGGCTTCACCATAACGCTCTAAATAATTACGGTCGCACTTATTCACTATATCAAGATCGACTCTTAAATCAGCAAACTCCGTCATTAATTCATCAACGCGTTTTTCTGTCTCAGCCTTTTGTGCTTGTTTGGAGTACTCTCCTTCAAGCTCTGACATTTGGGATGCAAGCGCCTGTTGGTTTTGTTTTTCTAATGCAACTTTCTCTTTTTCAAGCTTTTGATTCATCGCAAGCTTGGCATTTTTGACCGAATTTTTTTCTGAAAAATATCGAGAACGATAAGTCTTTGCCGATTTCTCCGCCTTCGCCAATTTAGCATTAGTTACCGCTAATAATGCGGAGAGCTCTTCGATTTCAAGCGCTTTTTCTACAAGCTTTTTATCAGCAGCATCAACCTGACTTTCATAGGTTTCATCATCCATTGTTTTGACGTAATTCATGTTTGCCATCTCATCCGTCAAATCATCAATGACTTTATTTAGCGTCGTTATAGTTTCACTCGCCTCACTGAGCTGTATTGAGGCACTGTAATTATGGTACCCAAGATAGCCAGTAATAAGTAAAGTCGAAGCCAATAGCGTTGAAAGAGCTGTCGTTTGTTTATCCATTGTCTCCTCCTTAAATTACCTGTTTGTAGCACTTCTCTTCGCAACTCGGGCATATGTACGATTGACGGTCGATCTTGGCGGAGCAATGCGGACACCGCCCCTGCTTACGGTCAAAGCTCAGTAATAGCAACATAAATCCAATAGGACCTAATACATACCCAAGTAAAACCCCAGCAACTAGGTTGTTCTTTTTAAATCCAACATAAGTGCTCATAGCTAAGAAACTGAAATAAAAACTCAGCCAAAACATCATAGATTCGTCCATTATGCCTCCCTCATTGCTTTCGCCATTCCACTCGTTAGCGGACCAATTAAGTAATCCCATAGCGTCCTTTCTTCCACTAAGATCAACACTTCTGTCAGCATGCCAGGGTACAGCTCAATGTTACTTTTAGTACGAAGCGCCTCAAGATCATCACGGTCAAATCGTATTTTAACGAGGTAACCTTGATCGCTTTGTGAAGCTTCCCCTCCCTTGATGACCCTATCCGCTGAAACATGGATAACTTCACCCAAGATCGGCGGGACTTGCCTTGCACTATAAGCCGTCAGGCGTATTCTGGCGTCCTGCCCTGAGCGAACAATATCGATATCTCTTGGCGGGACAATCGCTTCCACAATCAGCTCATCACTCTCAGGGACAATTTCCATCAAAACCTGCCCCGGACGCACAACACCACCCACGCTAGAAATATTCAACCCAACAACACGACCATCAAACTCACTTCGAATTTGAATTCGTGAGCGAACGTCTTCCAAGGTATTCATGACTTGTTTAATGTCTCGAACCTCATCGTTTACGGCTCTTAATTGCTGTGAGTAATCTCGCTTCAAATCCAACAACTGACTTTTATAGGTTTCTTCCAAAGTTTCGAGTTCGCGTTTAGCGACATCAATCGTAACCTTGATTTCCGCAAGTTCACCATCAATACGTGCGTAGTGTCGTTGCAACTCAAGCATACGAGTTCTAGATACATACCCTTTAGCCACAAGGCCTTTGGTCATATCAATCTCTTGCTTGATTAGATCTCTTTGAGACGACACGGCCTTTCTCTGGAACTGGTTACCTTGAATTTTCTCTCGGTATAACGTGGATTTTTGTGTGTATAGCGAATCAATTAATTGCTTTCGTAACAAGCCTTGCTCGAACTGAACAGATTCACTATTGATGATTGGCATAACAATTAAAGATTCATCCTCATTGCTCACCAACACTTCTGGCCACTGTGGCTCTTCAGATTCATTGAGTAGTGCTTCAAGCCGAGCTTGCTGCGCTATCAAAGAAAAGTTTCGATATAAATAACGCTTGTAGTCAGATTCAGACTTACTATCAGAAAGCTCGATAAGCACTTGGCCAACTTTCACTTTCTCGCCGTCTTTCACGAAAACTCGTTTAACCCAACCACCCTGCAAGTGTTGAATCTGCTTCCTTTTGCTTTCAACAACTAAGTTACCGTGAGCAACAGAAGCTGAGCTTAATGACATCGTCATAGACCAAAATAAGAAGCCTCCGACAGTCAAAATTAGGATAGTCGAACCTAATATAATGAGCTTTCGCGTACTGAAATTCCCTTCCATATTCTGCACCTATCCTTGTACTGAATTTTGAGACTTCGGCGAAACCTTCGAAGTTTGAGAGTGAGTCTTAGGTTGGGAGTTGGCATTGTTCAATGAGGCAGCCTTACCTTGCGAGTTCACATTAAGCCCTAAGAACTGTTCACAGGTTCCAGCTTTCTCGACACGTCCTTCTTTCAAACTAATAACCCAATCCATCTGACGAAGGAAACCCGGTCGATGAGAGATCATTACCACGGTAATTTTATGTTCTTTGCAATGCTGTAAAACAATGGCCAGAGCGGTTTCGCCTTCGGGGTCAAGGTTTGAATTCGGCTCATCCAATACTAATACTCTTGGATTTGAGTAAATTGCTCTTGCAAGGCCAATTCGTTGTTTTTGGCCTCCGGAAAGTAGAATTCCGCCTTCACCAATATAAGTATCGTACCCTTCAGGAAGCGCCATAATAAGCTCATGAATACACGCAAGTTTTGCAGATGAAACTACATCTTCGTCATTACACTCTGCAAATCGCGAAATATTTTGTTTAACCGTTCCGGCAAGTAACCCTACATGCTGAGGTAGATAACCAATATATTGGCCGAATTGGTTTTGATCCCATTTCTCAACCGTTGCGCCATCAATTTTGATATCGCCAACACTCGCTTTATGAATGCCCATCAGTAAACTTGCAAGAGTTGACTTACCCGACCCAGAATTACCCATGACTGCAAGAGCCTGACCGGCACCCAGCTTGAAACTGATACCCTGCAAAGTCGGCGCTTTTGCTCCAGGGAACTTCAAGCTCACGTTGTTAAATTGCACTTCGCCTTTAGGCTGTGGTAACAACGTTTTGGCTTTCGTTTTACTAAGAGATACACACTGTTTGAGTCTTCGCCACGATTGAAATGCGCTATACCAAGACTTCCATCCACTAACCGCACTTTCAAAAGGACTGACGACTCGGCCAATCAGAATTGAGCTCGCGATAACGGCACCAAGACCCACTTGCTGTTGCAGCGCTAAATAAACACCAAGTGTGAGTATGACCACCTGCAATAAGGTTCTAAAATAACGGCTAACCGCGAGTAACAAACCTACTCTGGCGTTTACTAACCATTGCAAACTGAGGACGTGGTTGTTTTTTTCTTCCCAAACTTTTCCTATGTTTTGACTCATGCCCATAGCCTTCAGTGTCGGCGCATTACGAAGAAAGTCGTTGAGTTCCATGGCGACTTTGCCCGTCTCTTCTTGAGCCATACCACTGACCTTTCTACCTCCGAGCATCATTGCAAAAGTAAGCAATGAAAAAATGATCACGCCAGTGAGTGCAACGAACCCGATGTATGGGTGTAGAAAAAACAGCAGGATTAGAAAGAACGGAGTGAATGGTAAATCCAGAATTGAAGATGTTGAGGGGGATGCAAGAAAGTTACGTAGTGTTGTGAGATCGTGGAGCGGCTGCTTATCAATGCTATTTGATTGCGATGATGTCGATATACTTAAATCCAGTAACTGACCACTAAGCTGTGTGTCCAATTTAAGCGCAGAACGTTGCATCAAAAGAGTTCGAATGTACTCAAGAGCCGACTGGGAGGTGACCAAAAATAGAGTAATACCCAATAATGCCAGCAAGGTTTCCAAGCTTGCACTGCTCATCACTCGATCAAAAAGCTGTAAACTGTATATAGGCACAGCGAGTACTAATAAATTGATCCCCATGCTAAAACCAACCGCGGCCAACGCTTCCCTCTTCACAGTTCGAAAAGGACTCCGTGTCATATCTTCCATATAGCCAGACTCACCTAGTTGCATATTATTATAGAGTGAGTATAGACAAATTTTTAACAGCCTAAATACAATTTTTTAAAAGCTTAGATATTGATCCTTAAAACGTTATCAGACAAAACCATATCAACCTCATTTGTAGTTGGAATCTCATCTAATTTTATAAACACCTGAGTTAAATGAGATTAAATTGCTCGCTCACCTCATAGCCTGTCGCAACTTCTCTATGACTTTCTTTTATTATCCAATTAATTGGGTTTCGGACCCAAGGCTGAGGATCTTGTGAAGGAAAACCATCAGACACTTTCAGAGCAACGACCGTAAAGCCCAAAGATTCGCAAGTTTCAATACAGCGCTGTGCATGCCAAGATTGTGCAACAACGGCGACTTTAACTTTCCCCAAATCCTCGCGTGCCTTTTTTGCCACATCCGCAGTCGTTTGATAAAGGTCATTCTTTATCGGTACATAAGGAGTTTGATGCAAATGCTTCGCTATCTCCTGTTGCACGTAACAAAAAGCCAAAGGATTCAAATGATAAAATAGCGCCACATGGCTCGCTAACTGCTGATTAACACAATCACTATCACCAAACGAAAAAGCAATCACGGCTTGAGCGTCTCCGACATCACCGAAGTTTTGACGCTTTAATACATTTGAAGTTAAGTAATGGAAAATGCGTTCTTTTGACGATTCTTCTATCTGATAACGCTCTTTAAGATAGCGATGCTGAATCAAACAAGAATTTTCAGGGGAAATATGCTCAGGAACCGGAAGGCCCATGTCGCGGATGAAATCATAAAATTTAAACATAACAATCTTTTCCTAACTAAATCAAAATCCATCTAGCCAGTTCTGTCCGTTGTTATGCTTACAGTTTAACAGCGTATTGTTAGATCAAACAAGTTAATTGTTTAAATTATCATCAATACCTATATTCACATTTTTCGTAATTCCTCTGATACGATGCAATAAGTTGTATTATCATTAGCTTAACTATAACAATAAGCATGGAGTTGCATTGAAGCTAATCACGAAAGGAAACGTCCGTTTTACTTGTCTATTGTTTGCGATTTCAATCTTTACTCAACAATGGGAAGTATTTGCGGACGAAGAGGTTAGTTTTTATGGGACAAGAGGAGTCATCACCCCTGCCAGCACTCCAGGAATGGATGAAGACAAAGAGATTGACGAACCTAAGTACTACCGTCGAGTTATCGCTCCGCCAATATCCGAAAATACAGTAGATGTTCAAGAGAACACTGACATCGATGTTCATCCTGCTCCATTAATTAGTCAAGATGCGACAAGCACGCTATCAAAAAGCTCCTCCCCTATTCCATTAAGCCGAAATGAATTACTGCTAGCCAAAAAAGCGGAATATTACATTCAAAGGAACTTCAATAACAAAACCGGGCTTTGGAATTCAGTACAAGGCTATCCACACACAACAATGTGGGATGTTGCAAGTGGGATCGCGGCCACCTTAGCGCTCGAAGCTCTAGGTTTAAAAACAAGAGCACAAGCCCACCATGAGTTGAATAAAACATTAACGACGCTGCATACCATTCCTTTGTATAAAGGTTTACTGCCTAACCGAGAATACAGCACCAAGTCAGCTAAGCCCTCTGGTCGATTAAGCGATACGCGAAGTAACGGAAATGGGTGGTCTGCACTCGATATTGGACGGTTATTAGTTTGGCTCAAAATCTTGGAACAGCAACATCCCGAGCTCATCTCTGATATTCAAAAAATTGTGAGTCGCTGGAATCTCGATAAAGCCATCAACAACGGTACGCTTTATGGTACTAAGCTCTATAAAGGCAAAGAATATTACCGACAAGAAGGAAGAAACGGCTATCTGCAATACGCAGCTCAGGGTTTCAAAATGTTCAAGTTTGATGTACTACTCCCTGATTTGAAGACATATCTTGAAAGCGTTGAGATTGACGAGATCACCATCGCTATCGACAGCCGAAACGTGCCCTTTCTCACCAGCGATCCCTATGTCCTGTCGACCATAGAGTACGGTGATAGTAAGTGGAGCCAATTGCTTCCCTTTTATGATCTCCACAAACAGCGCTGGGAGAAACAAAATATCCTCTCGGCTTATGCTGAAGATGCGATGAATAAAAACCCTTGGTTCGCCTACAACAACGTGTATTACTACGGAAAATCTTGGACAAGTGTTAGTCCATCCGGCCAACCTATCGAAAACCCACAAATACTCAGCAATAAAGTGGCATTTGGGTTCAGCGTTCTCTTTGAAGATGAATTTAGCGAGTTGCTTTATGAAGATGTGTTAGAAAGTAGCTTAAAGTTTAGGGGGATTCCGACAGGAAAATATGCGAATGGTGGAATCAATTCATCAATGAATATTAACACCAACTCTCTTGTTCTGGTTGCCTTATGGTACAAAACGAAAGGACGCTCACCAATCTTAGAATAAGCGTTGTAATCACAATAACTTATACCTCTCCCACACTTCTACCAAATTTGTTGTTTCTAGGTTTCCATATCGCTAACTTTATTCTACGTTTATATGAAAACAGTTGGATGGATACTTTTATATGTCGACACGCATGGTCTGGAGTAATCTTTCAGTAAAGCACAAACTTTTCGGATTAGTTCTTCTTCCTATCTCATTGCTGCTTTTCCTCGCAGGAAGACAAGCCTATTTTCTTACAACTCAATTGAACGATTTTGAGCGAACCAGTCAGTTGTCCTTATATTTAGAAGGAATCTCGACTCTCTATCGAAGTACCTTGGCGCCGAACCCAGACGCTTTTGTAGAGCAAAGCACTCAAACCAAGTTAGAACTAGAAGCACTCTCAACAAGTGTTTTCTTGAACGCTTCTGGTGAAATGAATCAACTGCTCAACGATTTTAGTGAAGCGACCTTGTCAACAATGGAAGCAACAGACAGTTTTGATAAACTTGACGCGATTGAGTGGCAAAGTGATCTTTACCAGCAACTGCTGCTCGCGATTGAAAGGGTTCCTTTTGAAAATACCAAGCGTGAGATACAACAACACCTAACCGCTTTACAACAGCTTGAATGGTTAATGTTTTGGTCTAATGAAGAGTTTAAGTTGGGTGCATCACTCATTGAAATCTACCAGAAAGATCAAGAGTACGATCCTGAACTGGCTGAATTAATCGCTACATTGAGCGGAAGACAACAACTCTTTTTAGAGCGCTTTGTGTCGCTAAATGCCAATGAACATCAAGTATCTCTCATGGTGGACGTATTTAGAAATGATGTATTCGTCCAAAGCCAAGAGATAAGAACTGCACTTCTTGATGTGAATATGCTCAGTGAACTAACACCGAAAGAAATCTCTACTGGTTTAACGGCTATGAGGGCAAGATTAGCCTTGTTACAGAACCTTGGTGGCGTGATAAAGCAAGAGTTTCAACAAGAAGTAGGACAAGCGATTTCGGACGCTCAAATGCAGCGAACGCTATTTATCACCATCGTCACGCTACTTGCTACTATTGTGATGGCGTTAACCCTAAGCTTAGCAAGACAAGTGACAAACAACTTAGGGCTGATTCTACGATTCTTAAAACACGATAATGGCCAGCGCCCTTCTCTTGAAATATTGGTTCAAGGGAAAGATGAGTTAAGCTTATTTGCTCAACAAGTCGAGCGGCTAACAATCGAAAGAGAGCACGCTAAAGAAAGGCTAACGATCGCAAAAGAGGACGCCGAAAAAGCGAAAGACGATGCCATACAAGCGAGTAAGGCAAAAAGTAGTTTCCTTACGAACATGTCTCATGAAATCAGAACACCTCTTAACGGTGTTATCGGTATTTCAGAAATACTTTCAGATACACCGCTGACTCCAACTCAGAAAGACTATGTCGATACTATCGAAACCTCTTCTCAGTTACTGCTGAGCTTAATCAATGACATCCTAGATTTCTCTAAAATAGAGTCCGGCATGTTACTGATTAGCCCACATTCCGCTTCCATCCGTGAATCCATATACGATATTGCCTCTATCGTATCCCCTAAAGCGAAAGAACAGAACATCGGCGTAAACGTCGAGATCAGCCCCAACACCCCATCACGGGTCATGATTGATGACCACCGATTAAGACAGGTGTTGATGAATTTCATGTCGAATGCTGTGAAGTTTACCGCTGAAGGGGGTGTAACCCTATCGATCACGACTCTCAACAAATCTGAGAGTGACGTCACTATTCGATTTTCCGTGCAAGACTCAGGGATCGGTATCGATAAAGAGCAACAAAAACAGATATTCGAACCCTTCGCCCAAGAAGATGACTCAACCACTCGCCAATTCGGTGGCACAGGCCTTGGGTTAGCAATCAGTACTCAGCTTGTGGAACTGATGGGCGGGAAAATTCAGTTGGACTCAGTGAAAGGCGAAGGTAGCTGTTTCTACTTCGAACTTGAATTGCCAATCGACTTAGATACTCCAAAACCAAGCCCAGCGACCACCGATATTTATATACTCGGTAACGAAAAAGGAATATCAGAGCGTATTGAAAATGATCTTAACTTTTTCGGCCTAAAAGTGGCGCAACGCTCAAACGAAGCTTCATTAGTTACCTCTCAGATCACAGCAAACAAACACAACAAGCCTGTCACTGTTATTTTCGCAGAAGACGATACATTCCAAGCGAGTGACTACTCGAACGACTTAGATACCTTACACAAGAATGGCATCACCATTTGTTTAATTCGCTCATTCTTAAGCGACCCCGCAGATATTGGACAATGTATTACCGCGCAGGTCTCTCAGCCACTACTCGGCTTACGCTTAATAAAAGCGATTGAACTTTGCGATTCGCAAGGCTTAGTCGAGTTATGCGACAAAAAACAAGTGTCTGAGGTTATTCATCATAAGATCCTTATCGTTGAAGATAATAAGATTAACCAGAAAATTGCCGGACTTCACGTAGGCAAAAGTGGCTTCGAATTTGAATTCGCTAACAATGGTCAAGAAGCCGTGGATATATTCAGTGCTAACCCACATTACGCTGCGATCTTGATGGACTGTATGATGCCAGTGATGGATGGCTTTGAAGCCACGGCGAATATTCGCCGTATAGAAAAAGAAACCAAAGCATCACGACGCATCCCTATCATTGCGTTAACAGCCAGTGTAATTGATGATGATATCCAAAAATGTTTTGACGTGGGTATGGACGACTACGTTCCGAAACCATTCAAATTTGAGATGCTAAAAGAAAAGATCTTAACTGCTGTTGAAGAGGAGCCTCTTCCACCTTCGTCTCTTACCGCCTCCACACAGTCATCAGGCAAACAAGCTATTTCAGCCCACTCCACAGTGACACCTATTCATGCAGCGAAGCAGAGCCTGACGTTACCAGAAACACCTGAGGAAGACGCAGTACCAAGTAAATCAGAAAGAATACTATTGGTCGAAGACAACCGCGTTAACCAAAAGGTTGCCTCTGTGATGCTCAAAAAGGCTGGCTATGCTTTTGAAATCGCGGATAACGGTCAAATTGCTGTCGACATGTACCAAAAAGATCACAGCTTCGACGTTATTTTAATGGATTGTATGATGCCAGTGAAAGATGGTTTCACCGCAACCAAGGAGATTCGTGCACACGAAAAAAACTTAGGCTTAAGCAAAACTCCTATCATCGCGCTTACCGCGAGTGTTATCGATGATGACATACAAAGATGCTTTGATTCAGGTATGGATGGATATGTACCAAAGCCTGTCAGGAAAGAAAAGCTATTCCATCAAATTGAAAGTGCGACCTGTTAGGAGAAACCAATGGATTGGATTAATACAATAAAAATCATCCAACGAACGACTGTTACATCAGCGATATTAGGTCTCTTAGGTAGCCTATTGTTGCTAAATCCGGCTTATGCAGCAGAAGAGTATGCAATATTCTCGTTAGATACCGATTTCAGTGAAATCTCTATAAACAAAGCGAGAAAATTGTATCGGGGAAAAACTAAACGCCTTGACGGCAAACGCGTTGAGCTTTCAGACTGGCCAGAAAACAGTGACGAAAGAGACCGTTTCTATCGATTGTTACTAGGTAAGAACGCAGCTCAAATGAACGCGCACTGGGCCGGCCTATCCTTTTCCGGTAAAGCGCGTTACCCGAGAGAAATTAAGTCAGCCTCTACCGATAGCCTAGTGGACTGGCTTAATGATAAACCTAATCGTATCGGATACTCCCCCCTCTCTTCAGTTCCTGAAAATGCCAACGTTCTCTACGTTGTAAGCTCGGAGAAATAACATGAAAAAGATAATTACGTCAGTGCTATGTGCTTCACTTACTTCTCCCGCATTCGCGATTATAGAGATAACCGACAACCTTTCGTTAAGCGGATTTGGCTCAACATCTTGGGCTAAATCAGATAACAAAAATCCATTAGTAATTAATCGTGGATTTACTGATGAAAACTGTTACGACTGTGATACCACGTTTGGTGTTCAGCTCGATTATTTCTACAACTCATTTAAAGCGTCTGTACAAGTTGTGAAAGCACCACAATTTGAATGGAGTGACCCACAACTAGAGTGGGCTTATCTCGGCTATGAATTTGGTGATTTTGATGCCAGCATCGGACGCTTAAGGATCCCTCTGTTTCTTGCCTCTGAATACTATTACGTTGGCCAAGCTTACATGACCGCTAGGCCTCCAACAGAGGTTTATAATGCCGTGCTAGGTATCACCGCGTTCAATGGCATCAAGGTCAGCTGGACCCACGACGTCAGTGATGAGGCGACTCTATTGCTCTCTCCGTTCTATGGTGTAAAAGACACAAATGAAGTCGAGTTCAACTCGAGTACAGATCTAGAATTTGAAACCAATCGAATGTTCGGTGCCAACCTACAACTAAGCGGCGAAAACTACCGTTGGAACCTATCTTTCTTAGATTCAACTTTCGATCAAACGGTTAGCACGACAATACCTGGGGTGCCTACACCATACACAACAGAACTAGATAACCAACATATCCAACTTTGGTCGCTAGGAGCCGAGTACGAATTTGGTCAAGCTGTTCTGACTAGTGAAGGGCAAATAAGTGATTTCTCATCATCGATGTACGCAAGTTTGGGCTATAGACTAAACTCTTTCACTCCTTACGTTGTTTACGGTGCAGAGTTTGATTCTAACGAGCACTTAGCCGGGAACAGTTATTTGATTGGTGTCGATTACGATGTACTACCAAACGTCTCTATCAATGGTGAAGTTCAATACTTTGAAGCACGTAAAACCAACGGCGCCTTTGTTGAAGACTTCACACCAACAGGCTTTGATGATAAAGATGCAGTGCTCTATACCATCATGCTGAGTTTTGTTTTCTAAGCCAGAGTTAAATAATATTCAATAAAAACAGAAGCCCAAGGTACTCACGCACCTTGGGCTTTTTTCTGGTCCTAAACTTTACCCAAACAAGCTGAAACATAAGCCTTAACTATCCTTTTATTTGCAATAATTTATATGGTTTTGGGATGAATGTCAGAGCAGTCAACATTGTGTAAAAAGGCTGCAAACTCACGAACTTCGCCGGCCTTGCTCGGTCAACCTTAGAGCAAATAAACAGATACCTTAAACGGAGAACGCATGCGATTAGCTACTTTATCTTTAAGTTTGGTTTCAGCGGTCGGTTTCGCGGCTGAGCCCACCCCCTTTCCAATAACACCAGACAAAAGCGGCGAAAAATTCATGGTGAGTGCGACCAACCCATATGTCAGCAGCACCGGATATTCGATACTGAAACAAGGCGGCAATGCCATCGACGCCATGGTGGCGATGCAAATGACCATGTCGGTCGTCGAGCCCGACATGACTGGGATCGGCGGCGGAACGTTTGCTCTGTTTTATCAACATGATAAAGACCAGTTTCTCGCTCTCGATGGTCGTGATGAAGCCCCTTCTAGCGCAACACCCGACATGTTCATGGAAAACGACAAGCCGCTAAGTCGAAATGAGATTTTGGGTCCGCGTTCGGTCGCAGTACCTGGCACACTTCGACTACTCTATAGCACCCACCAAGAGTATGGGAAACTGCCTTGGTCGGAACTTATTCAACCTGCCATCGACCTTGCAAGCAAAGGTTATGCGATGAATAGCTACACGTACGACATTGTGGTTCGTGAGCAAACACGTTTGATTGAAGACCCAGAAATCAAAGCGCTCTATTGGGATAACGATGAGATCAAACCAACAGGCACTTTGATGACCAACCCAAAACTTGCCGACACTCTAAACAACATTGCTCAACAAGGTGACAAATACCTTTATGGTGGCGAATTTGGTAAGCACATCGTTGAAACGGTCAACAGCCGTATTGATTCAGGCCACGCAAAGCTTTCTATCGAAGATTTTGAGCATTACAAAGTGAAACAACGCGACGTAATTGAAAACGACTATAGAGGCAATAAGATAGTGTCATTTGGCTACCCTGCTTCTGGTGGCGTAATGGTGGCCCAAAGTCTTGAAATGCTAGAAGCCTATGATTTAGCAAACATGTCGAAAACCGATGCTGAACCTTGGCGCTTAATGACGGAAGCAATGAGAATTGCCAAAGCCGACCGTATCGCTTATGCAGGTGATCCTGATTATGTTGAAGCCCCAGTGTCTGCCCTACTCGACAAGCCTTACATTGATAAGCGACGTCAACTGATCCCAGAGCATGGCATCGCGCAGTCTAACCCGAAGGCAGGTAAGCTTTCCGATACCGACTACGCACAGTATCAAGGCTTTGAAAGTCAGGATACCGGACACATCTCCATCATCGATAAAGACGGTAATGCGATTGCAATGACCAGTACCATTGGCACAGGAATGGGTTCTGGAGTAATGGTTGATGGTGTGATTCTCAATGCGCAAATGGCCAATTTCTCTACCAAACCAACCATCAACGGTAAACCGAGTCAAAATGCTATCGACGCAAGAAAACGACCTCGCTCAGCGATAACACCGTTAATGGTGATGGACAAGAATGACGACCTACGTTTAGTGGTGGGATCACCGGGTAGCTCTCAAATTCCAGGGTATGTGTTAAAAACCGTAGTTGGCGTTCTCGACTGGGGTCTATCCGCGCAGGACGCCATTGACCTACCGAATATTCAGTACGGCACTAAGATTGATCGAACCAAACCTTATGACCCAACGGGTCTATTAGTCGAGAAGAAAACCTACGCTGAAATGCTTGTCCCTGAGTTTATTCAGCTCGGTTATCCGGTACATGTCATTCCTGTGGTCAGTGGCTTGAACGCCATTGAAGTAAAAGATGGCAAGATCTATGGAGCAACAGACAGACGCCGAGCATCAAGCTCAATGGGTGACTAGTAAAAATCGAACATATACGGAAAACAAAAAGCCAGTCGATATCGTCGACTGGCTCCTTATTTAATCAGCAACTACCGTTGAAATTTACGAACTAGAAGGAACACGCTTCTCTTTCAACTGTTCAATCACGTAACTCGGTGCAACTTTCGAAAGCTCTTCCAAGCAGTCGTCTGTTTTCTCATTCCCGTAACGCACGTAAATATCACAGACTGCGTAAAGTTGCTCGGGCGAGCCCGAAATTAGATACGCCTTTTCAAATGACTGGGTTGATTTGTCGATATCGAACTCTTCCTGTAACACGCCATTCAAATACCAGTAATAGCTATTATCTTTCGCCAGTTCTGCAGCGACTTCTATCTCATTTGCCGCAGCGTTCTTGTTTTCAAGGCGAACCAGAGTCAAAGATTTTGAGTAATGCAGCGCTGCGTTGTTTGGCACATTCCCTAAACCACGATCCAGCACTTCTACTGCTTGCAGGTCTTTTTTCTGAGCTCGGAAATTATCAGCGTAGCTCAACCAAACTTGGGGATCTTTCTGATGAGTTTTTATCAGTTCTAGATAAACCGTTTCTGCTTTATCCCATTCGTTGTGCCAGCGAAGTACATCAGCAAACAACAACTGAAATTTCTCAGACTCCTGAGTCTCCAAGAAACCAATCAGTTCTTTTACTGGAGACTCAATCTGTGATTTTTGCTGTTCATTTAACGCATTAAAGTCACGAACTAGGTTTGATGTTGCGGTATGGCGAACCATAGTGTCGTTATCTTTTAGTAACGGAGAAACCAAGGTCCAGCGATGTTCTAACTGATATGGTGCAGAGCCGATGACCGCGGCTTCTCTTACTTCTGGATTTGGGTCTTTAAGCCCTCTTGCCACAGCAACCAATGCGTTTTGGCTTGGGTAATTGGTCAGTGCTTGCAACGCACCAGTACGGTTCTCTATGGATTGGTTTTGATCTTGCGCCATGTAAGACAACTGTTGGATACGGGTTTGAGTATCCGTCATTTCAAGCACTTGATTGATATTTTGTGCCGGTGCGTCAACCGTCTGTTGAACGCTATTGGTTGCCATAGCAGACGTTGAAATTAACAACGCAACGGCAGTCGCTAAACTCTTCTTCATCATAGTATTACCTTAAACTGGGGAACTTAGCCTTTCCTTAGACTCGTATCTAATTAAATTTCGTTAGGATCTGTAGACAAAAAGGCCGAGTTAAAACTTGGTCTCGAACGTGGCTTGTTGCGCCTGTTTTGCTCGATGCGCCATCAATACAGAGTCATTGTGCTTACCATGAGCTACAGGATGTCTCATGGCCCGAGCGATATAGGCCATCGACTTATCTACATGAGAAAAGAACTTGTGCCAACCTGCACATAGGTAGTTCAAACCCGGCTCACCAGCACGAGTTTTGATAAAGCGGTTTTTAGGACACTCGCCATGACAAGCGAATTTGTAGTCACACTGCTGACATTGGCTCGTCAATGTGCGTGATTTCGCGAAACCAAATTTCTGTTGTGGTGCGCTGTACGCGAGATCATCAAGCTTCTCGTGGTGGATATTTCCGATTTTATATTCTGGGTAGACATAGTGGTCACACGAGAACACGTCGCCGTTTGGCTCCATCGCGAGCCCTTTGCCACACATCTCGTTCAAAGTGCAAAGCGGGTTTGGGCGACCAATCCACGTTTCTAAGCTTGCTTCAAAATACTGAACAAACACTTTACCGATGTCGTGCTTCGCCCACTCATCAAACACAGTAATCAGGAAATTACCCCAAGCCAAATCTGACACGCACCATGATTCCATGATCGAATCTTTGTGGCCTGGGATAAGACGTTTGTCACCTTGCTTAAGTTGCTCACTCACTTGAGAAGTTTGCGGTGCAACGGTTCTAAAGGTTTTTTGTTCAACGATAGGGATAAATTGCATCTGTGGAGACTTCACCACATCACGCAGGAAGCGATACACTTCTAGTGCATTTTGACTGGTGAGGTTATTCACACAAGTGAGCGTTGCGAATTTAACTTGGTGTTTGTGTAGCAGTTCAACCGCAGCCATCACTTGTTTGAATGTGCCACGACCAGCTCGATTTGTACGGTAAGCGTTGTGCAGCATTTCAGGGCCATCAATACTTAAACCGATCAGGAAGTTGTTCTTTGCTAAGAATCGACCCCAATCGTCATTCAATAATGTGCCATTAGTCTGAAGGTCATTTGAAATCAACACACCTTCAGGTTGATATTTTTTCTGCAGCTCAACCACTCTTTCGAAATAAGCCAAACCTAGCATGGTAGGTTCACCGCCCTGCCACGAGAAGATGATTTCAGGGGTATTTTGACCTTCGATATATTGTCGGATATAAGTCTCTAACGTCTCGTCATCCATTCTTGGAGAACTGCCTTTCTTGTACTCCAACAAATCTTGCTTACTTAGGTAATAACAATATTTACAGTCGATATTACACGCTGCGCCAATCGGCTTCGCCATAACATGCAAGCGTTTAGACGCTTTACCATTATATTGCGGACCTTGAGTAATATGCATGATTTACCTACCTATCTTAGTGTCTGGCTCCCATCATAATTCCGATTTAAGTCAGTGGCATGTTATACCCTTTATAACCAATAGGAATGACCTTAAACGTTAGAATTGCACCCTATTTCGAACATTTGAGGCACGTGATGAAATTTTTCAATTACAAACATTTAGCAGCGGTTAGCAGCGTCACCATGACTATTCTTCTAAGCGGCTGTGTCAGCGTGCCTACACATCCTATCGCCAAAAAAATTGACCAAGAGATGGTGTTGGTTGAAGGCGGAACATTCACCATGGGTTCAAACAGCCCAGAAGCGAGCAAGGCAGAACGACCAGCCCGGGATGTAACTGTAGATAGTTTCTACATCGCGAAGTTTGAGGTGACTCAAGAATTGTTCGAATCGGTGATGGGTTCATCTCTCAGTTATTTCCAAAATCCACAGGTTCCGGTTAATAACCTTAGCTGGCAACAAGCGAACTATTTCGTTGAGCAATTGAATGAATTAACCGGCGAAGAATACCGCCTGCCAACGGAAGCTGAATGGGAGTTTGCTGCGAAAGGTGGCAATGACAGTAAAGGCTATACTTACAGTGGTTCCAACGACTTAGATGATGTCGCGTGGTACTCAGCAAATTCAAAAAATAGCGCACATCCTGTCGGGCTAAAAAAACCAAATGAACTAGGCTTATACGACATGACAGGAAACGTTGGTGAATTTGTCATTGATGCTTTTGATGACACCTTCTACAGATTCGGTCCAACAGACAATCCAAACAATACAAAACACAGTGACGTTGGTTTATCACACAAGTCCGTTCGTGGTGGCAGCTTTGCCTATGATGAAAATGAATCTGAAAGTTACCGTCGCGACTTCGCAAGCCAATCGATCACTATGTCAGACATGGGCCTGCGCTTAGTTAAAGATACGAACTAGTTAAAGATGCTGATTAATTTAGAGAGCAAGCTAGTTCATTTTAAGAATTAATCACTTAAACGAATTAAGTGACTCAGCTCAATGCTCTCCGGTCAACGATACTAAAAACATAACTTGCATCATCAAACGTTAGAACGCTACGGCAACACTGAAAAGGACACTCTATGCAATACACCAAGCTTTCAGGACTTACACTCGCGTTACTCTGTGCCTTCCCTGCATCGGCTGCGGACAAGCCAGATTTAGTCCTCCAAATCACGGTCGATGGCCTGCGTGCAGACCTTATCGAACGATATAAGCACAACTTCGGTGAAGGCGGATTTCGGTACTTAATGGATGACGGTACCTATTACACCAATGCAAACTACCAGCATGGAAACACAGAAACCATTGTCGGACATGTATCGCTTGCAACGGGTGCTCCGCCGAGTGTTCATGGCATGGTTGGTAATGTTTGGTATGACCGTAGTGAAGAGCGTTTGGTGTATAACGTAGAAGATGGTAACTACAAAATGCTGACCTCTGGTGCAGGTGTCGATAAAGCAACAGAGATCGACCCAACACAGAAGACAGCACAAGGTGATGGTCGCTCTCCTGAGCCAATACTCTCTACTACGTTTGGTGATGAACTAACGATTTCCAATAGCGGAAAATCCAAAGTGTTCGGTGTGTCGGTGAAAGACCGCGGCGCAATCTCATTGGCGGGACACAGTGGCAAAGCCTTCTGGTTCTCCAAAGCACAATCTGAATTTGTAACGAGTAACTATTACTACGATGAATATCCAGCTTGGGTATCACGCTGGAACGAGAAAGCGATTGCTGCTCAGTATTCCAAACAAAAGTGGGAGCTTTCATTGCCGCGTGATCAATACACGTTGCAAGAACATAATACCGAACACAAAGTGAAACTCGGTGATTTCCAACGCACCTTCCCTCACCCATACGGCCCGGCAAGCTATAAGTACTACAGTACTACGCTCACCGTGAGTCCTGCTGGTGATGAAATCACGGAAAACTTCGCAAGCACCTTGTTGATGCAAGAGAAGCTAGGCCAAGGTGACGTGACCGATTATCTATCTGTTAGTTTCTCGTCGAACGACTATGTGGTTCACCTTTATGGCCCTGAAAGTCTAGAAACCGAAGACAACTTGATTCGACTCGATAGAACTATCGCAAAGCTTCTCAAGACTGTCGATAACCAAGTCGGCCTAGAGAACACGTTAATTGTACTGTCTGCCGATCACGGCGTGCCTGAATCTTCACCTGCGGCAAATGCACTTGGCTTCAATCAAGCTCAGTACTTCAACAAAGACACACTACTCTCGAGTGGCGTTGAGAAACGATTGAAGGACGAATTTGGCTTAACTAAAGAGGCGATTCGTTTGTATGCACAGCCTTATATTTATCTGAATCACGATTTAATCGCCGAGAAGAAGCTTGACCTCGCTGAGGTACAAGGAGTAATTGCGGATGAAATAGCGAAAGTGAAAGGCGTTGCATTTGCAGTATCAAGCAGTGATATCGCAGCGAACCGAGTGCCGGATACTCATGTAATGCAGCTCATCAAAAACAACTACCACCCAGCTCGCTCTGGCGATGTCTATGTGGTATTCGCACCACGTAGCTACATTAATGACATGGAAGGCCTACAAATCGCCTCTACACATGGTTCTCCTTGGAAATACGACACCCATGTACCGGTTATTTTTGCAGGCTACGATGTTGAAGCTCAGAACGTCTCGCGTGCAATCACGCCATACGACATTGCGCCAACACTTTCGAATAAACTGGGCATCACTCAACCAAGTGGTTCGATTGGACAAGTGCTGAAAGAAATCACTGAATGATCGAATTCATTGAGGTTTAATCGTTAAGATTTAGAACCTTCGATACCTAATGCAAGAGCCGTTTACCTAAGTCTGGCAGATTCAGTCGAAACAGGTAAACGGCTCTTTTAGTTTAATGTGTGAAAATAGAACCAGAAGAGACAGATTAAGCAAGCCTAGTTCTGACCCGAGTAACGAAATGCTTCTTTAGTTAACTGATTCAACTCTTCATCATTCATCTTGTTGTGCACAACCGTAATTCGCCCCAAATAGATAAGTGGCACTTCGGCTTCCCTCTCTTCTAGATGAAATTTGATGGCTTCCGCTGTCGCAACCCCAAGGTCATCACTCATTCTCATTGGAGTCGCATCCAACTCGTCTGAACGAATCTTTTCGATCTCTTTCGCCGTTCCGCCCCAACCCGTCACATATATTTCAGAAAGCATATCGGCTTTACCTAACGCATCAACAGCCCCCATCGTCATCGCTGTATTTGCATTGTGAATCATCGTCACTTCAGGGAAATTACCGAGAACCAATCGAACCCCATCAGCCCCACCAATTTTTTGATATTGCCCAAAGTGCTCATAGACGGTTAACCAATCGCCTTTCTCTTCGACACAATTGATGAAACCTTGTGAGCGCTGCGTGTCGGTGATTCCAGGGATCCCGCGATTCGCAGAGAATTCAACCTCATTACCTAACTCTTCCAACACATGTTGGCACAGCACTTTCGCGCCCATCGCACTAGAAAAGTCGAACCAACTGTCTGGTTGATGTACCCATTGTTCGTTCGGTGTATGAAACGCCCAGATAAAGGTTTTAAAGTCTTTCGATGCAGAAAGTTTTTGAATATTTCCAGCTTGAACGCCTAACTCTGAAGGGCCAAAAATTACGAAGTCATACGGTGCCTCAGAGCTCAAGACTTGATCCGTATATTGTGTTTGTAAAGAGTGTTCAATTTGTCTCGATGTGAACTCTTGGATCTCAAATGGAAGTTCGAGGGCAATGAGTCGCTCCTTCAATGCCGTGTAATTTCTTATCCAAAAGTCAGAAATATCTGCACTTGGATAAATTAGAGCAATTCTCACCGGTTTTTCAAATGACACAGTAGCCAAAGAGATCGGCTCTCCACTTACAGTCTCTTGAAATTTATCCAGTTTTCTAGAATCAGCGTCAGGCCTTATGCCATCAGCGTTCACGAACCAAGGAACAGCAAAACAGGCGGTTAGTAGGGTTGGAAAAACATTTTTATAAATTTGACCCATCATAACTGTTACCAAATGTTTGAATGTTTATTAACATTATTATAAATATATAACGATGATGATTAAAAGCACTTTATATAATTCATGAATAAGACGATAAGTTTTGCGAGTTTGTTGCTCGCTACCACCTGCTACTCAACCAGTTTTGCGGGCAATCCAGAAGACGATTTCTTCCAATACGCTGAAGAAAAAGTGATGCAAGCGATTTCCAGTCAACGAACTTGGGGAGGACCAACGGAAGGTCCGGCCGTGCTTCACGAGAAGAACATTATTTTTGTCGCCTCAGACTTACGTAACGGCGGTGTTTATGGTGTTGGGAAAGGCATATCTGAAGCCATTTCTAAGATCAATTGGCACCTTCGTTTTATCGACGGTCTAGGTTCTGAAGTCCGCCAAGGTGCAGCGATCAGAAAAGCGCTCGGCTTTGAGCCTGACGCCATCGTTCTCGGCGGGATCGATGCTGTCCGACACAAAGACATTTTAAAACAAGCCGAAGAGCTCGGGGTTGTGGTCATTGGTTGGCATGCGACTGAATTGGTGAGTGGGAACCCTGAGATTGGCTTATACTCGAACATAACAACCGATCCTTTGGCTGTAGCCGAAGTCGCTGCACTGCTCGCGATTGTAAACTCTAATGGTCGAGCCAAAACCGTCGTATTCACCGACCCTAATTATGAAATAGCGATGATCAAAGCAAACGCGATGGTCAACACGATTAAACGTTGCAACACGTGCGATGTCCTTGAACTGAACTACCTACCGTTAGATAAAATAGCGGAGCAAATGCCCGCGACATTAAAAATACTCGAGAAGAAGTACGACGAGAAAATCACGCACATTTTAGCCATCAACGACTTGTACATTGATTATGCGATCCCGTCTTTGGAATCCAACCTCGATGAGTATCGGCTAATACCACAAAATATCTCGGCGGGTGACGGTAGCAAAGCCGCATACAAACGAATTAATAGTGGCCAGTTCCAACTTGCTACTGTACCAGAGCCTCTTTATTTGCAAGGTTGGCAAATTGTCGACGAACTCAATCGAGCCTTCAACAAGATGCCGCCTAGCGGTTACTCTGCTCCTGTTCACCTAGTCACGCCAGACAATGTTGAAGAGCTTATAAGTCACGAAGACAAAGGCATCTACGACCCTAAAAATGGCTATCGCGAAGCGTATCTGAGAATTTGGAAGCCACAATGAAATTACATCAGATAAACATCACCCAACGACTCATTATTTCGAATCTTCTATCGTTATTCATTGTGAGTCTCGCTGTTATCATGGTGATTCGATCGCTCTATTACGTAGAATCTACACTTAAAACTGAAACGTCCACGCACGTTTCAGAGTTGATAGTGAACTCCGAAATCAGCCGTCGAGTTTTCACTTTAACGTCAAGAGTGAAATTGCTCGAACAGACCTTCTTATTCAGTGAAACCACACTGTCAGAAGAAGCATTTAACGTTGATTTCCAACTTCAAAGGTTAAGGGATTTGTCGACCAATGAAGGCTTTTCGCAAAAAATTGATGCCTTTATTAACAATTTCCACCGATTTTTAGGCAGCTCACTGGCACTGAATAGGATCTTTAAACAAACCAATAAGATTGATGCAACCTTGGCTGATCAACTCGACCAACTCGAATTCGCCATCGCCGACAGCAAACTTAGACACCTAGATGAACCTGACTTCATCCGTTACAACAACGAGTTAGATCTCATCAACATGTTACGCGAATCTTTTCTTACTTCAGGAAAAATGGTCGGTGACATTCACAGTCGTATCACTCCAGAAACAGAAAAAGTGCTGCTTATTGAGGTCGAGAAAGAACTCGATATATTCTTACTTCACCTAGAGAACGTTGATATCGAAACGCCCGCCGTCATCGCAGAGAAAAAGCGCATCAACAGAACGGTAATGCGATACAACGCCGCATTAAAACGAATTAGAGCCAATTTAGAACAGCGTTGGTTGGTAATGGCCTCTCTTTTAGAAGCACAGAGTGACTTATTAGAAATGGTGAAAAACACAGAGTCACGAGTCCAAAACCAAGCCTTAGAATTAACCGACCAGCTAGAAAAAGAAATTGGTCTATCAAGATTCAACGCCATCCTTATTAGCCTCTCCGCGTTTGTATTATCGATGCTATTGGTAAACCACGTGGTCAGATATCATATTAGACAACCACTTAATGCGCTTAAACATGGCTTTGACCGCCTAGAGTCTGGGAGCCTCAAAGAACCGATCAATTTGGGCAGAAGCGATGAATGGTCTCACTTAGAAAAGGCCTATAACGATATGGCCTCACGACTTTCAGAGGCTTATTTAGAACTCACCGAAGAGAAGAAAAACTTCGATTTCTTGGCTCACCATGATCCACTGACCGGTTTGGCCAATCGCCTTTTGGCGACGAAAAAATTGGACGAAGAGATCAGAAGATCGAGCCAAAACCATGAGTCTTTCTTATTGCTTTACCTCGACATTGATGAGTTTAAAACCATTAACGACTCGCTGGGACACGCGCCGGGTGACAACCTTTTGGTCAATGTATCTGACATCCTAAGAAACCTAGTTGGAGACAAAGGCTTTGTCGCTCGAATGGGGGGTGACGAGTTCATGGTTGTGTTTTCAAACATTGGGTTAGAAGAAGGCGAACCGATCGCAGACCGTTTAAATCAAGCACTGCGTAAGCCCTACTACATCGGTGATAATTCTATCTTCGTGTCAGCCAGTATTGGCGTGTGTGAATACCCTACTCATGGTTTGGACGGCGAAACCTTGATTAGAAACGCAGATACTGCGATGTATCACGCCAAACGCAATGGTAGAGACCAGTACCGCATCTATGCTGACAAAATGACACATGAGGTTAATGACTTAATCGAAACCAATATGGGGCTTCATCAAGCCATCGCCAATGATGAACTGGAAGTTTACTTCCAACCCAAGGTTGATTTGAACTCTCAAGACATCATCGGAGCCGAGGCTTTGATTCGATGGAGACACCCCAAGTTAGGGTTACTTCCTCCGGTTGATTTTCTTGAAGTTGCTGAGAAAAGTGACCTGATCATCGACATCGATAAATGGGTATTTAAGAAGGTCGCAAACTTGATTACCGAGTGGCAACGCGCGGGGCTTGATTTACAAGGCGTCACTTTCTCAATCAATTTTTCTGCAAGAATCTTCTATATGACAGACCTGGCTGAACAGCTGCAAGTAATACTCGATGAAACGGATTGTAAGCCTCACCAACTACTGCTTGAGATTACCGAAAGAGACATGATGCGCGATTTTGAAACCTGCTCGAGAACCATTGAGGTGCTTCATTCGAAAGGGTACAAAATTGCTATCGATGATTTTGGTACGGGCTATTCTTCACTGTCGGTTTTGAAGAACCTTTCTGCTGATTGCGTCAAATTGGACCGTAGCTTTATTGAAGACATTAACTCGTCTAAAGTCGATTACGAAATTACCTGTGCAGTGTTAAAACTCGCACAAATACTTGATTTTTCAGTCATAGCAGAAGGCCTGGAAACCCAAAATCATGTTGAGACATTGCGTCAAATAGGTTGTAAATACGCTCAAGGCTATTTCTTTGCGCGACCTCTGCCGATTAATGATTGGGTATCTTACTTCTTACTTAACTCTGAACAGGGTCAAAAAAAGGCATAACGTCAGTTTTTGATACTAATTGATCTTCAATCAAACAGCCTCTCAAGCAAGCCAGTGATTAATTACTTTAGTTCTGTCACTGGTTCTTCACCAAACAAGGGCTGTTTGCCTCGCTCACTAAGCGGAACATGCCCGACGATTCCCAAGTCACTCTAACTTGCAGGTCAATGTATCAGTCCATTGCAGCAAAGGCCGCTCCCCTTAGCTCTGGGGAATTCGCTGTCTTTCCCTTAAAATCGCGCGAACACTTTCCATAGTGATGTCCTCTTTTAGGCTAACTCGATACGTCTTTTGCTGCCGCTTTGATCTTAGCGCGTAACCATTTGTGGCTTGGCTCATTGGTTCTACTCGGGTGCCAGATCATACACATATCCAGATCATCAATATGGAATGGTATCGGCAGTGTTTTGACATTATATTTTTCAGCGAAACAACGAACTGACGAAACAGGAAGCACACCCAAGTAATCAGACCCTTCTATAACGGGAAGCATTTCAACAACACCAGCAGCTCGGTAGGCAATTTTACGCTTTTCTAAGTCACTAAAGTGTTCAGAACTCAACAAGCTCTTACGAGCGTGCCAACGGGCTACCACAACATGTTCATGTGCTAGGAATTGTTCCATATTAATAGTATCACCTATTGTCGGGTGATCCTGACGGCAGACAACAACGAGTTCTTCAGTTGAAATCACCTCATGCTTAAGCATGGTTCTCCCTCTGGGCGTCATATCGACAATCACATCGTGCCTTTGTAGCCTCAGATCTGACTCGTAGTCTTCTGTAAAAAGAGGGTGGATTTCTAACGCTATGCCGGGTGCCACTTGGCTAATTAACTGCATAACTCTCGGCATCATTTCGTAGCTAGCCGCCGAGACGCAGGCAATTGAAAACACGCGGCCTGAAGTTTTAGGGTCGAAGTCTCTTGATGCGGATAACGTAGAAGTAAAGTTTTTAAGCGCAGCGGCCATTGCAGGATAGATATCAATAGCGAATGTGGTTGGCTCTACGCCAGAAGTGGTTCTGTGAAACAATGGCTCATCATAGATATCTCTCAACCTTGCAAGCGCTTTACTCACAGCCGGTTGGCTTATATCCATGCGATTAGCAGCCCTAGATAAGTTCTGCTCTTCATAGATAGCGACAAATATAGGAATTAGATTTAGCTCGGTACTTTTCATACAGTTCCATATTAAAGAAGCAGGTTCCCTATAGTAGAGAACCTGCCGATTATGTTCGATGCGAATGACTAAAGTTTGCTACTTAGTTCTATCTTTTAAGTCTGGCAAGGCTTTCGGGATTTTCAAGCGAGCGGCAATTGAACGGGATTTGCTCTGGTTTGATTTGTCGTCGGATAAGTTACGCAAGCCTTTCCATAAACGAGTAAATACGTTTTTATCTTCACGTCCTTGTTGAAGGGCTTCGCTATCCTCTAGCCAACGCTTTTGTCCATTCAATTTACCAAGTTGCGCTTTACCCAGTTCTAGCTGAGAGGTTTCGTTTCGTAATTGACGATAAATAAAGGTTCTCAATTCAGCCCAATTACCTTGCTTAAGTAAACGACGTAATACCAGCCAACTCGGTGTTGGACGGTTTGTGTAATAACGTTTAACAGCAACAACTAACGCAATGCAGACTAACAGAGCCAAACCAACAGTAATAAACACTGACATGTAAGCCTTGATGAAGGACTGGAGCGTGTGTTTTGCTTCAAACACCTCGCCTTTTATCACTACACTTTCAAGACGTTGATTTTTGCTGTCCCACCACTGGAATGTAAAATCCGGCAAGGTAAATTCACCACCTTGTTGAATCACATATACCGTCTCTTCAACTCGGCTTGAGCGATAATCACCACGTTCTTGAGTATCATCCAAACGATTAGGTTGAGGATAAGCTTGGTACTGCTGAGTCGATTCATTGTTTAACACATTCGGCAGTAATACAGACAAGCTGTCTTTGGCCTTGATAGTCACCGTTCGAGTAATGGCATCACCTACTTTTAAGTTTTCACTCGAACGTTGCCATTGTTGCTCTATATCTACGCCTGTCGCAGAAAACCAAGGCGATTCATTATCGAGTAAACCTGAAGGCAACGAAGCTTCAAACTTAATTGGCTGCGTGTAAAGCGTGCCACCAACGTTTGAACCATCAGGAGCAGAAACTTGGACGCGAACAGGCAGCGTAGGAATCACGAATTTACCTGATGTCATCGGATAGAGCGTAACTTCCCAACGTTGACGCGACCATGTTGTCCCACCGACTCTTTCAGTGTAGTTAGTCGCAAGTTGGTTACGCTGCTTAGCAATCACATTAGGGATTTCGATGCTGCCGATTCGAGTGCCACCTGTTAACCAACGCGGTGTCGCCACCTCAATGTTCAGAATGACCTGCTCATTTACGCTAACTTTGGTAGGCATGATCTTGTCGCCTGACTTGGGTTTTTCTCCAACCCAAGCGATCAATTCAACATCACCACTTTTTTGTAGATCGAAGATATCAGTAGCAGAAGCAGAAGCAAGTGTAGAAAAAGCAGCGCTAAGCAGCAGAACCATCGATACAAGCAAGGTCTTGGTTAGTTTAAAGAGCTCCAAGCTCCCTACCTTTGCTTGAACGGCTTCAAGAGCTAAATCATATCGACTCATTGTGTTTGCTCCTGTTTTGGCGTCTGTTGCTGTTTTTTCGTCTGCTCAATAGCAGGCGCAGGGTCTCTTAACTGAATTTGGAACTTAGACTTCAAGAAGAACTTAGGATCCGCTTCTACGCGCTTCAACCACTTGTCGGCGAGCTCTTGGCTCCCCAATATTTCATTGGCATTAAGCGTTTCCTTAAGCATTAATTCCGCTACTGTTTCTTCTTCTGCACCATCACCCGTGCGCGGCTGATCGTCATCAAGCTCTAAAGATTCTTCAGGACCGTCTGTAGTGCCTGATTGACTCTCACTGGTTCGGTTAACTTCTTCGACAATCCCGCTCAGCACAGCCAAGTTATTTTCTACATCAGCTCTTAATTTTGGAGACAGGTCTGGCTTTTCACTCAGTGTTTTCAACAAGTCTCTCGCGGCAAGGTACTCACGTTGGCGAGCTAGTGCGCTAGCAGCATTATAAAAACCAAGATCTGTTTTGGTCTGCAAAAACGCACTGTGAGCCAGCTTAAAATCACGAGCATAATAATAAGCCGCGCCCGTTCTCATAGGGTCTGTGAAGTGCTTAGCTGCTTCAAGGTATTCCTTTTGGTTCAATAAGCGTTGTCCTTGTTGATCTGCCGTTAACCATAAATCCCACCACCATTGGGCTGTTTTATCCCAAACCGTCACGGACTCTTCAACCACTGGCTTGTCAGCGGTCAAACTGACCGTTTTCGCCAAAGTGTGCGGAGAATACACGCTGCCTGTAATCAAAACGCCAACCACACACCATTGAACCAACCACCCTTTTCTAAACCACAGCAGCATGATAATAGCCATTGGGATTAGTAGGCCATATCCCATGTCTTTCCAAGGCATAGCAGATTCACCGTTGAGCTGCATGTTTCTTTCAACAGCCTGATTCAGTTGTTGAATATCCGAATCATCAACGGTCACCTCAATCACTCGACCACCTGTCTTATTCGACAAATTGCGTAATGAATCGAGGTCGACTGGGTTATCGCTCACCACATTGCTATTTCCTGCCGCTAGAATGAGCAGCTGATAAGGGTTGTCGTTAAAGAAGGTTTCGAACGCCCTGATAGTGCTTGGGTTTACACCATCTGATACCAACAACACTGACGAGCCTAACTCACCAGACAGTTGTTGATTGATAAGTGGCAATGCCTCTTCTGCTGACTTACCGGATACAGGCATGATGTCGGGTTTGATAGCCGCTAAAAACGGTTCGAATACCTTGCTGTCTTGAGTGACAGGCATGGCGACGTGGGCACTGCCTGCATACACAACCAAACCTGTGTTGCCGCCTTTACGCGCTGCGAGCAAGTCTCTAATTTTCTGTTTGGAGCGTTCCAAGCGACTTGGTGGTAAGTCTTTAGCCAGCATAGAGTCACTGTTATCGAGTACCACTAACATCGAGGCTTTGTCTTCACCAAACGGCGAAGCTTCACGTTGCCATGTTGGGCCTGAGCAGATAATAATGGCGATTGTCACAATCACCATTAAAAGCTTTAGTGGTAACTGTTTGCGCCAACCGGTTTCACCAATGGTCAATGCATCACGTAAGTGTGCAGGCAAAATGTCTTTCCACGTTGGTTTGGTCTCTTCTCTCCAGCGAATCCACAACAGGAAAAACATCGGAATAAAGGCCAACAACCACAATGGTCGGATAAAGTGAAACTGAGTAAAGAACTGTTGCAACACGAGAGAATCAGGCATTGTTCTCTCCTTTCAAATTTTTCATTGAAGAAGCTAAAAGCGATCGTCGGCGGATTGTTGCTAAACTAAACGCAGTCAAATACATCACAACAACAATTGCCATCAAGTAATGGTGTAGCCCCTGTTTAGGACGATAAGTCGTACTCTCATACAACTGAGGTTCTAATTCACCAATTTGAGCGTAGGCTTTGGTCAGTTCGTCGCGGTTAAGCGCTTCAAAGGCTTCACCACCAGACTCTTGAGCCACACGCTTGATGGTTTCCATGTCCAGAGCAACCTCTCCGACTGTTTGCGGATCGCCCATCGCAATAACATGAATTCGAACGCCTTTAGCCTTCGCAACCTTGGCTGCATCGATCGGCTCAACAAAGCTTCCAGTGTCATTGCCGTCTGTTAATACGATCACGACTTTCTCTTTCGCGTTGGCATCGATGCTTGAATCTTGGGCTACAGCACTCTGCTTTTCACTCTGTTCAAACACCTTAATCGCAAGGCCAATTGCATCACCTAAGTGAGTGCTTTGCCCTGCCATTGCCACATCAGTTTGGTTGAGTAGTTCGAGCCATACGTCTTGATCCGCGGTAAACGGAGTTTGTACAAATGCCGCGTCACCAAACAGAATCAAGCCTAATCGGTCACCCTTTCGAGTTTTAGCAAAGTCAGCTAACACCTCTTTAGTCGCATCTAAACGCGAGATTTTGTTCCCTTGTTTAGAGGTAAAATCTTGTTCAGCCATTGAACCGGACAAATCGACCACCACCATGACATCACGACCTAATTGTTCGCGAACCTGCGGCTCACCAAGAATGGTTGGTTTCGCCAGAGCACACACGACCAATACCCAAGTAATAATCAGCGTCGTGCGTTGCCACCAGCTAGGGATTAACTGGCTTGCCCCTTCAGATGGCGCTTCACCAATCGCTTCAACCAACTCACTGAAAAATGGGACTTTAATTGCCATTTGCTTGGTTCGATAAGCCGGTACAGCCAAGTAGACCAACAAAGGCAATGGTAACGCGATAAACCACAATGGATGCGCGAACTCGAAGCTGGCAGATAAACTATCAAACATTATCTTGCCCCTCTGTTGTCGCTTGTACATTCGGTTTTGTTTGTACATCGGGTTTATGAAGTTTTAGCCACATCATCGCAGTTTGAATCACCTCTAAACGCTGTTCAAAGGTCAAACGCACCTTTGGATCAATCAAGCTTTGCATCCATAGTCCCGACACTTCATCGGTAAAGAAAGCATTACTGTTTGCATTCGTGCCAGCGCTAACAGGCAAATAAGCATTCAAGCGGTTGACATAGGCTTGGTCAAACAACTTGGCATTGCTACTGTCTAAATAACGAAGCACTACTTTGAGTACTTTAAAGGTTCGTTCGGTTGAGTTTTTGTCTCGAGCATCCAGTAACATGAGTTCTTTAAGTGCTTCTTTACGATAGCGATTATTCCACCACCTTAAGCCTACGCGATAAGCCAAATAGAAAGCGGCTAATAACAATGCAACGCCTAGGATCTTCCAACCGATTGTTTGAGGAACCCAGCTCACGCTTTCGGGAATAGCGACATCGTGCAATTCGCGAAGGATATAAGTACTTGGAGGCGTATGTTCAACGGTCATTTAGCGCCCTCCCACCAGCTTTTGGAGCTGTGAAATATGAGTGCCAGATGTGTCTAATTCGATATAAGGAAGGTTTTTCATCGCCATTAATTTAGCAAGAGATTGTTTTTGAAGTGCCGCTTTTTGAGCAAGGCTCTCACTCGCGAGGTTAACCTTAGATTGGCTATCCAGATTAAGTTGAAAGCGACCATCACCGACTACCCAGTTTGCGTTTGCAAGATCTTGAGGCAGCGACTGTTCCAGAGGATCGGTCACCATAATGGCCAAGATATCGTTGTGTTGTTGCAGTTGCTTGAGTCGATCAAGATGTTGCTCTTGGCAATCTCGCCAATCACTAATAAAGATTAAGGTCGACTGTTTTAACCTCATTCGCTTAATCAACTCGATCCATTGAGTAAACCCGACTCCCTCATTGTCACTTACATTCACACCCAAGCTCTGATTAGCTTTAGCAAGATGTTTGAGTTGGGATAGCAAGTCAGACTGAGAACGTTGCGCTTTAGTGTGAAATAGCTTTTGGTGTGAGGCTAAAACGAAGCCGACGCGGTCACCATCCTTGAGCACTCGCCAACCACACAATGCCGCAACTTCGGCTGCGACGACTGACTTCATGGTATCTTGAGAGGCAAAGAACATTGAGCTGCGCTGATCGACACAGATCATCACATTACGGTCTTTCTCTTCGGTGTAACTACGAACATGAGGCTTACCCGTTCGCATAGTGACTTTCCAATCAAGATTACGAATATCATCACCGAGTTGGTAATGTCGTAACTCCTCGAAATTCAACCCACGACCACGGAACAAAGAATTATGTCTGCCCGAAAGCACGCTGCCCGCTTTCAAATGAGGTAGCAGGGAAAACGATTCAGCTTGAGCCTGTATTCGCACTAACCTTGAGTAGTCACAATACAACCGTGGATCGAGGCCTTGCGATTTGGGAGCTTGTGTTGGCTTCGCCATGACGCCCCCTTATTATCCGATCTCAACATTATCAAGCAGTTCTTCAACCACTCTCTGATGGTCAACGCCGTCAGCAAGTGCGTCATAAGACAAAGAGAATCGGTGGCCTAATACGGTTGGCAGCATTGCACGAACATCGTCTAACGTGACGTGGTCACGCCCTTGGAGCCACGCATAAGCACGAGCACATTTATCTAGTGAAATTGAAGCTCGAGGACTTGAACCAATTTCAATCCATTTGGCTAAGTTAGATTCTGGGTAACGTTCTGGCTTCCGAGTCGCCATCACCAAAGCGACAATGTAATTTTCGACTAAGTCAGAAACTACTATTTCAGGCAGCTGTCGACGCGCTTCAAGCACTAATTCAGGTTCAATATGTTGCGGAGTGACTAATTCTGAACTGGTTTCGCAACCCAACTCTTCGCTACGCACCAGTCGAATGATGTCACGTTCAGCTTCATCTTCTGGATAGTCGACCGTTACTTTCATGATGAAACGGTCCATTTGTGCTTCAGGTAATGGATAAGTACCCTCTTGCTCAACTGGGTTTTGAGTTGCTAGCACCATGAACAGATCAGGAAGGATATGAGTTTGACCACCCACCGTAATCGTCCCTTCCGCCATCGCTTCAAGCAGAGCAGCTTGTACCTTCGCAGGAGCACGGTTAACTTCATCGGCTAATACAATACTGTTGAAAATAGGACCCGGTTGGAAGTGCAACTGAGGCTTTCCATCAAGCTCTTGATACACTTCTGTACCTGTTACATCTGATGGCAGCAGGTCAGGCGTAAACTGAATTCGACCAAAACTGGTATTCAATAGGTTCGCTAGCGATTTCACTGAGCGAGTTTTCGCTGTACCGGGAAGCCCCTCAAGAAGCACATGGCCATTAGTCAATAACCCTATCACCAGAGCCCGAACGACGTGACTCTGACCGATAACACTTTTCTCTGTCTGTTCAATCAGTTGGTTTATTGCTTGTTGCGCATGGTTCATAGTCTACCTATACAATTTTCAGGAGCCTGAGCATTAAAGTTTAAGTATAAAGTCGAAGCTAATAACTAAAGGTTATATTCGCTATATTCACTTGAGTTAGAAGACCTTAGTAGCGTCGATATTCCAACTAAGATTGGCAGTGCATGTTCGAAGAACATTTTTATTCCCGGACACAAGTAGTTTAGACCAGCCTCACCATTCGGCGCGGTAAGTAGCCGATTTTTGGGGCATTCTCCCCAGCAATACTGCAAATACGGGCAATCAACGCAGTATTGCGGCAACGATGACTTTTTCGCCATGCCAAAGCTGTACTGACGAGTCGAGATAGCTATCTCATTTAGCGGTCGTTCATTGATATTGGCTAGTCGATATTCGGGATACACATAATGGTCACAACTAAACACATCGCCGTTGTGCTCAATCGCCAACCCTTTACCGCAGAACTCTGCGCTAACACATAACTGCGAAGGCATCCCCATCACTTGTGCGACTGCTGTTTCGAAAAGGTTAACCAATATTCTGCCAAGATCGTTGTTCACCCATTCTTCAAACACAGCAATCAAAAACTTACCCCACTCTTCTGCGTCGACCGACCAATCCGTGACAACCGACATCAAATGCCCCGGCTTTGCCAATTCGCTGCCCAGTTTTGGATGCTTGTTTTCTTTCCAAAAGTGGGGAGCGGTTTGAGTAAAAGATCGAGGTTCAACACAAGGTGTGAACTGGATATAAGTGACACCGAGCTCTTGAGTAAGAAAGCGGTACACTTCGAGAGGATATTTGGCGTTAAAGCGGTTCACGGTGACCAGAGCATTGAATGACACCTTATGACGCTTCATCAGATCAACGGCTTGCATGACGCGTTGAAACGTCGGTTTGCCACTTCGGGTTTTACGGTATTTATCGTGGATAAATTCCGGGCCATCTATCGATAGACCAACCAGAAAACCATGGTCATGCAGAAACTGACACCAAGCCTCGTTTAATAACAAGCCATTTGTTTGAAGGTCGTTTTTGATGCGAACACCGCGTTTAGCGTGTTTGTTCTGCAGTTCGACAATCTTCTTGAAGTAGTCCAAACCCAATAATGTTGGTTCGCCACCCTGCCAAGAAAACACAATCTCGTTACCATCTTGGCTTTCGATATAGCTCTTTATGAATGCCTCAAGTGTTGCATCATCCATTTTGGGCTGAGTACCTTGATTGAGTAATTCATCTTTGTGCAGATAAAAGCAGTACTGACAATCGATATTGCATTTTGCCCCGCCCGGTTTCGCCATCACATGAAAGCGTCGTTCGACTTTATCACTATTAGATGAAAACGCCGTTTTGAGGGGTGTTAATGCCATTTGAGTGGTATGAATGTGAGTTTGTTTTTTCATGCAGAACGATCTCGAAAACAGAAGTAAATCAGCGCCCAAGTTGGGCGCTGTATTTAAGGACAATAACTAAGGTCTATTGACCTAAGGACAAAACGTTATTTCGGAACAAACGAGCCCGGAGCCATGCGCGGTGGGTACTCTTTGAAGGTATCCATGACCTCTTTTACTTTTTCAACCGCTGGCATCATTAAGAATGAACGTTCGTACATCCAACGGTCGTAGCCCATACCAGTATCGCCACGCTCAAATGGGTCGATACTCAAATCATAGATTTGTGGTACGCGGAGTTTGGTAAATGGCTTCTTCCAGATATCCAAACCCGTTTCGTTTTCTTGGATCATGAAGTGGTATTTGTATTTACCGTAGCGCAGAGCCAACAAATCGCCGTCATCACTCCAGTAAACAAACTCGTTACGAGCAGAGTTGTCGGTTTTACCCGTTAGGTATGGCAGTTGGTTGTAACCGTCTAAGTGAACGTTGTAGTTCATATCGCCCACTTTCTTGCCTTTCAACAGCTCTTCTTTTACGTTGCTGTTGCCCGCAGCAGCCACCAAGGTTGGTAAGAAATCTTCCAGAGACACAATGCCGTTAAGCGTCGTACCCGCTTGGATATGATCCGGCCACTTGATCACTGCAGGAACGCGAAAGCCACCTTCCCAACCGGTGTTTTTCTCACTGCGGAATGGTGTCATACCCGCGTCCGGCCACAAGTTAATCATTGGGCCATTATCTGTGGTGTAAACAATGATGGTGTTGTCATCAACGCCCAGCTCTTTAATCTTATTCAGCAAGTGACCAATTTGGTCATCGTGTTGCTTCACACCATCGGCGTAGAAACCTGCACCTGTTTTCCCTTTGTAGGCGTCTGGTACGTGAGTGAAGTTGTGCATGCGCGTGGTGTTAAACCACGTAAAGAATGGCTTATCGGCTTTGACTTGCTTCTCGATAAACTTCTCAGCTTCATCTAGGAACTCATCATCGACGGTTTCCATGCGTTTACGCGTCAATGGGCCGGTGTCTTCAATCTTGCCATCCGCATAAGAGTGGATCACACCACGAGGACCGAACTTCTTCTTAAATTCAGGATCTTGTGGGTAGTCTACATTCTCCGGTTCTTCTTCCGCATTTAAGTGGTAAAGGTTGCCAAAGAACTCGTCGAAACCGTGATTGGTCGGCAAGTGTTCATCACGATCGCCAAGGTGGTTTTTACCAAATTGACCGGTTGCATAACCAAGGTCACGTAGCAATGTCGCGATAGTTGGATCTTTCTCAGAAATCCCTTCTTTCGCTCCTGGCAAACCCACTTTAGACAAGCCAGTGCGTTTTGGCATTTGTCCCGTGATGAACGCAGAGCGCCCAGCGGTTGAACTTTGCTGTGCGTAGAAGTTAGTAAACTTAGCACCGTCTCTTGCAATGCTATCAATATTTGGTGTGCTGTAAGCCAACATGCCACCGTTGTATGCACTCAAGTTCCAGTAGCCGACATCGTCACCAAAGATAACGAGAATGTTAGGCTGTTCTGCCGAATAAGCGGTCGCTGATGCCGCTCCAATCGCAAGCGTACAAGCGTTTAATACCAGCTTCTTGCCGCGTTTTTTATCGTGGTTTGCCATAAAAGGGCTCCATAAATCTGTTGCTGCAAATCTTGTTAGAAAATCAGATACCAAGATTTGATTAAGATAAAACTTGTTAGTTGACGGATAAATAGAGTTCAGATACGTTGATATATAAATTTAGTTTATGGATGAAAAGATGGACTTAAACTTGATTCAAACTTTCTTGGTGGTTGCGGAGTATCAGTCCTACACCAAAGCGGCCAACCATTTGGGCCTTACGCAACCAGCGGTGAGCGCTTCGATTAAGCGGCTTGAACAAGTGGTAGGAAAGCAGCTTTTCGTCAAACAAGGACGAGGGATCGCACCCACTTCAACCGCCTATCAACTCATGCCGCAGTTTCGTCAGGCAGTGAGCATCGTAGACAACGCCATTTCAGAAAGAACCACTTTTCAAGTCTGCTGCTCAGAAACTTTACTCCACAGTTTAAATCCGATTGAAAACGTAGTTTTCCACGAATCTCCACCGGAAAAGTACTTGTTGTTTGAGCAAATTCGTCAGCAAAAAATGGACTTGGTGATTGATACCATCATAACCAAAGACTCCTCTTTCGTAATAGAAAACGCCTACTATGAACCCGCAATGATCATCTGTCGTCAAAGTCATCCAAGAATCCAAGGAGCATTGAGCCGAGAAGATTTTTATCGCGAAAATCACTGTATGTTTTCTGGTAAGTGGAATAACACTTCCGGCTTCGAACAGCTGGCAAAAGAGCCGATACAGGAGCGAAATATAGAGATCGTAACGTCATCGTTGGCAGGTATGGCAATGTACGTTGCGCAGCGAGATTGCCTAGGCGTCGTCTCTCACTCGTTTGCAATGAAATGGAGTAAGGCACTCAAGTTACAGGTCCTTGAGTGCCCGATTGAAATCGACCATATTCCTTATAAGTTTGTCTATCACAAGCGCGATGAGCACAACCCTGCTCATCAGCGTTTAAGGGAACAGGTCAAGCAACAACTTGAGTTTGCCCATGCATCCCCTATTGATTTATAGAGGCTCTCAAACGCTGAATAACATCAGCTGGTGCAAATTCTCCGAGTTGCTTCAAACATTGCTCAAAAGCAAACGCGACAGAGCCGTCTTTGTAGTTTCGCGCCAACACTTCACACTGCGCATACAGATGCTGTGGGTTGCTGCTAAATTGGTAAGCCTTGTGCAGTGATTTACTTGCAGCAAGCACGTCTGATTTCTCTAAAGCTAAGCCATACACATACCAATATTGTGGGTCGGTTTGCGCCGTTTCAGCTGCTTGTTTAAGGTACTCCGTTGCTTGGTCGTAATCTTTCACACGAAGTAGAGATAACCCTGTACTGTATGGCAATACACTCGATTTAGGTTGAGCTTGAATGCCTTGTTTCAAGGTCGCTAGTGCTTTAGGTTCATCACCTAGAGCACGATAAAGATCAGCAAGATTGGCATAGCTGTTCTCAAAATATGGCTCTATTTCGATAGCGCCTAAGTAGAACTCAATCGCTTTTTGATATTGGCCTAGATCGCGGTAAACGTTGCCTAGGTTAGTACGCCCAAACCCTCTATCTGCATTAAAACGTTGTATCTCAATGTACTCTTCCAATCCAGGCTTGATTTGATCTTTCTGCAGAGGATTCATTTCTCCCCAGTAACGTACTAGCGCGCCTGCGGTTTCTGAACGAATCGACAATACAGGGTCTTTCAATAGTGGCTCTAAAATCTGCCAACGGTCAGTAAACGGAAAGCCGGACGAACCTTGCACAACGCCCAAGCGAATCATCTCATCGTCGTGTTTCACAGCTCTTGCGAGAGATATAAGCGTATTCTTGCCCGTGTTACCACCCAAACGTTCTAAACTCGAAGCGCGAATGATATTACTCAAACTGGAATCCTGAGCTGAATACGCCAATGCATCTTCTGCACCTTTGTGCCCTATTGAATCCGCATAAAAGGCAACAGCAAAATGTTGCTGGTTACGATACTTAGAGTCAGGGAACCATTGACCGATTTGTTTATCGGCCCACTGATCTGTTTGATCTTCGTGGCAACTTGTACACACGTTCGGCGTTTTAATGTGTTGGCTGATATCAGGTCGTGGGATGTGCCAACTGTGGTCACGCCTTGGGTCGACCTCCATGTAAGTCGTTTCTGGCATGTGGCAAGTCGTGCATTTCGACGCTTCGGTATTAGCTTCGTGGAATGTATGCTTTTCAGGTGTGTATTCAGAAGCAATGTGACACTGACTACACACGGCTTCCTCTGCAATTTTTAGTTCTGCAGTATGGGGATCGTGGCAGTTAGTACATGTGACACCTTTTTCAGCCATCACCGACTGAAGGAAAGACCCGTAAACGTAATCTTCATCGTAGATTTGACCATCGTTATGGTAGAGCTCAGGAGTAATTAAGCTAAGACGGTACTTATCAAAGAATGACCCGTTAACGTGGTCGCCCGTTTCATTCAATTGTGTGCGTCGACTGTGGCACTGTGCGCAGGTTTGAACTTGATTGGTATGTATGATGTCTTTCGGTTGAAGGGTTGAGTTGCCCTCTTGATAAATCCACTCTTTCACCGACTTCGACAAGTCACGATCAAAACCGTAATGCGCCGATGCTGGAGCGTCTTTCCCACCGTCCGCTTTCGCTAACTTGTTATTTGCTAACTTCGCTTTGGCTAACTGGGCTTGTTCAACATGCTCACTCGCAGGGCCATGACACGCCTCACAGCCGACATTAATCTCAGACCAAGTAGTGTTGTAGGTATTACTTGCGCTGTCGTAGTTCTTGTCTAGGTTCGTTGAATGGCAATCGGCACACATGAAGTTCCAATTCTGGCCGCTGTTGGTCCAGTAAAACTCATCGGTGTTGGTGGTATCAGGATAGAGGTGAAACCAACGTTGGCCGCCTTCACCCTCATTGCGAGAGTCCCAAGCGAAAGGAATCAACTGTACTCGGCCATCTTCAAACTCAACCATGTATTGCTGTAGTGGCTCAAAGGCAAAGGTATAACTGATTTTGTAATCTTTGAATTGCCCGTCTGGTCCTTCGATATTGACCCAAAACTCATCACCCTTACGAAAAAAACGGTTGGGCTTACCGTCATGAGTGACCGCTTGATCGTTGAAATCACCCAACACCGATTCATCAGAGGCGTGCTTCATCGCCATGTCGTGATGAGAGCCTTGCCATGCTTCCACTTCAGCGCTGTGACAGTCAATACAAGCTTCAGAGCCGACATATGTAGCTTGGGAGCTAACTGGCGGCACCTGTTCATTGGCATACACGTTGAAACTGAGCAGCGACAACATAGGTAAAGACAACATTGCGGATAATACTGCAACTCGCTGGTGTTTCAATCCGTTCACTAACGAGCACAACCATGCAGACATAACATTCCTTGTTTTTATACATCCTTATGCTTAATAAGGTAGACGCAAAAACAATGAATTTACAATTATTTAGTGTCTGTGAACGCGATAGTTGTGATTCATATTCACGACTGGTATTTGGTCATCGATATGCGCATAAAAAAGAGCTCCTAGGAGCTCTTTCGTGTTAGCAGTTTCACTAATCCATAGTCTACTTGTTGTGGTTCTCTTGAAGTTTTTCCATAACCTGATCCAAGCTAAAGCTTGCTGCTTTTTGACGTGGTGGGTATTCAACAAACGTCTCTAAGAATTTGCCAACGTACGCTTGAGCAGGAACAAACATATAAGCATGGTCTAACAACCAGTCGTAGTATGTGTTCGATGTAATATCTGCGTTTTCGTATGGGTCCATACGCAGGTTAAACAGCTTAGGAAGACGTAACGTAACGAACGGTTCCGACCAAATCTGCATGGTACCCGTTGCACGCTGCTCCATGAACACCGCTTTCCATTGGTTGTAACGAAGCGCCGCTAAATCACCATCATCGGTAAAGTAGAAGATCTCGTGACGACGGCCTTTTTCTTCTTCACCTGTTAGGTAAGGAAGGAAGTTATAACCATCTAGGTGAACCTTAAACGTTTTATCACCGGCGGTATGGCCTTTTAGCAACTTCTCTTTGATTTGGTCATCACCAGCAGCCGCAACGAAGGTTGGCATCCAGTCCATGTGGTGCATGATTTCATTAGATACACTTCCTGGCTCTATCTTACCAGGCCAACGGACCATTGCTGGTACACGGTATGCGCCTTCCCAGTTGGTGTTCTTCTCACCACGGAACGGTGTAGTACCGGCATCAGGCCAAGAGTTCATGTGTGGGCCATTATCCGTTGAATAGAAAACAATGGTGTTGTCTTTGATACCCAATTCGTCAACTTGTTTTAGTAACTCACCTACGTGTCTATCGTGCTCTACCATGCCATCAGCATAGTTACTAATCCCAGTCACGCCTTTGCTGTCTGGCTGAACATGCGTTCTAAAGTGCATACGCGTTGCATTCCACCAAACAAAGAATGGCTTATCAGCTTTCACCGCACGATCCATGAAATCAAGTGCCACTTCTAATGTTTCTTCATCCACCGTCTCCATACGCTTACGCGTTAAAGGACCGGTATCTTCAATCTTGCCATCAGCGAATGATTTAATAACACCACGCGGGCCGAATTTCTTACGAAACTCAGGATCCGTCGGGTAATCTTCATTCTCTGGTTCTTCCTCAGCATTCAGGTGGTAAAGGTTGCCAAAAAATTCGTCAAACCCGTGTGCTGTTGGTAGAAATTCATCTTTATCGCCAAGGTGGTTTTTACCAAATTGGCCTGTCATGTAGCCCATTGGCTTTAGAAGTTCTGCAATGGTTGCATCTTCTGCTTGAAGCCCAATGTCTGCTCCCGGTAGTCCTACTTTACTCAAACCTGTTCTCAATACACTTTGACCCGTAATGAAGGTAGAGCGGCCTGCGGTACACGATTGCTCTGCATAGTAATCGGTGAACATCATGCCTTCTTTGGCGATGCTATCAATGTTTGGAGTTTGGTACCCCATTAAGCCAAAGGTGTATGCACTGACATTAGATTGACCAATGTCATCACCCCAAATGACGAGAATATTCGGTTTTTCTGCTGCGAATGTGGTGGTGGAAGCCGCCATCATCGCTGTGCCCAAAATCGCTAATCGACGTTTGACGCCATATTTCGCTGTCATAGAAACCTCTTCGTTAGTTATTTGCATCCTGCCATACAACGTATAGTTCATTTTTTGCACTATCGCGAGATTCACTAAACTATTAATCTTTTTGTCATTTTTCCAATAAGCAGCACGCTCACTCAACGATAAAATTTACGCGAATAAACTTGATAATGATCACACATAAAACCTAAGGGTAAATTCCAATTCTGAATTAAAAGCGGCTAAAATCAGCAAGTTATACCCCCTCCATAACAATTGGTTATAACCACTATAAAAAGACACAACCGATTTTTGAGATTAATGTTTGCCCAACGATGTGTTGTTCTAACGCATTAATCTTTAAAGTAAATCGGAGTCCTTATGGGTACTAAAATTAATAAACTAGCATTAGGTGTTGGCTTATTAGCAGCTTCTTCAGCAGCAACAGCGGCAGAAAAACCAAACATTCTTGCTATCTGGGGTGATGACATTGGTGTATTCAACATCAGTGCATACAACAACGGAATGATGGGTTACGAAACACCTAACATCGACCGTATTGCTAACGAAGGCGCACTATTTACTGACCACTACGGTCAACAATCGTGTACTGCTGGTCGTGCTGCATTCCTAACAGGTCAAGAACCTTTCCGTACTGGTCTATTGACTATCGGTATGCCGGGTTCGGACCATGGTATCCCTGATTGGGCTCCAACGATCGCAGACCTTCTTAAAGAACAAGGCTACATGACCGCTCAGTTCGGTAAGAACCACATGGGTGACCAAGACAAACACCTTCCAACGAACCACGGTTTTGACCAGTTCTTCGGTAACCTTTACCACTTAAACGCGGAAGAAGAGCCTGAGACATACTACTACCCTAAAGATCCTGAGTTCCGTAAGAACTTTGGCCCTCGTGGTGTAATCAAGTCAACTTCTGACGGTAAGATTGAAGATACTGGCCCTATGACGCGTAAGCGTATGGAGCATGCAGATGAAGAGTTCCTAGAAGAATCTCTAGCATTCATGGAAAAAGCGGTTAAAGCTGACAAGCCTTTCTTCATCTGGCACAACACCACTCGTATGCACGTGTGGACTCGTCTACAAGAGAAATACCAAGGTAAATCTGGTATCAGCATCTACGCTGACGGCATGTTAGAGCACGATGACCAAGTTGGTGTGCTGCTAGACAAGCTTGATGAGCTGAAAATTGCAGACAACACAATCGTAATCTACTCAACGGATAACGGTGCAGAAACGGTATCTTGGCCTGATGGCGGTGCAACTTACTTCCACGGTGAGAAAGGTACAACTTACGAAGGTGGTATGCGTGTTCCTCAGTTAGTTCGCTGGCCTGGTACGATTAAACCGGGGACTAAGATCAACGACATCATGGGCCACCAAGACTGGATCCCTACATTGCTAGCCGCGGCTGGTGATGACAAAGTCGTTGAGAAATTAGCGTCTGACAAAGGTGCAACGTACAACGGTAAAAACTGGCGTGTACACCTCGATGGTTACAACTTCCTACCTTACTTCCAAGGTAAAGAAGAGAAAGGCCCTCGTGACAGCATGCTTTACTTCTCTGCGAACGCTGAGCTAAACGCTGTACGTTGGAATGACTTTAAGATCTCATTCGCTGTAATGGACGGTAACATCGTTGATGCGGTACGTTTCCAACCAAACTGGCCTCAAGTTGTTCACCTACGTGCTGACCCATTCGAAAAAGCACCACACGAATCTGGCATGTACCTACGTTGGATGGCAGACAACATGTGGCTATTCGTACCAGTTGGCGGCAAAGTACAAGAGTTCATGAACACGCTACCTGACTACCCAATGCAGCAAAGCCAAGTGTTGAACCCTGGTAACTTCAACCAGAATGCTTACATGCTTCAAGGTAAACTTAAGCAACTCGAAGCGGCAGCTGCGCAAGCTAAATAAATCGCTTTAAGTACAACCGAGTAAGCTAAATTCAAAGCCGTGTCAGCCTCTTTACGCTGTCACGGTTTTCTCTTTTCTGACAGAAAACCTCTTTAAGCCTCTGAATTTCTATAGCTCTTCCACACCTCTTTTCTCTTCATTTCTATACGACCTCCTTGCAACAAGCAAAATATGAAACTAGATTTACATCAAAGACGTAATTTTTACATGGATTAAACAAGATCAAATTCAGACGGATTCTGAATCATGTTAAGGGTCTAAAATTAGATGGAACTAGTACTATGAGAACACCCTATTTGGCTGCGATAGTGATCACTGTTATTTCTATTTCTGTCATCGTCGTAATTTACAGCTCATCTCCGCCAACAACCACAACTCCGATTGAAATTACTTCGAATCAACATTCCCATAATGATTCACCTAAAGCATCCTCGCCGTCTACTCAAACGTCACAAATTAATAGCTACAGTGTCTCCTCCAGTCAGCCAATCTTTGCCATCCCAAACGAAGCCGATATTGACGTAAACTTAGCCAAAATTGGTTGGGCGCTATTTAAAGATCCGAACCTTTCTTCGAATAAACAAATCAGCTGTGAGACATGCCATAGCCTGCACTCGAATGGCGCAGAAAGCATCCCAGTTTCTATTGGAGTGAACGGCGCTGGAATGCGTAATTCACTGACCGTTTTCAATGCTATTTTCAATTACCGATTTTTTTGGGATGGACGAGTCAACAACCTTTCCGATCAAATAGATGGACCCGTTCACAACGTCCTTGAAATGGACTCAAACTGGGATCTGATAACGAATTATGTATCTCAGTCCAATCACTACACAAACCTATTCAAAAAATACGATTTACCCATCACCACCCATTCAATTAAGTCGTCTTTGATCGAGTTTATGCATGGTCTCACCACGCCCAACTCCCCTTTTGACCAGTATTTGCAAGGAGACAGTGCCGCACTTTCCGATTCAGCATTGCGTGGATGGGAAACATTCCAAAAAGAAGGCTGTATCCGTTGTCATCAAGGAACCAATATTGGCGGGGGAATGATCATGAGATTTGGTTACTTCGGAATTGCTAAAACGGGTAGTGAACGTAGTGATGATCAAGGGAGATATATGTTTACCTCTTCGCCCCAAGACAAGCACTTGTTTCGTGTTGCGAGCTTAAGAAACGTCGCTATCACAGCCCCCTACTTTCACGACGGACGAACAGACACATTAGAAGAAGCCATTAAAATCATGGGTGAGAGTCAACTGGGTAAAACATTTAAAAGGGAAACGATTAACGATATTAAGGCGTTTCTAGAATCACTGACAGGCGACCGTCCGCAAATGCTTCTGGAGTTTGAAAATGAATAAAATCAAACTGACATTTTTAGCCTTTCCGTTATCGTTTATTGCACTCATAAGCTTCACTGTTCTGTCTTATATTGAACATGAACGCGTGGCATCTTACGGGAAGTTAGCCCGTGAATTAGGGCATGAAGTGTTAAACATGAGGGATCAAATAACGAATAGCGCTATTACTGGCATTTCGAACCCTTATCAGCTCTCTGCCAATTTAGTGCACCTAGAAAAAGAGCTTCAAAAACTGAGGAGAAGCTATCAGGAGAAAAGCATACATTCCCCATGGTTCAACAAATTACATACGAGACAGATACTAGAACGATTTTATGACTCTTCTATGACCAATATTGATACTTTAGATCACTTGGTTGGCCAGAGTGTGGCACGTCAGTTCATCCTTCAATCACTCACACAAAAATTGACGGATAACAACACTTCCACAGCAATGTTTAAAGTTCAGAGCGAACTGCTCTCTAATGTTTTGCAAACAAAGCCTTCCCTTGCTAATCAAGAAGACAGCGCAAAACATGAAGGTTCTACAAGCTCAAAGAACACCATAGGCAACCTAAATAGTCACCCTGACTTTATTCAACTCATAGAAACTTTTACAGACCTAAACATCCAACAACAGTTATTACTGTCCAAAATTTTATCCGATAACAGCATGCAATATGTCGAGGAAGTTGAACACGAATTTACCGATCTACAAAACTCATTAAAAAGCCTAATCATAAAACTGATTTTCTCGATTACAGCCTTAATCTTCGCCTTCTCTTTTACCATGTTCATCATGAGAATTTTTGAGTTAAAACGTAATACTCTTGCTTACCAAGAAGCCGCGAGTACCGCGCAGCATGCTAACGAAGCGAAATCTCTTTTTCTCGCAACAATGAGCCATGAATTAAGAACACCTATGAATGGGGTCTTGGGGCTTGCACAAATAATCAAAAGCGACTCTCAAGAACCCGAGACTCGCAAACAAGCTCAGGTAATCATCGATTCAGGGCAACACTTAGTAACCATCCTTGATGACATCTTAGATTTTTCTAAAGTCGAGCAAGGAAAGCTAGAGCTTGAGTTTGCCCCTTTCTCGGTTTGTGATGTCGTGACACACCTAGATAAGACACTCACTCCACTCGCTGAAAATAAGGGCTTATTATTAATCATCAATGACAATATCCCATCAAATATCCAATTAATTGGTGACTCTGCACGTACCCGCCAGATCCTATTTAATTTGGCAGGTAATGCAGTCAAATTTACGGAGTCAGGCAAAGTCGAAATCCAGTTTGATCTATCCAACACGACCCCACCTACCGTCAATATCCGAGTGTCAGATACAGGGATAGGCATAGATGAAAGTAAGATAGACCATATATTTACAGCATTTGAGCAAGCAGAATTATCAACAACGCGTAAATTTGGAGGGACAGGTCTAGGGCTTTCGATTGTTAAGCAACTGGTTAACCTGATGGGAGGCGATATTAGCGTTTCTAGTCAGTTGAACGTTGGAACTCAATTCAACATCACTTTACCTTTAAAATTTCAAAAACTTGCGCCGAGAATAACCAAGGTAGCAGAGTCAGAGAAGACATCCATTCACGAAAACTTCTCTGTATTGCTTGTTGAAGATAACAAGGTCAACGCAATGGTGATAAAGAAGTTCTGCGAGTCTCTCAACTTGACTGTTGATAATGCTTTTGATGGGTTACAAGCTCTCGACAAACTGTCTGAAAATCAATATGACCTCATCATTATGGACAACCATATGCCGAACATGAGTGGTATCGAAGCAATACGGAAAATCCGAAATGAACTAAAACTTTCGACAGTTATTTTTGCTTGCACCGCTGATGTATTTAAAGAAGCTCATGATGACTTCCTAAGTTCAGGCGCAAATTTCGTGCTGACCAAGCCACTACAAAAAAACAGCCTTCAGAATGCAATTGTAGAGTTCCATAAGCAGTTTGAAGTCAATAGAACACACTTAGACATAGACGCCTCAAACGTGGGTAAAACACAAAATGAAGGCAACGTCACAATACTTACCCGATGCCCAAAAAATCAGTTACCAATGACCGAAGAAGAACTAACACGAAACCCATTACTTGTTGGCCAGAACCTAGACCTCGATGAAAAACTCGATTACCTAGCGTCCATTGTTTCTGACTTAGAACACCAAATTGATGCCCTAATTGACATGTTTTCTAACTCTCAAGCCGAAGAACTCAACCACACTTTGCTAGCAGTTAAAGGCGTTGCTGCCGAGCTTCAAATGAGTGAAGTTCTTGAACTCGCAAGCTCAGCTGAAAGCACAACACGTAACAACATCTTGCCCGAAGCAGAGTTATTACAACAACTCATCAATAGGCTTATGGTGAACAGTCATCAAGCAACTCGCCTTATTCATAAACTCAATCAACAACGTAAAACAGGGTAAAGCGAAACTATGGTCGGCTGATCATTTACTGTCCAATCAGACTGGACGCTGTAATGTCAAACACTTAGAACTAGCTTTTACGTTAAGTTTCGGTGAATTTTTTCAATTCGAGACGAGCTAACTTGAAATACTTTGTTCTGCATGAGATTGTAATTTAACTTCCCATAAACAACTGTATGATTATGAAAACATTACAATCCATTGCGCTGCTTTCCACAATTATCGTAGCACCACATGTGCTAGCTGACGTGACAATTGAAGTTCCCGCTAGCGTAGATATCTTAGCGGTTAATGAAGCGAAACCTGACCTAGATGGCAGCTTATTTTCTTCTCATAAAACGCTAACCGTTCCAGACGGTCAAAACCAGATCGTATTCCAATATCAACTTGCTTTTGATAAAGGTAACGACCGAGAGTTTGTCGACAGTGACGCTATTATTGCAACCTTTAGTGCAACTGACGCCGCATTGACGTTCGATATGCCAAAGTTCCGCAATACCGCTGACGCGAAGAAAGGCTTTGATAACCTAGATTGGAAATTGGTTGATGAAAACCAAGACGCAATCAGTGTTAAACAAGACAAGCTTGTAAAAGACGGTATGCAGATTGGTCGTAAATTCCCTCAAGAAGCAAAAGAGTACAACAAGAAAGGCGGCGTTGCTGCGCTAGCTATGGGTACAGCTGCAGGCGCTACAGCGGCAGTTGTTCAACCGGTAACGCTACCAGCTAAAATTGATGCTAACGCTGCTAACACGGCCGAAGAGATGCTTTACTTTTGGTACGACAAAGCAGATGCTGAAACCAAGCAGAAATTCAAAGATTACGTGAACAAGTAACCCTACTTGTCTCACTTAAAAAGAAAAGAAGCTGGCATATTGCCAGCTTCTTTTTTATCTCGACGTTCATTCTGTATTTAGAATAAACGTAAAACTAATCGATAGATATGACTTCACCATTCACTCTAGCAGGCCAACCCAGCTGTTTATACTCGGCAGCTAACAAATAGGCACAACGACTCGAAATCGTTGTTTTAATCCAGTCGCCTATGCCACACACTTTGTATTCCAATACGGCCATTTTCATAACAACATTACTCACTCAATTTTAAATTTATAAATATCAGGCGTAAGTTAACGATATGAATGAGTTGTGTATGTTCCCAAAAGAACACAAGACCATGATTTACTCATAAATAGTTGCTTATGAGACCTAGACATCTCAAAGAAGGAATATTGTTAACCGAATGAGAATCAACTACTTTGACATCATTTCCGCGACAGGGTCACGCATCATCAAGTTCATTGGCGAGATTCGTTTATATAGCCCCTCCAAATCCGAGATAAAGACTTTACCTCTCTGAATTTTCACCATGCCCAACTGTTCAATTCCTTTTAAAACTTCGTTTAATCTAGGCCTTGATATACCCGTGATGGTACTTAACTGACTTTGTGAAATATTGATACTGAGTGTTGCCCCAGTAATGTTGGTTTGACGAGCCGCCAATTCTAACAATACATAAATTGTTTTTTGTTCTTTCTCATGAATAGACGATAGGAAAGCTTGAATCCAAATAGATTGCGCTTTAGCACCACTATGAAGTAACCACTTAAATACCAAGCACTTTTTTTCAGCGAGCTCTAACACCTTATCTGAAGGAAAAAGTACCATTGTGATAGGTTCTACCTCTTCAGCTATAGCAAAAAGGTTATAGTCGACATGAACCGACAGCGCACCGATCCAATCGCCTTTACCTACTACACCACCTGACAGGCTTTTCAAATTCTCAGTTGAAAAGCAGATACCAGCCGAACCAGTAAGAATATAAAAAACACCCGGTAGGTTTTGAAATCTCTGCGTAATCTCTAAGCTATTAATGCCCGTTTTAAAGACAGCAATTTCAAGTAGGCTGTCTATAAAATCTTGTGGCAAATCACAAGGCCACTGAATTTGTTCACTGATTGTTGGGTCTAACAATGGTTTGTTCCTCCTCCGACAATCGCTATACGAGGTCACGTCGTACCTATACACCTCCTTTAAATGTAGTTCATCATTACTGAGACAAGGCGTTTTTATTTAAATAAAATGATATATCTTAGTAGGTTAAGTCATGTGTCTTACTTGTTATTCAGGCGAAAAACAAAATAAAAACGACCAGCAATTGCTGGTCGTTGGGTGTTCTAAATTGCAGAATATTGAAAGCTAGCGAGCTAGAAAATATCGACTCGCTCGAGATACGCTTGAACCACACCTCGATATTGCTGTTTCATTGGCTCTTCAATAAAACTAGCCTCAATGGCATTCAGGCTAAACTGCGCTAGTTCTTGATGCGTTAATTCATGAGCCTTACTGACTGCATTAAAGTTATCCGACATATAACCACCGAAGTACGCAGGGTCGTCCGAATTAATCGTTACAGCCACTCCTCTTCTCAATAGCTCTACAATGTTGTGGTCTTCCATCACATCGAATACTTTCAGTTTAATGTTAGATAATGGACACACCGTCAGTGGCATTTTGGTTTTGATCAAATCCTCTATTAAAGCTTGGTCGATCATGCATTGCACACCATGATCCACTCGACTTACGCTAAGCATTTCGATGGCATCAACAATATTTTGAGCGGGCCCTTCTTCTCCTGCATGAGCTACCGTTAGGAAACCTGCTTGCTTGGCTTTCTGGAATACGCGCTTGAATTTCTCTGGCGGATGCCCTAATTCAGAAGAATCTAACCCTATACCGATGATCTTATCTTTGTGCTTCAACACATCCGAAAATGTTTGAATGGCACTCTCTTCAGATAAATGGCGTAAGAAGCACGCAATGATTTGAGACGTAATTCCCAACTCCTCGTGACCCTGTTCAAGCGCACGATGAATACCGTTAATTACAGTGTTGAATGCAATACCACGATCGGTATGTGTCTGAGGATCAAAGAAGATTTCAGTGTGAATAACATTATCGGCTTTACAGCGCTCTAAATATGCCCATGTTAAATCATAGAAGTCTTGTTCAGTGCGCAAAGCATTAGCGCCTTGATAATAGATATCGAGAAATGACTGCAAGTCATCAAATTCGTATGCGCGCCTTAACAGCTCTGGGGATGAATAAGGCAGTTCAATGCCGTTGCGTTGAGCAAGCTGAAAAAGCAACTCAGGTTCGAGTGAGCCCTCAATGTGTAAATGCAGCTCTACTTTTGGAAGCCCTTGAATAAATGCGTTCATATTTCACCTACTATGGATTTTAGGTGTGCACTTACTCTGAATAATAGACAGGAGGTTTTTTGAACGCCATTACAAAGAGTAAGAACACTATTGTGATCTAAACCCTTCGTAATCAGCACTTTGCGGGAGCTGGTAGAGACCCCCAAACCATATCATTGGGGTTATACGAAGCAAACGGTTGCTACTATACACCGTTCAACAGAGAGTTACAGAGTTCTATGGGGGTTTCACTAATCAATGAGTCAATAAAATTGTTGAACACATAACGCAATCTATTCAGAACAACATTCGTACCTAAGGTTGACATGCTTTAGCTATTGCCGCTATTTTTGTCTTAAATAACAAAAGGCGGTCAATATGAAAGACAACCAATTTGATAGCTTTGAAGCTCTCCTCTCACACCAAACCAACACTTTAACCGCATGCCAACCAAAAGATTTCGATAGTGTTTTCTCGTTACTTGCTAAGGAAGCGCTTACTTGGTTTAAACTCGATAGGCTCACCCTATTCCCAAACTCTATGATTCTTTTGGATACGGGCAAGAGCATCTCTGTCTCTAAAACTGATACTCCGCAGCTCGACATGAAACGCTTTCTTAAAGGAAACTATCTTGATTATCTCAAGCTTCTACGCTCAAAAGAGTGTTGGCAATTATTCCCTGAAGAGACTTTGAGAAATCACAAGATAGACCCGTTACGATTACTCCATGAAGAGGGCGCGTGTTGGCACGCCATTGTGAGTTTGTCGCTTTTCGGGCAGCAATGGGGGGCTATCGGCTTCTCAAGATTCAAGCATTACGATACCCCTATCGAAGAACGGGACATGAAGCGAATTAAGCTATTAAGTGATGTTTGGCTCTGCTTCTGGCAACACTCAAAAATGACACGCAGTGTTACGAGTGATGAAGCCGATAATATAAATGAGAGCGAAAAGCTATTGCTGCTAACCAAAAGACAGTGCGCAGTTCTTACTCAATTGGCGCAAGGTTATACCGCTAAGCAGTGTGCTGAAATTCTGTTTTTGAGTCCAAGAACTATCGAGTCACACAAATATCGCATGTTGGATATCCTTGATCTCGACAACCATACCGAGCTTATTCAGTTTGCACTGCGAAATGGCTTTAGTATCGATAATCCATAGCGTCCTAACGTACATAGTGTTCTAGCGTACATAGCGATCAATAGCTCGAACATAAACACCCTGATATCAAAACACAGCCTCAACACATAATAGTTTGAGGACTGTGTATTTAGGGGAAATGCTTAATCACCCTCTTATTAAGCAATTTCAGCAAAACCTCTGTGGCTCACTCGCATCGATAATCATGTCGAATTCTCGACATCAGCAACATATCAATATACTTTCCATCTTTGAATGTACTTAACCTCTTAGTGCCTTCTAACTGAAAACCCACACGTTCATATAACGCAATAGCTGCGTGGTTATCGGCATGAACTTCTAGCTCAAGGCGAACTAGGTTAAGCCAGTTATCAGCCTGATTAATGACTTCTTCCATTAACGTCTTACCTACCCCTTTACCATGGGCATCAGGGTGAATTGCAATGCCAAGACCTGCACTGTGTCTGTCTCTTACCTTGGTGGTCATAAACAAAGTAACGTGACCGACCACTTTATCTGACACTTCAGCAACTAATGTGAAATGGTCTGAATGCCCGAACAGTCTTTCAACTTGATCAGAACTAAGGAAAGGCTTTTGTGACGTGTTTTCTGATACTGCTGGATGACGATAAATATCAAAAATATCTTGGTTGTCTGTGAGTTCTAGGTGTCTAATTTGTATTTCCAAAGCGCTTCCTTACTATCTGATCTTCTTAACTGAACGACTTTCATACTACGGATAGCAACGAGCACCTACAACCTTAAAGATTATAAGTGCTCGAAATAATTAAACAGATAATAAAACTCAATTAAATCCTAACTTTAGGCGAGACTTCGAAATGTCTTAACCTTAGAATTTATAGTCGACACCAACGCTCGCGAGTACTTGTTCGGAGTTATAGAAGTCGATATTGGAATCAATCGTTCTTAAACCAAGTAAGGTGATAAACGACCAATCTTCATAACCCATCAATCCGCCAAATTCATACGCTAAGAAGGCGCCATATTCGTTCTCTTCACGAGCTTTTTCATAAATCGGATTCGCTTCATCATACTGACGATCATTGGCATCTAATGTGACAACAAAACCATGACGACCAATTCTCTTCGCGTAATTCAATTCAATACCGTAGCTGTCAAAGCTAAGTGCACCGCCTTCTGCATCTGAATTAAAATACACCATGGAAGGAACCAACAGGCCAGCGTGGTTTGGCAATATGAAGCGATACCCAGCTTTCGCATACACATAGGTTCTTTCCCTATCTAAGAGCGCTGCCTCTTCTGGAAGTAAGCTTTGACTCCCTGAAAGCTCGTCATCCACGTCAGATTCACCAATCGCAAAATCCGTTTGGAAGCGGGTTCCTCCAATATTGGTCAGCTGTAATCGGCCAACATTCCCTTTTACATCGGTTTCTTTTCGATTAACGCCTTCAGCATAAGGGTCTGACCAAGCCTTACCAGAAATAAGCGTAGGCAACACAGAAAAGTCTATGACCGTACCACCAGAGAGTTGATGTCGATAACCAATTTCGAACGCTATAGTACCGGTCGCAATATCCTCTCTAGTAGTACCTGCATAAACCTGATGAGTCAGAGATTCACCGAAGGTATATTGAACGGTACCAAGAAAGCCAAGCAAACCTTGGTTTTCACTGTCACCTTCCATGGTATTGGTTGCTTGATTTGAGTCTTGTTCGGTACTCAAATTACTACTGTCAGAATAGAAACCAGCCAAAACACTAAAGTTACCACTAAAGCCTTCGCTGGGAGCTAAGCCACTGTATGCCGGCATAGAAATGACTGCCGAAAGTACTACAGGTAAAACAGACCTCATATTCACATCCAATAATTGAATAATCATCTATTAACTATAAGTATTAAAATGGAATTATAACAAATATTTAACGTGTAAATATTACTCGCCTTAAGGTACTAGCTATCTCAGGAATCGGCTTAAACACACAATAAGCTGATCTATCGCTTTTAGGCTTTCATAACACTTAACAGAATAGGTTCTGATCATGGGAATCATCATAAAATGAAAACAGACATCGTAGATGTAGCGGCGAAGTGATGAAGCTTAATCGCACTGTAGCTGTTCAAAGTGAGGCTGTGGTGGTTGGACTGGTCGAGATGACGTAATGAGCCGTTAAAGTCCAAAGTCGTGATGCTAGATATTGACGCGATCTCCGCGTAATTGACGGCATTTACTGCCCAATTAATCAAATTAAAAATAAATTAGAAAACCATTTAAGGGTGTGACACGCTCACACCCTTGTCATCTTTCTATATCAAGTGAATGTCGGTACCAAATAAATCGTGCTTCCCTGACACAAGCAATAACCCGAGCTACATAAACAAACGACCGAATATCAAAAATGCCGCCATCGACACCACTTTGGTAAACACCACAACCCAAATACAATCACTAATACTAGAGTGCGTTGCCTTTCCAAGTAGGAATACAAACAGTATCAGCCCTAAAATCCACCCAACCGTCGGTATCATAGAGACTAAAGACACAATAATCGCTATCGTTAGAAGAGACTTAAAATCCGCTACAACAAACGACATTTTAGACGCAATGTACATACAACAAGCCGTGACCAGTGCGTCCATTACAAACGCTAAAGCTTCGATTCCCACTTACTACCCTCACTCTTTTCAATCGAACCGAATAGTACATTGAAATTAAAGAGGAAATCTTAAGGAGATAGTAAAAACATCATCAACATCCGTCTCAGATTTGAGATTTAGAGAAAATTATGGGGGGATCATTTACGCGATTTATTCTTTGGCATTTTCATATTTGTGGCCGAACAAACAAAGAAACGCATTGATGACAAAAGAAAAGAACGAAATAACAACAACAAAGAGCGGAAACAGTCCAGAGACCCCGGCTTGTAGGGCTAACACTCCAATTGCAAAAGATAACATCGACACTAAGGTATATATTTTCAATCTACTCACATGACTCATGAACAACACTCCTTGTATTCATTCAATCTTTAAGATTAGACAACAAATTGGCTAGCACACAATTTGAACTCATCGACAATATCAATAGATCGGCAAAATTTACCCTTAAAAAGGTTTAATAATCCTTTTAGGCCTGTTCCTCTTCACAATCTCCGCTCTTAACATAAGCCTACTGGTCAACAACCTTTTCCATCACGAAATTCGTTAGCGTTACTCCACGCATATCGACTTGCTGTTCATTCACAACATTAAAACCCATACGCTCATAGAATGGCCTGGCGGTAATACTCACCTCAGAGAAATATCTCGATACGCCACGAACTCGACCAATAGTAAAAACATGCTCCATCAGCGCTCTTCCAATACCTTTTCCTTGATATTCATGATGGCAGAAAAAGTGATCAATCAACCCATTCGGTTGAAGGTCAGTATAGCCGACAACACAACCGTCTAGTTCAGCTACAAAGGGTTGTATGCGATACAGACACTTTTTCCAAAGCTCAGGTTCAAAATCACTTGGCGCCCATGCCTCAACTTGTTCTTGAGAATAATCTCGAATGTTAATATTGCGAACAGTATGAAAATAGATCTCCCATAATGCTTTGGCATCACTCGCTTGGTAGTTTCGAATTTTAACCACGACATACTCCTTTCATGTCTTTAGTGTCTTTAGTGTCTTTAGTGTCTTTGACATATTGTACTGGGCGTACAAACCCGTATGTAAATATCTGAGTTGGCGGATTCTGAAAAAAGGTATTTAACGATAAAACACGGCTAGCCAGATCGTAACAGTATCTCTGTCCGTTCCTAGCACCTTGTGCTTTTCTTTCGCAGCAATGTTGATGTAGTCACCTTTGGATAAGGTAACGACACGTCCATCTTCAAATTCAATGACCCCTTGCCCTTCAATAACCATCACCCATTCATGTTCATCTTGATCATACCAACCTTCTTCAGGAGAACTGTGCCCGTGAGACAGTATCCTTTCAATTCGAATATTATCGTTGGTGATTAGATCGCTGAATATTTCATTAGGTATCGATGAAGGAACATCCGAGTAGATATTTGACATTATTATCTCCTAAGCCATCGCACTCTTTTTGAAGTAAAAACGGTAATAGCCAACCAAATTACTGCAGATAAACAGAGCTTCCATCACAACGGCGGTTGGGGAGCCAATCAAGTAATTATGAACCAACTAAAAACTGGTTCCGATGATCATCAATTCTCTTAATCGACGGTCGTCCTTATTGAAGGCGGCAAAGGTTTGAAACACAGAGGCAACACAACTTAATACGCTAGTCAGTCCCGAGTAAGTAAAAGCTGTCGCAACGACAGACATAGAACAAAACAGATATTTAAACTTAGGCGATGTAGAAAATACACTGGTCAAATAGCGAATGGTGGCAATCGTCATTAAACTCGCGGCAGTCCATTGCTCAAGAAGAATAAAATGACTCGAAATAAGTACGCCCGCAAAAAACAGACAGGTAACGATCTTCTTCCTTTCCTTAAATTGGAATGACAACAGATCGAAGCAAATCGCGATAGCGACAAGCACTTGAGATAGATAAAAAGCTGACACGGTGATTCCTTCCATAATAACGTTACGCCCAAGGTGATTAGCTCAGTCATGAATGAGCAAATAAAGCATGCTTGGTTAATTCAAACAGATAAGACAAACAAGAAAATCTCGCGCGATATCAACTCTGAACACGACGCTTTAGATCTTCAACACACCACTAATCACTGTGGTAGCAGATCCAATTAATTTTATTCGTCCGTTAGCTAGTAACTCTGTCGACAGGTATCCGCCGCGATGTGACGCTTGATATGCACTAAAACTGCGTTTATTTAACTTTTCAGCCCAATACTGTGTCAATGCGCAATGTGCCGAACCAGTAACGGGATCTTCATTGACACCAACCCATGGTGCAAAGTAACGAGAAACAAAATCGAGTTCTGTATTTGATGTCAGCGCTGTCACGACAACACCTCGCCCCTTAATACCTTTTAAGGCGTCAAAGTTAGGTGATATATCCAATAGCACTTGTTCGTTTATCACTTCAATTAACTGTTTCGAATCAAACTCCCGGAATGAAATAACTTGGCTCGGCTTTAAGCCAAGATGTTCAAGCAACACAAAATCAGGGTCAGAACTCAATGAGAACTGAGAGCTTGGAAAATCAAGCTCGATAGACGATTCACAAACAGTGGCAGATAACTCGCCAGACAAAGTATTAAACACTACCTTGTCGCCTGTTTTTGCCACCCCTTGCTCTTTCAATACATGGACTGCAGCCAAAGTACCGTGTCCGCATAGTTTCACTTCCACTTCAGGAGTGAACCACTTGAGTGTCATTGTTTCTAATGCGAGAAAAGCCGTTTCTGACACCGCCATCTCTTCCGCAATTGAAAACATCAGCGACTCTTCGAGGATTTCTTGAGAAATACAGACCCCAGCAGGATTCCCTTTAAACGCTTGGTTGGTAAATGAATCCACTTGATAAATTTTTAGGTCCACAATGATTCCTACCTCTAGTACGGGTTAAATATTGCTGACTACAATAAGCACAAATACTTCGTGCTACAAGTATTTAGCGGCAACATTATTAATGCTTATTTAAGAAGTCAGGAATGATAAACAAAGAGTGATGAAAAGAGTTACCAGGTTCAACAGAAGGTTGAACATAAGGCTAAAACAAACGTTGAGACTTGGCTAACTCTGATAGGAAAATTAACAAGCACACGCTCGTGGCAAATAAGCATCGTATCGTGCCACAAGCGTGAGTTTAATGAATAATTAGACGCGACTAAATCTATTGACGTACCAGAGCAGATTTCACAATAGTTAGCCCCAGTAAGCCTAGCATTACCCCTGTAACCTTATCAATATAATAGGCCGCACGCGTAAACTCTCGTCGAACTTTAGGTGCCGATAAAAGGAAGATGATCGCTGCATCCCAGATAAACACAACCATTGTCATCCAAATTCCCAACCCCAATTTGAACATAAAACCAACATCATTGTTTAGAACAACAGTGAATAGGCTCAAATAGAACAACAGGTTTTTAGGATTTAGAATTCCCGATAGAAAACCAGTCACGAATTCTTTTGCGAAAGTAGTTTGACTGGAAATATCTGTATCTGACACATCAATGCTACTGTAATTACACTTTTTTGCTCTTATGGCTTGAACAGCTAAGTACACAAGAAACAAACCGCCAATTATTTTTAACGCGATCATGACTGAAACCGAAGCCGCCAAAATAGAACCGACTCCAATAAGACACAAACCAATATAAACCGCGTTCGCACTGGCAATGCCTAATGCGACACCCAATGCTTTTTTACCTTTATTTCGAACCGCACTTTTTACCACGATGACAAAATCAGGCCCTGGACTTAACAGTGCCAAGAAATGAGCAATTGCCACAGTAATGAAAATACCGAGTAAACCTGCATCCATAAACCAACCTCCTTGTTGTTTAATTAATGCCTGATTATTGCATAAATATAAGAAAACATGCTCAAGCAGTTGAGCAATAGTGTACTTATTCCAAAGTAATCAGAGAGACTACTCATTTTCATCCGTCCAATTCAGGAAAATATGAATTCAATTGGGAAATTGGAGCCATTCAATGAGTACTTTTTATATTTCGATAGCTAAAGCTGGGTATTTCCTGATTTAACTTGTGATCCTGTGCCCAACACTCATTTTTCGTTTTCATTGGGTTGCAGAAAGTTGGTATTTGTATGCAATGCATGGGGTTGAAGTAAAATTAGAGGCCTAAATTTGAACTATGTCTCAAAATTTAGGCTACGATTTAGCTAGTCACGGTACGAAAGGAATCGGTCAGTGAAGACATTCTATATTTCAGTTGTTGTGTCATCATGCTTTTTAACTGGCACAACGTTTGGCCAACAGAACGACATTTATCTCTATAATTGGGATGAATTTTTGTCGGACAATGTTATTACTCAGTTGAGCGATACCTATGATATTTCGTTGAAGCAACAATTTTTTTCAGATGAGTCCATCAGAGATGAAGTTCTATTGAGCGAACGTCGAGGCGCTTTCGAACTGGTGGTTGTTGAGAGCGTAAAACTTAAAGCTTTGGCTAAACAGAATTTATTTCACAACCTCAGGGAATTGCAGAATTCCCTCGCTGATAACTTTGATTCTCGTTGGGTCGACGGATGCGGAGAATATGGCATTCCTTACGCTTGGGGAACGTCCGGAATCTTGTATAGAACCGATAAAATGTCCCCTCCTCAATCTTGGAAAGCCATTCTCGAACCAGAGACCAAGAGCAGCGGCCGAATCAGCATGTATTACGAACCTACGGATTTAGTGAGCACCGCCTTATTGGTCAATCAATTTGATCCCTTCACTAATGATGAACAAGAACTTCGTGTTGCCTATAAAACCTTGCAAATTCAGAAACCTCATCTCGAAAGCAATGAGTACGTCGTTGACTATATCCATCAGCCAGAACGACTCACCAATATTGATTTGGCTTACGGATATTCCGGCGATAGTTATGTGCTTAATGATGCCGATCCAGACGCTTCATGGGCTTATATAGTCCCTCAAGAAGGCACAACGTTATGGTTAGAGTGCATTGCCGCCATTAACAATGGAGAGATGTCTTCACAGGCCTCCACAATATTGTCGTTTCTATCCCAACCGACCATTGCTGCACAGAATGCCATGGACTCCTGGTTTGCAACCCCAAGTTCAAAAGCGAAAGCACTGACTTCTCAAGAGTATCAAAATGATCCTGAGCTTTTCCCTAGCAAAGAGGTATTAGAACGCAGTTATCTGTATGAGCAACTCGAGCCTAATAGTATTCAAATTCGTAATCGTATTGTCGACAGTTTGAGATAATCAATGCCGATATTAAAGAAGCTGTATTTTGTATTAGTTCCGACCCTAATGTTTGTACTCACAATTGCGGGAATCGTTACCTACAACTTTGCATCTAACCACGCCAAACACATGTATTTGGATGAGGTGCAATCTGATGTAAATACCGCTTTGGTCGCCGCTGAATATGAACAGCTAGGCTTGTCATTATTGGTCAAAGATATTGGGGCATCATTGCAGTTCTTGCGCTACATTCAAACGCCTAGCGACTACATCACTTTGTCCCTGTTAGAGAAACGCGTACTCCGAGTTTTAAACCAAAACCATGTTAATCAATTTGGTCAACGTAACATCTACATCATCGATCCCAAGTTCAATCTGACACTCTCAACCTTGAGAGCGGACCCATTCGAGGGATTAAAAATCCCCGACACCATTTACGAACGAGTCTTCGACATATACGCGTCTTTAATGAACAAAGATGAGCTAACTCAAGACGGCTTTTCTTACATTTCGGTTAGTGGAGGCCTCAGGTATGCCTATGTCGCTGCGATAGACCCATATTTGCTCCCGCAAGATAAGCGAGCCAAAAACAGTTTAGATCGCTACATTTTGATTGCAGATGGTCCAATGAAACAACTGTCTAGCTTGATGACTCAGTATAACGGCGACGACAACATGCAACTTATGATCGAGCCCTCATCAAATAAAGAGAACCTTGAAAATACTCAGTTCGTTATTCAGTCTTTTGAACAAAATGAAGACAGCATCAATGTAAAAATGACAAGCCGACACTTCCTCGCCCAAGTTGATATTCGTGAACAAAAGTTCGACCAAGAAAAAGCAGTTATCGCTCAACAAACCATGCTTGGAAGCCTCGCCACTCTATTTACTATCATGTTTATCGTTCACTTGGTCGTGCGTTATCAATTGGTCAGCCCCCTCAGAAACCTGCTGAATGAAATCTCCATTGGTGGACTTAAACTTAGATACTTCAAACGATCGTCGGGGCAAAGTGAAATTGATGGCTTAAAGAACGCCTATATAGACTCACTGACAGAATTGAAATTTGAAGCCGAGTTTGACCAACTCACCAAACTTGCTAATCGACGTTCATTCATACGTCACCTCGATGTTCGCATTAAAAGCTCAATGAAGCCCCGCTGTTATTTGGTGTGCTGGGATATCATCGACTTTCGAAAAATCAACGACCTATATGGCGCAAAGGTGGGTGATAATGTACTGATAAGCCTAGCTAAATCGCTTAAAGAAACGCTGCAAAATCAACAGTCTGCTTTCGGGTTCAGTTGCAGCGATTACTCACTCGCAAGATTGGGCGGGAACCAGTTCATTGCCATATTGGAAATGAATGAACACCAATCGATAAACGAAGAAATAGAGAACATCAATAACACTCTAACGGGTACAACATTCCTGGATTATTATGGTTTTAGACTTTCGATTGCCACTGGCGTACTGCAGGTCGACACGCCGAAATTTGAAGAAATATGGCACAGATGCATTGATGAAATGCTAATCAGCGCAAAAGCGCACAGTGATGGCGAGAGCCGTATTGTTTACGGCGAAGAGCTGCTCCATACGCTGGAAAGGCACGATATTATTGAGAAAAGGCTTTTGGAATGTTGTGAGAGCGACAACTTTGAGCTTCGCTTTATGCCCATTTTCAATGCTCAAACACTCCATATTGACGGTGCTGAATGTCTCATTCGCTGCCCTGCACTGTTTGATATTAAAGCAGGGCCAGATGAGTTCATTCCAGTCGCAGAGAAAAGCAACTTGATCTCCAAACTCGATATGTGGGTTATTAGCACCGCAATCAAGAGCTACAAAGAGCTCTCAGAAATTCACAACTACAAAGGCACCTTATCCATCAATATATCAGCTATGGAGCTCTACAATCGTAATTTTGCCGACAACATTCGCAAAGTGATTGAGCGTTATCAAGTGCCTCCCGAAAACATCATCATAGAAATAACCGAAACCAGTTACGTTAAAAGCACGAAACTGACCGTACAAACCATAGAGAGTATCCGAAATTTAGGACTAAAAGTTTCCCTCGACGATTTCGGCACGGGTTATACCGCGTTCAACCAACTACTTCACTACCCTGTTGATGAACTTAAAATTGATAAGAGCTTTATAGATAATATCGCCAAGGACAAGGCTGACCGTAAGATGGTCGAATCGATGGTTAACTTAGGGCACTCTTGTGACACCTTTGTTGTTGGGGAAGGCGTCGAGTCGATCGAGCAATATCATCACCTACGAAGAGCCAACTGTGACCTAATACAAGGATACTTCTTTAGCTCACCATTAACTTATATTGAGTTCATTGAATTTGTCCGTGACCATAACCCTCGAGCCATTCTAGACCAACAAACAACTTTAGAACCAAGCTCTGACGAAAAGATTGTGGCACTCAATCAGAAATAATAGCTATGTTACTTGGAAATCACAGTGACTGATGACCATGGTCGCTTAGGCATCTTAATAACCACGACAACTTCATCACAGCGACAAGAACCCTTCTTCTTTACATACTAAGTGATGCTCAATCATTATCTGCGCTTAACCACAAACTATTCACGCAATATACTCCGATAAGCCAAAAAGCTCCTACTCCTATAAGAAAAAGCGACTAAACAAACTAAGCCTTATCCGAGTCCATTCTCTATTAGTTCATTAGTTCAGCGGAGGCTACTAGCGTTGCAATGCCAACACCGAATATAGAGAGATATAGGTAGGACAGACTAAGGGACAATGGATTAGAAAAACGAACGTAAGAGGAGCCTTTTAAAAAGCTTAGCCTTGCATGGATGTGAGTAACTCCATCATGTCTTTAGAACTGATGTTTTTTTTATGTCTAACTACGGCGTCAATCATCAGCTCTAGGTTACCCGCCGAGATGTAATCACTGAGTACATCGTTAAATCTCTCTTGAATTTCGTCACTCGCGTATAGATGGTCAGGAATAAAAAATAAAAACTGACTTCCGCTACTACGGAATGAAATTGTGCTTTCAGGAATCTTGTCGGTCAGAGACTTCGCAGCGGAACTCACCACGAGGTCTCCATATTCAAGCCCATATTTTTGGTTAATCTCATTGAGGTTTCTAATTCGTACAAAGTAGAGGTCGAAGTTACTGTTTGTTGGATAGCTATTTTTGACAAATTTCATTAGCGAGACTCTGTTACGAAAGCCTGTAATAAAGTCGGTCGAATGGAGTTTTCGTTTGATAGAAAAGTCGAGATAGAAAATGGTACCCGTGATCAACAAAATAAAGACGAGAAAGGCACTGCTGACTTGGTGAACAACGACAAATTTGCCTACTATGGACGTGTTCTCTTCAATAACAGGGCTTTGTAAGCGAAATTTTTCGTTAATAAAATCTACAAGTGTGTGATAACAAATATCGACTTTCTTCTGCAAAGATTCTTTAGGTAGGACCCCTTGGCTAACTAGTTTAATGGAGGATTCCAAGCTCTTAAACTTCTCAAACTCGGCGGTAAAATAAGGCTTAAAGTTAGCAGATTTAATGAAATTGGAAGACTCGTTGCTATTAATCAATATATCAAAACGACTCCAAGTAATATCGTATGCTAGCCACAACTCATCATAATCAATGGTTTCAGAACGGCTTACCATTAAGAAGTTGGCATATTCTTTTACCAATTGAAAGACGAACCAAGTTGCTTCATTTTGTCTATTCGAAAAACTCTTATTGATATCGTTAATGCGAGTAACACTGTAGATATTAACGGTCAGTACCACTGCTGCCAGAGATAACACAGCGATTTTAACAGCAGTCAATGACAGCAGCTTTTTCATAGTAAACCCTTACAAATGAATATCGCGTATCTGCCAAATCATCTTGGCATGGAAGTCTGTGTTATCAATGTCTGGAGTCGAAGAAAGCGGGTAGATCAACCAATACGGTCCTTTGTCCCTAACCGACATAAACTGGCCATTTTGTTTTATCGCAATGATCGGCTGATAATCCTCAAAGTCTTCTTTAGGAACAGCGATCTTGTAGTCATTCAAAGCCACAAAAGTTACTTGTGATGAAATGGGTAAATCCATTGTTTCAAGCACGGTTTGTAAAGTCACACCACTATAAACCAACTCTCCATCAACCCAAGGTAACGACGTGGTAATTTCTTTTTGAGGGAGCTGTAACAATTGTTCTCTGCTTAATTGATGTTCTTGCCCTAAGTGGTCGAATACGGTGAGTTCCGATGTCGCGAAAATAGAAAATGAACACAATGAAAGTATAAACAGAAGTGCAGTTCGCATTTTAAACTCCATTTTAAAAGGTCACTTATCTGAGTCTAGCTCATATTCGTCATTTAATTGGTGTAAGTCACTCGCTAATTTCAGTCCACCTTCCACGTTTTTTCTATATTCCATGAAATCCCACAATCCTCGGTTTACCGCGCTATTGGCGTCGCTCAATTTAAATAAAAACGACTTTTTTATGGCTAACAAGTAATCCAATTACCGTGATGAATACGTAGCGACCGATAAAATTGACAATAAAAATGAGTAACTGAGTAGCGAGAACGCTTATGCATGCATAACCTTTACACCAAGGTGAGTGTTTTCTGAGGATCATCAAGCACTCGCTCTTTTCTTCAATAAGGGAATCAGTAATGAGATTAAATAAGCAAAAGTTTAACCCCATAACCGCACTTTCCATTCTGCTAATGACGGCTGTCATGAATCCAGTTTATGCAGAATCAAGCGACGAGCAGTTCGAGTTAGGAAAACAAAAAGCCAAGGTGTGTATGACTTGTCATGGCGTTGATGGCATCTCAACGCAAGATCCCTACCCTAACCTTCGCGGTCAAAAGGTGGGTTATCTCATCTCTTCTTTAAAAGATTATCAGACAAGGGAGAGAACCAGTGGTTTAGCGATCCTCATGCAGCAACAAGCCGATACGCTCTCAGACCAAGACATCCGCGATATCTCCTATTTCTATTCAATGCTCGGCAAGGAATCAAGTTCAGTTAGCGACTCAAAAACAGACAGCAATTCAAAACTGTAGGCAAGGAGCCTTGTTATGGAACAAGTGACAACGCAGTACAGCATTAAGGTCGTGAAATACTTCATCGTCGCATCCTTAGTGTGGGCGATTGTAGGTATGATCATCGGTGTGATTCTCGCCGCACAATTATATTGGCCAGTCTTAAACTTTGATTCCCAATACTTCCAATTTGGACGACTGCGCCCGCTACATACATCAGGAGTTATTTACGGCTTCGTCGTGAATATTTTGATGGGGACGTCTTTGTACATTGCCCAACGAACTGGCCATTGTGGTCTGTTCAACAAAAGTTTGTCATGGATGGTCTTTTGGGGGTGGCAATTCATTCTGTTGCTTGCGGTCGTCTCCTTACCCGCGGGTCACACTAGCTCAAAAGAGTATGCGGAACTTGAATGGCCCATCGACTTAATGATTGTGTTGGTTTGGGTGCTCTATGCGGTGTTGTTCTTTGGCACCCTTGCCAAGCGAAAAGTGAGCCATATCTTCGTGGCTAACTGGTTCTTCGCGGCATTCATTATCGTCGTTGCCATGATTTTCATTGTGAATAATCTAGCGATGCCAGTATCGGCTATGAAGTCCTACTCTGTATTTGCAGGGGCTCAAGATGCGATTGTTCAGTGGTGGTGGGGACATAATGCCGTTGGTTTCTTACTGACCGCCGGTGTGATTGGCATGAATTACTACTTCATACCTAAAGCCGCGGATCGACCTATCTATTCGTATCGTTTGTCTGTGATCCATTTCTGGGGCTTAGTCGGTTTTTACACTTGGGCTGGAACGCACCATTTAGTTTACTCTTCGGTTCCTATCTGGATTCAGAACATCGGAATCGTGATGTCATTGATCCTGTGGCTCCCTTCATGGGCAGGTGCGTTTAATAGCGCAATGACCCTGCTTCAAAACAAAGAAAAGCTGAAGTCCGACTACATTCTTTTATTCTTTTTCTCAGCGATTCTTTACTACTGCTTGGCGACATTCGAAGGCCCACTACTTGCTATTCGCTGGTTCAACATGGTGGCACACAACACCGAATGGATCATCGGTCACGTACATTCTGCAGCTCTCGGATGGGTTGGAATGTCAGGGATTGCGGTTTTTTACTATTTCATTCCACGCCTATGGGGCCAAACTGACCTTTGGTCACGACGACTGATCAAATGGCACTTCTGGCTCGCTCATGCTGGTGTCGCTCTTTATGCGATAGCACTTTGGGTTGCAGGCATCGGTGAGGGTTATATGTGGCTCGCTCAAAATGAAAATGGCGAACTGATTTACAGTTTTGTAGAGGCTATGAACTTTAAAGCACCTTGGTTGTTCTTACGATTCTTTGGTGGTGCGCTGTTTGTACTTGGATTGTTCTTAATGGCATTCAATTTGTACAAAACGGTTCGTATGCCAGTAGTACATGACGCTAAACACACCGCTAATGAGGGGCTTAAATGATGAGTAAAGACTTTACACATTCTATCGTCATTTTAATTTTGACCACCGTTGTCGTCGCCTCCTTCTCTTTGTTGGTATGGGTAGTGCCAAGCATTGTCCGTGGAGATGATATTGCCAAAAACAGTTTAGCGATGCCACTCACTCCTATTGAGTTGGCAGGGCGAGACATATACATCAGCGAAGGCTGCCATGTGTGCCACACGCAAATGGTTCGCCCTTTAGAACCAGAAGTGAAACGTAATGGACGCCCGAATAAGGAAGCGGACGATATCTACGAGTTTCCTAACTTGTGGGGTTCCAAACGTACAGGGCCAGACCTCACTAACTTAGGTAGAAAGTATTCTGACCAGTGGCATGTTATCCACCTAATTGATCCTCGAAAAGTCGTACCTACCTCTATTATGCCCTCTTATCCGTGGCTGTTTGAGCAAACTCTTACAGGCGATGACATCAGCGCCAAAATGGAAGTTTTACGTACCTTAGGCGTGCCTTATAGCGATCAAGAAATTGGCGACGCTAGATTGCAAGTAAGAGGCAAAACCAAAGGTGAGGCTCTGATTCGCTATTTACAAAGCCTTGGTAAAGATACGTCACAGGAGGTATCACAATGAGCACATTTTGGAATCTATGGGCGGTACTATTAACCTTAATATTCTTTGTTCTGATGGTGTCTGTTGTCGTTAAGTACTGGCGTAGCAATCACAAGGCCGATCACGATCACACCATTGGCACCTTTGATGGTATTGAAGAGAAAGATGCGCCTCCACCTAAAATACTTTTTATCAGTTATGCAGTAGCATTTCTGCTATCTGCGGGCTATTTAGTGCTTTACCCCGGGCTTGGAGAATGGAAAGGATTAGTCGATTGGGAGCAAAGCGACGATAAACTCAGTTCGCCGACCACCAGCCTTAATGAACAATTCTCTCAAACCAGTGAAACCACGTTGGACGGGGTAGCTTCAGTTCCAGAGATCGTGAACAGCGGTAAAATCCTGTTCCAAACTCACTGTGCGGCCTGTCACCGAGATAACGCTCAGGGACAAAAGCACTTTCCTAACCTGATAGACCAAGAGTGGCTCTATGGCGGAAGTGATGAAGCTGTTATTCATTCGATCGCCAAAGGTCGGAACGGTGCTATGCCGGGTTGGAGTGAAATCATGCGTCCAGATGAGGTGGCGAAAGTTTCCTACTATCTAGCGTCTCTCAACCAACGTCATACCAATGTGCCCGAGGTTAAAGTCGAGCTCGGTAAAACCTTGTTCGTCAAATACTGTTCGTCTTGCCATGCCGATGGTGCTGTCGCTAACCCTGCAATTGGGGTCCCAGATCTTTCTGATGATATCTGGCTTCACGGCGGCAGTATTGAAGAGATTCAACACACTATCAATTACGGCTTGAACAACCTAATGCCTGCGTTTGATGAGCAGCTTACGGAGAACGAAATACTTGCGCTTGGGGCTTACATCCGACACGCTGGTGAAGTGGAGCAACAAAGGCTCGCGAGTTTAAAAACATCGTCTGTTGAGCGTGGAGAATACCTAGCGTATGCCGGTGACTGTGTGGCTTGTCATAGCTCAGAAGGTGGCGAACCCTTCGCTGGCGGCCTACCGTTTGTTACCCCGTTCGGTACCGTGTATTCAACCAACATTACCCCACACACGACTGAAGGAATAGGAACCTACGACTTCGACGACTTCCGAGCCGCATTAGTTGCAGGTAAAGGCAAGAACGGGTACCTCTACCCTGCTATGCCTTACACCTCTTATCAATACCTCACCGACCAAGACATGATCGATTTATGGGAATACATGCAGTCAATCGCCGCAGTGCCACGACGCAATGACGACAACAGCATGATATTTCCATCCAATATTCGCTTAGGCTTACTTGGCTGGAACATTGTATTCATGGACACCGATCCTATTGATTATCAGGTACCAGAAGAGCTTAAAGGTGAAGTTAAGGATGTCGATAAGTGGCAACAAGGCAAGTATTGGGTTGCGGGACTTGGTCACTGCTCGGAGTGCCATACACCACGAAACATCGCGCAAGCTTTGATAGCAGAGCGTATTTTCCAAGGTAACTTGATCGATGGTTGGAACGCGCCTGATATCACTGCCAATGAGCTCTATGTCGATGGTTGGGATGAGAAAACACTCACCGACTTCTTACATACAGGTCACTCGGATAAAGGTACTGCTTTCGCGGGTATGGCAGACGTAGTGAAAAATAGCCTGAGTTTGATGACGCGTGAAGATATTGAGTCGATGTCTTATTACCTACTCAGTGGAGACATCAACAACACCATTGCTAGTGACGCAGTTCCGTTACAGCCTAAAGGGTTTGACGAAGCCGCCTATGGCAGTGAAATCTACATCACTTATCGGCAAACCTGTGGGGCATGCCATGGTGATGATGGTAAGGGTCGAGCTCCAATCGCACCAACATTGTTGAATAACGGCATCATCATGCACAGCGATCCATTCAACACCATCGCGGTAACGGTACGTGGCCTACAACCAACCTATCTCGACAAGGACCGTAACTTCATGCCAATGGCAAGTTTTGAAGATGTACTGTCGGATCAAAGGCTGGCTGAGTTAATCACGTTTGTGCGTTCAAATCTTGGAGACCGAAACGAACCTGTCACGGCAGAGCATGTTCGAGAGGTAAGAGAAACACTAGAAGCTGCAGGTTACGCCGGAGGGTTGCACACCACTCCTGAAATGTATGAAAGTCGAGATAAGAACATTAACATCCGTTAGTCGACGAACAAACCATGCAGGAGGCCAAGTTCTGGCCTCCTTTCAACTGTTTTTAATACAACAGTTTTTAAAACAACCGTCTCCAATACAACTGTGTTTTAGTACAGACGAGCTTTGATACAACCGTGTTTTCGATATTCTAATCACACCCAATCTAGACACTTTACCCACCAAACGTTTTAACTAACTGATTACATAATAAAGTCAATTCACACATAATGAGATCGATATCGCAGAACAAAGATGTGACTAAGTGCATAATCTTCATTATTTTATAAAGATGTACTAAGGGACCGTCTATGGATACAACAACTCTCATCTACGATACATTGGAAGGGTTATCGAGCGCAGAGCCTCAACAGCACGCTCAAATTCGCCAAAATCTATACAACCAATTAGATTTATCATTTGAGAAGCAGTTAGCCTTGTATTCAAATGTCCTAGGACCAGCCAGTGCAGGCCGTTTAACAGACCTTGAAAGTGCGGTCGTTTCTGCATGTAAGATTGTTGGTTTGAAAAAATAACCCGCCTTGGTACTGAGTATTTCTTTCTAGGAAACCAAAAATTAAAACGCTGCGAATTCGCAGCGTTTTTTGTTTTCTTACAACAAAGGCTTTTCCACAACAAAGATTTTCATACATAAACTCAACTCTGACTCCTATCCTAGCTTTTAGCTTTTAGCTTTTAGCAGACAAACCGTATTGATAACGGTTCGCGATAAGTCCAATTCGCTCTGTTTTTCAAGTTACATGCATTCTCATTTGGTTAATCTTATGTTCCATTTTTAACAGGTGTGCAACCTCAATAATGGCGCTAATGTTAGTAGCACGTTAACCACACATCGGATGGAAGAATCATGAGAGTACTTATTGAATATACACAAACAGGCAAATACCGTGACCATGCGTGGGAAGCATTAACGATTCGTTCAAAAGGCGAAATTCAAGCTGTGACTCCCTCTTATGCGGCTCAGCTTATCAAACAGAACCGCGCCAGCTTATCGACCACTGAAAATCAAGATATCGTCATCCAACCTTAATGAATTTAGGAACTATCCCTCCCGGTTCTTAAACTCTCTGTTTTACTCGCTTTAGTTATTAATACGATACTGAGCAAAACAGAGTTCGATGACATAAAAAAACGCTGCACGGATGCAGCGTTTTCTTGTTTCTAACGTAGACAGTTTGACTATTTTGGCAGGTTTTCTAACGCATCAACCATTGTCATTAACTTATCGACAATTCGTTCGCCATCGACTCTCAAGCCGTTGTGTTCATACTCGTTGGTAATCCACGCTTTAGAGTTTGGAATGTTGGCAAGCGTTTCGCGGCTGTAATCCAGCTCTACGTACATGTCGTCTGCATAAACCGCACACGCCATCGGAACCGTATTTTTGCTCAGTTGTTCTGCGTTGTACAAATTGCCCCAATCCGACTTCTCAGCCAAAAGATTCGCCGCTTCACGCAATGGCTTCAGTGTTTCTAGTTGGTCGAACATCCATGGGTAGACCATTTCTCCAGTAAACCAGAACTCACTACCCGATTGGTAGTTGAAATGCGGGTACTGCTCACGAACACGGTGTGCAGACCAGTTAGACGCTGTGCCTTGGCAGTAAATAGACTCATGCAGAATCGCGTAGATAGGATTTGTAAGGTAACCCTGCTCTTGCTGCATTTGGTTTAAGAAGCTGTAGCTCAATTGCTTACTACCGTTCACTTCAACAAACGCACTCTCCAATGTGAAATACATCGGGAGATTAGCTTCACCACCACCAAGGTTAATACCGATTAGCTGGAATTGTTCAACTGTGAACACCTGACCGTTTGGCAGTCTCACATCGTTATTAAGCAGGTAATCAGAGATCTCACGACACATGGCTTGTGCTTGTGGGAACTGAGCAAAGAAGGCTCTATTTTTATCTTCGACACGCTTGTAAGTCGCACGGTAAACATCATCTGCTTCACGCTCGATAGACGGAATACCACCCGTTACATAACAGCACTGTAGGCTTTGTGGGAACAGTGACAAATAGCTCAAGGTGCAGAAGCCACCAAAGCTTTGACCAATCGTCGACCATTGCTTAACACCGAATTGCTCACGAATGGCTTCAGCGTCACGAACAATGTTATCCGCTCTGAAATTCGTTAAGTAATCTACTTGTTGATCTGGAGACATATGTGCCAAGGTTTCATGGCTGATAACCGTGCTGTTGCCTGTGCCGCGCTGGTCAAGAAGCAGAACACGGTAGTTTTGTAATGCACGCTTTAGCCAGCCTGATTGACCGCTAACACGTGGAGAAGGAAAGCCCGGGCCACCTTGAAAGTAGATCAACCACGGTAATTCTTGCGCATCTTTTGCGAGATCAACCAGTTCACGAGCGAAGACTTGGATCTGTTGTCCATCTTTTGCTTGGTAATCGAGTGGCAACTCAAAAGAGTGCTGACGATACAGGGTGGTTCCATCAATAAAGTTAGCTTGCACGCTTCATTCCTTTTTTATCTGATTCTAAAGTCATCGGTACGCATAAAATCGGCACCCTTTGGCACCTTTAATTAGCAAGATACGCATAGTGGCTTGTAAATGAAACTGTTTGTTGAACCTGAATGTGAAGGTACTTCATTAAATCGCCAAATTAGCTTTAAACGCGTAACAACTTGTTTCAAAACAGAAGGTTTAAGGGAGGCTATTGAGAGGAAGAATGAAAATGGGAAACAAATAAAAAGAGCTTAACGAAGTGAGGATACGTTAAGCTCTTTGGTTTTATCTGTGTTGATAAACTAACTGGATTATTTGCCGTTAATCTATCGAATCTATTCGTTCTATCAAATCTAGCGACTACGAAGCCGTTAATTCACCTGCACCTTGAGTCGAACGTTGGCTACTTTCAACAAGGATTGCCGTCGCGGTCTCTTTCAACGCGCCCCACTCTCCATCATCAACTTCAATGCCATCGTTCCACGCTTTCTCTTGAGTTTTAAAAAGCGCTTCCGATTCAATGTGTGTTTGGTAGCCATCTGACAAACGTTCGATATCGAAATCCTGGACGGAAAGCTCGATGGTCATATTGTGGATATGTTCGTCCGATGCCAGTGGCAAATCTGATAAAAACAGTTCTGGAGCAACGCAACCACGGTTAAGGACATACAAAGTGCTCTTAGGGTTTGAGCCATTGTCCCAACGTGCGGTACATGCGATACCTTTCGCAGCCAATTTCACAAGCTCGCTGTACGCTAACCAACGGTTGTGGCAGTTGTTTAGCTCAATTTTCAGCGTCTTTTTACCGACCATTTTTTCAATCGCGTAGTCCATCACAACGGGGAGGTGGCACGCCAAACTCGCCTTGTGCAGGTCAACTTCAACGGTATTGTCGCTGCTCACTTGAATGTCTACAGGGCAATCGTCTTCAAGACCCATAAAGTTGCTCGCATTGTTAAAATGACGAACACCATCCAAACCGACCATTTGTAAATCTGCCACCATGTTCGCTATCACATCGGCTTCACCACATGTACGACGCATACCCAGAAAGGCTTTATTGACGGCCGCTACCAGTTCATTGTGAGAAACGATCATAACGATTTACCTCCATGTTGGCCTTTCGTAGTTGTGGTGTGAGCAGTTGTGCTGTGAGTAGCTGTACTGTGAGTAGACATATTTTGCGAACCAGACAGTTCAGCTTCACTTGGTAACAGTGGGAACACCCATTCGTCCTGATGAATTTCATCAAGCAGTGGCGCGCCTTGGAAAAACGTCACTCGTACCCAGCGGTCTGAGCGAGGATCAAACTTAGTCGCGCCAAACATAGCAAGCTTACAACGCAGTAAGTGCATTGGTGGAGAATCTTGGTGCAACACATTCATTTGAATGTCGCCCATCGCCTTGTTACCTAGCGTCCACACACGGCGTGCAATAGCACGATGCTGTGGCTGCTTAACCAAAAACTCTGCCAATGAAAGCTCTGGCGCAAACTGCAATAAAGCATGATACAAACGGTAAGCTTGACGGCCGATATCCAACGGCAGTTCACGCTCTTCACCTAGCTCTTCGCCTCGAACACCGAGCCTTGGCTCTTCTTTATCTTGAGAGCGATACCAGAACCAGTAATTATTCTCTGCTTTCGTAAAGTCGGTCGTAATTGCCCAACGATACTTTTCTTCTAGTACAACCAAAAGATCTTGAATTTTTTTACCGCTAGGAAGCGACAGCGTTTCGCTACAATTCATTTGCTCTTGATGGGCGTCCACTAATTCTGGGTACAATTCCATCAAGCATGAGATAAGGATTTCTTGGGCTTCCATACTCATGTGCTTAGATTGCTCGACAAATTCACCCCATGTTTCACATCGGTTGACTGTAGCATCTAACGTTTGTTCTGCAGCTTTCAACTCAGTGACGGCAGCTTTGTTCAACTCTTGCTGCTTTTCATTGATGGTTACGACTTGTTCTAAATGACAAATCGCTTTTTTAACTAGTGTACGTAATGGCTCGATCAACGCCGCATCAGTAGGATTAACCAACACGTCAGCCAATGCATGCTCACGGGTTGTCATCCACTGATCGACAATACTTGGGTGGTTAATAAGGTATGGCGCCATGCCTAGACCTGTCGCATTACCAACACCAAGGTAACGTTGTAATCCTCTGTGCAAGGTGATCGCTTGTTCACCGCCCTGTTGCTCAGCTAGGTAATGAACCCAATCGAGGCTAAATTCACGCAGCATATAAACGGCACACATTTGCGCACTAAACGATTGATTAAAATCTTCATTTTTTTCTAAGATTTTAAAGTCAGCAATGCCAAATTTGCCATTACCGTATACCGCTGTCGTTCGCAAGATGTAACCCACTTCAGCCAGCTCTTTTGGCGTTGGTTGAACACCTTTAGCCAAGTGACTAACGATATGTTCAAACACACGCACGCTTTTGTTGGCACGCGCTAAAACAAGCACATTGTTAGGGTTACGGCCTGCTTCTTGAAGCGGTACATTCGCACGAAGTCTTTCAAGTAGGGTGACATCCACATCACCAAGAACAAGCGCAAACGTTACGTCCCACTTTTCAGCAATTACACGGTCATTTCGTTCGTCGTCTGCAATTTCATCGCAAAAAACAACCAAATGATAAACATGGTTTGGCGTCGCTAGCTTATAGATAACGTGACCAAAACCTTGAGGGTCTAGTTGCCACTCATGCTTAGTCACTTTCCATTCTTGCTGCGCCATTTTACGAATCAGAGTTCTTACAAAGCTGATGCGTGTTTGGTGCATCGCACCTAGCCTTTCCGGTGCCATGACGACTGTTGCGTCACGTAGTGCTGATTCAGTGTAGGTAGAACGATGTGCATCCATTTTGCTCACCACCTTATAGTTATAGGATTTTGCTAGCCATTCAGAACCGATCGTTGCCATCATTTGAAGCATTCGTTGTTACAGTGTGCTGGTTAGCTTTCACGTTATAGGAGCAAGCGAACTCACCCCTTATTATTTGTCCTAACTAGATCGATTGACCTAAATACGTGCAGCTCGGTGTATCTTCACCAGTACGGGTTTGCTGTTCCTTTCGGAATCTTGTATCAGCCTTCTTTCAAAGGCTGATACCTTGTTTCTCTTTAACTTGTTATAGGCCCTGCTCTTTCGCCATCTTGATTGCGATTTGAGGCGCATTCCAAAGTGATGGCAGCAAGATTAAGGACACCGGTACCGCTGTGATAACAATGAATGATTGCAGCGCTGAAATACCGCCGGAACCTAAGGAAATCAGAATTAACGCTGTTACCCCCATCATCACACCCCAGAAGGTACGAATAATTGCATTCGGTTCTGTCTCACCACTGATAACCACACTGATGGTGTAAGTCATTGAGTCACCGGTCGTTACAATGAAGATCGTGGTTAAGATCAAGAACAAAATAGAGATAAGCATTGGCATAGGTAGCTGTTGAGTTACCGCTAGCAGAGCACCTGGTAAGTTAAAGCCTTCGAACGCTTTACTTACGCTGCCTGGATCCGCGATTTCGAACGCAAGACCAGAGCCGCCAACAATCGTGAACCAGAAGCAAGTAACAAACGGTGCAATCAAGCTAATAGTTGATACCAATTGGCGAATACTACGACCGCGTGAAATACGTGCGATGAAGATTGCCATCATTGGGCCGTAACCTAGGAACCAACCCCAGAAGAATACTGTCCACCAGCTCAACCAACCTTCGTCACCACGGTAAGTCGCCATTGGGATGAAGTTATCAATCATGCTGCCTACACCTTGGATGTAGCCATTGAAGATGAAGTTTGTTGGGCCAAAGATCAGGATATAGACCATCAATGCCATCGCCAAAATTACGTTGTAACGGCTTAGCATTTGCATTCCGCGGTTAAGACCACTTAATGCCGACAATGTGTACAGAACGATAGCGAACAAGATGATGATCAGCTGTGTCGTAAAGCCATCTGGAATACCAAACAGTTCGTTAAGCGCGTAGCTCACTTGCAAGCCCAAGAACCCGATAGGGCCAATGGTGCCCGCCGCTACTGCGACAATACAACATGCATCAATCAGTGCGCCGGTGTGGCCTTTCAGTGCTCTTTCGCCCAAAACTGGGTAAAGCAAAATACGAGGTTTAAGAGGCAAGCCTTTGTCGTAATGAAGGTGCATAACCACGATAGACGTTAAGCTACCCACAATAGCCCATGCTAGGAAACCCCAGTGCATGAAAGATTGCGATAAAGCATTCACTGCGCCTTGCTGTGCGTTTTCTTGTGCGCCATACAAAGGTGGTGGGCTGACATAGTGCGCGATTGGCTCAGCTGCCGCCCAAAAAACACCGCCACCCGCAAGTAGCGTACAGAAGATGATAGCCATCCAACGGAAGCCATCCATTTCAGGTTTTGCGATGCCGCCTAGGATAACCTTGCCTGTTCGCCCTGCCGCCAGGCCAAGACCAATAAGAAAAGTCAGAAGAAGAAGCATTTGCCAATAAGGACCGAATACTTTTACAGACCATGCAAAGCCCGTGTTTACTAGACTTGATAATAGCTCGCCATCAAATAAAGCAAGTGCTACGAACAGAGCGATAAAACCGCCGCTGTACCAAAGTGCTGGATTGGATAGTCCTAATTTGTCTGAAGTAGATTCAGACTTATTTGTGTTGCTTGCTGTGTGTGCTTGACCCGCATTTACGTTTGAAGATTTCACGCTATTGGTTAAATCAGACATACTCTGACTCCAGAGGTTTCTTTGCAGCTGTCATTTAAATGATGACTACAAGAGGTGTATTTAACACCTGCCCTATTATTTTTGTGTTGGGCAGGCTAATCCATGTTTGGGTTACCGCGTTGCGAAATAGACCGTTGTTCCTTTTGAATAGTGAAATTGGTTAAAACAGCACTTCTAAATGAACGTTTTTAGAAGGCTGCTAATTCGATGATGGCTCGTGAGAAAGCGCTTAACCCTTGCTTTGAGGCTCTAGGCCATCTTTCAAAAAGTTAAACCAGTTTTCTCCCAAGACTTGTCCAGCTTCAGACTCGCTGAAACCATGACGCATCAATCCGTTATAAATATTTTCCATACCCGCACTACCACAGAACCAAGGCAACGCATCTGGCCAACCTGAGTTGTTTGCAGAGCCTTCACCGTAGTCCATTGCTTTAGACCAACGACCATTTCTCATCCATTCAAGGACGGCTTGAGGTTGGTTTAAGCATAGGTCACTACCAATACCTAGGTGTTCTACGCCAACCATGTCAGCGGTAGTCGCAACCATTTGGCAGAAGTCTTCCAACGTACATTGGCTGCCATTTGGTAGGTGGAATGGGTATAAACTGAATCCGATTAGGCCGCCGCGTGCGGTTAGGGCTTTAATCACATCGTTTGATTTGTTTCGTAGTGCATCATGAGCAAACGTTGGGTTCGCATGGCTGATACAAATAGGACGAGAAGACAGGTCAATCGCCTCAAGCGTTGAACGCTCGGCGCTGTGAGACATATCGATGATCATGCCCACTCGGTTCATCTCTTCGATCGCTTGCTTACCAAAGCGAGTAATACCGGTGTCGTTCTTCTCGTAGCAACCCGTCGCCAATAAGCTCTGGTTGTTGTACGTCAGTTGCATGATCAAAAGACCTTGCTGACGCATCACTTCGATAAGACCAATTTCATCGTCGATTGGAGAACAGTTTTGAGCACCTAGAAAAATGCCGACTTTGCCCGTCGCTTTCGCAGTTTCAACATCAGCCATTGAATGAATTGGCATGATAATGTCTGCATTTTGCTCGAATCTTAAGTTCCACTCTGCAAAGCGAGATAAGGTTTCACGAGCTGTCTCGTGGTAAACCGCGGTAGCGTGAACTGCTGTAATGCCGCTCGCCTTTAGTGTTTGGAAGTATTCTCTGTTCCAATTGCAGTATTGCAATCCATCTATAACAATCCGTTGCTGGTACATAACCACTCCTATTGAAAGCTCAGTGTTCTAGCTCGGTTTTGAAAACACGCTCAAATAACATGTTTTCAAAAATGGGTTAAATCACGTCTCTAATTTCATTTGTTGTGTTGGGTTTGGATGTTGGCCTGACTCTGTGAATCAGGCCAATTCAATAGCTGGATGGCTAGGCGCTTAATGTCTCCAGCCATCCCGTTCTAGTTAATAGAAAGCTGATTAATAAAAAGCCGATTAGTAAGGACGCTGGTAAGCGGTCTTCACAACTGTGTAGAACTCTTTCGCGTATTGACCTTGCTCACGAGGACCGAAGCTAGACTCTTTACGACCACCAAACGGTACGTGGTAATCCGTGCCAGCTGTTGGTAGGTTCACCATCACACAACCTGTTTGCGCTTGTTGCTTGAACATTGCGCTAGTACGTAGGCTTTGAGTAATGATGCCGCCCGTTAGACCAAAGCGAGTATCGTTGGTTGTCGCGATAGCCTCTTCTAGGTCAGCTACACGAATCACACTTGCCATTGGTGCAAACACTTCTTCTTGGTTCACTTCCCAATCGTTCTTAGTGTTTAAGAACAGCGTTGGAGACATGTAGAAACCTTCGTGTTTCATGCTTAGGCGTTCGCCACCAAATGCTAGCTCACCGCCGCTTTGACGTGCTTTCTCAACCCAACCTAGGTTTGCTTCAAGTTGGTTGCCGTCAACAACAGGCCCCATGAACACACCGTCTTCTAGTGCGTGACCGACTTTCAGCTCGCTCATACGTTTGATCAGTGCTTCAACGTATTGGTCGTGAATGCCATCCATAACCACTAGACGAGAAGATGCTGTACATTTTTGACCTGCGCCAGAGAACGAACCTGCGATAGTTGCATCAACGGCTGTTTGGATATCAGCATCATCAGCAACCACAAGTGCGTTCTTACTGCCCATCTCTAATTGGCAACGAACGAAGTTTGGCGCTGTAGCAGCGGCAACCTTACGACCCGTGTCAACAGAACCAGTAAAGCTCACACCGTTCACTTCTTTAGAGTTGATCAGTGCATCACCTACTTTAGAACCGCTACCTAGAACAAGGTTGAACGTGCCTGCTGGCATGCCTTGGCGGTGGATAATCTCAGTTAGCGCAACCGCACTTGCTGGTGTTAGGTTTGCAGGTTTCCAGATAACGCTGTTACCGAAAGCCAATGCTGGAGCGATTTTCCAAGCTGCTGTTGCTGTCGGGAAATTCCAAGGAGAGATGATGCCGATAACACCCACCGCTTCACGAGTCACTTCTACAGAAACGCCAGGGCGTACTGATTCTGCGTTGTCGCCAATTTGACGAAGCACTTCAGCCGCAAAGTACTGGAAGAACTGACCTGCACGGTAAATTTCACCACGACCTTCAGCAAAAGGTTTACCCTCTTCACGAGAAAGCAACGTACCTAGTTCATCACAACGTGCAATCAGCTCATCACCAATCGCTTGAAGTACCGCTTGCTTACGTTCAATCGGCGTTTTTTCCCACTCTGGTTGAGCGTGCTTTGCCGCTGAAATCGCTTGTTGAACTTGGTCAGCACTTGCTTGTGCGAAGTTACCGATGTTTTCAGAAATATCTGATGGGTTAATGTTCGCAACGGTGCTTACACCCGCTTGCCATTCGCCGCCAATGTAAAGTGCGTTTTCTGCTTGAACATTCTGTAATTGAGTCATCATTCTGTCCTTGTAACGGTTAGGTTGCGGTTGAGTCTGGCAACCATCTGGTTAATTAATAAACTGTTAATATTCAGGTAATTAATTGCTAAAATAAGATGTATATTTTGTTTCTAAAGTGAACCAAATCGCTTGTATCAATAAACCACTTCAAATTAAAAGAGTTTTGATCCGCAAATAGCTTTAGTTCACAGTCTGATTATTCAGGTTGAGACGCCGATGCATAAACCACGAACTCGACCAGCATTTCTTCTCTTGCTAACCCTGCAACGACGACCGCAGCACGGTTTGGATAAGGTGCATTGAAGTATTCTCCGTATACGCTGTTTACCGTTTTTAGATATTCACGGTCTGTCACGTAAATCAGAACTTGCAGCACGGAATCCATAGATTCGCCTGCACACTCCAACGTATGAACAAGGTTGTTAAAAGTCTGACGCGTTTGCGCTTCAATACCGCCTTCTACTACTGCGCCAGTTTCATCAATTGGAATCTGTGCTGTGTATAGAGTGCCGTTATTAACGATTGCCCACTCTAGTGGTGCTTTTGAAGCAAAAAGCTCGGTTTTTACTGGGTGTTTTTTAGTTTGTGCGTTCACGATTCCATCCAACTTTGTAACAACTATGTTTCAAGATGGTTAAATACTGCACCTTGACGACTGATAAATCTAACGGTAAATTTTGTGCATTTGATAAATAAAATCTATCACCTTGCAAAAAGTAAGGTATAGCAAGGGCTAGAGAAGGATCAGTGCCATGAGTATTAAGCTACAACAGTTAAAACATTTTGTTTTAGTGGTCGAAGAAGGCGGATTTCGAGCGGCATCTCACCGAGCAAATCGATCGCAAGCGGCACTTTCTACATCGATAAAAGAGTTGGAAAAAATACTCGGTCAGCCACTGTTTGAAACAGGCAACAAATCAACGCTGACACCTTTCGGGGAAATATGCCTTCCAAAAATCATTCAATTTCTGAATGTTTACAAAGCATTAGACAATGATTTACGCGCAGCAGCAGCAGGACAACAAGGAAGAGTTCGAATAGCGAGCGTGCCATCAGTCGCCGCAAAATTAATCCCTAGTGTTTTAGGGGCTTTTTGTGAGCAGTACCCGAATGTAGAAGTTAGCTTGATTGATGATAATGCGGCAGGTGTGGAAGCAAGATTACTCTCAGGAGAAGTGGATGTTGCCCTCGGAAATAGCTCCCATTTAGAAGAAGAGAGCATCGACTTCACACCTTTACTCTCAGATCCTATCGGTGTGGTGTGCCTCAAAGACAACCCTATCGCCTCTCAAAAAGAGGGAATCGAGTGGCAAACTTTGTTAAAACAACCCTTCATTCGCAACGGTACTTGTACCCTACTTGACCCAACACCCGCACGAATGCTCAGCGAGCAAGCTTTGTATTCAGTAGAGAACATTACTTCGCTGTTTTCGGTGCTAGAGCTCGGGATAGGCGTGACCACGCTACCTAAACTGGCTTTCCCAACCAATGAAACCCGCTTGGTATGGATTCCATTGATTGACCCACCTTTACAGCGTCAAATCGGTATTTTCAGACTGGCAGACCGTACGATCTCGCCACAAGCACAGGCTTTTCATGACTTATGTATTCAATACCTCAGTTATGAAGAGTAATAAGCGAACCTAGATTAAGTAAATTAGGCGGCACTTTGCTGCCATTTACTTCCTCAAAACTTGGTGTCTCTTCTCCAGCACCATGCTTCTCACACACCCAATCATCACCTTCACTCCTAAAACATCAACATTTGGGCGCTGAATTTTCACTCTCGTGTATGCAAATAATGACAAAGTAACAACAATATAAAAAATATTCGCTTACTGATAAGGAGCGGCGTACTTTTAATTTGTCAGACAAACAAGACCTTCCGTCATTGCCTCAAACAAGCTTAATCTCTCCCAAAATCACACTAGGCAATTCAGCTAACAAATGAGCCTAAGTGTTTGAATAGCCTTAATTGATAAGATAGTAAGTTGATAATTTCGCTCGCTGAATCCTTCTAAAAAGTCCCTCATTTATTTAAGGATAAAGCATCTTAAATATTCATGAATAAAGTAATAAAACTATTACTTTCATAAATGAAAAACACTTATTTCAAAAATGGAATTATTGATGCCGATATTTGTCGTTTTGATCACATAATTTTAGGCGTAGTTTATATTTTGTCGAAACGATAGCGAATTAGTTTATCTCGTTTAATTTCGTCAGGAGATATAAAGCCAGAAAGATTATTTCTTTGTTAACGAGTAAAGGTTTATTAACAAGTTAAATTGCTATTAACAAGTAAGTGCTAGTAACAAAACATATTCAAACTGTGTTTTATATTAACTTACACTGTTAAATATAAGGTTTTATTATGAGGCTTAATGGGATAAGTAGCGACATCCTTGTTGCTGCTAAAAGAGTCGTTCTTTGCCAAATAGTATTAGCCATCGGTGTAGTTTTATATGAAGTGTTTTTTGGTAATAAAGTAGATATGGAGTCTTCAGCTTTGGGTGTCGTAATCGCGATGTTACCACCGCTGTTTGGATTTATATATGCAAGCCTTAAGGTGCACAAGAATCCTAATTATAGTTTACGTGACTTAATGCAAATGAGTCGTGTCGTGAAAATAACCTATACGTTCTTAATGTTTATCCTGGCATTCCAATTTTTTAAATTGGATAACCCAGTAATATTATACGCGTACATATTCACAATGATTGGGTACTTCTTAACACCATTTATTACAGCCTCTACAAGATCGGAGTACGTGTAGTATGGATCAAGTCACTACCGCTCACGAATACATAGAGCATCACTTAACCTTCTTAACTACAGGTGATGGTTTCTGGGCATTCAACATTGACTCAATGTTGGTATCTTGGATTACAGGTTTACTGTTCATTGGTGCGTTTCGATATGTAGTCACTCGGGGCACTAGCGGTGTTCCAGGTCGTTTTCAATGTTTTATCGAGCTTATCTTTGATTTCGTTAACAACCTAGTCAAAGAGATTTTTCAAGCGGAGGATAAATTAATAGGGCCACTGGCGTTAACCACTTTTGTTTGGGTGTTGTTAATGAATGCAGTCGACCTCTTACCTATAGATTTAATACCAGGGTTAACTCGTGCAATGGGTTTAGAACACTTTAGAGACCTACCGACAGCGGATGTAAATATTCCAATGTCAATGGCACTCGGTGTGTTTATTCTACTGTTAACTTATACGTTTAAGAATAAAGGTTTGAAAGGCTTTATCAAAGAGCTAACTACTCAGCCATTTGATAACCCTCTTTTATATCCTGTTAACTTAGTTCTTGAATTAATCACATTAATTTCAAAGCCAATATCACTAGGCTTACGATTATTCGGGAACATGTATGCAGGCGAGATGATATTCATCCTTATTGCATTAATGCCATGGTGGATGCAATGGGCACTGAGTGTTCCATGGGCCTTATTCCACATATTAATCGTATTCTTACAAGCGTTTATATTTATGGTACTGACCGTTGTTTATCTAGCAATGGCGACAGAAGAACACCATTAATTAATAACTAAAAAATTAACTAACAAATTATTTATCGGAGATACAAATGGATATCGTAAGCGCAGTTTTATATGTAGCAGGTGCATTACTGATCGGTTTAGGTGCAGCAGGTGCGGCATCTGGTATTGGTAACTTAGCAGGTAAATACCTTGAAGGTGTTGCTCGTCAACCAGACCTTACTCCAATGCTTCGTACTCAATTCTTCATCATGATGGGCCTTGTGGATGCTGTACCGATGATCGGTGTTGGTATCGGTCTATACATCATCTTTGCCGTTGCTTAATTAAGAGCTTTGAAAAGATCGATTTGTAAATAATCAAGATTTAGTGAGGAAGGTATGAACTTAAATGCCAGCATGTTTGGTCAAGCAATCTCATTCGTGATTTTTGTTTGGCTATGCATGAAATATGTATGGCCCCCTCTCACCGCGATGTTAGACGAGCGCCAAAAAGAAATCGCTGATGGTTTACGCCACTCAGAGAATGCAGCGAAAGAACTAGAACTAGCAAAATCAAATGGCGCGCAACTCGTCGCAGATGCGAAAAGAAATGTGACCGAACTGATTGAGCAAGGCAAAAAACGCCGCAACGAGATCATCACTTTAGCTCACCAAGAAGGTGAGCAAGAAAAGGCGCGCATCTTAGAACAAGGTAGAGCTGAACTCGAAGGCGAACGCCAAAAGATACGCCGTGAACTTCAGGCGGATATGGCTGACGCTGTCATTCAAAGTGCACAGAAATTGATTAGCAAGAACCTAGATTCTGAAACGAACCGAGCGTTAGTTGATCAATTGATAAGCGAACTCTAAACGGAGGCAATATGTCAGATTACACCAATATTGCTCATCCCTACGCTAAAGCATCGTTCGACTTTGCTTTAGGTGAAAACAAGTTACAAGAGTGGCACTCAATGCTGTCGATTCTTGTGACGGTAGCGGAAGAAGAAACGATCGCTAAGCAGATTTCATCAGCAGAAGGTGTTCACACACAACAATCTGAAGAACTGGTCAATCTCATCATTCACGTTTGCCAAGGACTTGTTGATGACCACGTCATCAATCTCATCAAAGTCTTGGCTGAGAATGGCCGTCTTGCAGTGATCAGAGACTTGTTTAACTTGTTCAGCGACCTAAAGGACGAACATGAACGTGTAATCCCTGTCACTGTCACCAGTTCAGAATTGCTTACACAAGATCAAGTTACATCACTCACTGCTGCACTTGAGAAGAAATTAGAGCGTCAGGTTGAAATGGAACAGGTTATTGATGACTCGCTGGTTGGCGGGATCGTAATCAAGGCGGGTGAAACCGTCATCGATGGTTCTTTGAACACATCAATTAACCGATTAGCTCATCAACTTCACGCGAGATAGGTAACAATTATGCAATTAAATTCAAATGAAATCAGCGACCTGATTAAAGATCGCATCTCGAAGTTTAATGTGAGCACCGAAGCTCGCAACGAAGGCACCATAGTCTCGGTTCGTGATGGCATCATTACCATTAATGGCCTTGCGGATGTGATGCAGGGTGAGATGATCGAGCTTCCAGGTGGAAAATACGCCCTCGCACTTAACTTAGATACCCACTCAGTCGGTGCCGTGGTTATGGGGCCCTACACTGACCTATCTGAAGGTATGAAAGTGAAAGGGACAGGTCGTATCTTGGAAGTACCTGTCGGTAACGGACTTCTTGGCCGTGTAGTGAACACACTAGGCGAGCCCATTGATGGCAAAGGCCCAGTAAGTTGTGACCGACTTGACCCAGTAGAAGTGATTGCACCCGGTGTAATCGAGCGTAAGTCAGTCGATCAACCCATCCAGACGGGCTATAAAGCGGTCGACACCATGGTGCCTATCGGCCGAGGTCAACGTGAACTTATCATCGGTGACCGTCAGACAGGTAAAACTGCATTAGCCATTGATGCGATCATCAATCAAAAAGATTCTGGCATCAAATGTGTGTACGTGGCTATTGGCCAGAAAGCGTCCACTATCGCAAACGTTGTTCGTAAACTCGAAGACCACGATGCGCTTAAAAATACCATCGTCGTTGTGGCGTCAGCATCAGAATCAGCAGCACTTCAATACCTAGCACCCTATGCGGGCTGCACAATGGGCGAATACTTCCGTGACCGCGGTGAAGATGCACTGATCATCTATGATGACCTATCAAAACAAGCCGTGGCTTACCGTCAAATCTCATTGCTACTTAAGCGTCCACCGGGTCGTGAAGCCTTCCCTGGCGACGTATTCTACCTCCACTCTCGCCTACTAGAACGTGCGGCAAGAGTGAATGCGGAATATGTAGAGAAGTTCACGAACGGTGAAGTGAAAGGCCAAACAGGCTCATTAACAGCACTTCCTATCATTGAAACTCAAGCGGGTGACGTATCTGCGTTTGTACCAACCAACGTAATCTCAATTACTGATGGTCAGGTTTTCCTACAAACCCAACTGTTTAACTCAGGCCTACGTCCTGCAGTTGACCCAGGTATCTCGGTATCTCGTGTGGGTGGCGCAGCACAGTGCAAGATCATCAAGAAATTGTCGGGTGGTATTCGTACATCATTAGCTCAATACCGTGAGTTAGCCGCATTTGCTCAGTTCTCTTCTGATTTAGATGACATGACGCGTAAGCAGCTCGACCATGGTGAGCGTGTAACCGAACTGATGAAGCAAAAGCAATACTCGCCAATGTCTGTCGCTGAGCAAGCAACGGTTATCTACGCAGCAGAAAAAGGCTATTTGGCTGACGTAGAGTTGAACAAGATTGCACGTTTTGAAGAAGAATTGATTGCTTACGCAAAAGGTCAAAACCCAGAATTGTTCGACACCATCAACGCTAATGGTGACTACAACGATGAAATTGATGGCGCTCTTGCAAAGCTTCTCGGTGACTTTGTAGCGTTGAAAGCTTGGTAAACGCTCCGGTTTGTTGGCTGGAAATCAAAACAAATTAGGAGCAGATAATGGCAAATACTAAAGAAATTCGCACCAAGATAGGAAGTGTTAGTAACACTCAGAAAATCACCAGTGCAATGGAGATGGTTGCGGCAAGTAAGATGCGTAAGGTTCAAGACAATATGACGCTAACACGTCCATATGCCGAGAACATGCGCAAAGTTATCTCTCATGTCGCGTCAGGGTCACTGGAGTACCAACACCCCTATCTTCAACAGCGTGAACCAAAACGTGTTGCTTACATCATTATTTCGTCTGACAGAGGCTTATGTGGTGGCTTGAACTCTAACCTGTTCAAGAAAGTGTTAGAAGAAATGGAACAGTGGCGTACCCAAGGTGTTGAGGTAGAAACCACTTTAATTGGTTCAAAAGCTATCTCATTTTTCCAACGCAGCGGCAATGTTATCGCGCAAACGTCAGGCCTTGGTGACGCACCTAAATTAGAAGACATCTTAGGTACGGTTAACGCGATGCTCGGGCATTACGACGACGAAAAAATCGACAGTTTGTATCTAGTTTATAACCAGTTCATCAACACCATGGTTCAAGAACCAACGACCTTGCAGTTGCTACCCCACCCCTCAGATTCAGAGGCCGATGGCGGTACGAAAAAAGCACGTCGTTGGGACTACATCTATGAACAAGCACCAAGAGACATCCTCTCTGAACTGTTACATCGATACATTGAATCGCAAGTGTATCAAGGCATCGTAGAGAGCATTGCCTGTGAGCAAGCAGCCCGAATGGTGGCCATGAAAGCGGCCACCGATAACGCAGGCCAACTCATCGATGATTTGCAGTTGGTATACAACAAAGCACGACAGGCTGCCATTACCCAAGAGCTGAGTGAAATAGTCTCAGGTGCTCAAGCTGTCTAAGGGCAGAAAAGAGTGGGTCAAGAATAGAATTTGAGGATTTAGAGATGAGTGTTGGAAAAATAGTTAAAGTTATCGGCGCGGTGGTAGACGTCGAGTTCAGTGGCGGCAACAGCCCACGCGTTTATGATGCATTGAAAGTGACTAGCGAGGAAGCAAGCTCGCTCGTATTAGAAGTTCAACAACAGCTGGGTGGCAGTATCGTTCGTTGTATTGCAATGGGTACGTCAGATGGCTTGCGCCGCGGCCTCACTGTTGAAAACACCGGTTCTCCCATCACGGTTCCTGTGGGCGAAGAAACCTTAGGCCGTATCATGAACGTGCTTGGGCAGCCTATTGATGAATGTGGTGAAATCGGCCAAAAGGAAAGCTACGAAATTCACCGAGAAGCCCCTTCTTATGAAGAGCAAGCCAACAGTACTGAGCTTCTTGAGACTGGCGTTAAGGTAATCGACCTAATCTGCCCGTTCGCGAAGGGTGGTAAAATTGGTCTGTTCGGCGGTGCTGGCGTAGGTAAAACCGTCAACATGATGGAGCTTATCAACAACATCGCCAAAGCTCACTCAGGTCTATCTGTATTTACCGGTGTGGGTGAGCGTACTCGTGAAGGTAACGACTTCTACTACGAGATGAAAGAAGCTGGCGTATTAGACAAAGTTGCCATGGTTTACGGCCAAATGAACGAGCCACCGGGAAACCGTCTACGTGTGGCACTTACCGGCCTGACTATGGCTGAGCGCTTCCGTGATGAAGGTCGTGACGTACTGTTGTTCATTGATAACATCTACCGTTACACACTGGCAGGAACAGAAGTATCAGCACTGCTAGGCCGTATGCCTTCAGCGGTAGGTTACCAACCAACGCTGGCTGAAGAGATGGGTGTTCTACAAGAACGTATCACATCAACTAGACAAGGTTCGATCACGTCTATTCAAGCGGTATACGTACCTGCGGATGACTTGACCGATCCATCGCCAGCAACAACCTTTGCTCACTTAGATGCAACCGTTGTACTGTCTCGTAACATCGCTGCATTAGGCCTCTACCCTGCAATCGACCCATTGGATTCAACATCTCGCCAATTGGATCCTCTTGTAGTTGGCCAAGAGCACTACGACATTGCACAAAAAGTACAAACAACGCTGCAACGCTACAAAGAGCTAAAAGACATCATCGCGATTCTTGGTATGGACGAGCTATCGACTGAAGATAAGCAGACGGTATCTCGCGCTCGTAAGATTGAACGTTTCTTAACTCAGCCTTATCACGTAGCCGAAGTATTTACTGGTCAGAAAGGTGTATTTGTACCGCTAAGTGAAACACTGAGAGGCTTTAAAGGTCTGCTAGGCGGCGAATACGACGATATTCCAGAACAGGCATTCTTGTACTGTGGTTCTATCGACGAAGTGCTTAACAAAGCAAAATCACTCTAAAAAGGTTGGTGCATCATGGCTATCGGAGTTACAGACAATACATTTCAACTTAATATCGTAAGTGCGGAAGGTACGCTGTTTTCAGGGCCGGCTTATGCCCTAGCCGTTTCTGGCGCTGACGGTGAGCTGGGGATCCGCCCAGGTCACTCACCACTTCTCAGTAAAATAAAGCCCGGCGTGACAGTGTTTGTCACAGACCCTAAATCAGAGGGGCAAGTGCTGTATGTCTCTGGTGGCATGCTTGAAGTTCAACCGGATGTGGTAACCGTGTTAGCCGATACGGCCTTGCATGGTAAAGACATTGACCGCGCTCGCGCAGAAGAAGCAAAATATGCGGCCCTAGAGAATATCAACAAGGGCAATGTCGACATTAACTTTGCACAAGCTCAACTTGAACTGGCGAAAGCCGTTGCTCAGCTTCGTGCATCGGAGCTGACGTCTTCTCGCACTCGCCACTAAAAATAGAACGTAGATGCTTGATGTATAAATAGTCTACCCACTTAAACATGATTTAAGTGGGTAGAATACATCAGATGTTAAAGCCTCAAACTCCTCCCTGTTTTCACCCTATCCACCAGCACCTTATAACTTACTTCTCTGCAAAACGTGCTTGGTGCGGATCAAGTTCATGACCAAGAGGCTGTGTAAGTGAGTGATAAAGCTCTGGCTTACGGCCACGGATCCAGCGCCTACCTGTACACATATCTAACTCTTCCGCTTTCAACTCTGCAATCACCATGTCGTTATCTATGCTGTCAGTCTCAGTGATGATTTCACCATAAGGGCTTAGGATCATCGCATTACCTGTTCTGACTTCATCCATATCAACGCCGACACCATTACTAAATACCACAAACAGACCATTGTCGTGCGCTCTTGCAGGCAGCCAACGCATTAACCACTCGCGGCCATTCTTACCCTGCATTTCAGCACGAATCGCATCTGGATTTTCATCTCGGTTAAACCATAGCTCCGGGTCAATTCGCTTCATCGCATTCGGGCTGCGTGATTGGCAACCGCCCGTCTGATGTGGTGCAATCAATATATCAGCCCCTTTCAAAGCGGTGATTCGTACGTTCTCGACCAAGTTGTTATCCCAACAAATCAGGATACCGACTTTGTAGCCATGCGGCGTATCGAACACCGTGTATTGGTCTCCGCTGCTCATGTGTGGGCTAACGAAGGTGTGCAGTTTTCGATGTTTCTGCACCTCGCCATTTGGCATGGCAAATACGTAGGTGTTATATAGTTCGCCATCCATGCCCTGCTCTATCAAGCCTGCGCCAACACTCATGCCAAATTGAGTTGCCAACGAAACGAGCTTTTGAGTAGATTCACCGCTCGGTACAGGTTCAGCTAATGCTTCAATATCACCCCGCGATAAAGTAGACACATGCCAATAACCGGTAATGCACATCTCAGGAAAACTGATGATCTCCACGCCACTGTCCGCAGCCTGTTGAACATATTGCTCTATAACCGAAAAGTTATACGCTTTGTCACCTGCGTGGTGGTTGAATTGAACCGACGCTACTTTAATGTCTTTCTTCATGATTCGTCCTCAAATTCCGCTTTGTCTGATTTGGTATGAACTCAGTATAAAAAATCGATTCAATTCCATATAATGAAATATATTCTTAATTCAATGAGCACTTGGAATGGAATTCGATCTACTCAAAGCATTCTGTCAGTTGGCTAAATCGGGCAATTACCGTTTGGCGTCAGAGCAGCTATACATCACTCAATCGGCACTCACTAAAAAGATTCAACGACTTGAATCCAACATTGGGGCATCTCTGTTTTCACGAGGTCGGAATGGCGCAGAGCTAACGCACGCAGGAAAAACGTTACTGCCGGAAGCCCAACGTTTGGTTCATTCAATGCAAGCATTTGAGCAACTCTCAGGTTCGGTAGTAAAAGGAACTCAGGGGCATTTAGACATTGGGTTTGGTGTTTCCACTTATCATGAAGCGCCCAAGCTTATTGCGGTTTATAAACAGCAATATCCAGACGTTCATGTCACCTTAAATGACACACCTTCTAAGCAGCAGACGGATGAGTTATTAAGCCATGATCTCGATATCAGCTTCAATCGGATACCCGACTCCTTGGGTTTAGAGAGCCTAACGCTTTTCGATGACTCCCTTGTAATTGCGATACACAAAGATCTTCTCCAGCAAGCTCCCCAGTTGAGTTCTAATAACCCAAGTCAGGCAATATCTGAACTATCAAATTGGCCTTATCTAAAGCTAGCTCAACACCGTGGCCCCGGATTAGACAGACAGATTCAACAATATTGTCTTGCCAATAAAATCCACTTATCAAAGACGCAAGAAGCCGACGATATTCGGACCTTGCTGGCGTTAGAGGCGGCGAATATTGGCAACACCATTGTACCGAGCAGTGCACAGTTCATTAGCAACACCGATGTGGAATTCATTGCATTGCAAGGCGAACACGCCACTTGGCCTGTCGGGTTGATATGGAATGGAGAGAGTGAAAACCCACTCAGGGATAGGTTTGTCGAGTTTGTGGCTAATCAAAAAGAAAATTAGGCCAGAAGCTAAATCTTACCAACAAAAAAGGCTCACTAAATAGTGAGCCTTTTGATCTCTGCTTAACGCAAAACCGAAGTTTAACCTAGCTTAAGTTTTAAAAGAATAGTTTTAGAGCAGCAGTTTAGAGCTTTAGTCTAGAAGAATTCAATCGAATTACGGCCGCTTTTGTCGTCACGTTGTGGCTTAGGCGTGTCCGCTTTCTTTTTCGGTTTGTTTTCTTTCTTCTTCTCTTTTTTCTCTTTCTTTGGTTCAGCTTTCGCACTCAACATTTCTGCAGTGCTTTTCTTAGAATCCTTTTTAGACTGACCTTTCTTCGCCTTGTTGTCTTTTTTAGACGCTTCTTTCTTTTTCGGCTTTTCTGATTCTTCTTGCACTGGCTGATCGCACACCACTACATAGTACTCTTGGTTGAATTCAAAGAAGTCGCCATCGTACATTTTACGACGTTTACGAGTTTCTAATTCACCATTTACCGCCACATAACCTTCAGAAATGATGTGTTTAGCTTCACCGCCACCACTCACTAGGTTAGCAATTTTAAACACTTTGTAGAGTTCGATTGGCTGACTAGAAACATCAATACCAATTGCTTCAATCTCAATCTCTTCGCCTTCTTCTCCAAGCTCTTGGCCTTCGTAGTCAGCGTCTTCGTAATGTTCTTGGTCCATGGTGACCTCTACCTAAATATGTACTTCTGGAATATTGGGCGCAGTGTAATCTTAAAACAACTAAATGACCATGTTGAATTTATAGCTCGAGCCGAGGAAACGACAAGGCAAAACACGCACCATCCAAGTAACTTTCACCAACAGTGACATGTGCTTGGTGACGGTCACAGACTTGTTTGACGATTGCCAGCCCTAAGCCATGCCCCGTTTTCCCCTTGTTTCTCGCGGCATTAGCACTATAAAAAGGATCAAATAAATATGGCCAATGCTCAGCTTCAACTCCTTTACCATCGTCATGAACTTCAATAACAAATTCATTGTCGGTATACCACAGCTCAATCACTATCTTGGTGTCAGCAAACTTGAAAGCATTCCTCACGATGTTATCCACCGCCCTATTGAATAATTTTAGATCAACATGGAAAGATGCAGGGACTTTTAATGGAACCTTGATGAGGTCGAGTGTTGTCTCTTTCTCCCAGATACTAAAACGCTCGTTTAACCATTCATTGGCGTCAATAGGTTGCTTAAGTAATTCAAAGCCTCCCCTTTCTAAGCGAGCGTAATATAGTAGCTCATCAACCATGTCTTCCATTTCTTCAGTATCCGCAAGAATACGAGCTATAGCCTTAGACTGCTGCTCGGTCGGCGCTAAATCACTCAACAACTCTGCCTGCCACTGAATCCGAAATATTGGGGTTCTTAGCTCATGTGCTACCGCGTTAGTCAAAGACTTATTACTATTGATTAAATCTCTTATCTTGTCTGCCATGACATTAAAGCTGCGGTTCAACGTCCCCAATTTTATGCTGTTCTTCTCAGATGCCCGCTCTAATAAATCACCATGAGAAAAAGCCACTGTCGCCATTTCAAGATTGTTTAGTCGGCGCTTTATTCTCCAAACTAAAAACAGGCCACTAAACGCAAAACCAGTTATGGCAAAAACCCAAATAAGCCGGTTTTCAAACTTGATTTGCTTCCTCAGATAAGAATCTTTGTTCTTAGATAACTCATATAACTCATCACTTCCAACCAACCTTAACCAAAGGAAGTATTCGTCATGGTAGTAAACATTTCGGCCTTGTTGCTGAAAGGCTTTCCGCACTAATTCAGGCGCGTTATCAAAAGGTATGATTCGCAGGTTCTGCCGAGTCTTATCCGCGTAACGTTTTAAAAGTTTCTGCGTTTCAAGCAAACCTTTTTCGCGGTAAACCACATCAATCAGCTCTTGATAAGCTTCAGCTTGATGATCTCGTAGTATGTATTCGTAGTCGGTGCTTAACTTGTAAACGATAAAAGCATAAGAATATATACTCACTAAGAAGATAACGGTAAGTCCCGCTAAGTATTCAAAATAGATACGTCGCATTTAATTATTCAGCTACCGTTACCAGCGTTCAGGTACGAACAAGTAGCCTTTACCTCTTACGGTGATGATCTTTTTAGGAGGGACGGTTATGTCGTTGAGTTTTTTGCGTAAAATTACGATTTTATTGTCGATAAAACGATCAATGCCATCGTAATCGACACCTCTCAACTCTTGAGTAAGGAAGTTACGTGAAAGCACTTGCTCAGGAGAAGAAGCCAGCAACCAGAGTAGTTCAAATTCGCTTTCAGCTATGGATACATCGTGACCAGCATGTCTACAACCTTTGGTAGTACGATTTAAACTCAATTTACCAAAAACCAACTCGTTTCTACTGCTCACCTCAGAGCTTATTGAACTTTCCGGCGCACGACGTAAAAGCATCCGTACTCTCGCAAGTAAGACTCGTTGACGAACAGGCTTGCTAATAAAATCATCGGCCCCCGTTTCTAGAGCGGCAACATGATCAAAATCATCATCACTAGCCGTTAGAATGAGTATTTTTCCATTAAATTTACTCCTTACTTGCCTACAAATGGTCAGCCCATCAACTTCTGGAAGCATGAGGTCAAGCAGGACAATATCAGGCTGAATCGATAGAATTTGTTCACATGCTGATGCCCCATCAGAAATAGTGACCACTTCAAAAGATTGGCTTTCAAAGTACTCCTGTAACATCTCTCTTAAGATAGGATCGTCTTCTACGATCACTAGTTTCGGGTTGGTCATAAATCCTTCTCACCATTCCTTTGCTACCTTGCGAACCGCCTCTTTATTTCGAAATTCAGCACATTCTTATTACATAGCTTCTATTTATAAAAATAACAAAAACATCTATATAACATATAAATAAAAGACAATGCAGCTAAAAATAGACCAAAAGCTCTTAATTTTATACTCAAAAAAACCGGCCGCCTTAAGTAAGGAAGCCGGTTCAATTTATGAGTTATCCAAGCACTTTCTGTTTAGTCATCATAAACAGGGAACTGTTCAAATGCTCGGCGATAGTTTGCGTATTCATTCGAGCTCCATAACCTCAACTCTTCAGGGTCGTAGTTATACACTTCTTTATGAGCAGCATTCGTCGAACTGGTGTTGTTATCCGCTATCTGGTTACCAAAGATTTGCGCCAAATCGAATATACGGTCGTGCTCTTCATCTTCAAATTTACCAATCGAACTATTCTGTACTGTTTGCAAGCTTGACTGAGGGTTACACTTACGTTTCATATGATCTTCAGTGGATTCACCGTCTACTTTAAATCGTAAACATTTCTCACCATCTTCGTCATATTCTTCAAATTGGTTATCAAACATAGTCCAACGCGCGAATCCTGTAGTATCTCGAAGAGCGACAAGAGCCTGCTTATCACCGACAGCGATAATACGTGCCTCGTTACGATCTCGAGTATTCTTAAACACAGAAAGTGCATTACGAACTCGATATGGCAAACCATTCAATTTATCGACTCGTGCTTTTTGATCTTCTTTATACAAAGCGCGTGAAGCTAAAGCATTTGCCAACGTGTTACGTGAACTCAATGAATAGTTTGTCCCTTTCCAAGTAAAATTTATCCCATCTTTGTCAGCAAAACTACTATTCGCATAGTTGATGTGGATAGAGTCGCTAAACCCAGATACAGAGTCACTCAAACCATACTCATTTGCTCGATTGTATTTGTTTAAGTTCTTCAGAAGCGTACCGAAATACGGAACTTTAGTATCTTGTTGAGCCCCTTCAGTCCAATAAACAAACGCTTCGTTTCCTCCCATCGAGAAATAACGTTTCATTGGCCACAAATAGGAAGGGGTCGCTTCAATCGTTTCGGTAATATCTTGCTTATATTTCAGAACCGTTTCAGTGTAGTCCCCATTTCCGTTGACAAAAATAGCCTGACGAGCTTCAGCTCTACCCGTTAAATCCGATAGATAAGTATATAAATGACTAATTTTGTCTGACATATCAACCAAAGCCAAACTCGAGTTCTCGGTTGATTTAAATGGCGTATCACGTCTAACTAACATCTGCGCGGCTAACAACTTATCAGGCCACACACCCAATAAATCCACAGAAGAAGAAGATGTTTGATAAGGGTTGTTCGCTTTTAAACTAGCCCATACTTTTCCATCACGAGTTTCAGAACGAATGACAATTTCGTTCGCTTGGCTTGCAAGCATTTGAACTAATTCTTCATCAAAACAGCTGGTTGGTACATCTCGATTCTGTGACATGCCACCTTGGTAAGTTAACCAAAGATCAGACAGCTTAGCGAAACGATAGCGGTTAGGGACTCCAACAACGCCACTCAATTCTTCTAACTCACACACTTTATCTGGTGCTGTTAGCACGTCTAAGAAGAAGTCTGCTGCCAAGTTCGCTGCGTTGTAGGTATCACAAATTGGGCGAACACCCGCAGACAAATTTTCTAATGGAATTGCGTTACCTCTAAAGTCCACGCAGTTGTTTCCGGCTATTTCTTCAAAAACTTGTCCCTTGTTATTCGTCGTATTTGCGCCTAAATAACGAGCAAACATGAAATCAATTTCACCGACATTTTCGACGATATCGCGGATTTTTTGGAACTCTCCCATTCGATATAGGAAATAACTATATTGGTGAAACTGTTCAAAACGCTCACGCCCATTTCTCTGGTTAACAGTTTCGTAGCTATCTTTGTATCGCTGAATTCTAAACTCAGTGACTTCTTGAAGGCTCGTACCTTCATCGAAACGATCGCATAGCAAATTAGTGGTCGTGTGCTCATCCGTACAATAACGGTAACTAACTAATGAATCGGGGATACCACCTTGACCAACGTTAGCTCTAAGGTGAGCAATAACTCCCGTTGGATAAGCTTTATAGTCATTAGTCAGTTGACGGTCATACTCAGCCAGTGAATAAAGTTTGTGCTTTTGTGCTCCAGTAGCGTCAAGCTCAGCGATACTTTCGCCTTTGTTATTGGTGTTAACGACGAGCTCATTTGTTTCGACCTGACGAGCATAAGCAAAGCGTAAAGCTGCTTTATCGTACTTACCGAACGTCAAGAGCTCATCAAATATTGATGCGCCATAATCCATGATGGAGCTGTAGGCCGCAGGCTTATCAAGATGCCCAATTTTGCTCTGCGCCAATTCAGATGCTGTATAGAAGTGGCTCTCATCTGTTGAACCCATAAAATTATGACGTAGCCCAAGGTTATGCCCGAGTTCGTGTATCAATGTTGACTTGAACATGTGCTTGGAAATCGCTTGGCTTGCTAGCTTTTGCTGATCAATCGTCAGCTCTTCCCATACCTTGATTTTATTTTGTTCAGCGTCGGAAAAGAAACCACCTTGAGCATAATCTAGACCTTTAACCAACCCCTTTGATTGAGTACTCAACCACATCGCATCGACGCTATATACGTTCTGCTCAGAGAACCGTTTCAACATGTCTTGGCGTTTGTAGAACGACTGCAATGCGAGATCTTGATTAGAGGTGTCAAACTTAAAGTCCAAATCGGCTTTAGGAAGCGAACTGGCTAGCTTATCTTTGCTCACTAGATCAATTTCACGTTCACTCAACACGGGAACATCGACCGCAGGCCCTTGATCTTGCTCCATCATCTTGTTGAATAAATCAATCTCAGTTGGCTCTGTATTCAATTGCGAAGCATTGCTTTTCGCTGCTTCAACAACAGGCTCAACTTTAGCTATTTCTTGGCGATTATAGCGCTTGGCAAGATCATTCCATGTATGGCGACTTGCTGAGCGAATAACACCTAGGTATTGGTTAACGTGTGCATGAATAATTTCACCCGTTAATGGGTTAGTAGCAGATGGACCGTAACCAAGCAGACCATTATCGACAGGATCGGTAATGAGATTAAACACGTTGTAGCGTAGATCACCGGTCTGCACACCCGCTTTCTTGTCACTATTGACAATGTTTATGCGTGGTACACCAGTTCCTTCTAAAGACTGATTTACCTCGTCCATGGTATCAATAGTAAGCTGTAAGTACGCTTCGTTACCATCATCGAAGTAACTATCACTCAAGTAGTAGTCTATCGAGTCTAGATTTGGGTTAAATCGGTTGATATAAGAGAAACGAGAGCCTTGCACGTTACTTTCGCCAGTGTGGGTTTTAACCTCTTTACTGTCGTTAAAGAAACCAAAGTACGCGCTGTCTTGCCCTTGATAATAGACAGGTTCATAATCTTTAGTTGTTAACTTATCGAGCTTAACTAGAGAATAGAAAAAACGTGTTTTAAATGATAAGTCTTTAAGCTCTCCACCAAACTGATATTGATCTTCCGCTTCAGCAGTAAAGGTTCGCTCAACTTCAACGTTAATCACCCCGCCCTCAGGATCGTATTCATAAGAAATCAAACGTGGTTCTGCAGACTCCGTAACATTACTTGAGGTGTACCAAGCTCTGATGGTGTCTTGAGATAGTGATTTAATCTCTTCATATTTGGGCACAAAGTGTGTGGCTTGGCTCCAAGACACGTCTTCATCAGAGTTAATTTCTTCTTTGTTTGTACATTCACCATAGCCGTTTTCAGCACAGCGATACTGGCGGAATTCGCCAGGGATTTTAAGAACAGGGGCGCGGTTTATCTCTGTATCCCAGCGACTGTCATCCGTCGAATTCACTTTATCGCGATCAACTTCTTCGACATAAATACCATTAGTTTCATCAAAACGAAGCGTTACTAATTTCGGATCACCTTGGAAAAAACCGCGCTGAGTCATTGCGTAGCGAGGAGCTTCGCCAGTTGACGGCATATACATCCAAAGAGATTCAGTATCTAAAGATTGGACTGCAATCTCTTCGGTTGGTTTTTCATAAGTGTCATAGGCACGATCTTCGGCCCCACACCCACTGAGTATTGCAGTAATACTTGCTGCGATAATTGCGTGTTTAAACATAATTTACCTATATTTATAATTATATTACATTTCTTATTTCAACTATCCGAATTCAATGCGAACGGAGCAATATTAGAATTGGTAGTTAAGTACTGCGTAATAAGTTGTTTTCTTCAAATCAACTAAATCATTAAGAGGGTTTGAGCCTCTTTCTGGGTTGTAATAACTAATCCCATTAGTTAAACCAGCGGAAATAGAGACACTATTAGTTATTTGGTAACCTACTTCTTCACCATGTAATAAGGTTGGATCAAACGTGTCTCCGTTATAATCCCATGACTGTCTAGGCATTAAGAAAATGTTGAAATAAAAGTCTTCTGCAAAAACATAATCAAGAGAAAATTGGCTACTTAATTGATACTCAATAAGTTGATTTCCACCAGCTGTTTTATATTCGTGAAAGTTTTTCCTAAGCAATAATGTGTTACTTAATGAAAGCCCTTCAATCAAATTGTCGAATGGGGCGCTCCACCTAAGCTTTGCTCTTGTGCCTAACGTTAAATCATTCCTCCTTGACCATTTAGATGTCGGCAAGATGATTCGTACTTCACCACTGAGTGATGAACCATCAGTTGGCTTAAATAACCCATTACGCCCCCATGAAATGGATGTATCGTTCCAGAACTGTCCTCTTGTCCCATACTCATCACCGTCATATAAGTGATAACCTGACGCCACAACTTGGAGTCGAGATTTGTCCGAAAACGAGTATCGAACTACTCCTGTTGCAGAAGCAGAACGGTTTGCTAAAGACGCACTGTCTTCGTATCCATTTCGAGAGTAATCAGCACTAATATATCCAGACCAAGGATTTTCATTATTTTTAGACTCCCACTCATCTTGCAAATTATTTGCTAGGGCGAGCGAAGGCGCCACCAGCATAAACGCTGGCAACATAAGTAGTTTATTCATATTTTCCTTCTTGTATTACACTTCCGTATTATATCTACATTTTCTTTTTCCAGTTTTAAGCCTGTTTAGCTAACCTCGTTGTTTTTATTTTCTTCCTTTGAGATGGATGTGTTATTGGAATCGACGATAATAACGATTTTGTATATTCTTCTTTTGGATTATTATAAACATCATCTACAGTTCCAAACTCAATAATCTTTCCTTGTTTCATAACGACTACATTATCTGAAATATGTTTCACCACTGACAAATCGTGTGAAATAAAAATTATTGATAGATTCATCTCTTTTTGTATTTTCAACAACAGATTTAATATCTGAGCCTGTACAGATACATCCAATGCTGACACGGATTCATCACAAATAAGTAACTTCGGCTTTAAAGCAATTGCCCTAGCAATTCCAATTCGCTGTCTTTGTCCCCCAGAGAACTCGTGCGGGTAACGGTTTGTAGAAGAGTGAGGTAATCCAATCTTATCTAATAGTTCTAAAACCCATGCTTTTCGCTCTTTTTTCGAGCCAATACCATGAATTACATAAGGCTCTTCGAGTATCCCTCCTACTGTGTGCCTCTGGTTCAGTGACTCAAGAGGGTCCTGAAATACAATCTGCATTTCTCTACGAAGTGGACGCATTTTTTTTGGGCTGTAACGGGTAATATCTTCGCCTTCAAAAAATATTTTTCCTGCCGACGGCTCATAAAGTTTGAGTAATGTTCTGCCAAGAGTGCTTTTTCCACAGCCAGACTCACCGACCAACCCCAATGTTTCACCTTGCTTCACTGAAAATGAAACACCATCGACAGCCTTAATGACATAGCCTTTCTTAAACAGACTTTTACCTGATAAAAAGTGCTGTTCCAGTCCTTCGATTCTAATGACTTCTGACATACTCAACTCCCCTTGTATTCTGGGAATTCATTCAAATCAATTGGATTAATTTGAATGGTTTGCTTTGGCTTAACGTTAAGGTCAGGGATTAAACTCAATAACCTTTTGGTATACGGGTGCTGTGGGTGATCAAAAAGTTCGAAAATCTCTGCATGTTCAACAATACGTCCGTCATACATCACAGCAACCTCATCGCAGATCTCCGCAACCACACCTAAATCATGGGTGATAAAGATAACCGCCATCCCAGTCTCGTTTTGAAGCTCTCTGATCAGTTCTAAAATTGATGCTTGAACCGTCACATCTAATGCTGTCGTAGGTTCATCACATATTAAAATGTCAGGTTTACACGCAAGTGCTATAGCAATCATTACCCTTTGTCGCATTCCACCCGATAAACTATGTGGATACTCTTTGAAGCGCAGCTTTGGCATAGGAATTTCTACTTTTTCAAGCAAACCTACCGCATATGCGACCTTTTCAGACTTAGACATCTGGCTATGGTGCAAGTCAAGAACCTCAACAATTTGCTTCCCAATTGTCTGGACGGGGTTTAAGGCAGTCATAGGGTCTTGAAAAATAATTGAAATACGATTGCCACGCATCTTGTGCATCTCGTGTTCAGGCACGTCTGTAAGGTCCGTATCGCGATAAATTATCTGCCCAGCCGTGACCTTTCCATAAGGCTTCGGAAGTAACCCCATAATCGACATTGAAGTTACGCTCTTTCCACTTCCGGACTCCCCGACTAAACCTAAGGTTTGTCCTGATTTCACATCAAATGACACACCTTTTAGTATTTTGACGATGCCGTCATCAGTACTGAATTCAGCTTCTAGATCACGAACTTTTAGTACAACATTTTGATTCATTAATCATTCGTCCTTAGAGCTTATAACGATCATCAATAATAGTGATTGGCGGGTACGCTTTGCCTTCTTTGTAAGCCAATTGAGTCTCTTTTTTAACGTCGGTATCTATCCAAAAGTTACTGGTATCCAAGATATTAAACATCGCACCAGTCTTCTTCGTCATCGGAGTCGCAGGGAACTTGACCCAACGCCAATGAGCATCTCGCGTATAAGGCACCATATAGCCAGGCACAATCACGTAAGCATCCTTTATTTTTCTTTGAATACTCTGAGATAGCTGCTGCTTTCTTTCTACATCAAACTCCGAAATGAACGCATCGATCTCTTCGTCCAGCTCGGGTGAACTGAAGTTGGTATGGCTGTTGGTTTGAGGACGATTTGCATTGGTTGAATGAAAGTATTCTTTGTATGCTGGAATCTCCCCTCCTCCCATATTGAGGAAAGCGAGTTGATGCTTCTTCTCTAGAATAAATTTGAAGGCAGCGGAGCCATCAACAAGATTCAGGTCTAGCTCTAGACCCGCTAGCTTCGCTTGCTCTTTTAGATAGGCAATCCTTGATGTCCAGATATTGTAGCCATAGGTAATCTTGAAACTCAGGCGGACACCTTTATCATTCATGCGGATACCATCAGGACCGATGTTATCGAAACCTGCAGATTCAAAATAACCGATAGCAAGTTCAGGTCTAAACGGTGGTGGCTCTACACCTTCTAAATCGTATTTACCATGTCCGAACCCCATAGCGTGAGGCTTTCGAGAATAGTCACCCCTTAATACATTTTTGATCATGCCGTCGAAATCAGTCGCGTACGTAATGCCTTTTCGAATATTGATATTATTTAGCAATGGCATTGAAGTATTAATCCATAATCCACCAGCGCCTTGTGGTCGTTGGTTAAACCCCCAAAACTTCTGGATAAATCCGTTACTAAACGGTTCTGAATTACTTTTCTCATGCCATAGTTGAGGCTGAATCATAGCGAATGTGTCTAACTTACCTTTTTCAAAGTGCTTGCGAGCTATATCACTATCACGAATCACCTTGATACGAAGCTTCTCGACGTTAAAACGATTCTTATAATATTTGTTCCCGTAACCCCACCAGTTCGCGCCAACATGAGAAAACGTGATACTACGGCCCTTGTTTACTTTCGAGATGTAATAAGGTGACGTTGTTGGCTCTGACTTAAAATTGTATTTGCGTACAAAGTTGTCATCCATTCCGTCGTTGTTCTCATCATTGATGCCAACAAAATGATGTTGTGGTCGTGGCTGCACGCCATGGCTTGGCATATTGATAAGCGCCATCAACTCATCATTACTTTTTGGCTCTGCCATTGTGATACTGATGGTGTAGTCATCGAACTTTTTCACTGTCTCGATACTGTTACGGAAAAAATCGTTATACCAAGGGTCGATAATGTCTCTCGATCGATAATAAGTAAGCATAAACAAATAATCATCAGCAGTTACCGCCAATCCATCCGACCACTTTGCATCAGGGTTCAATTTGAAATAGACCGTCTTGTGATCGTCTCCAAATGCCCATTCATTCGCCAGCTGCGGAATCCAATTATTGGTATTTGGATGTCGCTGTGCCAATTTAGGCGTGCCATCCATTAAATAGAAACGAATACCAGAATTCGCATCAGGCCCTACTGAACGTAACGTTTGTGGGAAACTAGCCATAAAGCTACGCAAAGTGCCGCCACGCTTAGCCTCTTCAGAAGCAAAAACGGGCTCATTCCAATTGCTATGCCATTCCAAGTTGTCTGGTGTTTGCTGTGCTTGAGCTAGAAAACTCAACAACAAAGCGAATAGTCCATATTTGTACATCATCACTTCCTAGTGCTTATCTATAAACTGTGTATTTTTTGGGATCAAAGGCCGTTCTGATTGCTTCACCAATGAAAGTCACCATGACCAAAACACCGACAATTGCCGTCACAACAGAACCAACAATCCATGGGGAGTCGAGGTTTGATTTACCTTGCTGAAGAAGCTCCCCCCAACTAGGAGTCGGCGGAATGAGACCCAGACCTAAATAGTCCAGAGCTGTGAGTGCGGTGATATTTGCTGCAATAGTAAAAGGAGCCAAAGTAACGATCATTACCATGGTATTAGGCAAAATATGATGAAAGAGGATTCTTGCTGTTGATGCCCCCAAAGCCTTCGCTGCTAGCACATACTCTCGAGCCGATTCTCTGTACGTCATCGTTCGCATATACCAAGTAATGCCCATCCATCCGAAGGTCACATTGATCAACACGAATAGTATGAAAGTTGGCTGTGCTATCGAGACTAAAATCATAATCACGTAGAGGAATGGAACCATCGACCAAGTCTCAATGACTCTCTGAACAATTAAGTCAAACTTGCCACCAAAGAAACCCATCGCACACCCCACCGTTACACCAATACTGTATGCAATGACCATAGTTATCAGGGCAAATCCCATTGCTGTTCTAAACCCATAAACCAGTCGAGCTAAAATGTCCCTACCAATTACGTCCGTGCCTAAATAGTGCTTTGAGTAAGCACTCGGAGCATGCGGTGGGTATTCGCCAGAAAAATCTTGTTCGTACGGATTCCAAGGCACCACGGGTAAAATCGCAAAGTCACCATTGTTTTTATCTTGAAGCGCTAATTGAAGTAGTCGATAGTTTGCTTCTCCTGACGATTCCAAACCAAATGTTTTACCAGAGTAAACATCGGAGAGGATCGGAAAGTAATATTCCCCCTGATAACGAACCACTAAAGCCTTACTGTTAATCAACACTTCAGCAAACAGAGACAACAACAACATCACAGATAAAATGATGAGCGACCAATATCCACGCTTTATTTGTTTGAACCGCTTGATCTGTTTTAGCGTTAACGGATTTAATTTAATCATCATCAAGCTCCAAACTTCACTCTAGGGTCTACCAATGCAACGCAGACATCTGACAAGATATTGCCAAGCAGTAAGATACAAGCGTTGATTGCAACAATACCCATAACCACTGGGTAGTCTCTTTCTACAATGGATTCATAACCAAGTAGACCTATACCGTTGATATCAAAAATGACCTCAATTAAGAAAGAGCCCGTCATGAAGAAAAGAAGAGAATTACCAAAGTGACTGGCGATTGGAATTAGACTGTTGCGTAGCGCGTGTTTACGAATCGCTTCTCTGAAAGGCAAACCTTTAGCTATCGCAGTACGAATGTAATCCGATGATAAGTTTTCCATCAGATTGTTTTTCATTGTCATAGTCAGTGTTGCGAAATCCCCAATCAAATAGCACAGCAAAGGTAAGACGGCATGCCACAAAATATCGGAAATTTGCTCAGTAAACGTATTGAGATCATCGAAGTCATCATCAACAAAGCCGCCCATTGGAAACCACTCCAAGTGATAACTGAAAAACGTAATGAGGAGTACACCTACGACATATCCTGGCAAGGCATAACCGACAAAAATCATGATTGATGAGGCGGAATCAAAAACGCTGCCATGCTTCATGGCCTTAAAGTAGCCAAGCGGGATTGAGATGAAATAACTAATGAAAAAGGTCACACCGCCATACATAACGGAGACATGTAGGCGCTCAAAAATCATGTCACTGACAGGTTCGTAGTAGCGAGTCGATTCCCCTAGGTCAAAATGAACCAAACGAATCAGCCACTCAATGTACGCTTCAGTAACTGGCTTATCTAACCCATAGAATTTATTAAGATCAGCCAACTGGTCTTCAGACAGAGCTGAATTTTGGCCAACGAGACTAGACGCGCCACCACCATCCCCTTGAGGCTGCATATTAGCCAGCATCCTCTCAACAGGGCCTCCAGGGACAAAACGCGTAATCGCGAATATCAAAATCGTAATACCAAGAAACGTAGGTACAACTAAAACAAAACGTTTCAATAAATATGCAATCATTCTAACTAGCCAAATTCCATTTAAAGCAATATTTCATCAATTTAATCAATAAAATAAAGTAGTCAAATGGTTACATTTACCTACATTAGCTTACAATTAGACAACAAGATACGAATGATAAGCTCAATACAATCAATAGGTTAGATTGAAAATAATTTAAGGGTAATTATTAGGTTACATATCAATTACAAATATAAACTGTAGAAAATAAAAAAGCTCATGCGCCGTACCAACGACGCATGAGCTCAAATCAGATAAAGATCTTAGAGATTTTTTAAACCTAAAACTACGATAGTTTGATAACAGGAATAAACTTGAACATATCTTGGAAAGTACAAAACTCCACAGGACCATGCGTCAAAGAACCAAACGACTGAGCTATGCGCTCACCTATACGCTTCGTGGTCTCTTGTAATTCAACCTTATCTTGCTCTTCCAACTCTATAACGCGGTAGCTCAAAGTGATATGAAAATGATAGTCATCAAAGTCAGGCATGTTGATTCCAGTCGCAACTTTAAGTAACTCACGGCATCGTTTCAATGCAAGGCGCGACTGCTCATTAGCTGGTTTTATTCGAAGCGCACTACCACCAATGGGGCAATTGTATACATAGTCGAATTCCATTTCGAAACCGCCTTGTGCACCAATTTGGCTAGCTTCAGTGGCAAACAAATCTGTAATAGCCGACAATTCAGAATCTAGGCTCAGTTTAGACGTCCACTTTTTTGGATCTCGAATCTGGTCGCACACACCTTCAAATACCGTCATGTGCATGCTTGAAATTGGCAAGAATGAGAACTTGTTGCCACAACTCATTTCTTTTAGCTGATCTTGCGCCCAACGCAATTCATCAATCAAAGGAAGTGATTGATCTAAATGACAAATAAACGTGTTACCAGGGAATGTTCTAACACTTCCATCTTCATGGAATTTTACACCCACACTTGGTGCATACTTCATAATAATTATCCGATGTTTATATTAAATACCTAGCGTGCGAAATACTGGGAACATACATGCCCCATAGGTATTTAGCGACGGTCCAATTTTTGAAGGCGAGAACTGAGCCATAGGATAAGAACGCTCAAACTCCACCCAGCTCTTCTCTAATGCCATTTCTTCAATAAGCGCTTGGCTAATATGCTGAGGACAAGAGCCACCAATGATCACGCAGTCAGGATCAAACCAACCCAAAGTAAGAACCAACATAGGTTTGAGCTGGATAGCAGCAAAACGGACCCATTCCGCTACCACAAGGTTATCTAACCCCGGAATCGCTTCTGGTCCGTCGATTTCGAGCCCAGACTCTGCCAACTGTTCGAGCAACCCACGAATTGTTGGTTTGTTCTCTTCACCTAAAAGGTTGAAATAAGTGCCGATTTCACCCGCATTATGGCGACTACCACGATAAAGCTTGCGATTGATGATCACACCTCCACCGACACCATGACCCAATTCGAACAGCACCATGTTTTTGACTTCAGGCCAACGTCCAGAATAAAACTCACCAACGGCTGCTACATTACAGTCATTATCAATCCAAACTGGCCATTCGAAGACTTCTCCAAAAATGACGGCTAAATCCTCATTGCGCCAATGTTCCATTTGAATAATGGTACGAATGGATTTGCCATCGCCTTCAGACGGACCCGGCATAGACACACCGATACCCAAAATGCGCGCATTCTGAATTTTATGTTTGTCTACCAACGAGTCTATTTTCTGCTTGATGCTCGATAGCACTTCTGAAATTGGAGAGTCTTCTGCGTAATCCATAATTTCAGTGTCGATCACTTCCCCACAAAAGTTCGCTAATGCGACTTCTATTCGATGAATATGAAAAGCGATACCAAATGAAAACGCTGCATACGGATTAAGCTGTAATGGGATGATCGGTTGACCTCGCCCAACTTTTTCACGAGGCCCTTCTTTAATCATATTCATTGCCAGAAGTTCTTTCGAAATACTGGTAACAGAACCGCTGCGCAAACCTGTTTGCTCTACTATTTTGGCGCGCGGCACCGAGCGATGTTCACGACAAACCGCCAGTAGTTTTTTCTGCCCTGGTGTTAATTCTAGTTGTAATGGTTTTATCGGAGTTAACATGTTCGGTGCTTCTCTATTTAATGTTTCTAATGGTTTTAGTTTTACTTTTAGCTCTAGGAAATGTACGCGATTAAATCGCTTCCATACCGGCCTCTTGTACTAATTCTTTCAACATATCGATATCGTCATGGCTAATCATATCAATGAGACCAAGCCTCAACCATTGAATAATCTCGCTATGTACATCGTAACCATAATATTGGTTAAACCACTGAGTCGGCTTCATATTTTTATCTTTATTCGGTAAATACAAACGCGTAGTCAAACCTGATTTTTTGTACTCTTCCAACACCGCTTGAGTCGTATATGGGTATTCAACACAAACTGCAGACGCATTCGATTCCAGCACTGCGTTTATTTGATTTTGATAGCGCGCAAGCGTTACCACTTGTAATTGAATATTTGGCAAACTTTGTTTCACAAGGTTGACTAAGGTGTGGTCAAAACCCAGTAATTGGATATGTGTAAGAGCGTTAGGAGTTTGTTCTACCAAAGCAGTGAACTGCTCAGCAAATCGATGGTGGTTACGTCTCTGCTTGGCCTCAACAATCAACCCAAGCTGATGTTTAACCGCCCACTCAAGTACTTCACTAAATGTGGAGGTTGGCGTGTTTTCAAATGACGAGTGAAACCAACCGCCAAAATCTAAAGCTTTTAGTTCAGCCAACGTCATTTGTTCAACATAACCAGTACCATTTGAAGTTCTATCAACACTTGGATCATGAATAACGACTAGGTGTTCATCAGCTGTCATCGCAATATCAATCTCGATACAGGTTGTTCCACGCTCAACTGCACTAAGAAATGCTGGCATGGTATTTTCAGGACACGATATACAATCCCCCCGATGACTATTCACCAGGATTCGCCCTTGTTTTGCCACATCAAAAGTAAACATTGCCACCCCACCAATTAAACTACCTTAAAAAGCTTAATACAGAATACATAGCAACTCGGTTTTGTGTCAACCTAGAAATACGGACACAAACCTAAAAAATAGAACCCTTTAAAAACAATGATTTATTAAACTTTCCGTGATCAGCGAATGATTTCAGGGCGAAAAATATCGATCGTTAATAAAACTGAAATAAACTGTAAATAATCTAACTCGAAATTTAAACTTTTTAAAAAAGGTTAATCATGGCAATTTTGGAACTTCGTTCTGTGACGAAAACTTATGGTGACTTTTACGCATCTAAAGAGATCTCATTCTCTGTAGAACAAGGCGAGTTTGTCACTCTGCTTGGGCCAAGTGGTTGTGGCAAAACAACATTGCTGAAAATGATCGGTGGATTTCAAACGCCTACATCAGGTGAAATTCTGATGAACGAGCGCGTGGTAAACCAAATTCCACCAGAAAAGCGTGAAACAGCGATGTGTTTTCAGTCGTATGCTTTATTCCCGCATTTAAGTGTTTCTCACAATATTTGCTTTGGTATGGTTCAACAGAAAATCGATAAAAATGAACAAAAACGTCGGTTAGCGGAAATTTTGTCTCAGGTTGGTTTAGTTGATCACAAAGACAAATTGCCATCACAACTTTCTGGCGGTCAACAACAACGTGTAGCCCTAGCCCGTGCGATGGTAACTCGCCCTGATATCATTTTATTCGATGAGCCTCTATCAAACCTCGATGCGAAAATGCGTGAAGGCGTTCGTTTTGAAATCAAAGAACTGCAACGTCAGCACCAATTAACCTCTATATATGTTACTCATGATCAAGCTGAAGCCTTGGCAATGAGTGACAGAATTGTGGTGCTAAATGGCGGTAACATTGAACAAATCGGCACACCTGAAGATATTTATTACCGCCCAGTTAGCCGTTTTGTAGCCGACTTTATTGGCGCCGCTAATATCCACCAAGCGTATGTCGAACCAACTCAACAAGCGAACCAATACCGTGTCAGTTGTAACATGGGTGAATTTCTCGTTGAGTCTGACGAACAGCCACAAACACAAGAAATTTTCGTATGTTGGCGCCCTGAAGACGCTCAACTTTGTAAACAAGGCGAAGCTAACAGCTTTGAGGTCACGGTTGAATCATCGGCCTTCCAAGGCAATAACTTAGATGTATTCGGCTTTGTTGGCACAGACACAAAGCAAAAAATTCGACTTCAATTAGGCGGAAGAGTCTCTGCTGAACAAGGTGAAATCATTCATGTAAAACTGCCTGAATTTGGCATGCGCTTCTTAGAGGGAGTGAATAGATGAACATAAAACCCTATTTACTGCTCATTCCTGGGGTTGGCACTATCGCCTTACTCATGGGAAGTGCTTTGTACGTAGTCATCGCGCAAAGCTTTGGACTCTTTAGTGTCATGGGAGAAACCAACGGAACACTAGAATACTGGCAGACAACTCTTAGCGATCCAATTTTATGGCGTTCTGTCGCGTATTCTCTGCGTACCTCGTTACTCGGTACTATTGGAGCCGTCACACTAGCCTACCCAATTGCGCTTTGGTTACAAAAGCCCATTCCAGGTAAACCGGCCATCATCGGAGTATTGCGTGCTCCTATGTTTGTACCAGGGCTAGTGGCCGCTTTCCTAATGATGAACGTCATCGCTTACCACGGCATTTTTAATGAATCTCTATTAGCACTTGGTATCATTGATAAGCCTTTGCGTCTTTCCAACGATAAATTTGGTTGGAGCATTGTCGTCCTACAAATTTGGAAAAACTTACCTTTCGCTTTGATTCTAATCAGCGGTGCTATTGCTGGCATTCGTGGAGACTTAATGGATGCAGCTTTAGATTTAGGCGCTACGCGCTGGGCAAGATTCAGTCAGGTTATTCTTCCGTTAACTATCCCTGCGTTACAGGCTTCTTCTATTCTAATTTTCATTGGTGCACTGGGTGATTTCTCATTTGCATCTGTCGCTGGCTCACGTAGCAGTTACTCTTTAGCGATGCTGATGAACATCACAGCAACTCAATATTACGAATGGGAAAACTCCGCTGTCATTGCCATGGTTATCATGCTGCTTGCCGGCTTGTCTGCCGTTGTTCTGACTTTACTTACTCAGCCATTTGTTACACGTAAAAGCGTTGTTGTAGATATGGAGAAATCATAATGAAGCGCCTTCGCAACCTAACTAACACCCAATGGGTCATGTTGATTTCTGTTAGTTTCTTCGTTCTTGTGAATCTAGTTTGGCTTGGTGTCCCTTTCGCAATGGCGATCATTTGGTCATTGGTTGATCCTAACCACCCTTGGAGTTATCCCGACCTGCTTCCGCAAGTGTTGTCGTTCGGACGCTGGATAGAAGTATGGGAAACCACTTCTCTACCAGAAGCCCTACGTAACAGTTACTCTGTTGCTCCTGCCGTTGCTATTTTAACCATCACTCTTGCGATGCCGACCGCGTACGCGTTTGGACGCATGGAATTTCGTGGTAAAAAACTGGCCGAGATGGTCTCTCTGCTCCCTATGGTTATGCCATCAATGATCTTGGCGGTATTTTTTAGTGCAATGCTATTAGAGCTTGGATTAACCGACCCATACGTCAACATTGTCATTGCACACACGGTGCTCGCACTGCCCTACGCAATCCGTATTTTGTCTGCCGGATTTAAAGCCATCCCACAAGACTTGATCGATGCTTGTGCTGATATGGGCGCGGGTAAGTTTGGTACCTTTAAGCACGCATTCTTGCCTATGCTTAAACCAAGCCTGCTTGCATCATCAATCTTTTGTTTGGTGATCAGTATTGAGGAGTTCAACATGTCTTACGTACTGGGCGCACCTGACTTTATTACCGTTCCAACCATCTTATATTCATTTTTGGGTTACTCATTTATCAGACCTGATGCTGCCGTTGTATCACTGATTCTGGTCATTCCAAATGTACTACTAATGTTACTAATTGAACGTTTATTGAAAGGAAACTACTTGTCTCAATCGACGGGTAAAGCTTAATTTCGTGAGGATACAATGAAAAAAACTCTACTAGCAGCACTACTTAGCACCACAGCATTTTCTAGTTTTGCATACGATGTAAATACAATGACGTGGGATGAAATTGAAGCTCAGGCAAAGGAAGAAGGCTCAGTGACTTTCTCTGTTTGGTACCTACAACCTGGTTGGAGAAAGTTCGTCAAAAGCTTTGAAGCAGAAACTGGCATCAAGGTTCGTATCCCAGAAGGTACTCACGATGGCAACCGCAATAAATTGCAGGCTGAAAGCCGCCGCGACAAAGGCTCTATGGATGTCGTAGCGCTTGGTCCAACAGCATTGAACACGTTCAAATTAGAAAACACGCTGTTAAGCTTGGATAAACTTCCAGAAATGGCCAAACTGAACCAGTCAGCCGAAGGGATTAACTCTAAAGGCTATGGCGTAACGTTCTGGGGTAACCAAACGGGGCTAGCTTACGACCCTAGCCGTATTAGCGAATCTGACCTACCCCAAACATTCGAAGAGATGGAAAGCTACATCAAAGGCAATCCTATGGCATTTGGTGTCAATGATCCTAACGGTGGCGGCGCGGGTCAGCGTTTTATCGAATCCAGCATCCGTCATGTGTCGGGTGATTTTGATATGACCAACAAACTAGATAAAAAAGTCGTGAAGTCATGGGCTCAAACTTGGGATTGGTTTGAAGCTAACGAAGAAGACATGCTTATCACAGCATCCAACGCAGATAGCCTAACGCGTATTAATGACGGTGAAATAACACTGGCACCAGCATGGGAAGATCACTTAGCCGGTTTACAAAAACGCGGCGCAATCACAGATCGCATTAAGTTCTATATCCCTGAATTTGGTATGTCTGGCGGCGGTAACTTCGTCACTGTAGCGAAAAACAGCCAGCATCAAGCGGCATCACTGGTATTTATCAACTGGTTAACGTCAGCAGAGACACAAACAGCCTTGAACGCAGAGTTTGGCACGGCACCACAACACCCAGATGCCGACTCTTCTAAGGCGCTGATCTCGCAAGATATGCGAAACAACTCAACAGAACCGTTTAACTCTGAATACAGTGCTTACCTGAAGAAGCAATTCACTCGTAATGTACTGATGCGCTAAGTTAGATGTTTTGATGCAATGCTTAGCCTTCATCAATAACTAAAATCAAAAAAAGAACGATACGTTAAATATCGTTCTTTTTTTGTTCGGCATCGTAAAAATCTTGAATTAAGTCAGCTTATGTTAGATAGCGAAACTAACTGCTGCGTATATTCATGCTTGGGTTCACTAAACAAAGTCTCAGTATCCCCCTTCTCAACCACCTCACCGGCTTTCATCACTATGGTGTAGTGACACAAGGATTTCACGACATTCAAATCATGGCTAATAAACAGATAAGTCAGACCGTACTTTTCTTGAAGTGACTTCAGCAAATCCAGTACTTGAGCTTGAACGGTTCTGTCTAGTGAGGACGTAGGTTCATCTAACAAGATAAACTCTGGCTTAAGAATCAAAGCACGAGCAATAGCAATACGTTGCCTTTGACCGCCAGAAAACTCGTTCGGATAACGATGGCGAGTCTCAGGATCGAGGTCGACCTCTTTCATTACTTCACAGATGCGTTGGTCGAGTTCATTCTCATCCAATTGTTGATGCACTAGCAAGCCCTCACCAATCACCTGAGCGACTGACATTCTTGGGTTCAGCGCAGAAAACGGATCTTGAAATACAACTTGCATACGGCTTCGAAACGGTAGCATCTGTTGGCGGTTTAAGCCCTGAATTTGTTCGTTTGCGTAGGTAATCGACCCTTCGCTATCCACCAGCTTAAGTATCGCCATGCCAGTTGTCGATTTACCTGAGCCACTTTCGCCAACTAAACCGATTGAATGTCCCTTTCTCAAGGTAAACTCCATATCGGTAACGGCTTTGACGTGCGAAATCGTACGCTTGAACAAGCCGCCCGTGATCGGGAACCAAACTCGAAGTTGATCCACATCGAGTAGAGGCTTGCTATCTGGTGATACAGGAACAGGTAAGCCTTTAGGATCAGAGTTAATGAGCTTTTGAGTGTAAGGGTGAGTTGGTGCGTTGAACAATGTTTGGCAATCGTTACTTTCAATCAAACGACCATCTTTCATTACCGCGACTCTGTCGGCAATCTTACGAACGATACTCAAGTCATGAGTGATGAAAAGCATCGCCATACCCAGCTCTTGCTGCAAGTCTTTTAGAAGGTCGAGGATCTGCGCTTGTACCGATACATCCAATGCTGTGGTCGGCTCATCAGCAATAAGCAGCTCGGGTTCATTGATGAGAGCCATCGCGATCATCACGCGCTGACGTTCACCGCCAGACAACTCATGAGGGTAAGCTGAGATCTTTTGTTCCGGGTGACGAATACCAACCTTAGAAAGCCATTCAATAGCCAAGGCTTGAGCTTTATTGGTTCTCATACCTCGGTGAATAGCTAGGGTTTCAACAAGCTGTTTTCCGACTCGATGAAGCGGATTAAGCGACACCATGGGCTCTTGGAAGATCATGCCAATACGCCCGCCACGAATCCCACGCAACTGTCTTTCAGAACAACTCAGAATATCAGTGCCAGAGAAATTGATCTTACCGTTTAAGTAGTGTGACGAGCCTTTAGGCAGCAGTTTTAACACTGAATTAGCGGTAACCGATTTGCCTGAACCACTCTCGCCCACCAGCGCTAATGTCTCACCTTTGTATATTTCTAAAGAGACATCTTGCGTCACTTGTTCGATTGAGTTTTTCCGCCCGAAACCGACAGACAGTTTGTCTATCGTCAAAACCGGAGAAGCAGGAACTGTATTTGAAGTCATAACCTATCCTTACTTCTGTTGATGTGGGTCGAAGGCATCACGTACAGCTTCACCAACGAAGACAAGTAACGTAAGCATCAGTGAAAGTACAACGAAAGCAGAAATGCCAAGCCAAGGCGCTTGTAAGTTAGCTTTACCTTGCGCCAGCAGCTCCCCCAATGAAGGCGAACCCGCAGGAAGACCAAAGCCTAAGAAATCTAACGAAGTTAACGTGGTGACCGAGCCTGAAAGGATAAACGGCATCATGGTTAACGATGCAACCATCGCGTTAGGTAACATGTGACGAAGCATAATGCGTTTGTCATCAACGCCCATCGCTTGCGCGGCACGTACATAATCAAAATTTCGGCAACGTAAGAACTCTGCTCTCACAATACCAACAAGGCTCATCCAACTGAACAGCACCATAATCCCGAGCAACCACCAGAAATTAGGCTCAATAAAACTAGATAGGATAATCAGTAAAAACAGAGTCGGCATTCCAGACCAGACTTCAATAAAACGCTGCCCGAACAGATCGACCCAGCCACCGTAATAACCTTGTGTCGCACCGACTACAACGCCGACGACACTCGATACAATCGTCAAAATAAAACCAAATAGAACGGAGATACGGAACCCATAAATGATACGAGCCAATACGTCTCGCCCTTTATCATCGGTTCCGAGCCAGTTCACTGAATCAGGCTCCGAAGGCACAGCACCTGAAATATCAAAGTTTATGGTGTCGTAGCTAAACGGAATGATTGGCCACACGATGTATCCACTGTCTTCAATGAGTTCGATAACATATGGGTCTTTGTAGTCTGCTTCGGTTTCAAATTCTCCACCAAACTCCGTTTCGGCGTACTCATTGATAACGGGCACAAACCACTGATTATCATAAGAAACCAAGAGTGGTTTATCGTTAGCGATGATCTCAGCGAACAGGCTCAATCCAAACAAGATGGTAAATATCCAAAGGGAGATAAAACCACGCTTGTTTGCTTTAAAACGTAACCAACGAGCTTCAGCTAAAGGGTTGTTAAACATCTTTTATCAATACCTTGTTATTCGTTCGCCATTAACGCGCTTCAAAATCAATTCGAGGATCAACCCAGGTATAAGTCAGGTCGGAGATAATGCTCAGCACCAAGCCAAGCAAGGTCATGATATAGAGAGAACTGAACACCACGGGGTAATCTCGCTGAATGGTCGACTCAAAGCCAAGCAAACCAATACCTTCGAGCGAAAACATCACTTCAATCAACATAGAACCCGTGAAGAAAATACTAATAAATGCGCTCGGGAAACCGGCAATAATGATCAACATCGCGTTACGGAAAACGTGCTTGTAGAGAATACTGCTCTCGTCCAAACCTTTCGCTCGCGCAGTAACCACATATTGCTTGTTAATTTCATCAAGGAAGGAGTTTTTGGTTAGCATGCTGAGCGTTGCAAAGCCGCCGATGACCATAGCGAAAATAGGCAAAGCTAAGTGCCAGAAGTAGTCGCCAATTTGCTGATACCAGTTAAGCTGGTCGAAGTTACTCGACACCAGACCACGCAATGGGAACCAACTGAAATAGTTACCGCTTGCAAACAAGATAATCAGAATAATCGCAAACAAGAAGCCCGGTACCGCATAGCCGACAATCACCACCGCGCTCGACCAAATATCAAAGCGAGAGCCGTGATGTATTGCCTTCATAATACCTAGAGGTATCGAAATCACGTAGATGATTAAGGTACTCCACAACCCTAAGGAAATGGAGACGGGTAAACGCTCGATGATTAAATCAATCACGTTGCCGCCCTTAAACAGGCTTTCACCAAAGTTAAAGGTCGCGTAATTTTTCAACATATCGAAGTAGCGAACGTGAATCGGCTTATCAAAACCAAACTGTTTTTTGATCTCTTCAACCACTTCCGGATCAAGCCCGCGAGAGCCTTTATAGCCACTTGCAGATGCTTGGTCACTTTCGCTTAAATCAACTTCTTGTCCACCACCGGAAAAGCGCTCCATAATGCCGGAGTTGTGCCCTTCTAGCTGAGCCACGGCTTGCTCTACCGGACCACCTGGCGCGATCTGAATAATGAAAAAGTTGATGGTGATGATCGCCCACAGCGTGGGGATCACCAACAGTAAACGTCGAAATATATACGCGGCCATGCTAACTAACTCCTAGCGACGTTTTTCAGGAAGCAAAGCCGCCTTCTCTTCTGAAATCCACCATGTATCGATGCCTAAATCGTATTTAGGCAATACATCCGGACGCTCAAACTTGTCCCACATCGCTACGCGGTATTCGCCAACGTGCCATTGCGGGATATTGTAGAAATTCCACTGCAACACACGATCAAGAGAGCGACCTAGCGTAAGTAGCTTTTCAGGGTTCTGTTGGTTACGTGCGATTTCTTCTGTTAACGCATCAACCACAGGATCCATCACACCTGCCGTATTGTAAGTAGAATCAATGTAGTTAGAGTTCCAAACGATCATTAAGTTCGGGCTAGGATAAGGGTTTGCGGAAAATGACGACGAAACCATGTCGAAATCACGATCGCGCAAGCGCTTGATGTACTGAGTGGTATCGATGGTACGGATCTTCATCTCAATACCCATACGCTTCAGATTCTTTTGAACTGGCGTTGCAATTCGTTCCGTGGTCGGACTGTAAATCAACAACTCGAAGGACATCGGCTTACCAGTCTTTTCGTTGGTCATTACTTTGTCTTTCAATACCCAACCCGCTTCTTTCAGCAGTTTGAACGCAGTACGCATCTGGCTGCGAATACGTCCACTACCATCGGTCACTGATGGTTGGAATTCTTCAGTAAAGACTCTCGGCGGGATTTGATCTTTGTACTGAGACAACAACTCAACTTCAGCTTCACTTGGCAAGCCTTTCGCTTCATAGTCGGTGTTTTGGAAGTAACTACGAGTACGTTTGTACTGACCGTAGAACATGTTCTTGTTCATCCACTCAAAATCCATCGCGTAAGTTAACGCTTCACGAACTTTAGGATCGGAGAACACCGGAGATTGAATGTTGAAGACAAAACCTTGAGTCGTTTCAGGCTTCTCATGGTTTATTTCTTCTTTAATGATGTAGCCTTTGTCGAAGTTCGCGCCCGTGTAAGAGTTGGCCCAAAACTTAGCCGAGTTCTCAGTTCGAAGATCAAACTCCCCAGCTTTGAAGGCTTCCAGCATTACCGTGTCATCACGATAGTAATCGTATTGCACTTGCTTGAAGTTATTGCGCCCAACATTAACTGGCAGGTCTGCAGCCCAATAGTTTTCATCAAGGCCGTAAGTGACACTTTGCCCAGATTTGTAACTGATGATCTTATATGGGCCACTTCCCACAGGCGGCTCACTTAGAGGCTCCGACAGTTTTCTGTCTTTCCAATAATGCTCTGGTAATACACGGGTACTTTGGGCAAAGCTAAACAACTTCTCGCGGTTTGGTTTATCCATCTCAATGCGAACCACTAAATCAGAAACTGCGGTTACTGACTTAATTTCTTTGTAATACACACGGTACTGAGGCACACCCTCTGTTGAAAACTTATTAAAGGTAAATGCCACATCATGAGCCGTAATAGGCTCGCCATCATTGAATCTAGCTTTTGGGTTGATATCGATTTCCATCCAAGTGAAATCACTGGCGTAGCGAACCTTTGAAGCGATCAATGGATAATACGCATCAATCTCGTCGCTCGGAGAGAACATCAAGGTATCGTAAATCTCTCCGGTATAACTTGCAGCAACGCCGCGAGAACCGAATCGATTAAAGCTATCGTAAGTACCGATGCTGCCATAAGTCACTTTGCCCTGCTTTGGCGCATCAGGATTAACGTAATCAAAGTGAGTGAAGTCGGCTGGATATTTTGCTTCACCAAAACCAACCAGTTGTGTGGTTTCAATAACGGTGACAGCAGGAGTTGATTGGGTATCAGAAGCGTAAGTAACGGAGGGTTGTAAAGCAATAAGCGGCAACATGATTGCACATGACTTCAAGTTAAACCTGAAAAACTGAGTGCGTTGCGAGGCTTTGCGTCGAAAAACTGTTCCCATTTGACTCTCCCTTCAAATGTCATGAATTCTATATTCAAGTTGATTAATCGGCTTTGAATACATGCCGTAAAATCAAGTATAGGTTCAAATCTAACATCATGTAATAACTAATAAAACCATCAGCACTCTATCTCTTACGGTTTATTTACAATTACTCGCGTCTACTCAAAATAAATAAGCACGCTAGCGTCCAAGAGTCAGCCTCTAACTAACGTGCGATTGTGTTCAGACGGACTATTGAACGCGGTACTCATCGAAGATAAGTTGCCCGATTTCGTTAATCACTGCGTCACGCTCTGGAATGGTTAACTTGGTTTCCGTAAGGAAAATACTGATGATCAATGGAGCCTGAGTTTCACTCCAAACGATCGCAGTAATGGCACGTGAACCATGAGCACCCGCCCCTGACCTATCTGCAATACGCCAACCGTCAGGCAGAATTGAACGAATCATGCCATCGGATACTTTGTTATCCATCATCCATGTCTTTAACTGGGCTTTCGACTCTTCGGATAATGTATTCCCATACACCAATTGATTTAACGTCTTCACCATACTATTCGGTGTTGTGGTATCTCGTTCATCACCCGGTCGAGCATGATTCAAATCCGGCTCGATATGGTCAATACGCGTTTTACTATCTCCAATTAAGCGCAAGAACTCTGTTAAACCATTAAAGCCGCCAATACCACTTAGAACCACATTAGCGGCTGTGTTATCGCTCATTTCCATAGTTGCAGTACACGCATCTTTAAGCGAGATGTCTTTGTCTACCAATGCTTTAGTCACTGGAGACCAAACAATCAGATCCTCAGACTTAATGCTTACCTTTGATTCTAAATCTAACCCTTCATTTTCATGATCATAAAGAAGGTTGGCACAAGCCAATGTTTTAAAAGTGCTCATCATCGGGAAGCGCTCGTCTCCCTTATAGCTCCATGTCTGTTTCGCTGCCGTATCGTAAACCGCAACACCGATACGAGCCGAAACTCGCGATTCAATACCTTGAATAGATTGAGAGTCTAGGGTGTGACTGAATGATGATGTAGAGGCTAGTAAGCTAACCACCATAAGAGCGAGAGATGTGTGTTTTTTCATTTTGCAGCCATGAATAAACGATTAATTAATCGTAGATAAAAGATAAACGTTACACCTTAGGTGCAGCGAGTGAAGAAAATCTAAACAGAAAGAGAAGAACCCAAGCTAGACCAAGTAAAAATAACTGATTAAAGCCGAACAATGTATCCATAATTTAGATATCCTTAAAGGAGTGATTTCAATAGGATTCAACCTTGAACAAACCAAACCAAATAACATTCGCAACGTTCAATCTTTTGAACTATCTCGAGCCACCGAATGCTTATTATGATTTTGAGAACATCTACAGCTTCGAAGAATGGCAAAAGAAGCAACATTGGATGGCTGAAGCGATTCGTTCATTAGATTGTGATGTGATTGGCTTCCAAGAGATATTTAGCCCGCAATCTTTAGAGCAATTGATGAATGAACTTGGTTACCCTCATTTTGCTGTGGTCGATAGCGCACATGTTGAAGGTGATTACCTATACACCTCACCGGTTGTGGGTATTGCTTCCCGTTACCCGATTGAAAACGTACAACCTGTTACGCCAGATACGAAGTTACTGACAGCATTCAACCTTGGCGACAAATTCTCATTCAACAGAACGCCTGTTCACGCAACGATTACGTTACCCCATTTAGGTTCAAGCGACTGTTATGTCGTGCACTTCAAATCACAACGTCCGACAGAGCCAAAGGCCGAATCTGTCGATGCGGACAACGCACAGCAAGGTAAAAAACCACAAAGTGACACGCTCATTCGCTTCCACCAAGAACAACTTGGCTCTTGGCTATCAAGTGCCCAACGCGGTCTAGAAGCTCAGATGCTGCATCAATACATCACCAATCAACGCCATCAGACTGATCAACCAGTCGTATTGATGGGTGACTTTAATAAGCCTCTGTTTAATGATGAATTTAAAGGGCTGTTGAGTTACTCAATCAACAGAGACGAAAACAGCAAGCATTGGCTGTCCCACTTTCGCTTAAAAGACAGTTGGGATCTTTACCATCAACTGCATGAAGAGGACTTGCTTGAGCAGCGTAAACCAACCCATTATTACGGCGCTTCAGGGTCTGTACTGGACTATATTTTGATGTCGAACGAGTTCGATTGTCAGAACTCTTCAAGCCTAATGGAGATCTCTAGCTACACAGTGTTAGACCATCACCTGATTAATCCAAGCTTCGACCACGATCAATTCAGTACGGACCATGCCATCGTTGCTGTCACCGCTCATATTCGCGAAGCTTAACTGCCTGATTACGGTTCGCTTCAATCAAACATATCGCTCGCTTTCGATATAAAACGCAAGTTGTCACAGATATAAAAAAACCGCAGTTAAAAACTGCGGCTTTCTACTTTCTACTTTCAGCTAAACGAGTTGAGCCAACCACGCCCCATTTCTATATTAAACCATCCCACTCTTAAGATTTTCCCCATAGGACTTACGTAGGCTTACTTTCAAGAGCAACGTTATTTTGCATAATCCGCGCGCTTTGGTAACTGTCTCCCTGAGTTAACGACTTCGTATTGATCGTTGCCCTGCTAGTTTCAACCTCCACCATTCCAAAATAAGACGAACAACAACACGATGAACCACACAATAGACTTCAACGACTTAATCATTGATATCGACTCTCGAACGATTACCAATCAACATGGAAATAAAATCATCTTACGCCCTCACCTATTAGCACTGCTCTGCTTGCTGATAGAAAATGTGGGAAGGCCTATTTCAAGAGAGCATATTGTTGATGTGTGTTGGGGCGGGCAGCTCTCGTCACCTCATGCCCTTGCAAACGTCGTCTATAACCTTCGCAATGTCTTCGTGCGATTGAGAACACCAAATGTCCAGATAATAACCATCAGTAAGTTTGGCTATGTGCTATCAATTGAACCCATGTAGTCGAATTTATGCAATCAATGGCGTTGACTGAGATCACCAAAAAACACCCCATCGAAACGTTTCGATGATCATTATCACACTATAAAACAATCAAACGTGCAAATGATAAATCAGACACTATTATCACTATCGAAACGTTTCGATGGCTTTTTCTTGAGTTGTTCTCAACCCATTAAACGTTATTTTTCGATAGGTCGTGATATGAAAAAAAGTACTCTAATTAATTCTGAACTCTCTTACTTGGTGGCGACTCTTGGCCATACAGATGAAATCACGATTTGTGACGCGGGCTTACCGATTCCAGACCACGTAACTCGCATTGATCTTGCACTGACTCATGGTGTACCTAGCTTTCAACAAACAGTAAAAACCATGTTAGATGAATCTCAAATTGAAGGCGTTGTGATTGCAGAAGAGTTTGCGAAAGTAAGCCCAGAACATCACGCAGCACTGATTGATTTAATCAAGACAGAAGAAGTACGTTGTGGCAAATCGCTTTCGATTACTTACATCACTCATGAAGAGTTTAAGCAACGCACGCATGAAAGCCGCGCAGTGATTCGCACCGGTGAATGCACGCCATACGCAAATGTTATTTTCCAAGCTGGCGTAACGTTTTAACTCAAGCTCAGCGTTTGAACCTAAGCGTAACGACAGTCAGTGTCATCATTAGCACTGAACTAAACACAGGCACAACCAAATACAACTGGCCCCGAGTAAAGGAACCGACATGACTCAAGCCATTTTAGAACTTAGCTCAATTGAGAAAGCCTTCCCTGGTGTGAAAGCACTAGATAAGGCGAGCCTCAACGTTTACCCAGGACGCGTAATGGCGTTAATGGGTGAAAACGGTGCAGGTAAATCGACGCTCATGAAAGTGCTCACCGGCATTTACCACTTGGATGGCGGCACTATTGCCTACCAAGGTAAACCTGCGGCATTTAAAGGACCTCGTGATTCACAACAAGCCGGCATTAGTATCATTCACCAAGAATTGAACCTAATTCCAGAGCTAACCATCGCCGAGAACATCTTCTTAGGTCGTGAAATTACAGGGACTATGGGTCGCATCTTGTGGAATGAGATGTACCAAGAAGCGGACAAGCTACTTAAACGTCTTAATGTAAAACACAGTTCGAAAACACTTTTAGGTCAGTTAAGCCTTGGTGAGCAACAAATGGTAGAGATCGCGAAAGCCCTATCGTTTGAATCTAAGGTCATCATCATGGATGAGCCGACTGATGCACTAACCGATACTGAAACTGAATCGCTATTTAAGGTGATTAACGAGCTACGTTCTGAAGACTGTGGCATTGTTTACATCTCTCACCGCTTGAAAGAGATCTTTGAGATTTGTGATGACATCACGGTACTTCGTGACGGTAAGTTCATTGGCCAATGTGAAGTAAAAGACACCGACGAAGATGGCCTAATTGAGATGATGGTTGGCCGTAAGCTAGACGAGCAATATCCACGTATCGGACAGAGCCACGGTGAAACCTGCCTTGAAGTAATTGGCCTAACGGGTTCTGGTGTTCACGATGTGAGCTTTACTCTAAAGCGCGGTGAAATCTTGGGTGTATCTGGCCTAATGGGTGCAGGTCGTACTGAACTGATGAAAGTGATTTACGGTGCCCTTCCAAGTGAGCGCGGCGTTATCAACTTAGAAAACAAAACCATCAATCCTGTAAGTCCCAAAGATGGCTTGGCCAATGGCATTGCTTACATCTCTGAAGATCGTAAAGGCGATGGCTTAGTTCTCGGGCTTTCGGTGAAAGAAAACATGTCTTTATGTTCGCTTGATCTACTGACTAAAAGCGGGCAAATCCAACATAAAGATGAAGTGATGGCGGTTGACGATTTCATCAAGCTGTTCAACATCAAAACCCCGACTCGCGAACAAATCATTGGCAATCTTTCTGGTGGTAACCAACAGAAAGTGGCTATCGCTAAGGGATTGATGACCAAACCAAAAGTACTGATTCTCGACGAGCCAACGCGTGGTGTCGATGTCGGTGCTAAGAAAGAGATTTACCAACTCATTAATAAATTCAAAGCTGACGGCATGAGCATTATTTTGGTCTCATCTGAAATGCCAGAAGTGTTAGGAATGAGTGACCGCATCATGGTGATGCATGAAGGCCGTGTGAGCGGTGAATTTGATGCTAAAGAAGCAAACCAAGAATTATTACTGGCGTGTGCGGTCGGTAAAAAGATCAACGAGGACGCAGCATGAGTACTAAAACCATGAGCAAAACAACTGAAGCTCCAAAGAAAAAACCGTTAATCAGCAAAGAGTGGCTGATTGATCAAAAGTCATTGATTGCTTTGATCTTCCTGATTGTTGTCGTTTCTTTCTTAAACCCAAACTTTTTTACTGTCGATAACATCCTGAACATTCTGCGCCAAACCTCGGTTAACGCAATTATCGCTGTGGGTATGACGCTGGTTATCTTAACCGCGGGTATCGACTTGAGTGTTGGTTCTGTACTTGCACTTTGTGGCGCGTTCGCAGCCAGCATGATTGGCATGGAAATCCCAGTGATGATAGCTGTTCCAACGGCTCTAGTAGCAGGTGCTGCATTAGGTGCTATCAGTGGTGTAATTATTGCCAAGGGTAAGGTTCAAGCCTTCATCGCAACGCTTGTGACCATGACGCTACTACGCGGCGTAACCATGGTTTACACCGATGGTCGTCCTATCTCAACTGGCTTCACAGAGACAGCAGACGCATTCGCTTGGTTCGGTACAGGCTATGCAATGGGCATCCCAGTTCCAGTATGGATCATGGTCGTAGTATTCGCAGCAGTATGGTACCTACTTAACCACACACGCTTTGGTCGCTACGTATACGCTCTTGGTGGCAACGAATCAGCAACTCGCCTATCAGGCATCGACGTAGACAAAGTGAAAATCGGCGTTTACGCAATCTGTGGTCTGTTAGCTGCCGTTGCTGGCATCATCGTGGCATCTCGCTTGTCATCAGCTCAACCAACCGCAGGTATGGGCTATGAGCTAGACGCCATCGCCGCAGTTGTACTTGGCGGCACAAGCTTGGCCGGCGGTCGTGGTCGTATCATGGGCACATTGATTGGTGCATTGATTATCGGCTTCCTAAACAACGCCCTAAACCTATTAGACGTATCTTCTTACTACCAGATGATTGCAAAAGCAGTGGTTATTCTTCTGGCGGTATTGGTCGACAACAAAAACAAATAAGACTCTAGTTTGAGTCAATGCAACACCCTGCTTTTTCAAAAAAAAGCATCTATAAATAACGAACATTAAATCTATAAATAATGTAACAACGAGCTAGGACTCACCTCCTAGCTCACCCTACACAAAGGACTTACACCATGAAAAAATTAGCGACTCTTATTTCTGCTGCTCTTCTTTCTACAACGGTATCTGTGTCTGCACAGGCGCAAGATACTATGGCGATCGTTCTGTCTACATTGAACAACCCATTCTTTGTAACTATGAAAGATGGCGCAGAAGCGAAAGCTGAAGAGCTAGGCTACAAGCTTATCGTTCTTGATTCTCAAAACGACCCAAGCAAAGAGCTTTCGAACATTGAAGATCTAACCATTCGTGGTGTTAAAGCAATCCTGATTAACCCAACGGATTCAGACGCTGTGTCTAACGCTATTCGCATTGCGAATCGCTCAGACATTCCAGTACTAACACTAGACCGTGGTGCAAGCCGTGGTGACGTAGTGAGCCACATTGCTTCTGATAACGTAATCGGTGGTGAAATGGCGGGGCACTACATCATGGAAAAAGTAGGCGAAAAAGCGAAAGTTATTCAACTTGAAGGTATCGCAGGTACTTCAGCTGCTCGTGAGCGTGGTGAAGGCTTCATGAACGCGGTAAACGGCAGTGACCTTGAGCTTCTAGCAAGCCAACCTGCGGATTTCGACCGTACTAAAGGTCTAAACGTAATGGAAAACTTACTTGCTGCGAACCCAGACGTGCAAGCGGTATTTGCTCAGAACGATGAAATGGCACTAGGTGCTCTTCGCGCAGTTCAAGCTTCAGGTAAAGACGTAATGATCGTTGGCTTTGACGGCACTGAAGATGGCATCGCTGCTGTTAACCGTGGTCTACTAGGCGCAACCGTTGCACAACAGCCTGACCTAATCGGTTCTCTAGGTATCGAGATGGCAGACAAAGTACTGAAAGGCGAAACAGTAGACGAGTACGTACCAGTACCTCTAAAAATTGTCGCTAAGTAACTCTGTTTAGTCACTCAGTTTAGCGCTGGAATCTAATTAAGCAGGGAGTCCCCTTCTCCCTGCTCATTAACTGATTAACTCATTAGTTCATTAACTCAAAAACGCGACAGTGCATCGCTGTTTCTCATACGCCGCCTAGCGAGGCGAGCAATCAACGTAATGTGAATTAACGTAATGAGAAAGACCCATGCATTTTCAAATACGATATATCATAAGGCTCGTATCATGACTCAACTGATTGTTTTAGGTAGCGTTAACGCTGACCACGTACTGCAAGTTCCTTCGTTCCCTCGTCCGGGTGAAACCTTGATTGGCGGTAACTATCAGGTCATCCCTGGCGGCAAAGGCGCAAACCAAGCAGTGGCTGCTGCGCGATTAAACGCAGATATCGGCTTTATCGCTTGTGTCGGTGACGACCCATTTGGCATCAACATCCGTCAAGACTTCGCCAAAGATGGCATCAATATCGATGGTGTTATCGTTGCAGAGAACACTCCAACTGGTATCGCAATGATCCAAGTATCAGCCACAGGTGAAAACAGTATTTGTCTTTCTGCTGAAGCCAACAACAAGCTGACTTGTGCCCAAATTGAACCGCACCTAGAGAAGATTCGTAGTGCTAAATACCTGCTAACTCAACTTGAAACTCCGATTGAAGGCATTGAATACGCAGCAAAAGTAGCGAAAGAAAGTGGTACTCAAGTTATTCTGAACCCAGCCCCTGCTCGCCCACTATCGGATAGCCTATTAGCGTGTGTTGATGTGATTACGCCAAACGAAACCGAAGCGGAAGTTCTGACTGGCATTACCGTGACAGACAATGAATCGGCTCACACTGCGGCATTGGCTCTGCACGCAAAAGGTATTGAGACTGTAATGATCACACTTGGCGCTAAAGGCGTTTGGGTAAGTCATGGCGGTCAACGTAATAAAGAAGGTCAAGGCAATGAAGGCGGTAAAGGCGAGTTAATTGCAGGATTCCGCGTTGAAGCAACGGACACCACCGCAGCCGGTGACACTTTCAACGGTGCGTTGGTAACCGGTTTGCTTGAAGACATGCCATTAGAGCGCGCGATTAAGTTTGCTCATGCCGCCGCTGCAATTTCTGTGACTCGCTTTGGTGCTCAAACATCGATTCCAAGTCGCTCTGAAACCGATGCGTTTTTAGCAGAACGTTTATCGGCTTAGTCGTTAGCTTTCAAACTATAAATAAGTAAGCATAAGCCCCTGTTTTCAGGCAGAATATCGCGCAACGTGGCAAGTTACTCCCACAAGGATTTTTTATGGCAACAATGAAAGACGTCGCTCGGCTCGCAAAGGTTTCAACTTCAACCGTTAGCCATGTGATCAACAAGTCACGTTTTGTCAGTGAAGAGATAGCTGAGCGTGTTAACAGTGCGGCTAAAGAACTCAACTATGCGCCTTCTGCATTAGCTCGTAGCTTGAAAATGAAGCAAACCAAAACCTTGGGTATGCTGGTTACTACATCTACTAACCCATTCTTTGGCGAAGTGGTGAAAGGTGTTGAACGTCGTTGTTATGAGAAAGGCTACAACCTCATCTTATGTAACACCGAAGGCGACAGCGAGCGCATGAAATCATCTATCGATACTTTGCTTCAAAAGCGTGTCGATGGCTTAATGCTGATGTGTTCAACCCTTGAAGGCGAGCACATTGATGTATTTGAACGCTACCCAGAATTACCTATCGTTGTTATGGACTGGGGCCCAATGTTGTTCGCCAGCGACAAGATCCAAGATAACTCGCATCAAGGCGGCTACATGGCAACCAAACACTTGATCGATAATGGTCACTCGAACATTGGTTGTATCACGGGCCCACTTCACCGAAATCAAGCATCTTCCCGTTACTTAGGCTTCAAGCAAGCAATGGAAGAAGCAAAACTAGAAATAAACCCTAAGTGGATTGTTGAATCAAACTTCGAGTGTGATGGCGGTTTTGACTCCTACCAAGCACTAAAAGCTCGTGGTGAAATGCCATCGGCACTGTTTGTGAGTAATGACATGATGGCCATGGGTGTGATTCACGCTGCTGCGCAAGATGGCACATCGATTCCAAACGATCTTTCTATCATTGGCTACGATGACATTCATTTGTCAAAGTACATGACCCCTGCGCTAAGCACAGTCCACCAACCAAAACATCGTTTGGGCAAAGCTGCTGTAGATACTCTATTAAACCGGCTCAAAACACCTGATGCGTATCCGCAGGTTGTTGAACTGGAACCAACGTTAGTTGAACGAAGCAGCGTAAAAGCAATATAACGCTCTTTCCAACAGACCAAAGCAGTAGACTAAAACAACAAAGGGGCAAGGTTATCTAACCTTGCCCCTTTTCGATCCTACGCCATTCTAACGACTCAACACAGACGTTATCTGCTCTATTTCGTCTAACACATCAACGCCGTTATATTGAGGAGCAAGAGACAGGTCTTGAATGCTCACTGTTTCAACCGACTGTTTATCCGAACATTGAAGCACCAAGTCTCCCTTTGGTGAGTAGGTTCTGCTACCGCCACAATACGTCGCGGTAAAGGCATCAACCACATCTTGCCCTACACGGTTGCAAGTCACGATATGGCACCCTTCCTCCAAAGCCCTAGCTTGAGCGACAGCGAAGCTATGATGACCACCAAAGTTCGCAGGATGAAGGATAACATCTACCGACCGATACGCTCTCATGATCTCTGGGAACCAAATATCGAAGCAAATCGCGACACCAAACTTCAAACCTTTATAGTCGAATGTCAGTAGTTCATCCCCTCTCGAGAAATACTGTTTATCGAATTTCGTTTGGCTGATTTTTCGATACTTGTGGCGTAAGCCAGAAGCATCAACAACAACGACACTGTTGTAATACTCACCTTCATCTTTCTCGGCAACACCTGCAACAATCAAAGTTTGATATCTCTCAGCGAGCAGGGTTAACGAATCAATGGTAGAGCTGTTGTTAAAGTCTTCGCTCAGTTCATGAATTTCTGCGGCATCGTTAAAAATATATCCAGTAGAGAACAGTTCTGGAAGCAAAGTGATATCACCGACTGACGCCTCGGCTTCTAAAAGCTCAGTGACTAAAGCGACGTTCTTTTGTTTGTTTTTGTATTCAACTTTAAGCTGAACGAGAGTGACGCTGACATTATTCAAAATCGAATCCTTACTCGGTAACACTTATGCGCGACAGAGTAAGACAATCCCCTATCGCTTTCTTATTCGAAGCCCAATGGTTGAAGCAAGCGCACACTCTAGTCTGCATTGAGATTCATCTATTCTATTGCCTTCTAATTCTTTTCTAATACTGGCTTCTATTAAGCTTTGGTTCTGGCAAAACTGGCGGTGTACTATCCATGTAAGTTAAGAAGTTCCCCCACACCTCATGTGTACGTTGTTTGGTTAACTTCGTCTTGCAAGACAGCGCCATAACCCCTCGAATGGAGCCATCACGCCATTGGGTATACACCGAGTCACAATGTGCTGTCATGTAAGCTTGCCAACTGTCTTGAGCCACCCTAATTGAACTGACTAGCTCCGCATCATATGCATTGTGTTCAAAGCTCGCTTCAAGGTATTGATCAAGTTCCACTTGTGCAGTTTCCAACTCGATCGACGCACATTGATTGATCTCTATGGTATTCATCGCATTCTCACAATCGATAGCATCATCGGATGCTGATGCTGATGCTGATGCTAGCAAAGATAAACACGTTAATAACACGACCGTTAAAACCTTTTTCATTATTGTTCCCCTAATTCAAAAGCACGTGTATGCGCCCTATTAATGCCAAGCGTTGCGAATCTTAACGACATGAGACGCCAATTGTTGATAACTGCGTTTAGGGTTATGACACAAGATGACGAAAGCATATAACCACAGAACAAGAAGCATGGAAAACAAACCTGACTGGAAACCATCTAGGTACAACTCAGGTAGCAAGTCGATTACCTTTTGATAGTTCGCTATTGAAATTGTTGTTTTATTGCTAATCAACTCATACGTTACATTTATTGGGCTTACTAAGGCCCAAACTAAAAACCACGACACGCCGGCGACAGGTACTAAACTCAGTAGCGGGTTAAGTTGCTTAACCGGGAAAATGAAATACAAAAGCATAATCAAATACAGAGCGGCTAAAAATAAGCTCCATGCGTGAACACTGACTTCAAAAATCCGATAACGCTCATCGACATACATGATTAACACTACCGCCCCCAATACACCAAGCGATAGTAATTTTCCCACATACCTCGTTTTAGAAAACCTGATCAGTACATAACCAATCACAAGAAGGAAGCACGAAAGCCAAGCTAACACTTCTGGTTTGGTCTCAAAAAGACGAGGTGTTGCGGAATTAGACAAGATAAAGATCGCGTAGGTAGGACCTATCATCAAAAACGCGATGAACACACGCACCAACATCCAAATCATATTTTTTATCATTACGCTCAAATCCACCCACTCGCATTATTTCAAAAATTACAGATCTCAATTTGATGATAAAAAACCGGCAACAATCCGCTTCATCAAAAAACGCAAAAGTGCTGAACAAAAAAACGACGTTCTCAACCTTGGAAGCATATCTAACGTTCTGATTTTTATAGTAAGACGATAAAACACTCTATTTCAATCAATAACACGTGCGCACATTCACACTATTTATGCATTGCCTTGCATCGCTATCGTTAAATTTATAAATTAACTCGAATGCTCACCCAAATCGGTAACGCTTCTCCAACTATGGATATCAAGTACCAACATTTTGCCAAGACTTCGTTCTACTTTGCCATTTCTTTCTTTTTTTCTATGGCATTGCTTATCCCTTTTACACCGTCTCATTACCAGAATTTAACCGAAGACACATCGAGACTCGTCGAAACAAGGCTTGAGAGCATCCAATCAAGGTTTGACCTTTTTTTATCAGGCATCACACCGAGCCACACTTGCGACTCAATGGTTAGGCAGCTCCGCCAAACTGTTTTTGATGCCGATTGGGTAAAAGAAGCGGCGGTATTCAATAAAGACGACCGTTTTTACTGCTCGACTACCGATGGCGACGTATCGTTTCGCCTGTACAGCACCATCAGACAAAGACTCAATGACGACCCTAACTTAACAACCTTGTCGTATTCAAATTCAGCGATCACTCAAGTGCAATCCATCATGCTTATGTTCTCGAATAAGGACGATGCGGGAGTTAGCCTGATGATTCCACCACATTTCATCTATGACACAGTCGAGACGAACCTTAACAACCATGGAATTCAGGCCAAAGTTGAGGTGATCAAAAGAGATATCCACCCATCTGATATCGGCCCATCCATCGCCAAAGTGCGAATACAATCGAACATCTACCCACTCACCATCACGTCATACATTGGGTACCAGTATTATTTGAACTTCATGTTAAGTTATTTGTGGTTTGGCTTTTTGATGGCAGGAATTACCACCATTATTCTCCTTTCTATCAAACATAAAAAACAGAGCCAACGTAGCTTAGAGTACTCGCTGTCTAGCGCACTCAAAAACAAACATCTACATGTTCACATGCAACCTATCGTCAACCGAAACACAACGGAAATCGTAGGCTGTGAGTCGCTGCTCAGGTGGAACGACCCAATTGAAGGCAATGTGTCCCCTGCCATCTTCATTCCTCTGGCAGAAAGCCTGGGGTTGATTGAAGACCTGACCTACTTTGTGCTGCGTGAAGTGTTGTACACGATGAAGAATCACCGCGAGGTGTTTGAGTCAAAATACATTAGCGTCAATATCAGCCGAAACGTTGTCTCCAACAGTAACTTCGCCAACAAAGTCATTAGCATCTATAAGAAGAACCCAGATATTCTCAAACAGGTGGTTTTTGAAGTCACTGAGGATGGTGAGTGTTCTGATGCGGATATGGTCAAAATCAAAAACAACTTAACCAAGCTCGCTAACTTAGGCGTGAGAGTCGCGATTGATGACTTTGGTACTGGCTATGCGGGATTAGACTTTGTAAGACAGTTCCCGTTCAGCATTCTCAAAATCGATCGCGTTTTTGTGAAAAACATTTCGGACGAATCGAGCCTTGGTATCCCTTTACTCGAATCAATGCTTCAGTTGTCACGTACCCTAGGCATGCAGGTAATCGTTGAAGGGGTTGAGTACGAATCCCAAGTGAACATCTTATCTAAACTGGGCGTGGACTATATCCAAGGCTTCTATTTTTATAAGCCAATGCCGATAAACCTGACGATCAGCTTACTCAGACAGCAGCACATGACCACGAACCATAGCGATCAAATCTTATCCACCTCAATACCAGAATAGAAATAAGTGTAAGCAGGTTCATTGATGGCAGCCTGCGTTACACTCTTTTTACTTTGAGTTACGACGCTCACAGCGTTTCCAACGAGTATAAGCGCGTTGTTCACGCCCCTAAAATACAAAATGCGTGTTATCTAAATAACACGCATCTCTAATCTCTAATAAAGTGAGCTGGTTTTCTTCAACGCTACACTTCACTGTTTACTCATAATCAAAACATTGCTGTTTGAGCCAATGGCCTAAAGTTTTGATTTCAAACTGCTTAGCTCTCGACTTTTTGTAGACAAAGTACATATTGTCGCCAGTCGGCAAATCGTGCATTGGGATACGAACCAAGTTTTGTTGAAGATCTTGGTCGTTAAGAAAGTAATCGTTCAGGAATGCGATACCTTGATGATATTTCACGGCCTCGGCCGCCAGTACCATGTGGCTGAACTGGCTAATTTTCACATCCTTTGGCAAGCTGAAACCACCACGTTCACACCACTGAATCCAGTCTTTCGCTTCACCGCCGTCCTTGAAGATTGAACTTACTGAAAGTAACTGCTGATCCCATAGTGCCTCTGGCAAAGGTTTATCTTCGATTCTCTGCCACACCTTTTGGCTACAGAACGGATAGAGCTGCTCTTTGTATAGGAAGTCACTAACGTAGTTTTTCTTTGGCGGGTAGGCAGTAATAAAGCAGTCGGCTACTTGATCCGAGAACTCAGGCTCATCAGCTACCATACTTAACGTTAAATCGATTTCTGGATGCTGTTGGCGTAAGTTTTCGAGCCTAGGCACCAACCATTTCACCGCCAAAGAACTGTACATTGCAATCCGAATTTTCCCACTGTCACCTTCGCGGATTTGGTAGCTGGCTTGAGCGATATTCTGCAATGAATGAGACACATCTTCGTAGTAACGCTCTCCTATCGGGGTGAGCGATAAACGCCTTCCCTGACGCACAAACAAAGTTTCACCTAAGTATTCCTCTAGCAAGCGAACCTGATGACTCACCGCACTTTGAGTAACATGAAGCGCGATAGCCGCCTGAGAAAAGCTATTTAAACGAGCGACCGATTCGAAACATTGTATTGATCTCAAAGGGGGTAATTTCATTATTAGCTCAGCTCATACTAAGTGAATTTTTATCATTATATATGAAACGATTTTATGCATTAAGATTACGCCATCACATTTCTTCATTTTCTTTTAACTCACACTGAACACGTGTCAGTCAATGATAGGAGCTTCTTCATGCCTACAATGTCTGTTGGAATGGCAATGAGTTTACTCATTGTCGGCAATCTAATTGCGGTTTTCTCTGATGCCTTAATTAAAACCTTGGGTGAAGACACTGCTGTGTTTCAATTTGTCTTCTTCAGACAGCTAACTGCCGTGTTGATCCTTCTGCCTTTTTGTATTGGTGTGAGTAAAAAGAGCTTCACCGACGGGCTGAAATGGCATGCTCTGCGTGCGCATATCTGGTTGCTGGGCGCAATTTTTATGGTGTTTGCCATCAATGCCATGCCATTGGCCACCGCCAACGCGATTTTCTACGCCGCACCTTTGATGATGCTGCCTTTAGCCTTGGTATTTTTCAAAGAACAACTCAGTCGCTACTCTATTGCTGCTGGAATATTCGGCTTCATGGGCGTTCTGGTCATCATTCGTCCAACACAGATCGATTGGGCGGCCATTGCAGCGCTTATCGTGGCGTTAACTATTGCCAGTAATAACTTGTTAATTCGCAAACTTCCGAAGCACCAAACCGTGGCACAAACGTTGTTGTTAACCAATTTAGCAGGAGTTCCGGCATCACTTGGACTCGCCATTTGGGAAGGCCGTGAATGGGATTGGTCACCACTTATCACTGCTGCAGGGTCAAGCGGCTTTATCCTCATCTACGCGGCGATATGTGTAGTCACTTACCGATCGGCAGAAAGCAATAAAATCGCCAGTGCTGAATACAGCGGCTTACTCGGAGCGGTGGGAGTTGGGTTGGTCTGGTTTGGTGAAATGCCTGATATTGCAATGGCGATTGGCACTGCGATGATCATACTGCCGCTCATCTGGCTGGCTCGAAATGAAAAGAAGCAAAGCTAACGAAGTTTATTGATACCAGGCCTGAATACCAAGCGAGGTTAGTAAGGTATCACCTCAGACAAGAGCTTTAATTAATCTGAACGATGTGAAGCCGTAACGGTAAAAGCGACGGCTTCACATTTTCGTCTCTTCGTCTCTTCGTCTCTTCGTCTCTTCGTCTCTTCGAACTAAGCTTAAAGAGAAATAGAAAGTGAATAAAGGGATGAACTAGTACACCAATTAGACTAGTTCGTCGCTTTTGAATTTGATGAATTGGCCGCTTTCGTCGCTTCTTCAGCGGTTTTCTTACCAAATACCGTATCCATCATGAAACCAATACGCTTAGTTGCATTACCGAACTTGTTCGGGTTCGCCGTATATGGAACTTTAAACTCGACTTCACCGACTCTTTGCCCGTTCTGATAAGCATTGATCTCCGCTTGCTTTAAGAACAACGCTAAGTCCCAGCCCCAATGGCCTTCATACTCCAATGTTAGCTTATCAAGATCGTGCTGCGACTTATCTGGTACGACGGTGTAGGTATAATCGTTATCTTGCAGCCATGTTTCCATGGTATTTAAAAACCCTTCACGTGTTTCAGCGTCTTTAACAATCACAACATCCACTTCAGTCGTAGGTTCTGGAATCGCGCTCCCTGTGTAACGAGGGGCTCCACAACCAGCCAAAATTAAAACCGAAAGCGATAATAGTAGGTATTTTTTCACGTTATACATCCATTAACAATTAACTGCGTGAATGATACCACATCAAAAAAAACGACATATTATATAAACAAAGATTAACCAGACATTCCTTGTTACATAAGTCACTGAAAAGCCGCGAAAGAAAACACAAAAGCCATAGGTCTCCTTTGATGAATATTTAACGTCATCGTATCTTAAGTGCATAAAAGGAATATCATGGAAAAGACACTTCAAACCAAACTGGCGACAAGCCTATTACTGCTGAGAGTCGGCATTTTTATCGTCTTCTTGTTCTGGGGATTGGATAAAATTCTGGTGCCAGAACACGCGACAAAAGTACTGTCTGGTTTTTATGGCATCGACATCTCGGACAACGCGATGATGGCGCTGGGTGTCGCGCAGCTCGGCTTTTTAGGCGCATTCGTTGTGGGTATATGGAAGAAGTACACCTACGGCACGGTTTTAGTTTTGCATGCAGGGTCCACCTTCGCCTCTTTCGCTAAGTACATGGACCCGTTCAACAACCTACTATTCTTTGCCTCTTGGCCAATGCTTGCAGCTTGTGTCGCACTATTCTTACTACGCGACTACGACACTTATAGCGTTTCCAACTAACACAAAGGGCGCCATTATTGGCGCCCTGTTTGGTTTGCTTTCAATAAAACAACAAGCCCAACACTGGCATAAAGTGCCAAGTGTTAGACATCGAATTAACTGTTGTGATATGCCACTCGTTCAGCGAGCACTTCTTTGAATGCGAACATCCCATTCAACGCAGCAGGAAAGCCAGCGTAACCAGACATCTGAATGATCACCTCTTTGATCTCTTCTTCACTGCAACCCACATTAAGCGCCGCATTCAAATGCACTTTAAGTTGTGGGGCGCAGTTGCCTAATGCCGTTAACGCTGCCACCGTCGCGATCTCGCGAGATTTCAAATCCAAGCCTTTTCGCGCATAGATATCACCAAAAGGATACTCGATGGTGTACTTGGCTAAATCGGGGCTGATATCTTGTAGGCTATCAATAACATTTTGCCCTGCTTCACCATCAATCTGTTTAAGCAGCTCTAGTCCTTTCTCAAAACGTGACGTTTCCATTATGTTACTCCTATGTATTCAATAGGAGCACAGCATACAAGTTAGAGTTCACTCTAAGTCAACGCACTTTTCCATCTTTATACAGGTCAATTTTATCTTCCAGAGCGGAAAGGTGGGATTGCTGCTGCGCAATGTGCGCTTTTAAACTCTGTTGGTGCTGTTCTAGCAAGGCTTGGCGTTCAAGTACCGTTCTGCTGCCCAGCTCCCTTAGCCGAGCGTATTCCAATATCTCTTCGAGTGGCATGGCCGTTTCTTTTAAGCGAATCACAAACTCAATCCACTTTACGTCTTTCTCGGCATACACTCGGTGCCCACTGCTGTTGCGCTGAACATTTTTAAGCAAGCCGATTTTTTCATAGTACCTAAGCGTATGAGCCGACAAACCCACCAAGCTAGAAAACGCCTTCATGTTCATTGTATTACTTCCTTAGTAGCCGAATAAGCGAACACTTTATTTTAGGTAAATAATACTAACACCGAACCAGAAACCGTTGCCCTAGAAACACAAAACCCAACTGTGGAATGAAGAATGCCAAGCGTTGGGAATCACTCTTAAATGCTTTGTATGGATAATAAGCACTCCAATAGGGTAATGTGAGACCCAAGCTTTAGCTGCAACTAAAGCTTTCTATGTAGCAGTTCGTTTAAACGCTGGCTCCTCTATTGAGAGAGCGATAACAAGTACGAACGTCAGATAGAACTCCAAGCACCACACTCGAACAGTCTTGTTATGTATGAATTTTCGCCAAAAAACTGAATGGAAACTGAATGCCAAACTTCATTGACAAGTCTATGTCATTTGTTGCCTGACTCCACCTAAACTCTCGGCTCGATTTAAATACTCTTTAAGATTAAATAATGAAAAAGATAGTTGCTCTAATTCCACTTAGCTTTCTACTGACGGCATGCGCTGGTTCTCCGGCAAATCCCTATACTGCCAGTAATAGCTCAGGTCAGCCAAGTAGTGTTCTCTGTAAAAATGTTGGCTTCTTACTTTTCTATAGTAGAAACCATGATGCATACGAACTGATAAACACAATACAAGAACGAGAGGACATATCTCAGGGAGAGTGCCAAGCTTACATACGTGATGGAAATAACTACGCGCAAACTATGTATCAGCTATCTCAAAGCTCATCTTACTAGCTATAGGAGGCTTTATTGCCTCTTTTTATACATAACGCCGCGTTAAGTAGTGAGCAACGCTAACCACCTAACTTAAACCATTGCACCTTAAACACTAAAGCTGACCCAAACTGAAAATGCCGAGCGTTGGGAATCTGTCTTAAACGCTTTGTTAGGCGCAAAAAAGTTCCAGTTGCTTAAATAGTGCTTGATTAAGCCCTAGTGGAACAACCTTCTTTAGGCTATTATTGGCTGGCAACAATTCATCTTTTATTTCTGTTTGAATTGACCGCGGAATACCTACCATGCTGAAGCTAACGACTGGCATTATGTTAGCACTATCAAAACTTTCTATCTGTTCTATCGTGAATAGCCGTGCCAATGCCTGAAGTTGCTTTTCTTGTGTTGAAACATATGCAATACATACATCATGACAAGATTCAGAAAACAATACCTCCGGCATTCTGAGTAAATAAATATCCCATGCGGTAGACTTAATTATTGAAATAGCCTTTTCTTTTGGGGTGTTGGATTGTATACCTAACAATCGACCAGCATTATCACAGAAATAATGAAGAGCAAGGTGAGCCTCTCTAGCAAGCATAATACCCAAGTCTTGCTTTAAAAAGCGGATAAATTCATTATATTGCTCTACTGGAGAAGAGTTCTTCATTTCAGACTTTCGGATCAGAACCATTTTGATCAAAGCTATCTCCGTAGCTTCAATCATTGATGTTAGATTAGATTTACTATAACTATTAATAAAGCTGTCTACCCGCTTCTCTGCTACTTCATAGAGATCACTAACTCCCAAGTTACTCGTATAGTATCGAACAGCTTCTTCGTTAGGAATTACTTCTCCAGTTTGAAGGAAGTGAGGCTCATCCATTGAATGTATTTTGAGTAATGATTCTGTTCTTCGTACTGCGTTCTTTCTAAAGTCTTCTAACGATGACTTCGAGAAGTGTTCTAAATAGTAAAACATCGCACTAGAGTCCCAGCCTTTCTGAACTAAAAACTTAAGAAACTCTCTAAACCCGTCCGTAGCTTTTCCTTTGTGAACAAACCTATCGAGAAGATCCAATACATTGGAGTCAAGCAACGATGAAGGGTACATAGATATATCTATTTTCCCTTTTGTTAAAAACTCCGAGTTAAATAATGCTGGTCTCTTGCCTCCCAATTGATCAATAAGAAAAACAGGATTTTCACTACCAAATTCTATTGTTTCATTAAGAAATTCTGACTTATAAGGCGAATCAGAGACATTCCAAACATACGAATCCATTTTATCTTATCCTTTTTCACGATCTTGTGACAAACTCAGGCGCCTAACAGCTATATTAGACAGAGTAATTCTGCATTTTGTCCCTGAAACAATTCTGTCTAGTAATCTAAACCGTTCAGGCTCTGTCTAATAACCCATTTAATAACAGCACCTTACCAGCTTGCTTCTTTATCAAACATGACGAAAAGCAGAAAAATTCCATATATTCTCCGCAAAATGTAGAAAGTGGCTCAATGTGTGAGTTAGTCGTCATCTTGTTCGTTAATTTCTTCGCCGCAACCTAGGCATTTTGGTTCTAGATCTGTGGGTAGCATGATGATTAAGCCGCAGTGTGGGCACAGGTCGCCTTGGTTATACATAGTCACTCCTAAGCAGCGCTGAATTCGCCAGTGTATGAGATAAGGCCGGTTTTCTTGCCTTTGAGTAGAATGGTTACGCCATGATCGTTCATGCCTGTTATTTGCCAACCGAGCTTTTCAGCCTTGGCTAATGTGGTAAGGGCTTTGGGTTTATCTTCAAGGCTTTCCATAATCGCGGCTACGTCGGTCTCTTCGCCAATCGCTTCAATGAGTATCGGGTTGTCGTAGTCGACTTCGGCTAGCGTTTTGCCTTGCTCGTTCACTGTTAGCGATAAAATGCGAAATACGGCTTTGTCGTTATAATCTTTAATATGCGACTTACCTTCATCATCAACCTCTCCGTCAATGGCAACAATGTAGCCAGGCTTCCCTTGGGCAATGGCTTTAACGTGTTTTGCACGCTCTACGCCACCCGCTCGAGTTCTTCCATCATTGTCTGTTTCCATACCACTGTTGGCAATATCGAACTTATCGCCGATTTTTGTGCGGTTCCATGCGCGTAGGTAAATCCCTTTGGCGTTCTCACTTCCCCAAGACCACACGGTGTTGTGAAGCGGAGCCTCCAGTTTTTGTTCAAAGAATTTAGAAATGGCCAATTTAGACATCAATTTACCTCTACCTAGAAATTATGGAACACCATACCAATTCGTAAAATGATATGTGAAACTTGTTATTTAATCAATCGGTATTGCATACTTAAAAACAAAAACGCCGACGTAATTGTCGGCGCTTAACTTTAAGTATGAACAGGTTAGGGGTAGTCAGCTACTTCGCCAATGTACTCAAAAACTCGGCTTCGAACTCTTCATCGGCTTCTCGGGTTAGGCATGCCACCAGCCAATCTATGCTTTCATGGTCGAGCTTACTGTTCACTACGAACGCTTGCTTCACACCAAATTGATCCAGCTTGGCAGAGCCATAATTCTTGAACGATTTATTGCCGTGGTAATGGAGTGATTTTATTGCCTCCACGTTAGGTTCTGGCAAGGCATCAAGGGTGTTAGCAAGCTGAATCACCAACTCCATTGGGTTCTTAGATGAGGATATACGATACAGAAAACCGCCCTCCACTCTTTGGCGAACCCAATAGTCAAAGCCGCTGCAATCCATCACTTTGTCGCTGACCAACGCGGCTTCACTACGATAGCCACACGGCTCTACCACAACAGGTGTGTGTTTGAATTCTGGCTGACCAGAGGCTGCATCCGTATGAGGCAAGATCAAGTCACACGGCTTGCTATCTTTGGCGGTCGGAGCATTCCAATGAATAGGCATAAACACCTGTTCACGGCGCATCTCTTTGGTCACCACTAAGCGCGCTTGGCATTCGCCTTGTGCGCTGCGCACTTTCACCACTGGGTTTATAGTCGCGTGGTTGAAGGCATCTAAACCAAATTCATCTAAGCCGAACTCTTCTAAGCCAAGTGCAGCGACCGTATCTGGGTGCATGGCTACAAAAGGTTCCGGTGTGTGCTCACCTAAGCCAGCAGCCAAGCCAGTTCGGCTCATGGTGTGCCATTGATCTCGGATTCGCCCTGTGTTCATGATTAGCGGAAATTCGACACTGGTATCAGCGATAGGCTTATCGTGTTCAACTGCAATAAACTGCGCCTTGCCAGATTCGGTAAAGAACTCGCCATTGGTAAACATGCGCTGTTCAATGATCTCTGGTTGATATTCAAGTACCGGCCACTGCTGTGGAGTCAGCTCGCCATAGCCTTTTTCGTCCAGTGTGGTTAATCCAATTAAGCACAAATCACGCGCTTTGCCCGTTTCATTGCCGAGAGCTGTCATCTCGCAATACTCTTTGAAGATCTCACCTTCGTGGCGGAAGTCAAACTGCTCTTTGAATCCCATTTTCTGCGCGACTTCTTTTAAGATCCACCAATCCGGTTTGGCTTCTCCAGGGCTTGGTAATATACGGCGCTGACGTGAGATTCGACGCTCAGAGTTAGTCACAGTGCCGGACTTTTCACTCCAACCCTGCGCGGGTAGCACCACATCAGCCAAACGTGTGGTTTCCGTATCGGCAATGCAGTCAGACACCACCACAAACGGGCATTTCTCTAACGCGGTTTTGATTTTCTCACTGTCAGGCAAACTCACGACTGGGTTGGTTGCCATAATCCACACGGCTTTTATCTTGCCCTCATTCATGGCATCAAACAGGTCGATCGCTTTCAACCCTGCATGAGTGGCTAAGCTGTCGGTCTGCCAAAATTCGCTCACGGTTTGGTGTGATTGTGGATCACCAAATTCAAAGTGCGCCGCTAAAGTATTGGCTAAGCCGCCTACTTCACGCCCACCCATCGCGTTTGGTTGGCCTGTGACAGAGAATGGCCCCATGCCCGGCTTACCTATTTTCCCGGTCGCTAAATGACAGTTAATAATGGCGTTTACCTTGTCACACCCTTGTGTGGATTGGTTTACGCCTTGAGAGTAGATGGTAAGTACTTTCTCTTTAGATGCGAACAAATGATAGAACTGTTCGAGTTGTTGCTCGCTAAGCCCTGTCAGTTCAGGAACGCTTTTTTTGCCCCAACCTGATTCGGTATAGCGATAATCTGTAGCGGTTCGTATCGCTTCAGTAAAACCTTGGGTGTGTTTTTCGATGTAGTCTGAGTCGAGCTTGTCGTTGTCATCTAAGTAGGCTAGCAAACCATTGAACAGCGCCACGTCTGAGCCTGACTCCAATGCCAAGTGTATATCAGCAATTTCACAGGTGTCGGTGTAGCGCGGGTCAATGACGATCACTTTCATGTCTGAGTTGGCTTGTTTGGCAGCACGTAAGCGCTGAAAGAGAACAGGATGACACCAAGCGAGATTTGAGCCAGTGATGACGACCACTTCTGCTTGCTCGAGATCTTCATAGCAAACCGGTACTGTGTCTGCACCAAATGCACGCTTATGCCCAACCACAGTTGAAGCCATACAAAGGCGAGAATTACTGTCGATATTGCCGCTACCGATGAAGCCTTTCATCAGTTTATTGGCAACATAATAGTCTTCAGTAAGCAGCTGACCAGAAACATAAAACGCGACGGAATCGGCTCCAAATTCTTCGATCGTTTGATTGAATTTGTCTGCGACTAACTGAGTTGCACTGTTCCAATCCAGCTCTTGTTTTTGGTCATTCTGAAGATGAGCTGGTTGTGTAAGACGACCTAAAGGCGTGACGGTGTCGCCAAGCGCAACCCCTTTAGTACATAGCTTTCCGTAATTTGACGGGTGGTCTTTATCACCACGTACTTCTAGTTTTCCTAGCGATGTCGGTCTCGCTTCTATTCCACACCCTACACCGCAATAAGCACAGGTCGATTTTATCCAGCCGCTGTTTGAATCGGTCATCCGTTTCTCGCTCAATTATCCATAATTGTAATAACTTGAACCAAGCAAATAACACGCCACTTAACACTAATTGTTGAACTTGAAAAATTAACCATACAAAACAACAACTTAATAAACAAATAAATATCGACAATGAATCCAGAAGAACTTAATAAAAATGGAAACTTAATTTTTGCACCATCTTGTAGAAAGTTGCACCACAAACGCTCATTTATGCCAGTCTAACAAAAAACCAACTTACCACTTTAGTGGTAAGTGCGTACCGCTGTGGATTTTTAAGCTTTTGAATTTTCTGTATTAATTTTTATTTAAATGAGCAGACCACAATCTGGCATCCTCCTTGCTCAACTAAAAACCAAGACTTAGAAAAAACATTTTTGTTTTTCTTGGTGATTATGAATTGAGTGGAATCTCAACCCGGTATTCACCTGCTAACGACTAGAAATTAGATGCTAGTAATGGTGAAGCCGAGAATAAGGAATGGATTATGAGCAAGAAGAAAATCGTCGTTGTTGGTAACGGCATGGTTGGACACAAATTTATCGACAACATCCTGCAATCAGAGAGTGATGAGTTTGATGTAATTACTTTTAGCGAAGAGCCAAGGCTAGCGTACGACCGTGTTCAGCTAACCGCTTACTTTAATGGTAAAACCGCTGATGACTTGTCATTAACCAGTGAAGAGTATTACCAAAGCAACGGCGTGAACTACTTGTTGAACCAGAAGGTCGCCAAGCTAGACACAGCCAATCAACAAGTCATCACTGAGAGTGGTCATGTTGAAAGTTACGACAAGCTAATCTTGGCGACGGGCTCTTTCCCTTTTGTTCCTCCTATTCCCGGTAACGACCAAGAACACTGTCACGTTTATCGTACTATCGAAGACTTAGACGCCATCGAGCTTTCAAGCAAGAGCAGTAAATCAGGCGTGGTCATTGGTGGGGGTCTGCTTGGCTTAGAAGCCGCAAACGCAGTCAGAAACCTTGGCTTAGAAACCCATGTGGTTGAATTCGCTCCTCGCCTAATGGCCGTTCAATTAGATGACGGTGGCGGTGCCCTACTGCGCAGAAAAATTGAAGACCTTGGTGTGCAAGTTCATACTGAGAAAGCCACATCTGAAATAGTTGCAGGCGAAACCTCTCGCTACCGCATGAACTTCGCGGATGGCACCCATCTAGAAACCGATATGATCGTATTCTCTGCCGGTATTCGCCCTCAAGATGAGCTAGCAAGAAGCTCTGATGTCGAGATTGGCGAACGTGGCGGTATTGTCATCAACAATCACTGTCAGACCAACATCGATAACGTCTACGCCATTGGTGAATGTGCGCTTTGGGACAACAAGATCTTCGGCTTAGTGGCGCCTGGTTATTCCATGGCAAAAATCGCGGCTTCGCATATTGTCTCTGACGGCACTGACGAGTCTGAATTCACTGGCGCAGACATGAGCACCAAACTCAAACTGCTTGGTGTCGATGTGGCCAGTATTGGTGAAGTACACGGCAAGACGGAAGGCGCTCAGTCGTATACCTATAACGATGAAATCGAACAAGTTTATAAGCGCCTGATCATCTCAGCTGACGGTACAAAGATTGTCGGTGCAGTATTGGTTGGTGACGCAGAAGCCTATGGCTCGCTACTGCAAATCAAGCAAAACGATATGCCACTGCCAGAGAACCCATCGGTACTGATTTTACCTAACTTGGCGGATGATTCAGGCTCAGCAATGGGTGTTGAAGCTCTGCCAGACAGCGCTGTGATTTGTTCATGTTTTGATGTGACCAAAGGCGACATTAAAGACGCGGTATCTGCTGGTTGCACCACCATGGCAGCACTGAAAGAAACCACCAATGCCTCAACAGGTTGTGGCGGTTGTTCTGCTCTTGCTAAACAGGTTCTGGATAGTGAGCTAAGTAACCTAGGTGTTGAAGTCTCTAACGACATTTGTGAGCACTTTGCTTATTCTCGCCAAGAGCTCACTGACATCATCCGCGTCAACAAAATTAAGACCTTTGATGAGCTGTTAGATTCTCACGGAAACGGACTAGGTTGTACCGTATGTAAGCCAGCAGTCGGTTCAATTTTGGCTTCTTACTGGAACGATTACATCCTCGAAGATCAACATATCGAACTGCAAGACACCAACGACATCTACCTCGGTAACATGCAAAAAGATGGCACCTACTCTGTGGTACCACGTATTGCTGGCGGTGAAATCACACCAGATAAGCTAATCGTGCTTGGTGAAGTCGCTAAAGAGTTCGACCTTTATACCAAAATCACAGGCGGTCAACGTGTCGACTTGTTTGGCGCGCAGCTTAACGAACTGCCTATCATCTGGAAAAAGCTGATCGATGCAGGTTTTGAAACTGGCCACGCCTACGGCAAATCGGTTCGTACTGTGAAATCGTGTGTTGGTAGCACTTGGTGTCGATACGGTGTCGACGACAGTGTTGGCTTAGCGATTCGACTTGAGAACCGCTACAAGGGCTTACGCTCGCCACACAAGATCAAGTTTGCGGTATCTGGCTGTACTCGTGAATGTGCAGAAGCGCAATCGAAAGACATTGGTGTTATCGCAACAGACAAAGGTTGGAACCTCTACATCTGTGGTAACGGCGGTATGCGCCCTCGCCATGCAGACCTATTCGCCACTGATTTGGACGAAACCACACTGCTTCAATACATCGACCGCGTTTTGATGTTCTACACACGTACCGCAGACCGCCTACAACGAACATCGGTATGGATGGAGAACCTTGAAGGCGGCATTGAATACCTCAAGCAAGTCGTGATTGAAGACAAGCTAAATGTTGCTGAAGAACTCGAAGCGGACATCGCACTCAACATCGAGAAATACCAGTGTGAATGGAAAACCACCATTGAAAACCCAGAAAAGATGAAGCGATTCCAGCACTACATCAACAGTGAAGAAATGGACACTAGCCTGTCATTCATCAAAGAGCGAGAGCAACGTTTTCCTAAGCCGAGTTTGAGTGATTCTTCGAATGCAAAACGCGATGAAAAGTTAACTAAAGCAGACCAAATCGAAGTCACGGAAGTTTCGTAAGCCTCATGGACGTGTGAGTGAATCAGTAACAACGAAACCCAATATCGATAGTCGGCAGTGGCGCAGCCCAAGAAAACTGCTGCCGGCTATCACCCTAATTAAATTAATGATTAGTTTTATATTTAGATCAGGAGAAAGTCATGGAAAATTGGACAACCGTATGCAGCACACGCGACCTAACTCCAAACGGGGGGATCTGCGCAAAAGTAGACGACAACCAAGTGGCTATTTTTTACTGCAAACGCAGCGATACGCTTTATGGGCTCTCTAATTTCGACCCTATCGGCAAGGCGAACGTGATGTCACGTGGTATTATTGGCTCACTAAGCGGAGAGCCTTACGTGGCCTCGCCCTTATACAAGCAGCATTACCACTTAGAGACTGGCGAATGTCTTGAACAACCCGAGCTCAAGCTCGTGAAATTTGAAGTTCGCAAGCTAGGAGAACAAGTTCAAGTTCTCGCGCCGCTTGCTATCGCTAGTTAACTAAACGCCGACATCATCATGCAAACGCTTTATAGGCGTAAGCAATTTCGGCATAGGTTTTAGCCACATTAATGCGTTCGAATTTCGGAAGTAACGCAGATGCTAAAACCGGGTAATTTCCAGATTTAAAGGATTTAAACCATGGATAACACAAAATTTTCGCTGCTTTCATTTACGGGTAAGATGAAAACCTTACACCTAAGTTGGATGGCCTTTTTTATCACCTTTGTTGTGTGGTTCAACTTTGCCCCACTACTGCAAATGGTGAAAACATCACTGGGTCTTTCTACTGAAGAGATCAAAACACTCCTGATTCTCAACGTTGCATTAACCATTCCGGCGCGTGTCGCAATTGGTATGTTGACCGACAGGTACGGCCCAAGATTAGTCTACTCTTCGCTACTCGCTGTCTGTTCAATCCCTTGTTTTATGTTTGCTATGGCAGACTCTTTCATTCAAGCGGCGATTGCACGCTTCCTATTAGGTTTCATCGGTGCAGGCTTCGTTGTCGGTATTCGTCTTGTGTCTGAGTGGTTCCCACACAATGAACTGGGTACGGCAGAAGGTATTTACGGCGGCTGGGGTAACTTCGGCTCTGCAGCAGCGGCGTTTACACTTCCAACTCTAGCCCTAGCGTTTGGTGGTGAAGACGGCTGGCGTTATGCGGTCGGTATCACGGGTGTAATGAGCCTACTGTTCTCAGTGGTGTTCTACAAAAACGTATCCGACACACCAAAAGGTTCTACCTACTTCAAGCCTGCTCAAGTAACAGCGATGGAAGTGACATCAAAGGGTGACTTTTTCTTCCTACTTATTATGAAGATCCCAATGTACGCGGCACTGGCTCTGCTTGCTTGGAAACTGTCTCCATCAGGTATTGGCATGCTGTCTGACATGGCGGTTTACGCTGTATATGCAAGTTTAGCTGCACTGTATGTTTACGAAGTTTCGCAAGTTTGGAAAGTAAACAAGAACGTATTTAAAGAAGAAGTGCCTGAAATTCACCAATATAAATTCAAGCAAGTCGCAGTGTTAAACGTGTTGTATTTCGCAACCTTTGGTTCAGAACTCGCCGTCGTTTCTATGTTACCGCTATTCTTTTCGGAGACGTTTGAATTAACGCCAGTTCTTGCGGGTATGGTCGCGTCGGCTTATGCCTTCATGAACCTCATGTCTCGCCCAGGTGGCGGTTGGATCTCAGACAAATTCGGACGTAAACCAACGCTACTGATTCTAACGGCAGGTTTAGCTGTAGGTTACTTCGCAATGGGTCAGGTAGAGAGCACATGGCCAGTATGGTTAGCGGTTGTTGCGGCAATGGCATGTTCATTCTTCGTACAAGCGGGTGAAGGTGCGGTGTTTGCAACAGTGCCACTGATTAAACGTCGTATGACAGGCCAAATCGCAGGTATGACTGGCGCTTACGGTAACGTTGGCGCGGTGGTTTACCTTACCGTATTGTCATTCGTGAGCTATCAAACATTCTTCTTAGTGATTGCTGCGACAGCGGTACTTGGCTTTGTGACTCTGTTCTTTATGGAAGAACCAAACGGGCAAATTGCTGAGGTAAACGACGATGGCAGTGTCACGCTGATCAATGTTTCGAGTTAGTCCCAGCACTAACATGAAACACTGAATTATTGAATCGGGAGTGGTACTAAGGTGTGTTTCACCACTTTGGTACTGCGTTCAAAGGCTCTAGGTTCACTAGGGCTTTTGTTCTTCCTAGGATGTTCTCTCAAGGACGTGAGAGAAAACCAATTAAGAAGAAGAGCAGTTATGACAATTTCATTCAACCAAGGGCAAGTCATCACGCCAGAATCTAATAACCAGTTAACGCTCAAGTTTGGTGGTTATTCGAATAAAGGCATTCGTGATGAAAACCAAGACGCCATCATTGTAAAACACCCTAAAACTCGCACGGAGCAAGAGTTGAAAGGCAGTGTCGCCTGCATAGCAGACGGCGCGAGTTGCAGTGAACACGGCCAGAAAGCCAGCCACACCAGCGTGATGCAGTTTATCGACGACTATTACGCAACGCCACAAAGTTGGAGCATTCAGCGCTCAGCTCAGAAAGTCTTAAAGTCACTCAACTCTTGGCTCTTCAATACCTCTGTTTCTAATATTCATTCCACGCAACAAGTTAACCACAACGCTCTAGTTTCGACTTTCAGCAGCGTGATATTAAAATCAAACACCGCGCATTTATTCCATGTAGGTGACAGCCGTATCTACTTATTAAGAAATGGGGAATTGCGCCAACTGACCCGCGACCATACCCGCAAGAATATGGGTCAGAAGCATTACCTTACACGCGCCTTAGGTATGGACAACCAACTCAACGTTGACTATCAAACACTTCCCATCAAGAAAAACGACTGCTTTATCCTGACATCTGATGGCGTACACGAGTTTGTTTCTCCCAACACGTTCAAGGAACATATCGACAAACCCGGCGTTGATTTCGAACACGCTGCACAAACGATCTGTAATACCGCTTTAAGTCACAATAGTTCAGACAACGTAAGCTGCTTGATTGTGCAAGTTAACCACCTACCTAAGCCTTCGCTCATTGAATTCCATGAAAAACTGGCTAAGCGTGCCATACCACCCGCTTTAAAACTCGGGCAAAGTATCGACAACTTTATGGTACTTGAGGTGTTGTATGCAGGCACTAGAAGCCATGTGTATCGTGTAATCCAAAAAGAGACACAAACTGAGTTCGTGTTGAAAGTCCCTTCTGTTCAATATCACGATAGTCCTTCGCAACTCCGAGCGTTCTTTAATGAACAATGGGCGGGGCTATTACTGCACAACAAGAAAATCATGAAGGTTTACCCAACGCCAGAGCACTCGCAATTCTTATATCAAATCTGCGAATGGGTCGAAGGCATCACGCTAAGACAATGGATGTACGATAATCCAAAGCCGTCACTCAATGAAGTGCGCGAAATCTTAGAAAAAATCACGCAAGGCATTCGAGTATTACAACGCGCAGACATGGTGCACCGAGACTTAAAGCCCGAGAACATCATGATTCAACGTGATGGTGAGATAAAAATCATCGACCTTGGTGCGGTGTTAGTGAGGGGCCTTGAGGAGGGAGAGCTCACAGACAAGGACGACACACCATTAGGCGCGGTCAATTATATTGCACCAGAAACCATCAAGCACAATACGGCGACCACAAGTTCAGATTTGTTCTCTATCGCAGTGATCGGCTATGAGATGCTAACGAGTACATTGCCCTACTCTGAGATGACGGCACAATCGCTTAATCAATCTCGTCACCATCGATGGGAATATCAACCCATCACACAAAAGCGGTCTGACTTACCAAGTTGGGTAGATTTGGTGTTACAAAAAGCCTGTGCGGAATCGCCAAGCGAACGTCATCAAGTGTTGGGGGATTTTGTGGCAGACCTTTACACACCGAACCAAAGCTTGGTGAAAAGCAAAGCCAAGCAACCTTTGATAAACCGAAACCCAATCCAGTTTTGGAAAGTGTTGGCCTTGTTGCTCGGCATTGTTGCCATTGTAGAGTTTGGCTTATTGCTTAATTCTAACTAGACCAAAAGTTCTACCTAAACCTTAAGTTCAAACTAACCACAGGGCTCATACTCAACTTGAAGCTCTAGCAGCTAACCTCGAAGCTCTAGTTAATCTCGGAGATCAAGCTAACCGCGTTTAGCCTCGTTTTACTAAGCTTCTTGGCACTAACTCAATGCCAGCTTGATAGCGTTTAGCTGATGCGTTCAAAGCAAGTGCAAACGCACTATCGGCAATGACTTCGAATTGCTGTGGTAGCGAGTGGACTTTAAAGGGTAAGAAATCCAGTAAGCGGTTATCACCAAAGGTTGCCAGTTTTACTTGCTTGATCAGTTCAGGCTTTTCGACCATTACATCCAGTACACCTTCTAACAAGGTGTAAGACATAGTGACGATCGCATCGGGCACCGTGCCTTTGGCAATCCAATCCTCAAAAATCTCACGTCCTGATTCTCTGTCAAAGTGCTCACCATAACCCACAACCATCGGCTTGTTTTCTGTTAGCCCTGTTTGTTGAGTATGTGCTTTGTTCGCTGCTTCAAAGCCCAGGTGACGTTCACGTGAAATGTTCAGATCAGGCAGTGCGCCGATTAAACCAACACTATGAATGCTGTCATCAAGGATCGAGTGAGTCAGCTCAAATGCAGCTTCGAAATCTTCACTGATCACACACGCAAAGTGCTCATCGTCTAACGGACGGTCAATCGCGATTACGGGTGTACCTGAGTTTTGCAGCTTCAAGTAAAACTCGTTGGCGTCTGGCATTGAGCTCGCCACCAGCAAGGCATCGATACGACGGCTCACCAATGCTTCCGCTACTTTACGTTCGGTTTCGGCGTCATCATCAGAGCAACCAATCAGGATTTGATAGCCCACTTTACGTGAGTTCTGCTCTATCAATTTTGCCAAGCGTGCGTAACTGCTGTTTTCCAGATCAGGAATAATCAAACCAAATGAACGGCTATTACCAGCACGCAGCGACGAAGCAGCATGGTCTGGACGGTAATTATACTCTTCTACTACTGCCATGACTTTCTGCTGAGTCTTTTCACTGATTCTGTATTTCTGCGCCTTGCCATTAATCACATAACTGGCTGTCGTTTTCGACACACCGGCTAGTTTGGCAATCTCATCTAGTGTCATATGGGTGACCTGTATTTTGTGCGTAGGATCATATAACCAATCTTCTGATCCTTGGATTAGTTGAATTATATGCTGAATCGATTCAGTATAAAAGCTGAAAGGATTCAGCAAAATCTGAAAAGTGACTTCAATCATCCTTTTGAATGGATTGAGCGTCATTTGTCGTTAATTGGCTTTTCGTTACTTACGAATCGCAGACAAACCAAACTAACGACACGCAGCAAAACTATTTTGATTATCAAAATCGGCTTTGCTGAATTTTTTTACACTGAATGCTGAACCGATTCAGCACAAGTAGCACAAAGAGCAAAGCAACGAGTAAAGTTCACTATCACTTGCTCTAAGCTGAATCGTAGCGATACACAAATTCTCAAGCGATACGCTAAAGAGGCACCATGCTTAAATTATCAAAATCTGACATCACTCTTGGTCAAACGGCCGATGACAAATTCAAAGCTATCCAGAACATTGCTGGCGACCTAACCGCGAAAGGCTTAGTTGACTCTGGCTACGTTGAAGGAATGCTGAACCGTGAAAACCAGAACTCTACGTTCCTAGGTAACGGCATCGCGATTCCTCACGGAACGACTGACACTCGCAACCTAGTAAAAAAGACAGGCGTAGCGGTACACCACTTCCCTGAAGGTATTGATTGGGCAGATGGCAACCGTGTTTACGTTGCAATTGGTATTGCAGCGAAATCTGACGAGCACTTGGGCATCCTTAAGCAGCTAACGAAAGTGCTAGCGGCAGACGGTGTTGAAGAGAAATTAAAGCAAGCAAAATCAGAAGACGAAATCATCGCCCTACTTAACGGCGAAGTTCAGCTTGAAGCTGACTTAGATGCTTCTTTGGTTCAACTGCTATTCCCTGCAAGCGACATGGTTCAAATGTCGGCAGTTGCGGGTGGCCTTCTTAAGAATACAGGTTGCACTGACAACGCGTTCGTTGCTGACCTAGTAACAAAAACACCGACTCACCTAGGCCAAGGCCTGTGGTTATTGGGCAGCGATAAAGGCGTAACTCGCACTGGCGTATCGTTTGTTTCAACAGCAAACCATTGTGAGTATGAAGGCACACCAGTGAAAGCATTGGTAGCATTCGCCGCTTGTAACAGCGCACACCAATCAATTCTGGCTAACCTAAGCAAGATGGTTTTCGAAGGTAAACAGCAACAACTGTTAACTGCTGACGTTGCACAAGTGATTGGTCTTCTGAAAGGTGAAGCCGTTTCTACAGCGTCTCAAGACGATGACAACTGCGCAGTATTCAAAATCAAAAACGCACACGGCCTACACGCTCGTCCAGGTGCAATGTTGGTTGCTGAAGCGAAGAAATTCGAATCAACAATCCGCGTTTCAAACCTAGATGGCGACGGAAAAGAAGTGAATGCGAAGAGCTTGATGAAAGTGATCGCTCTTGGCGTTAAACATGGCCACCAGCTTCAGTTTGTTGCTGAGGGTGATGATGCAGCACAAGCACTTGAATCGATTGGTAAAGCTATCGCTTCAGGCCTTGGCGAAGGTTAAGGAGTCGATATGTCTGATAAACAAATCAAAGCCGTTACCGTTACGCTAAACCCAGCCCTAGACCTAACAGGTGCCATCGACGCACTGAATGTCGGTTCAGTTAGCCTAGTAAACAAAGGCTCTCTGCATGCAGCAGGCAAAGGCGTAAACGTAGCAAAAGTGCTTTCAGAGCTTGGCGCTAAAGTGACCGTGACAGGTTTCCTTGGTCGCAATAACGAAGAAGCCTTCTGCCAACTGTTCGAACAAATGGGTGCAACTGACCGCTTCATCCGTGTTGATGGCGCTACTCGCATTAACGTGAAATTGGTAGAGAAGTCAGGCCAAGTTAGCGACATCAACTTCCCAGGAGTTCCTGTTGACGCTGACGCGATTAAAGCGTTTGAAGAAACCTTGTTAGAACTTGCAGAAACGCACGATTACTTCGTGATTGCAGGCAGCCTGCCACAAGGCGTATCACCAGAGCTTTGCGCTTCTTGGGTACAACGTCTGCGAGACCTAGGTAAAAAGGTCTTGTTCGACAGCAGCCGTGACGCTCTTAAAGCCGGTATCAATGCACAGCCTTGGTTGATCAAACCAAACGATGAAGAGTTGTCTCAGCTGTTCAACGCTGAACTAACCACACGTGACCAATGCCAACACGCAGGCCAAGCCCTAAGTGAAAAAGGCATCGATAACATCGTGGTATCACTTGGCGCTGGAGGCGTGATGTGGCTTAACCAAGGTGAATGGCTACATGCTCAGCCACCGCGTATGCAAGTAGTAAGCACTGTAGGCGCAGGTGACACCTTGGTTGCTGGCCTATGTTGGGGCCACATGCAACAGATGCCAAAACCAGAACTAATTAAATTCGCAACCGCCCTATCTGCTCTAGCAGTTTCACAGGTAGGCGTGGGCATCACCAGCCAACAAGAGCTGGATTCAGTACTACAAAATATCCAATTACAGTCGCTTAGTGCTCCAACTATCCAGTTAGACACAAGCAAATAGGACAAAGGGTTTATTATGAATATTACCATTATCACAGCTTGCCCTAGTGGCGTAGCAAACAGCATCATCGCAGCAGGCTTGTTAGAGCAAGCAACAAAAGCACTGGGTTGGAACGCCGCTATTGAATGCCAATCAAGCGTGTTACCTGAATCTCCAGTATCACAAGACGCTATCGACAGCAGCGACGTTGTGGTTATTTCCGCTAACACAAACGTTGATAAAACACGTTTCGCAGGCAAAAAGGTTTACCAAGCAGCTATCTCTGAGTGCACTGCAGATGCAAAAGCATTTCTAGAGAAAGCGGCAGCAGAAGCAACGGTATTAGAAGCTTCTCAAGTTGAAAGCACTGTTGAAGTGACGGGTACTTCGGCAAATGCTTCAACAGAAACAACAGGCAGCAAAAAGATCGTTGCGATTACTGCTTGTCCAACGGGTGTTGCACATACCTTTATGGCAGCTGAAGCGCTTGAAGCAGAAGGCAAACGCCTAGGTCACCAAATTAAAGTGGAAACTCGCGGATCTGTAGGTGCGAAAAACCAACTGACAGACCAAGAAATCGCAGACGCTGACCTTGTTATCATCGCAGCTGACATCGACGTACCTCTGGATCGTTTCAACGGCAAGGCGCTATACAAAACAACGACAAGTCCTGCTTTGAAGAAAACAAAGCAAGAGATGGAAAAAGCATTCGCTGAAGCGAAACCATACCAGCACACTGCTTCTTCTAATTCAGCACCCGCTGATGAGAAGAAAGGCGTGTACAAGCACCTGATGACAGGTGTATCTCACATGCTTCCTGTGGTTGTTGCGGGTGGTTTGATCATCGCTCTTTCTTTCGTATTCGGTATCGAAGCGTTTAAAGAAGAAGGCACACTAGCAGCGGCACTGATGACTATCGGTGGCGGGTCTGCATTCGCATTGATGATTCCTGTTCTTGCTGGTTTCATTGCATTCTCGATTGCCGACCGTCCGGGTCTGGCTCCAGGTCTAATCGGCGGTATGCTGGCTAGCTCAACGGGCGCTGGCTTCCTAGGTGGTATCGCGGCTGGTTTCATTGCGGGTTACTCTGCAAAACTCATTGCCGACAAGGTTCAGCTTCCACAGTCAATGGAAGCCCTCAAGCCTATCCTAATCATTCCGTTTATCGCGAGTTTATTCACTGGCCTTGTGATGGTTTACATTGTGGGTGGTCCTGTATCTGGCGTGATGAGCGCAATGACAGACTTCCTAAACAACATGGGGACATCTAACGCGATTCTTCTGGGTGTGATTCTAGGCGCAATGATGTGTTTCGACCTTGGTGGTCCTGTAAACAAAGCGGCATACACATTTGGTGTTGGTCTACTGGCTTCGCAAACTTACGCACCAATGGCGGCTATCATGGCAGCAGGTATGGTTCCAGCTCTAGGTATGGGCCTTGCGACTTTCCTAGTGAAAGACAAGTTTGAAGCAAGCGAGCGTGAAGCGGGTAAAGCATCATTCGTTCTTGGCCTATGTTTCATCTCTGAAGGTGCTATCCCATTCGCAGCGAAAGATCCAATGCGTGTTATCCCAGCATGTATGGCAGGTGGTGCACTAACGGGTGCTCTATCAATGATGTTTGGTGCACAGCTAATGGCTCCACACGGCGGCTTGTTCGTACTACTGATTCCTGGCGCTATCTCTCCAGTGCTTATGTACCTAGTGGCGATTGCAGCAGGTACAGCAGTAACAGGCTTTGGCTACGCAGCACTTAAAAAGATGAGCGGCTCTAAAGTAACGGCAGAGGCTTAATCCCCCTACTCTGTTAAGCTCCTTCTATAAAGCTGCTTATTAATAAGCAAAGGCTCCTCATTTGAGGAGCCTTTTTATTATTCGCTATCTTGCGTGGTTAAAACCGGCAACTGAAAGGAGAATGTTACTCCTTCTACATCGTCATCATCTATGTGGCGAATCATCTCCACCAAATAGCCGTTCACGTCTAACTGTAAGCCTTGTTGCTTAACCGCATTAAACAACGCTTCTAAAGCCGTGCTGTAGGCGACATCCGACACCAGATAAACATCGCTACACAAGTAGTATCCTTCTGGAATGGTCATATCGTAACGCTTTTTGGCGACTTGCCAGTTGCCGATTTCAGCGTCTATGTCGTCCCACTTGTTTCTCATTTGCTTAATCGGTGTTGTGCCCATGAGTTGTGTAGACTTCTGACCGTACATCTCAAACGCGGTATCCCAGTCAGGATCGTCTAATTTGAGCTTCTGCATTCCGCGTTCTGGATACCAAACCAATTCTGTCGGCATCGACTTAACCAATTCTTTTTCCATCGAAGACTGCACACCCGGATGCGCCAATCTCTGGATGAAATCCGCCGTCTCCTTGGGTGTCGCGTTATAACCCATTTCTCGAATGTGCTTTGCGGTCACCCCTAACTCACGCTTGAGCGCCTTGCCTAACGATTGTGACGACGAGAATCCACAATACTGAGCAATTTCAATGACGCTCCATGGCTCGTCATTGATCAACAGGCTAACAGCAATCTGTAGACGTATTCGACTTAGGTACTGACCCGGCGTTTCATTAAACAGCTCAGTAAACTGACGATGAAAATGGTATGGAGAGATCGCACTCTCGGTCGCTATCTCTTCCCAAGTACGACGCTCACCCCACTCTTCATGCATTAAGTTAAGCGCATGGCTAAAGCGTTTTTGAAGGTGCTCTGGTAAAGATTCCACCAACGCAATCTCAGGCACCAGTTTAAAGCCAGGCACTGAGTGATAGTCAGGTTTGCTCTGTTGCGTCATACGGTCTTTGTTCTCAGGCATAGAAGCTCTTGTATCTGTCGACTTGATTGAATTCGATCGCTTGGCTTCACTATCGTCTTTGTCCTTTATAAAATCAATCATGAGCGCTCCAAAGTGAGCTGTGTCTGTACCTGTGGTTCTTGTTCGACCGGTTCTTTTTCAATTAGATCTTCAACTTGAGGCGGTTTGCGGCAAAACAAACCAAGCAACACAGGTATCAAAATCAGCGTTACCGCAGTGGCGAACAGTTCACCAAACACCAACGACACCGCCGCAGGCTTTAAGTATTGTGCTTGTTCCGCAGTTTCGCTTAGTAACGGCAACAACCCACACACAGTGGTTATCGTGGTTAAGAAGATCGCTCTCAATCGGCTGGTGCCCGCAATCACCAACGCTTTCTGTAATGGGACGCCTTGGCGATATTCAGCATTAAAACGCGTGATCAACACCAACGAGTCGTTAATCACGATCCCCGTCATGGCCATCATTCCGAACATCGAAAGAATGCTGATCGGCAGGTCCATCAAATAATGACCAAAAATCGCGCCTGCGAATCCAAACGGGATGACCGCCATGATGATCATTGGCTGCCAGTAGGATTTCAAAGGCACTGCCAACAAGATGTAGATCATCAGCAGCGTCAGGATCATCGCGGATTTAAAGCCATCCGACACTTCCCCTATCTCTTCAAACTCGCCACCCGCTTTGATCGTCACACTTGGGTATTGTAGCCGCAGAGATTCAATCGTCTCTTCAAGCTGTTCTCGAGTCTTCTCTGGTGATTGCAGATCTCGGTTTTGCTTCCAATAGAGGTTGATCACTTGTTCTCGGTCACGGCGGTAAACCACTTGCGGCTCTTGCTCGTGACGGAACTCAGCGATATCGCCAATCATTACGCTGCCACCGTTCGGCAACATAATGATGGCTTGTTGTAGCTGAACTAAGGTTCTGCGCTCATCTCTTGGGTATTGCAGCAGCACCTTGGTCTCTTGTCCGTTTTCTAATAGGCGATGAACTTCCCTTTCGCCAAACGCTTCTCCGGCAAGCTGTGCCAGCTTCGCTTGAGTTAATCCAAGCTGCTGACCATATTGATTCAGCACTAAGCGAACTTGTGGTAAACCATCCTGACCATCATCGTAAACATCCGAAACACCTTTTATGGACGCTAAAGTATCTGCTAGCTGTTCACTGACGCGGGACGCCAACTCACGATCGTTGGAAGAGATCGTTAAGAATGTGCCACCAGCTGGTTCTTCTGCTGCGCTGAATTTGGCCGAGTAAGCCCCTTCAATTTGCCCAGTGCTTTCTCGCCATCGCTTCAGCAGTAAGTTACCCGGCAATAAGCTTAAAGATTCATTGGTGAGCTCGGCAGTGACTTCAATCTCCCCATAGCCATCCGACCATGCGAGTAGGTTTACCACGGGCTTTTCTTGTAATGGATAATCTTCCATTAAGCCTTTCTCAACCTGAGTCATCGCTTGCTCTACTTGCAACAAAGCTTGGCGCTGCAGTGGTAACGGCGCACCATCTTCTAGCTCAATAACAGCCGTAATGTAACGCCCAGGAATTTCAGGGAACAGCGCACTTCGAATCGCCCCATTTGACCACATGCCATAAGCCAATGAGATGACCGCCACAAACCCAAGCAAAGACGCCACTTTGTAGCCAAGTGCAAACTCCAATACTGGCTTATAGATGTTGAGATTGAACCACTGCAAACCGCCTTGAGCGGCGTTCTGAACCTTGGCAAAAATACTGGTAGAGGGCTTTTTCACAGAAAGCTGAGCCAAGTGTGACGGTAGAATAAATTTGCTTTCAATCAGTGAGAAGATCAAAGCGAAGATCACCACGGCCGAAAACCCAGCAAGTACTTTAGCTAACTCATTGTTAATCCATAGCATTGGAGAGAACGCAGCAATGGTCGTTAGCACACCAAACACGGTTGCCACCGACACAGAATGCACGCCCTGCCAAGCAGCTGTCTTTCCGTTTATATTAGAAAGGCCACTTATACTTGAGGAGCCATTTAGCTTTGAGGCACCGGAATGACTAGGATTTCCCGTCCGTTTTTCGTGTATCGCTTCCCCGACGACAACCGCATCATCGACCAACACACCAAGTACCAAGATAAAACCAAACAAAGTGATGTCGTTGATGCTGTAATTAAACCACTGCATTGCGGCGAGTGTTCCAGTGAGCGCAATCGGGATCCCCATCGCGACCCAAAAAGCGAGCCTAATCTCAAGAAATATCCCTAGCAAAATCAGCACAATTAACAAGCCTTGCCAGGCGTTTTCACTCAAACGAAACAGCTGATCTTCAATGTAAGGCGCCATATCAGCCATGGTATTCAGCTGAATATCCGAAGGCAGAATCGCTCGTTGTGCATCCAGTGTTTCGCTGATCGCCTCACTGATTTTAAGCAGGTTATCGGTTTGGCTAGTACTGACTAGTAAAGCGATGGCATTAGAGCCGTTGTTACGCACGATAGAGCCGCTGTATTGGTAGCCACGGGTTAGCTTGGCAATGTCTCCCAAGCGTATTTTTCCGTTACTACCCGAAATTACGACAAGCTGATTCAGCTTCTGTAAATCATCGGCATAACCGTCACCACGAATAACCATTCGGCCTTTGTCACTAATCAGCTCACCGCTACGAGACTCTAGTGAACGCTGCTCAACTAAACCTGCAAGATCTTCCAAGCTCAGCCCTAGCGCCTTGAGTTGGTCAGGGTCTGGCTCGATCACCAACTGAGGCGTTCGTGTTCCCCAGTTTGAAACCTTTGAAATTTGAGGGTTCTTCTTCAGCGCTTGCCCAAGTTGCTTGGCAATAGGTTGTAATTCGTCATCGGTTCTTGGCCCAGACACCACCACAAACGCAGCTAAGTTGGTAAATTCATTTCGCACCACTTGCGGTCTTTCTGCTTGCACGGGAAAGCCGTTGATGGCGTTAACTTGGTTACGAATGTCATCCAACAGCTTGTCTAAATCTGTGCTGCTGGTTTTACGTACCACGACTCTAGACACGCCAGCACTCGATTGGCTGGTGAGCTGTTTGATGCCTGCAATACCGCTAATCGACTCTTCGATTCGTTGCGTCACGCTCTCATCGATCTGTTGTGCGGTACCGCCAGGATAAGCCACGGTAATACTGATTGATGATGGTGCAATTTGTGGAAACGACTCGACACGTAACTGCCCAAATGCCAGCACACCACTGATAACGATCGCCATCATCAACAAATTGGCAGCGACTGGGTTATTAATGAACCATTTTGTAATCCAACTCATTGGTTTGATTCCTTAATCTGTACTGAATCAGATTTGCCAGCGAGCATGGCTTCAGAATGGGCTTCATTGAATTTAGGCGTGACTTGTTTACCGATTAACATTGAAGAAAGTGGATACTGCACCACGCGACGAGCCTTATCACTTCGATCATTGAAGCGAATATCAAGCTCTTTACTGTCTTGCCCTATAAGCGTTACCGACTCTTTTCGTAAGCGATCTTCTATATCTAATGTCCACACATACCCGTCTCGCGTCATTGCGCTCAGAGGCACGCTTACTACGTCATCTTGTAGACCGAGGTTAACCACAGCTTGAACTTGCTGATTAGGGAAAAGCCTAGGCTTGTGTTGGTAAGGATTTTCAACCGATAGCACTACTTGTCTTTGACGAGTCACCGAATCGACTTCCGGAGACACATAACGCACTTTCGCGGGCCATTGGTTCCCAGAACGACTCACGACACGAATACTCGGCTTAACCAAGGCAGCTTGCACTTGTTGCCAGTGCATTTCAGAGATTGGAAGCTCGATATCAATCGAATCACTGGCGGCTAACTCAAAGGTCACTTGCCCTGCCTCTACCCACTCTCTTGGGCTAATGTGGCGCTTCATGACGACCGCATCAAAGGGCGCGGTAATCACCGACTCTTCCATTAGCTTCTTCGCACTGACATAAGCTTGTTGGGCTTGTTGCAGGTTGGCTTTCGCAGCAAGCACTTGGGGTTCTCTGCGCGCAAAGGACGAACTTGTTTTTGGGTTAAGCATTTTAAGAGCAACAGTTTGTTCATGTTTAGCCTGTTTCAATTCCAACTCGGCTTGCTTTAACGAACTTAACGCTTGCGCCAAGTTCGCATCAACGGCGCTGGTATCTAACTTCGCCAACACATCGCCCTTAGTCACTAGCTGTCCCGGTTCAATGTTTTCATTCAGCCACTTAAGTTGCGCACTACTCGACGCTTTAAGTTGAATTGGCCAACGAGCAGCGGTTAAGCCAAGTACCGTTAACGTCGATTCGTGCTGCGAAGGTGTCACCTCCAATACAGAAACCGGTGCCAGTACTGCTTGCTTCTTCACAGGTTCCGCTGCCTCAGGTTCCAATTCATCGACAACAATCAAGGCAGCAAAGATAGCCGCACAACCGACTAATACAGGCAGTGACTTTTTAAACTTCATAAGGCATCTCCTTGGTAGCCTGTTGGACAGAGGTATGATTGAGTCGCTGACTGATTTCAGTAAGACGAGAAAGGGTTTGCAGCGTAATTGGTAGCATCACTGCGGTTTCAACAAACTCCAGCGAATAGGTAACGATTGAGAACACTTGTCCTGCAGTCGGCTGAATAAGCTGGCTCACCATCCACAAATTGCCTACGACTGCGCCAAACAGCACGGTAAAGATCAGTCCGTAAACAATCGCCTCGGTGTCTGAAAGCTTGATTTCACACTGTTTAAGTCGCTCAAAGTGCCAACGAAGCGCAGATAAGCGAACGCCGCTCAACAGTTGAACTTGCTGTTCAACTTGGTCGTTAAATTGGCCATTAAGCCGCGTGAAGGTTCTATGAAACAAACCATAAATGGCTAGCATCGACAGCCCTGCAAACAACATACAAAGCGCCAATGAGAAATGGAATGTAGAGAGAATCACCACAGTCGCAACAAGCTGCACCACTGCTGTCATCAGAGCAGGCAAATCGTCTTCTAAGAAATCAACCAGCTCACGTGACATGGTGAGTCGAGCGTCTTTGGATGATACAGATAAGCCACGCAGGTTTCGCTCCACGATATTCGCCAGTTTTACACGAATCGCCCCATAAACACGGGTATCGTAGAAACGACGAACAACGCTGAGAATGACCAGTACAAAGAGAAGCACTGCCAGCATCACTAAGGGCTGGAAGCTTTGGTTTAAGACACCGTCGATGGCGTAACCAATAAACAGCGGCAACAGAATAAGCATCACGTTTTCAGCCAAAACCATTAACCAAGTCGCAGCGACCTTTAATGGGTTAAGCCGAATAATCGTTAGCAGAGAGATGGGATGTTTGAATAGCATTATTGAGCCCATAAATGAATATGGCGTCAGTATTACCAATTCGGCATGGGAAAAAGTGTCCCAGATTGCTGTATTAGAATATTAGGCGCTAGACTCGCCCAATAACCAACTCGGTTACCTTTTGTTTACCTTGTCTCCTTTACTGTCCTTGATATCAAAAATGAAAAACAAGGAAAGAGCATGAAATTATTCGCTTCATTACTCACGACAGTCGGTATTACTGGCGTTGTCTGGGGGCTATTACATATTCAACCTGCGATTGCGGATGCATCAACTGAGCAACCAATAGCTCAATCATCAGTAAGCAAGTCGTCAACAAATAAGTCGTCAATAAGTACGCCATCCATAGATAAGTCAGCAGAGGTAAAACAACAGGCGACTGCAAATACAACTTACCTGCAAGGTTTGAGCAAAACTCTCCCTTTAGAGGATGTGCCTGAGCTGTGGGTCGACTTCTACCAAAACCTAGAAGCAAAGGATGAGGAGATCGCACTACAACAAAAAGTGGTCGTGATCTATCAGGACATCAGTTCCGACTTCAGCAAGGCTACTGTCACCATTGGCTTCCCGACTAAGCAATCAACATCAAATAAAAACAATCACTTAATCCAAATTCCAAACAAAGCCAAAGGTACGCTTCTACTCAGTAAAGGTGAACATACTGAACAAGAATTAGCACAAGCTTGGGAAGGGATCGCGATTTTAAAAGAGGTGGATAGAGTTATCGAGCACCACCAATTGAATCAGCATGGGTTGCCAGATTCTAGCGAGTTATACGTCTATTATAAGAATGATCAGTAAAGGATTGGGTTATGGATTTCACTATGAATAGCATTGGGAGTTTTCTCTCTCAAACCTTCTCAGAAACAAGCATCATCCTTACCGAAACTTGGGTAGATGACAATTTTGTATTGCTTGCTCTCGCTCTATTTATCTTTGAGCTTATCCGCTATGCCTTTAAGAAAAAGCTAAGTTGGAACATGTTAGGAGACAGCGCGACTAACTTTGTTACTCTGTTCTTCTTGTTGGTGACCGTTTTCTTGGTCGGTCTAGCTTATGTCGGCGCGTTCGTTTACGCCTACGAGAATTTTAGCCTGACTCAGCTGCCAATATCTGGCTGGACGATTCTGAGCTGCTTGATCTTGGCGGATCTCGCGTATTACTGGGAGCATCGATTCCTGCACAGCAACGGCCTAGCGTGGGGGACGCACTCTGTTCATCATAGCTCGCCTTACTTCAATATATCGGTCGCCTATCGCTTTGGGCCTTTGGATTGGTTCTTCCCGTTCTTTTTCCATTTGCCGTTAATTCTTCTCGGCTTTAACCCGTTCGTCGTGTTGATGTGTGAAACCTTTGTTCAGCTATACCAAACGTTATTGCACACCGAAACGGTTAAGCGATTACCTCGTCCTGTTGAAGCCGTGTTCAATACGCCCTCGCACCACAGAGTGCACCACGCGACCAACAAGCAATACCTGGATAAGAACTACGCTGGGATTTTTATCATTTGGGATCGTATGTTCGGTACGTTCGCCAAAGAAGAGGAAGAAGTCAGATATGGCGTGTTCCCTAGAATCAACTCTGTGAACCCATTTAAGGTATATTTCCACGGCTACGTTAAACTGTGCCAACAGCTATGGCACGCACCAAATTGGAACTACCGACTGCAACTTCTGATTCAGCCGCCTATCTGGGCTTGGAAACGAGAACGAGAGACAAAGTAAGGACACTTATGAGCATTAACGCCCTGTTGATTGAAGACGACAGTGACTTGGCAGAAGCCATTGCAGACTACATGGAACTCGACGGTTTCGAATTCGATTTTGCCTACAATGGTGCAGCAGGGCTTAACCTCGCCTTAAAAGGACATTATGACATCATCTTAACGGACATCAACATGCCAAAAATGGATGGGCTCGATGTGTGTCAATCACTTCGACAGCAAGGCGTTACCACTCCTATTCTCATGCTAACAGCAAGAGACACATTGCAAGATAAGGTCGCCGGTTTCGAAGTAGGTTCGGATGATTACCTAGTGAAGCCTTTTGCGATGGAAGAGCTCAAAATGAGACTAATGGCGCTGGTTCGTCGTGCTCAGGGTACGGTGACGACTTTGTCTGTAGCCGATCTTAAATTGGACTTGGATAAGCACCAAGCTATTAGAGACGGCAAGCTATTGAAGCTCTCTCCGGTATGTTGGCGAATGCTAGTGATGTTAGTTCGAAACAGCCCTAACGTGGTGAGCAAGGCCAAGCTTGAAGAGGCTTGGGATGATGAAATGCCAAGCTCTGACAGCATGAAAGCGCACCTGTTTAAGCTTCGCCAAATCGTTGATGCTCCCTTTGACAGCAAGCTGATCCATACCGTTCATGGCATTGGCGTGGTCTTACATGAGGAGCCGTCATGAAACACGCAAGCATGAATCGAGTCAGCATCAAGCGCGACATCTACCTCTACCTGTTTGGTATTGTTGTGTTACTAACAGCCATATACAGCTTGATGGTTTCACAGAGCTATCATATTGGTCTGAACGAATCAGCAAAGTATGGGTTCTTGTATGAACTGGAAGTTGCAGAGCAGCGTTACATTGAAACCGGAGCATTACCCGACTACCAAAACCCAACCTTTCAAGCCTTTCTAAGCTACTCAGAAGTGCCGACTCAATTTCAACAAGCCTTTGACTGGAACACATTTGATAACGACGCAATTTATGAACATTACGACTCTCCAGCCAGTAATGAGTCTGGGCAATACCTCTATGCCGCCAAGCATTCAATTTCCGGTACAGACAAATCGCTGTACATCATTTCTGAGTACGATGAGGCGATTTATCTGAAGCTATTCGAGCTCAACCCACCTGAATCCGTCAGTCAGATAAACAGTGCCTTTATCGCCATTGGTGTGCTTTTACTCTTAGTGTTCTTGATCATTCGCCTGCTGATACACCGAGTCACCAAACCGATTATTACCCTATCAAAATGGTCAGAATCGCTTGATGTGAATAACACACAAGGGCTGGCTCAGTTTCGATATAAAGAGATCGACCAATTAGCATCGCAGCTTGTTAAGAGTGTACAGGGTGAACGCCAAGCCAATGAACGTGAGAGCTTTTTCTTGAGAGCGGCAAGCCACGAGTTAAGAACGCCGATTGCAACCATTTCCGCGAGTGGCGATATGCTGGTTCGATTGTCTGATAACATTCCAAACAGTGGCCAGAGAGCTATCGCACGAATCCAACGTTCAGCCACCAATATGAAAACATTAGTGACGACGCTGCTTTGGATGAGCCGTAATAATGAGATAGAAACCAACTATGAACAGATTGAGCTAAGTCCCCTGCTCAATAACATCATCGAAAGCCAACGTTATCTTTTAAAAGACAAAGAAGTAGATATCCAAATCAACGTTGATCCAGAAGAACATACCCTTCCCCGCGAACTGACTGAAGTCGTGCTGACTAATTTAGTTCGAAATGCATTCCAACACGGCGGAAGTGGAGAGATTCGTATCACCCTGTCACTAGCTAAGTTTGAGGTCACCAACCGTTTAGAGGATGAAAACATAACCCACGACTCTGAACAGCAAACCTCATTTGGCATTGGCCTAGAGCTCATTGATCGCGTTTGTCAGAACCAAGGGTGGCGATTTACTCATGGCATTCACAGCAACGAGTTCAGCGTAAGAGTAATGCTAAAGTGAATTTAGATATCGATACTTGATGGTGACCAAATGTTTACCTTGGCTTGGTTATGCTAGTCGCACAATCAAGTTAGGAGTTATGTTATGGGCACTTGGATATTAGAAACACTGTTGTGGTCTGTGGTAACCGTGGCGGTTTGTGTCGCAATTTGGGGGCTTTATTTACCCAATATCTTAATCGCATTAGGTGTGTCGGTGGCGGTATCGCTGTTACTGGGAAATAGCTGGAGAAGCTAAGTATGTAAGGAAAAACATCGTTTAAAAAGTTAGTGAGTTTTGGCACACCCGACAGCAGTTACCTTAACCCAGTGCATTGATTAGGTACGCACTGTCGGGCGAAAAATTGAATTAGCTACTTAGCGTGTCTTCGAATACACCTAGCTCACGGCCAAGCCAGATCGCACGCACTGTATGATCCAGCGTTTCTTCACCACCGGTTACTGGGTGAATCAGCACCGACATATCACCACGCTCTTGCTCAAGCCATTCGACAATGCCTGACTCTTTATTCGCAAAGTGAATCTCAAACATCGGCATCTTATGCGGGCCAACCAAGCGCTGTATTAATGGGAAAGTCTCTAATACATCTTTACGCTCAGATAGAATCTTTTGACGTAGTATTTCTGCCTGCTCTGCAAATCGCAGAGGGAAATAGATATGACCGTGGTACATGGCACCATCCTTTAGAATTATGATGACGCGATTTTATACCTAAATAGCCTCCAATAGCTAAATCTAAATATAATATGCCAGTACCACCTGTTCTATAGAAATGAATGGTTTCATGCCCACGGTCTTTCGCTCTACCTTCGGTATGCTTACAAACTATATACCTTGAGTTATCAAGCTCAACGTTATCAGTTATCAGTTATCAGTTATCAGAAGAATAGCCTAGTCAGTTCGACATATATGTTCAGTTCGGTTAGTTCGCAGATGTCGAAGGAATAATGACACCGTATTAAATATTACCCCTGCAAGGAACAACGTAATGACAATGCTTGCGCCGCTCGGTAAATCATAATGAGCGGACATGGCCAACCCCGACAGAATACCAACTGTACCAATACTGACACTTGCGATAACAAAACGAAGCCCTTTTAACGCGGCAGCGCACAAGGCAGGGATAACCAATAGAGCGAACTCCAAATAGATCCCGGTTAGCTTGACAGTGATCGGCATTAAGATAGCGAATATTAGATAGAAGCCACTTCCTTGCATAAACTCAGGCTTAACGCCAATCCATGCCAGCATTAATGCAGTGACGAGCGCTAATGGCCAAACATCTTGCCAAGTAGCCCACAGTAGCTGTCCATTGAGAACACCCTGAATAAAATCAGCGCCGTGTGGATCTTGACTCACCAATAAGATAGCCAATGAAGCAGAAACGACAAATAAGCTACCAATCATAGGTTCCAGGTGTTGTTTGTAACGCTTTTCCATCAATGCAATCAGGCCACATAGTAGAAGTGACATCGTCCACGGGCCAGCCATTTCACCCAACCATGAATCGCTGAACAACTCATATCGACTCAACCAATATTGGCTCAAAGCAGCACCCAACGCAGCAACTTGTGCAACAGCGAGATCAATAAAGATGATTTGCCGTTTGAGCACTTGCTCCCCCAGTACAATGTTACCGACTAATGCAATTAATCCACACAATACGGCAGGTGCCAGCCAGCTATATTCCATCCACATCACGAGCTCTTAGGTGTTTCTGAATCGACCAATGTATCCAACAGCTCATCAATCACTTGATCGTACATCTCGTCTAAGCTCTGTCCTTCTGAAACTGAAAGTGGTAACTGAACCATAGGTTTACCGGTTTGTTGATTGAGCCAATTGGCAGGACGTTTATCTTGATGTGATGAATATACGATGGCATCAAATAAAGCAGGAGCAAGTTTCGTCAACGTCTGCAAATGCGCTGTTGTCGGCGAAATACCAGGCTTGGGTTCTAAGTCGGCAATTTGTGCCATGTCTAGCCAATCAAAAAGGTAACGATACGTGGCATGGTAACCGACCACCTTTTTACCTTGTAAAGGCTCAGCTCTCGTTTCCCACTCTGCCAATTTTTTACGCCAGTTAGCACGAAACTTCATGCCATTCCGCATATAAACAGGTGCATTATCAGGATCTATTAGCTGTAAACGTTTGGTGACTTCTCTTGAGATATAAATCATGTACTCAGCAGCAAACTGAACATGTGGATTTCCATGAGCGTGAATATCCCCCATGCTTCGATCGACATGGTCATGGGTATCAAGCATACCAACCATATCGCTCGCGTATAACATGGTTGGCGCGCTATCTTGAACCGCAGGATTACCACTGCGTACTTGCAACATTGGCAACCAGCCTACTTCTAATTCAGAGCCAGAACACATTGCCATATCAGCTTGGCGCATTTTGGCAATAAGTGACGGTCTCGCTTGCACGTAATGTGGATCCTGCATGGCTGTGGTCGCCGAGTAGATGTTAGCTTCAGGAGCATGGCTATGCATAAGCGCTTGCCACTCAGGCTCACAAACGAAAATATTCAACGCCATTGCAGGCGAAGATGCCATTATAGATGAGGATACAACGGCAACACCTGTTGCCATTGTTAGGAGTGATTTCCTAGAACGCATGAGCACCATGCGCCCCAAAGGTCATCACATATTGCAAGGTAAAGACGTTATCTGTCTCTTTGCTTTGGTTTTCGACACGAGAATATTGTGCCCTAACCGTACCAAAATGAGATGAGTCCCAAGCAACCATCGCATCTGCTTCTTTGTCATTCATTGCAGTAAAATGCATGTGATCACCGTGAGCATGACCATCGTAGCTTTCAGCTTCACCGTAACGCAGACCCGCTGACCAGCTCGGACTAAAGCGATAAACACCCGACACATAATACGCCGCTAAGTTATCTGGGGATTCTGCATCATTTTTGTACTTGTCATCCACGATGCCATCCAACAGCATGTACTCTGCCGCTAGCGTAAAGTTTTGGTATTTGTAGTTACCATTTGGAGCCCACTTCCATACAAAGTCAGCACCGTATAGGTTTGAGCCCGTTACCGCCGCACCATGGCTATGATCGTGGTCGTGGTCATGCCCGTGATCATGGTCTTCAAATTCTCGAGTTTTGCCATTTTCGTTACGTAAGTAACTCAGGCCAAACTGCCAGCTTGATGAATCCGAGAAGTCATCACCCAACTTCATGGTTGTCGTGTAAACACCCACATCAGAACCATCATCAACAGAAGACATCTTGCTACCACTTAACGCTTCAACCCCAAACTTCACATACAGGTCAGTCGGAAGAACAATGTTTGCGCGCACACCATCATCGTAATAATGAGAACCCAAGAAGGTACGGTAAGCAGCAGGACGCTCAACAAAGCTGTCGGTATGCATGTGTTGGTTATTCAGGTAACCAAAGTCAGATAGGAAACGACCACCTCGGATACTCAAGCCGTAAGGCATTGTTAAGGTTTCAATGAACGCTTCTTCAAGCAACAACTCCGTTTCATCATCATGACTTTCAATGACGGTCGTTAAAGAGCCATAGAACTTATCGTCGATATTGGCCGACATGTTTAATTCGGTATGACCAAGGCCAAACCCTTCATCACGTTCCGAATTATTACGCTGTCCGTCCTGATAGTAACCATCAAGTACAACACCAATTTGTGGGTTTGACAGCGTATCAGCAAAAACAGGGGCAGAAAGAATGCTACCAATCGCTAGAGAAACCAATTTTTTATTCACTGTATTTTTCCTTTTATAAGACTCACCAAGAATTAAATTGGTACGTTATAGCATAACAATTAATTCTTGAGAAACAAATTTTGATCATTAACGAGAAGTAAAATTGTTGTTTTAGGGGGAGCTTTAGAATCTGTATCTATAGGAAAGTAAACTCGCCACGATTGAACAACCGGAGCGATCTCTAAAAAAACGCCACACTCAATTCTAAGCGTGGCGTTTTATAGGGGTGAATCAGTTTGAGTATTGATTCCTAGAACAAATACCCGATGACTAAATCTTTTTACTGTATGGATTCAACGCGCATTTCAACCTTTTCAGAACAACCAATGCTGTCACCCTGCCCCAACTAAACAAGACTCGCTGATGTAAACGAAAAATAGTGTCGTAAAGGTTTCGTACTAATCTGCCACGTAAAAGCACTCTGTCATTCATGAGAGCACCGACTGCATAGTCATGCCCAACCGCTACCAACATGCCTCCATCGTGGAAAACAAAGGGCTGTAATGCCTTGCCTTTCGCTAAACGCTTGAACTGCTGAGCTAAGTGACCTGCGGCTTGATTCGCAGCTTGAGCTCTTGGTGGAACAAAAGAACCATCCGGTTGCGGACACTCTGCACTATCACCAATCACAAAAATATCGCTATCGTTGGTCGTTCTTAGTGTCTGCTCAACGATTAATTGATTGATTCGATTCGTTTCTAAACCGTCTAATTCACTTAGCCAATCCGCACATTTAATACCAGCAGCCCATACTTGCAGATCTGCTGAAATAACCTCTTCTTCTGAAGTGACTAATTTCGCCTCTTCTGCTCTTTGAATTCGAGTCCCAGTTCTAACGTTAATACCTTGTTTTACCAGAGCTTCATGAACTCGTTTCGACATACATTCTGGCCCAGCAGGTAACACGCGATCTGCCGCTTCAATTAAGGTAATTTCAAGGCTACCTTCCTGACGGTAACGCTGTAGCTTGGCGCTTACTTTTGCCAGCTCTGCCGCCAGCTCAACACCGGTTGCACCTGCGCCAACAATTGAAATTTTACGCTGACTGCTTGATCTCAGTAGAGGGTTGATTTCCTGCCAAGCTTTCTGTGCTTGCCCTGCTGAATCGAGGAATAAACAGTGTTCACTGACACCTTCTGTTTTAAAGTCATTGCTGATAGCACCTACAGCGATAACGAGATAGTCGTATTCGAGCTCTTGAGTCGTACCGCTAAAGTGGTTCAACTGGATGACTTTGTTAGCACGCTCTAACCCACTCATTGAAGCTTGAACGTATGTGTAGCCATTACAAGATGCATGCTGGAAGTAGCTAACAGCGTCGAGCTCTTCGTCGAATGTTCCTGCTGCAATTTCGTGCAAGCGCGGTTTCCAGTAATGATGTGACGACGGCTCAACGAGTGTCACGTCATAACGTTTGTCACGACCTAAACGCGTAACCAATTCAAGGCCAGCAGCACCTCCACCAACCACAACAATTTTTTCTTTCTGTTTCAACATTCGCTTACCCACCATGCCTAAAGGCAAAATCTTTCTGATGGAGCGCATTATATTTATAACAGAATCAATGATAATCCCAATTTAAATAAAATCACTTTTACCAATCTGTAATAATAACTTTAAATTTGAATCAATTTGCCAAGTAGCAGGATCAAAAAAGCGCCATATACAAAACGATATATGGCGCTTCTTATCTAACGATATATAGAACTAACTATATAGAGATTACGGCTTTAGTTTCAAAACTTTATCAATGTCTTCTGCAGAATGGCGCTCTGGTACTTGCTCCCACTCTTCGCCAAATGAACGGTTAACCACTCGACCTCGTTGGAAGCCTTCTCGCGCTTCTAGTTGCTTCGCCCAGCGCACAACGTTGGTGTAAGACTCAACCTGCAGAAACTCAGCTGCATCGTAGATTTTGCCTAGCACAAGGTTGCCATACCAAGGCCAAATCGCGATATCAGCAATGCTTAGCTCTTCACCCGCCACAAATGTGTTATTTGCGAGCTGTTTGTCTAACACGTCTAGCTGACGCTTAGCTTCCATCGCAAAACGGTTAATTGGGTATTCTTGCTTTTCATCTGCGTAAGCGTAGAAGTGACCAAAGCCGCCACCTAGGAATGGTGCTGAACCTTGTGCCCAGAATAACCAGTTGATAGTTTGCGTTCTTGACGCCCCTTCTTTTGGTAAAAAGTGACCAAATTTTTCTGCTAGATGCATCAAGATAGAAGCTGACTCGAAAACATTAACGTCTTCAGCTCCAGATTTATCAACAAGAGCTGGTATTTTAGAGTTTGGATTCACTCCAACAAAGCCAGAGGAGAACTGTTCAGCCTCACCGATGTTGATCAAGTACGCATCATATTCAGCTTCTTTAACACCTGCCGCTAACAACTCTTCAAGCAAGATAGTGACTTTCTGACCATTAGGTGTGCCAAGAGAATACAATTGGAAAGCATGGTCACCAACAGGAAGCTCTTTCTCAAACCGAGCGCCAGATTCAGGACTATTGATGTTTGCCCATTTGTTTCCACCATCGGTATCGTTAACCCAAACTTTTGGCGGAGTGTATTGTTCTGACATGATATTTCCTTATTAATATAGGGTCTCACAAACTGATATTAGGTCACATGTCTGTGGTTAAAACCCCTGAATACGATTTATTTTCAAACTGTTAAGCATGGCTTATTCCAGAAAGACATAACCTGCGTGAAGAGATGGATCAGGCAAAAGACAAGTGATCGCTTAAGCCCCCACTTAATGTTGGTTAGTGCGAAGCATGATTTAGCGACGACATTCCTACAGCTTCAAGAAAGCTGTGATAAAATCGGAGGATTACAATTGATAAGGATTTGGCAATGTCTTCTGATTACACAGGCTCGAGTGCAGCGTACGCTCGCCAAGAGAAAGGCTACCGTGAAAAAGCACTAAAACTCTACCCATGGGTTTGTGGTAAATGTGCGCGTGAATTTGTTTACTCAAACTTGAGAGAGCTTACTGTTCACCACGTGGATCACGACCATACAAACAACCCTGAAGACGGAAGTAACTGGGAGCTATTGTGCCTATACTGTCACGATCATGAGCATTCAAAATACACTGACCATGATCGTTACGGCGTTGATGCCAAGGCTCGTTTAGACGACCACCAATCAGCGACGCACAACCCTTTCGCCGACCTAGCGAAGTTGATGAAGAAGTAAGAGCTTCCCTCTTTGTAAAAACGAGTCGTTCGAATAATAAGAAACCCCAGCATGTCACCATACTGGGGTTTCTTTTATCTGCCGTCATAACCAAAAATAGAGTTAACGAAGACACGATCAAAAAGAGCCTTCCGAAGAAAGCTCTTTTTAGAATTCTGTATTAGTACTGCAATTAAGCTGCTGCTTCCTTGCGAGACTCTTCTACCTGCTTAGCGCGTTTTTTTAGAATCAACTTATCGCGGTATGTAAACCAAACGTAAGACACAACCACTAAGAAGAACAGGTATGACAATGAGAAAATGAACGGCGATTGAATAATATCGTTCGAAATGCCCCAAGAAACACCGATAACCGTCACTGCAATTTTCGCGAAAAAACCACACATCAATAGCATTAAAGCCAACTGTGGGAAACGCGTGCTACGGAAAGCTAACCAATAGCAACTACCTACTGCCAATGCAGCAATATAGAAGCCAAACAAGAAAGAGTGGATATGGTCAGCTGCCGCTAAACCACCAGAAATTGACATCAATAGAATTAAAAACAGTTTCATAATACTCGCCTCGCCATAAGTTGGAAACGCATCCTTTCAAATTTGGAATCTCAGTTTGCGCACTATTTTCCCACTTTTTCTCAACAACACAACCCCTCCAATCGAACAAAATGTAAGCAAAAGTGCCATTAAAAACCACTTGCAACAAATGGTTAACATTTTGTTTTTCATAAAACTCCGTTACTCCTTGTCTCATATGGACAAAGCTCCATTTTGATTTATTTTGTTACACAAAATTAACCTTAGAAAATATTTAAAATAATTCGTAACTCTGTGATATCCGCACGGAATACGTGGCCATTCAGAAATACTTATCGAAGAATCCCTTAGAAAATAAGCCCGCCACGTGAAAAAAGAACAAAATGGAAAGGTATTAAACACAATTGCAAAACCAATAAAAAACAACCCATTAACAAGTTTGAGTTTATTTACCAAAAATGGAAAAAGAGATTCCAATCACATTTTTATTGGTTATAATCCGCGCTCTTTTGCGCTGTCTGTTGATAAACGCAAACTAATTTTGAAGAAACAATCACAATAACCCGTCATTAGTTAAGTGGCTCACCACTGACCAACGACAAAACTGAGAATAAAAATGAGCAAGATTGATAAAGCATCACGTATCCTGCTAGCAGGCTTCTGTATCAACCTTTGTCTTGGCATCCTGTATGCTTGGAGTGTATTTAACAAGGCGCTAGTCACTGAAGCTGGTTGGAGTGCTGCTGAAGCATCTTCACCTTACGCTATTGCAACTATCACATTCTCTGTTTGTCTTCTTGTTGCAGGCATCCTACAAGACCGTATGGGTCCACGTAAGATTCTTATCCTAGGTACAGCACTTACTGGCCTTGGTATGATTGCTTCTGGTTTCGCTACGACTCCTATGATGCTAAACCTAACGTTTGGTGTGATGACAGGTGCTGGTATCGGCTTCGGTTACGCATGTCTTTCTCCATCAGCAATGAAATGGTTCCATTCTTCTAAGAAAGGTATGGTTAACGGTCTAATCGCTGCAGGCTTTGGTCTTGCTGCTATTTACCTAGCACCACTCACTTCTGCGCTTATCGATAGCATGGGTATCCAAACAAGCTTTATGATTCTTGGTGTTGGCGTACTTGCAATTGCAGTACCTCTAGCAGCAACCATCAGCAACCCACCAGCGGATTACACGCCAGCTGAGCCTAAAGTAAAAGAAGGCCAAGCACCTAAAGCGGTTAAGAAGACTGAAGACCTAACTTGGAAAGTAATGCTGAAGACTCCTCAGTTCTACTCTCTATGGATCATGTACGCATTTGCTGCTTCTGTTGGTCTTATGATCATCGGTAACATCACTACGATTGCTAGCGTTCAAGCGAACCTACCAAACGCAGTTTACCTAGCGTCTATCCTTGCTGTATTCAACTCGGGCGGCCGTGTTGCTGCTGGTATGCTTGCAGATAAAATCGGTGGCGTACGTACTCTACTTCTAGCGTTCATCCTTCAAGGCGCGAACATGGCTCTATTCGCTACGTTCAACTCTGAATTCACGCTAATCATTGGTACGGCTATCGCAGCTGTTGGTTACGGTACGCTTCTAGCAGTATTCCCAACACTAACTGCTGAATTCTACGGCCTGAAAAACTACGGTACTAACTACGGCGTGCTTTACACGGCATGGGGTATCGGCGGTGCTATCGGCGCAGCGGTTGTTGGTTACTCAATGACAAATGGCGAAGGTTACAGCCTAGCGTACACAATCTCTGCAGCTATGATGGCAGTGTGTATTGTTCTAGCAATCATCACTAAGCCTATCTCTGAAGCTAAAGTTTCTGAACTGAAAGCATCTCAAGCTTAATCGTCAGAAAAGATTGAATTTGTTACTGAAGAGCTTAACCTTAGGGTTAGGCTCTTTTTGTATCAAGCGACTAACCCATTGACGATAGAAACCACTCCTCAGCTCTCTCCTACTTATTATCTCGACAACTTCAATCGACTGATTGAACACGCTCAAACGCTCTACCCCGATCTTCTTAGTGACGATGAATGCCGTTGGTTGTCTGAATACAAACGTCTTTCAATTGCAAGCCAGTGTTTAATGGTTCGTTTACTTTCTCGCAAGGGCTGCTGGTTTCGAAGTGATAAACTCAGTTATGTTGAGATTCCAAATCTAAAAAGCGCCCTACAAGAGCTAAATGCATCGAGCTTCGTTACGTTAAGTCACCCAACTGAACAACATAACCTCGTCATCACTGATCTCGAAATCGGATTACACTTGCTCACTAAACCTGAGTTATTGAGCGCATTCCCCGCCCTTCAGAGCAACAGATCAGCCAAGAAAGATGAGCTATTGTTATTGCTTGATCAGCAACCTTTCGAACAATTTAAAAGCCTACTCTTTGACTGCATCTACGTTGTCGAATCTGAAGTTATTGATGTATTGCTGCTACTCTTCTTCGCCAATACTTATCAAGACCTAAGCCAATTCGTTCTTAGCGATCTTGGACTCAACACCTTCGAAAACTACCCGTTAAGCAAACAGCGCCGTTTCTTCACCTCCAGAGAACAGCTCAATCAACAGATCCAGATGCGCGATATTCAACGCCAATATTCTGAGGGTGATCGTAAAGACCCTGAGTTTCTTGAACATCTTTTACAATCGGTACCTTCTGAGTCAAAGCACAAAGGTATAGCCAGAAAACGATCGCGTTTGATCAACGATATTGCACGCGATCTAGAAAGGCTTAACCAAAACGACCAAGCTGTCTTTTGGTTCAAACAATCTGTACTTCCTCCGAGCAGAGAACGACTTGCACGCATCTATGACAAACAAGGTGAGTTAGACTTGATGTGTGACATTGTCACGCAAATGAAAGCCAATCCATCCGATGTATCTGAACTAGAGGTCGCCGCTAAGCTTGATCAGAGGTTATTACGCAGACAGGGACACAAGGTTCCACGCGCTTCAAAACCAACTTGTGAGCAGATAAAGCTGGAGTTAGATCTAAGCCAAACGAGAGTTGAGCTTGCAGTAAAGCAGCATTTTGAGAACCAAGGCTGGGATGTCTACTTTTCTGAAAACAGTTTTCTGTGTGGCTTGTTTGGTTTGGCTTTCTGGGATGTAATTTTCTCAGACGTTGAAGGCGCCTTTATCAATCGCTACCAACATCGACCACTGGATCTGTACCATCCAGATTTCGTAGACAAACGAGCAGCCCCAATCAAATCCGTGTTTCAAACCATATCCGAGTACGGGCTAAATCACTTGCTTGATATCTACGACCAAAAACACGGTATTGCTAACCCCTTTGTTCATTGGAATCATTTCCCTAAGTCGCTTATCGAACACAGTATAGCTTCGATTCCTAAGCGCCTAGTTGTCGATCTCTTTAAGGTGATATTGGGTGATTTAAAACTATTCCGAACTGGGATGCCGGATTTGATTGCGTTTAAGGGGGGCGAATTTCAATGGATTGAGGTCAAAGGCCCAGGCGACAAATTACAAGATAACCAGTGGCGCTGGATAAAGGAATTTGAGCGACTGTCAGTCCCCTTCTCTGTTTGTTACGTTAATCAGTAAGCCTACCCCAGCTGGGCTCTATGCTCGCTGCTAAGCCTACTGAATCACTCAGTCCTATAGAGATCTTGTCTACAAAATTATCAGAACATGAGCATTTTCAATCATTTTCGATATAATTAGAAAAAATGCCTAATATCTAAGTACGTATGAATTTGAAAAAGCTCTTCATTTTATCTCTTGTCAGCGTGTTCTCAGGTTGTGCCGTCTACGCGGGTTTAAACTTCGATGAGCTGTTTGGTGAACAACAAGTTCGTGATCGCCAAACCCCTATTCTTTCAGCTCAAGCGCAACACTTTCTCAACGAAGTTAAACCGATCATTGATAACCGATGTGTAGTTTGTCATGCCTGCTACGACGCACCTTGTCAACTTAAGATGTCTTCAGTGGAAGGGATAGACCGAGGTGCGAGCAAGGCACTCGTTTATCAAGGCACCCGCTTAACGGCTTCTGCCCCAACTCGCTTGTTCGAAGATGCGTTAACAACACAAGAGTGGCGTGCGGCTGATTTCCACCCCGTGCTCAACGAACGTATGCAGAATTCAACCGCTAACTTAGATGCAGGGCTTGTTTCTCGTATGTTGATACAGAAAGAAAATCACCCGCTTCCCGAGCAGACTCAGTTAGAAGGTTTTGACTTTTCAACCGACCGTGACCAGCAGTGTCCGACTATCGAAGAGTACGCTCAATACGAAAGAGATTACCCAACGTGGGGGATGCCTTATGGGATGCCTAACTTAGACAAGGCTGAATACGCGACCTTGATGAGCTGGCTAGAAAATGGCGCTTTGATGAACGAACATATTCCTCTTAGTGAGGCAGAGCAAGAGCTGGTTGATACCTATGAGAAATTCCTCAACAAGAATTCGAGAAAGAGCCAGCTGTCCGCTCGTTACATTTATGAGCACCTGTTTTTGTCTCACGTTTATTTTTCTGACTTAGGACAGCCGACACGCTTCTTCTCGATCGTTCGTTCTGCGACACCTCCTGGCGAACCAGTTAAGCGGATCACGACTCGTCGCCCTTATGACGATCCAAAGGTTCCACGCGTGTACTATCGTCTTATTCCAGAGCAAGGCACGATTGTCGACAAGACACACATGCCTTTCGCCCTCAACGAAGAGCGTCTGCAAAACTGGAACACTTGGTTTGTTGATGCCAATTACACAGTAGACAAGCTGCCAAGCTACGATGTTGATGTTGCAGCCAATCCAATGACTTCGTTTGAAGCTCTACCTGTTAACTCTCGTTTTAACTTCATGTTGGATAACGCGCAAAACACCATCATGGCGTTCATAAAAGGGCCTGTATGTCGTGGTCAGCTTGCGCTCAATGTGATTAATGACCGCTTCTGGGTTTTCTTTATTGATCCAGAGAAAGCCGATGTACCGGAAATTAACGCCTTTTACGCGAGCCAAAAGAAAAACTTAAAACTCCCAAGCGAGTTGGAAAGTAACACAGTCCCTGCGACCAACTGGGTGCGTTATTCAAAGCAGCAAGCACGATACCTAAATGCTAAGTCAGACTTCACAAACAAATGGTTTAAAAGCGGTGTGAACCTAGACACCGGCATCATTTGGGACGGAAATGGCACTAACCCGAACGCTGCACTCACCATATTCAGACACTTTGACAGCGCTTCAGTTGTGCAAGGACTCGTTGGGCCACAACCTAAAACCGCATGGATCCTTGATTACGCCCTACTCGAGCGTATTCACTATCTACTTGTTGCTGGCTTCGATGTATACGGAAACTTTGGCCACCAGCTGATGACTCGTATGTTTATGGACTTCTTGCGTCTTGAGGGTGAAAGTAACTTCTTAACCCTTCTTCCTAAGGATATTCGCCACCTTGAGCACTCAAGCTGGTACCAAAATCAGAGTGTACAATTGAGCGATTTCTTGCAGCGTAATATTGCCCCTTTCGATCAACCGACTAGCGTGGTATACAAAACGGCCGATCCTAAGCGTGAACTGCTAGATATGATCAAAGAGAAGCTGGAACCCGTTCTGGATAATCGTTTTGATATTGTCGAAACAGGCTTTAGTCAGAAGAATGAAGCACTGCTGAATCAAGTAAGTTTGATTAAGGGAGAAGGCCTACGTCATGTTCCCCAATTAGTGATGATCATGATTGAAGGCGAAAGTGGCGAAGATCAACTGTTTACCATGATTCACAACAACGCTCACAGCAACATTTCGAGCCTGTTTAATGAAGAAGGTAACCGTGATTTCGCTAATGACGACTTAACGCTCGTACGAGGCGTTGTGGGTAGCTATCCTGCCTCTTACCTGTCACTGAAAGAGAGCGAGATTCCAACTCTGGTTAAAATGCTACAAAGTTTGAACACTGAAGAGAACTACGTGGCGTTGCTTGATAAGTTTGCAGTACGACGCAGTTCTCCGGAATTCTGGCCGTTCAGTGACCGAGTCCATCGCTGGTATCAACAAGACCAACCGATTGAGTTCGGCCTATTGGATTACAATCGCTTTGAGAACCGTTAGTTCTCACACATGGCATTCAAAACAAAAAATCCTCTGCCTTGGCAGAGGACTTTTTATCTGATACTTGCTTAGAGAGCTCTAAACTCAGCCTAGAAAGCTGATTTTCAGCGAAGAACAGTGAACATCAGACATATTGCTGAAGTGCTGTGAGAGAGTCTTTAACCAGCTCTGTTAAATTTTCAGAGCTATCCCTGTATTGCGTTAATGGGTCGTTGCTAATCTCAATGTCTTTACATACATCAAACAAGGCTAACAGTCCCAAACTCCCTGCTGACCCTTTCAGCTTATGAGCGAGCGATTTTACTTCACGAGCGTTCTCCGCATCGTTGGCATCAACCAGTTCTTTTAACGTCTCAAGGCTGCTTTGTTCAAATAGCCCAACAATCTGCTTCATCTTTTCTAAGCCAAGAATAGACAAGTCACCTTTGATGACATTGGAATCAATCAATTTCATAGGGATCTCTCCTTTATCTTCTGTTTGCGAAGCCTTGATGGCTAGATCAGAGACGACACTCGCCATCTGAGATGAATACAAATCGTTACCTTTATTCTGTTGAAGCTTGTTATTTTGACTGCATATAGAATCGTTGGGATCAGGTTGTGGCAGTAACAAAGTTTTGCCATCAAGCTGAGTCACAACAAGCCTTGCAAGCGCCTCTTTCTCAAGAGGTTTTGGTAAGAAACTATCAAAGCCAGACGCCAAATAGCTTTCGACTTCCTCATTAAACACATGAGCAGATACTGCAATCATAGGCGGTGCATATTGCTCCGGAACATCTGATGAAACCACAACAATGTCTTTCAGTTGTTGGATTAACTCAACGCCATCGCAGTCAGGAAGGTTAATATCAACCAACGCAATGTCGAAGGTTTGTTCGCTGAAAATAGTCCGAGCTTCTAGGCCCGTTGTTGCGATGACGACTTCATGCCCTAAATTATGCAAAAATCCTTCCGCGACGATGCAGTTAACTGGATTGTCTTCTATCAAAAGTACCTTCGCTCGAATACAAGCTTCAATGACCGGCACTTTCGTTTCTATCTTCTCACCGGCTTCAAGTGGTAATGAGAACCAGAACTGGCTACCTTCATCTTCTTCGGAATGAACGCCAATATCCCCATTCATTGCCAACATGATGCTTTTACTGATCGCTAATCCAAGCCCTGTGCCACCGGTTTTGTTGCGGCCACTGTCGGTTTGAGTAAAGGCATCAAACAGAGAAGCTTGTTCACTCACGTCAATTCCGACACCGGTATCTGACACTTCAAACATGACACGATTTTCATCTTCGATATCTAAGCTGATAAAGATATCGACCGAGCCACTTTCAGTAAACTTAATCGCGTTACCGACCAAATTGTTCAAGATTTGGCTGATTCGAGTTACATCCCCACGCCAATAGCGTTGCACATCACTTTCGATATGGAAATCAAAATTTAGCTTCTTCTCAGCAGCGCGCCCTTCCATCAATTGATAGGTGTCTTGAACCATCTGATAAAGATCAAACGAAGCCGTGCGTATTTCTAAATGCCCGGCTTCAATCTTTGAGTAATCCAACACGTCATTCAAAATCGCGAGTAGATTCTTACCGCTGCGGTTAATGATGTCAGCATAGCCTGATTGCAGCGGGTTTAGCCCTGTATCTTTGAGCAATCTTGCAGTACCTAACACACCGTTCATCGGCGTTCGTATTTCGTGACTCATTGTCGCTAGAAACGCAGATTTCGCTCGGCTTGCTTGTTCTGCGGCGTTGCGAGCCTTAGCGTGGTTCCCCACCTCAACATTAAGCTTCTCATTGGTCTTTTGCAGTTGATAGGTTCGGTCTGTGACCAGCTCTTCTAAGTGTTCTTTGTGCTCTTCGAGTTCACGTTTTGCCTTTGCTTCACCCACCGCGACCACTTGCAATGCTTGCGCGGTATTTCTTGCGGTAATAATAGCCTCCCCCATGTGGGCGAGTTCATCACTACCTTTAACTGAAATGTCGATATTGAGTCGGCCTTGTGCAATAGACATCAACGCAGATGAGTATTCAGTAAGACGTTTAACAACCGAGATATACACCACTCGCCACACGATAAACGCGACGATAACCAAACCAATAACCGAAATCACAGACAGCGACCATTGGGCTAGGTTCAAGGTTGACGTTAGCTCATCAACCGCCTTTTTTGTGCTCAAGTTCGAGTCATCAACAAGCTGATTGACGGTGGTGTTTAGCTCCGAGAACAACTGCAAAGTGTTCTGCATTAAGAATTCCGACTTTTGCGTGTTTTCATACTGCTCTAAAGAGATATCAAACACGACCTTACGTCGTTGTAATTCATCAAGAAGTTGAGACATTTGAGCAGATCGAGTTGGGTCTTCCACCGCTTTAACACGACGCGCCATGATTCTGAGGTTCGCCTCAAACTCTGTTTGAATTTGGTGAATACGCTCAACGTTAGTTACGGTCTGAGTTTCTTCGATTTGATTGAGCATTTTAAAGGCCAACAGATGCAATTCGTGCAGGCGCTCTGACAGATCAAGGTCGACTTCAACCAGCGCATCTAGCGCTTGATAAGCCTTGTCTGTTTCTTTGGTTTCTAGCAGGTCATAGATATGTGTGACATTGGCAACCGCAATGGTGGCGGTATTCAAAACTTGTGTGCGGGTTAACTGTTCAAGTTCTTCAGCAAGCAAACGCATTTCTTCTACACGTGACGAAAGCTCCTTGGTCAACCATAGCTTGCGCTCGACGGAAACCCCTAACTCAGCCAATGTATTGATAACGCTTTGAACGTTGTTTTCAAGCTTATGCAGCAGTTTAGAGTCGAAGCTATCGACACCTAAATCTTTGATGTGTTGAAGAAGCGACTCAAGTTGGTCAAACAGTATCGTGCCCGCTTCCTTTCTTTCGGCTTCGTTTCTCGCACTAGAGAGTGTTTGCACAGACGATATAATACGATTACTCAACTCAGAAACCTGACGAGCTTCAATCATCGCGGGTAACGCTGAATCAACAACGTTTCTCTCTGTTTTTGCTACGAAACTAAATCCAGAAACACCAATCAATGCAGACAAAAGAACCAGCAATGCCATCACTAAAAATGAGGCCAGTAGCTTGCGTCCAATACTTGCTGTGGCTAACAACATAAACCCTTAACCTTAAAAACGTTCTTCTTTACCCATGCAGAATACGCTATATTTTGCAGTGTTTCTTATCTAAAACCAATAAAACGGCAATTCATGCTATCTAAACCCTTTGCTTCTAAATGTCTTCTTTCGTTACTGGCTATCATGGCTTTGTCGGCGCATGCCAGTGAGCCAATGAACTCAGAAAAACTTTCAGACTCCAAACCTAAGAAAGAGAAAATCTGCGCCATTTACCCACACCTCAAAGACTCATATTGGCTATCGGTCAATTACGGCATGGTCTCTGAGGCGGAAAAACAACAAGTTGAATTAAGAGTATTAGAAGCAGGCGGATACCCAAACATTGGCAAACAAGCCTCTCAACTTGTACTTTGTACTCAATGGGGGGCTGACGCCATTATCTTAGGTACCGTATCCCCTGATGCTTATCACGATAATCTTTCTGATTGGGTTGGCAACACACCCGTTTTTGCCACAGTAAACGAACTCACTGTGAGTAAAGAACAACAAAAAGCTCTAAAAGGGACTGTCGGTGTTGATTGGTATCAGATGGGGTTTCAAGTGGGTAAATTTCTCGCTAAGCGACATCCAAAAGGTTCTGGTAAAACACCTATTGCCCTGCTGCTTGGCCCTCAGTCTAGCGGAGGCACAAAACCTGTCGCATTGGGCTTCTATGATGCAATCAAAGCAAGTGACGTGGAGATTGAAATCAGCTACTGGGCCGATAACGATAAAGAGCTACAAAGAAACCTTGTACAGCAAGTCATTGAGCAGCCAGATATTCAATATATTGTTGGTAGCGCAGTAGCAATCGAAGCAGCGATTAGTGAATTAAGAGCCGCAGGAAAAACCAAAGAAATCGGTTTGGTCTCGAGTTATTTGAGTCACGGAACTTATCGAGGGTTGCTACGTAACAAAGTGTTGTTTGCGCCAACAGACAAGATGGTTGAACAAGGTCGATTATCCGTTAAACAGGCCGTCAGTTATTTGCGTGCTCAGCCATACGAGAAACACAGTGCACCCACTATCGAAGCGCTGACACCTGCAACGCTCAAAGATCAAATTATCGCCGACTCATTGTCACCTTCTGAGTTTCGCCCGGTATTCAGTGTGAATCCTTAGTGCTATATTGGCTTAAGAACTCAAAACAATAAGAACGAATCAATCATTTAGGGAACATTCATGCAAAAAACAACGCGTACTATGCCAACGCATAAGAATATCGCTTTGGTCGCTCATGACCATTTCAAACCTGAGCTACTAAGATGGGTCAAAGAGAACAAAGAAAAACTACAAAAGCACTTCCTTTATGCAACGGGCACGACGGGTTCTCTACTAAGTAAAGAAACAGGCTTAGCGATTAAGAGTATGATCAGTGGCCCGATGGGCGGTGACCAACAACTTGGTGCGCTTATCTCTGAAGGCAAGATCGATATGATGATTTTCTTCTGGGATCCATTGAATGCTGTACCACACGACCCAGACGTAAAAGCACTGCTTCGTATCGCAAGTGTTTGGAACATCCCAGTGGCGACCAACCGCGCTACCGCTAACTTCCTGTTTAACTCTTCACTGCTTGAAGAAGAAGTGGTCATCGAGATCCCAGACTACGAAGCGTACCTAGCTGAGCGCACTTAATTCTTGGTTATACCAATCGTAGTAAATAACTGTTCATTTTATTAGCGGATAGGAAATCAGATACAAAAAAGCCTGCTTAGTCGCAGGCTTTTTATTTGTCCGAAATTTTGGATCTCATAGAGCTAATTATTTATCGCTCCACACTGCCATCTCATTGCCACTCGGTTCAAGGAAATGAAAACGTCGTCCACCAGGGAAGCTGAATATTTCACGATTAATCTTTCCACCAGCATCAATCACATCACGCTCGGTTTGCTCAAGATTTTCGCTATAGAAAACCATCAGCGCCGCTCCACTTCCAGCATTAGACGCTAGATCCGCCAAATAAAAACCGCCCATTAAGCCTTTACCTTCAAAAGCAGAATACTCAGGTCCGTAATCTTCAAAGCGCCAAGCAAACGCTTGAATAAAAAACGTTTTGGTTGCCTCAATATCGCGAGCAGGAAATTCTATGTAATTGATAGAGCCGTGTTCCATGTCAGCATCCTCTGGTGAACTGTTTTTCAAGTTTGGTATTTTGTGACTTTTTCTAGCGTAGTTATCTTCTTGAAGACCTAACATTGTTAAGGCCTTCAACTGGCGCTATTTTTTACGAACGACCGGATAATCTGAACCGTGAAGTTCTTGTACGAAGCCCGAACCATCACCACTATGCGTAATCCAAACTTTCTCTTTCGCACGTGTCATTGCCACGTAGAACAGACGTCGCTCTTCAGCATAAGGGAAGACATCTGACGATTCCGTCAAAGCACCATCAATATGAAGTTGCTTCTTCTTCGCAGGGAATTGACCTTCGTCTACACAAAGTATAATCACAAAATCCGCTTCTTTACCCTTACTGGCGTGACAAGTCATAAATTTCAGATCGATCGAGGTGAAGATCTTTTTCCAATCTTCCAATAGTTCCGGTTTATGGTAGTGATTACGGCCCAACAACATAACGGACTTGTTTTGTTTGCCTTTAGCCTGCCTGTTCAGCTGATCGAGGATCTTCTCAACATCTTTGCTTGATGAGCTGTAAACCGCCTTCTGTTTCTGTTGCTTAAAGCTGTTCAGTTCTTTTGGCAATTGAATCGGGTTTTCTTGCACAAAGCGATTCGCAACCGCACCTAACTGATTGTTAAATCGATAAGTGGTATCTAAATGGTGGATCGTCGAACTTTCGAACCTGTCTTTAAAGCCAGTCGTTAAATCAACATCCGCTCCAGCAAATTGATAAATGGACTGCCAGTCATCACCTACGGCAAAAATAGAGGCTTGATACTCTGATTTAGATTGATTACACAAGGCTTCAACCAAGGCTAAACGGTCTGGTGAGATATCTTGATATTCATCGATCATGATGAATTTCCAAGGAGAGACAAACTTGCCCTTCTCGACATATTGAGTCGCACGGCTGATCATGGTCGAGAAGTCGATATGATTCTCTTCTTTTAACGCTTTCTGCCACGCGGTAACACAAGGCCAACACAGTGATAATTCACTATTAAGACGCGTGTAGTCTCTATGATCGATAAGCTGCTGTTGTACTTCTTTCTTTGATAGACCCGATGCATTCAACTGCTCAAGCTGTTTCTCTAGCCAACCAATCAATTTCAGATTAGAAACGTGACTTCCGAGTTCATCATCGCCAGTCAGATAAGCTATTGGCCATTTAGATAAGTGCTTTTGCCAACGTTTGAAGTTGGTTGGCGTCATCCAATGTTTTTTAAGCCAATCAATGCACCAAGCTTGGCGTTGATTGTCATCTAAGGCTAATGGAGAAATGACAACACGTTCGGTTTCAACCTGATTCAGAATCTTCAAGCCTAGCTGGTGGAAAGTATTGACTTGCACCTTCTCTGCTGACAAACCAATTTTACTGTCGAGACGCTGTTTCATTTCTTGAGCCGCTTCACGACCAAAGGCAAGCAACAGTAACTCTTCAGCTTGCGCTTGATGGCTTTGCAACAAGTACGCGACACGAGCTGTCAGAACACTGGTTTTACCCGAACCAGCACCCGCAAGAATTAAGTTATGGTCATCGTTCATCAAAACCGCATATTGCTGCGACAAATTCAATGGAGACGACTCACATTGAGCAAACAACACTTCCCAATTCTTTCTTTCAGTCTCTAGCCATTGCTGGTTTCTGTCAGCTTGTTTGATTTCAGTTTCAGACAACCACGGTTTCATTCTAGCAACACGATTTGGCATGCGCTGAGCGGCTTCCTCTAAGCTCATATTCATGCTTTCTAAGTCTGAATTGACCATGTCGACCCAGATGTTCACTTTAGAGTGAGGAAGGAAAGCTGGCAGTTGCTCAAGACGCGTCAACTCAGCCTCCCATTGCGGAACATGTTCTGCAAGCTGCTCACATTGAGTGTCGTGCCAACGTTGATAAGCGGCAACCGACGCACGAGCAAATTGACGACATTGATCCCAAGGTAAACCTTGTACTAACCAACTACGCTGTTGACCATCTTGTTGATTGGCAAAGAACTGTAACGATCCCCAGAACAATCCGCGCTTTATCGCGATCTTGCCACTCCAAATAGTAAACGGAATACGTTCTTCACTGCCTACCGAAGACAGCAGCAGACGTGGACCATCAAGTTCAACCTGATGATATTCATTTTGAATAAAAAACTGTGCAGTCTTGTTAGCGCTTAGCTGCATTGGAGCGTGCTCTTTAATTGGGAATATTGAATTTATATCATGATGCAATAAGAATTAATAATGTCTCTCATCTTATCGACGCTTTCATGACCACCTAAGGCCAATTATGGATAAGTATCAAATTCTTGTGCTTGATTTCTGTTAGGATTATGGTTTTAGTGTGTCAAGTGAGCGACTGTGGACTTTTCTGCCAAATTACGCCCTTATTGGGCGAATAAAACTATAAATTACAGCGTGTTAATTCTCATCACCCTACTCGGTGTTGTGATTCCAGCTTGGTATTACGAACAAAACACACTGATCACCCCATTAATTTTAGGTGTCATCGCGGCTGCACTGGCTGAAAGTGACGACAGTTTTACAGGTCGCCTAAAAGCACTCACCCTAACCTTTATCTGTTTTGCTATCGCAGCCTTCTCCATTGAGCTGTTATTCGATACACCTTGGCTATTTGCATTAGGTCTTTTTGCATCGACTTTTTCATTCATTATGCTTGGAGCAATTGGTCCTAAATACGCGAGTATCGCATTTGGCTCTCTACTGGTCGCTATTTACACCATGCTCGGCGCGCACGAGAGCATCAACTTATGGTTTCAACCATTATTGCTATTAACAGGTGCGGCTTGGTACTACTTCATGTCAATGATTTGGCAAATCGTATGGCCAATGCAGCCTGTGCAGCAAAACCTTGCGACCGTGTTTGATCAAATCGGCACCTATATGAACTCTAAGGCTGAGTTGTTTTATCCGGTGTCTGACCTTGTTCCACAGCCACACCGTATTATCGAAGCCAAACTGAATGCGAGTACTGTTAACGCACTCAACATGTGTAAAGCGACGCTGCTTAACCGTTCTAAACGCGGGCACATCGATGGCCCAAGCGACCGATTCTTGAATACCTATTTCATCGCACAAGACATTCATGAACGTGTGAGTTCAACCCACTACCGTTATCAAGAACTGGCCAAACACTTCGAGCGATCGGATGTGTTATTCCGTTTCAAGTATCTTTTAGAGGCTCAAGCAACCGCGTGTAAAGAAGTCGCGAGTTCACTAAAGGTTGGCGCAGAATACCAACATGGCGATAAATCTGTATTGGCGCTTGATGAATTGATGTCCTCACTCACTCACCTTCATCAGCAAAATAAACCAGAATGGAAACCGTTGCTGAACCAGTTGGATTATCTGTTCAGCAATCTGGCAACCGTTGAAAAGCAGCTATCGAATATCAGTAACCCAGACGCTGAGAAGCTAGAAGAAGATGTGTTAGATGATACCAACCCACATACCTTGACTGCTATGTGGCAAAAGATCAGAGCCAATCTGCACACTGACTCTATGCTGTTTCGCCACGCGATACGTATGGCCGTCACGCTGACGCTCGGTTACGGTATCATTCAAGGTTTTGATATCGAACGTGGCTATTGGATCTTGCTAACGACACTGTTCGTATGTCAGCCAAACTACAGTGCCACGCGACAAAAACTGACAGCCCGTGTGGTAGGCACAGTGGCTGGTTTGTTGATTGGGGTTCCGCTACTGACCTTCTTCCCATCTCAAGAGAGCCAATTGGTTTTTATTGTGATCAGTGGCGTGATGTTCTTTGCGTTCCGTATCAATAACTACGGCTTCGCAACAGGCTTTATCACCTTGTTGGTGTTGTTCTGTTTCAATCAGCTCGGCGAAGGCTATGCCGTGGTATTACCAAGGCTAGCGGATACCTTCATTGGCTGTGCGCTTGCAGTTTTGGCTGTGATTTACATTTTACCGGACTGGCAATCGAAACGACTGCACAAGGTGATGGCAGATGCCCTTGATTCAAATAAGAATTATCTGGCTCAGATCATTGGCCAGTATCGCGTAGGCAAAAAAGATACGCTCAACTACCGTATTTCTCGCCGTAGTGCGCACAATAACGATGCCAACCTGACTGTCGCTATCAGCAGCATGTTGGTTGAACCGGGTAAGTATCGAACCTCTGAAGATGAGAGCTTCCGATTCCTAACACTCAATCATGCTCTACTCAGCTATATCTCGGCGCTGGGGGCTCACAGAACACGTATTGATGATGAGGCGACACACAAACTAGTGTTAGATGCACACAGAGTAATACACGAGCATCTCGATGCTCTGAACGATCAGCTGTATTCTCATCGTGAGCAATGCGAAGTCAAGAATGCTTATGATCCTGAGCTTGATAAACGTTTAAGTGAGTGGAGAGAAGAAGACGAAAGCTCTGTCAGGATGGTCCTACAGCAATTGCACTTGATCTATCGAATGCTCCCAGAATTGCACACTTTGGCCACCAAGTTTGCCGTTAAAGTGAACATCGAAAAGCCTCTCGAAAAGGCGAATTCAGATCCAGAAGATAAAATACTGTAAAAACAGAAAGATACATAATTTGAATACATAATGATCAATAGGTGTATGTATGGTTTATTATACCAATACCTATAAGTAGGGATAGTAAACTAACTGCACGCCCCGTCAGGTAAGGGATCAGGGCATTTTTACTTTGTAGGAATTTCCTGACTTTGATTAACCAAGCGTTAACTTTGCCTGACAATTCTCGGACAAAAAACAACCAGAGCAATTTATAGTTTCCTTAGTTTCAAGAGCCCTCAAACTTCTTTTAATTTTCACTTAATGTGGTTTGATTTCTTGCATCGTTAGTCTATGCTCAATAGAGCATATGTATTTGAACTAAGGTCACATTATGAATACACAGCAATTTGAAGCATTTAAGGAGCAAATACAGCTTCTTAGCCCTCAACAATTGAAGGCACTTCAAGGTGAAATCGACGGAAACCTTGAAACAGATAAGCCAGCTCTTCTTACAGACGAAGAGTTAAACGCTCTAAACGACCTGTTTAATTAGTAGACAGCGATCACTATTTTAGCTTAAGTTCACAGTTTCACCGTAAATTACACCAGTTCACCATTGCGCTCAAAATATCGTCAACCTAGACTCATTCCATACGTCAATTAAAGGTTCTGACATGTCGATTTCAGGGATTCAATCAGGTTATGCCATTATTCAGCAGTCAACCAATATGGCTGAAGAAGCGGCAATTGAACTGAACCAATCCACTCAGCACACTCCCGAATCAAATGACTTATCCCAATCTAGCGATCTTAGCTTCAACCAAATCGAACCTGAAAAATCTCTTTCTTTAAAAGACAAAGAACCCGAACCTGTTTCATCCTCAACAGATTCCGTGATTAAACTGACACAAAGCGCAAGTTACAACCGCGTTGGCGCGAGTGTCGTTGATCGTCAAAACGAAGCCATCGGCAGTCTTCTCGACATCCATATCTGATCTATACTCACACTTAGTGCTTGTTTCCTATGTCCTGAATCCGTTTGATTCAACCACTTTTGATGCTTTTTGACTCTATAAGCACACAAACTGTAACTCATTATATCTGACGCTTGTTTCTGGTTTATTACTCGGTAGAATCAGCGCAAACTATTCTTGCAGCACAAACTTTACTTCGTACTATTTATGCCAAAACTAAATCTGCATCGCCGTGACTATGTTTCTATTTTAGGAGGCGACATCTCCGCAGACGAATTAGAAAAGAAGCTCCAGCCTCATTTTGAAAAGCCAGTAAATAAGCTGACTCCTAGCCCCTACCTGACAGAAAAGGATCTCACACGTCGTTGGACAGCTCTCGATAATGCAGATTCACAGCAAGAACTGCTCGACCCTCATACACAAAGCCAGGTCCAAGCGTATGAGAAAAACATTGAGCACTTTATTGGCACGGTTAAAGTCCCTGTCGGCATATCTGGTCCTTTAAGAGTCAATGGCTTATTTGCTACGGGTGATTACCTCGTACCACTCGCAACGACAGAAGCGGCGCTTGTCGCGTCTTATAACCGTGGTTCAAAGCTGATTACGGCTTGTGGTGGCGCAAGTGCTATGTTGCTCAATGAAGGTGTAACACGTACGCCTGGTTTCGCATTCCAAGGGTTAGTTGAAGCCGGACAGTTTGTGGCTTGGGCTGTGACTCAATATGACCAGTTCAAGATCTTGGCGGAATCAACAACATCACACGGCAAGCTTACCGACATCAACATCAACATCGAAGGCAACCATGTTTACTTGGTGTTTGAATTTCTAACCGGAGATGCCTCTGGCCAGAATATGGTGACTATCGCAACCAACGCGGTATTTGAGTACATCATTGAACATACACCAGTTAAACCCGATCACGCCTTTCTTGATGGCAACTTATCGGGCGACAAAAAAGCCAATACTCAAACCTTGCGCAGCGTTCGTGGCAAAAAGGTCACAGCCGAGGTTAATATCTCTGCTGAACTTGTCGCTAAGTACCTCCATACCACACCAGAGAAGATGGTGCAGTTCGGACAAATGACTACAGTCGGTGGCGCGCTAAGCGGTACGATTGGTATCAATGCCCATTATGCCAATGCACTGGCTGCACTCTATATCGCTTGCGGCCAAGACGCAGCGTGTGTTGCTGAGTCAGCGATTGGTATGACTCGTATGGAGCTCAACAAAGAAGGTGGTTTATACGCGAGCGTGACGCTGCCTAACTTGATGTTAGGGACAGTCGGTGGCGGTACAAGCCTACCAAGTCAAAAAGCCTGTCTCGATTTACTAGAGCTGCATGGCAACGGCAAATCACAAGCCCTCGCTGAAGTCTGTGCTGCACTATGTTTGGCGGGTGAGTTATCCATTGTAGGCGCATTCTGTGCGGGTCACTTTTCGCGAGCTCATCACAAGTTAGCGCGCTAGTTTCTGTTATAAAGCCTTAAACCGACCGTTGTCACGCATTGAGTGAGTTGTGTATGGATTACTTACATTTATCGCGAGTGAGCCTTAAACACCTCACTGCGCTTCATATTATGCTAAACACCCACAGCGTCACTCAAACCTCAGAGCAACTCTTTGTCAGCCCTTCGAGTGTGAGTAAGACATTGTCTCAGCTACGTGACATTCTCAACGACGAGCTTTTCTATCGAGACGGCACCAAGCTGATCCCGACTCCCTTTGCCCTGAAAATAGCTCCCACCGTTCACGCGATTCTTTCCAGCATGAACGGGCTACTTCACCAAAAAAGTTTTACTCCTCAAGAGTATCAAGGCAGCTTTTCACTTTCGATGCGTGAAAGTACCTTCGAAGTGTTTGCCTCGAAGATCAGCAAAATCACCACTGAACTTGCACCAAAAGCCAAACTTAATATCTATTCAAAACAGGAGCTTGGATTCGATGCTTTGCTCAGTGGTAAGGTCAATTTGATCTTGTTGCCCCATGATATATCCCAACCACCAACGGATAATAAAGAGTTGGTGTGGGAAACGATTCTTCCTGATGAAATGGTTTGTTTGATGGGCGCTCACCACCCTCTCGCTCAGCAAGAGCTAACGGTTGAAGGCTATTTAGATTACAAACACATTGGGATCTTAGATAACGAGCTGTCTAAGCCTTACTTTGAGCAAAACTTAGTGCAATGTCACAAGCCGAGAGATATGGCGATATCGGTAGCGGATTTTGGCGCAGCGGCGGTGCTGTGTCACCACACACCGTTCCTCTTCACTTGCTCTAAACAATGGACTGGGCATGCCAAACAAGCACAAGGCTTGGTAAGTAAGCCGCTCCCTTTTGATTACGGTAAAGTGGCGTATAGCTTAGTGTGGAACAAGCCAAACATGAATGACCAAGCGATCAAATGGTTGTGTGATTTGTTCTTAGAAGCTTAGGTTTTGCAAGAAAATAGCTTTTTATAAACTGCCAGGTTTTTATAAGAGACTAACTATATACCTCAGGTGTTTGCATTGGCCTTTGAACAATTAAGTAGAGCTTGTCATGAAAACTCTGCATCTGTTGTTCTGTACATTTAGGCCACTCCAAAGCTTCACCAATTACTCCATGATGTTGAAACGCATTCAGCCGAATTCGAACATCACTTGGCAAGCCCTTCAAGTAGTAACCGACCTGCTCTACCTCGATATCGAGGTCACTTTTATTAGGGATATGCAGCAACCGGACTTCATGTAACTTTCCTTTATCTGCTAAGTAGTTGATGGTTTCAAACACTCGATGGTTCCCTCTACCCACTAGCCATTGATGCGTTTCAGATTGCCATGATTTTAGGTCGATCATTGCACCATCAAGGTAAGGCAACACCTTATTCCACCCTTGTTGCGACAGTGAGCCATTACTATCAATAAAGCACGTGAGATGACCCAATTGCGGATCGCTTTTGATCGCTTGAAATAGTTCGATGATAAACGGCAATTGCATCGTCGCTTCGCCACCCGAAACGGTAATACCACTCAGGAAAAATTGATTATGCCTGACAAGTTCAAGCACCTCTGAGACCGTCATCGTGGTGATTTTAGGGCTCGACTTATGATCACAGGTATCGATGCACTGATCGCAGTTGGTACAAGCTACCGGATCCCACTTCACTTTGCCTTCAACAAGACTTAGAGCACTGCTCGGGCAGCCACTAACGCAATCTCCACAATGGTTGCAGTGGTTGATTGTGTGTGGGTTATGACAAGTGATGCAATCGAAATTGCAGCCCTGTAGGAACAGTACCAAGCGATTTCCGGGTCCATCAACACAAGAAAAGGTCAGCACACGGCTGACCTTCGCTTGTTTTTCTGTCTTATTATTTTTAACCCTAGCCATTTGAGTTGTTAGATCAGAAATTTTCATAATTCACATTGTTCGCATTCGAAACGCATCACACACACATAACACACGCACGTTAAATCTATTCGTATGTCGGTGACATCTCTAAGCTTGCCACACGTGGCTTACGCTCTAGGATACCAGTATTTTTTGCAGCTTCAGCACCAAGGAAAGTGGTATTGGTGCGTGAACCTTGCTCGTCGTATTTCGCAATATCAGACAGCTTAATCATGTAGCCAGTCACACGGACTAAGTCGTTCGATGCAACGTTGGCAGTAAACTCACGGTAACCCGCTTGGAGCGCCCCTTTGCACAAGTTAAACATCGCTTCTGGGTTTGATTTCACCGTTTCGTCGATCGTCAGAATGTCACTGATGCCTGAGGTGTAGAACTTATGGTGACCAGCCGTCGCACGTACATAAGAAACTGGATCAGGTTCTGTTCCATAAGGAATACGCACACCAGGTGTCACATCTTCGTCTAAGCTAATACCACCTTGAGCGTGCAACAAGGCTTTACCTTCTAGTCCATACTTCACTTCAGAGCTTTCAACGATCTCTGCCAGATTTTCAGAGATACGATGTCCAAGTTGGTTGGCTTGTTCATCGTGACCATAGCGCCCTGCTTTGCCTTCTTTCTCCATTAAGATGTTGACCGCTTCAGCCATGCCGTAAATGCCAAACATTGGCGCAAAACGGTCCTCTTCAATCAGGCATTCTTTGGTTAAGAAACCCTCGAAAAAGTTTGATTCTTCATGTAAGAAACGGCTGCGCGCGTTCATTAACTCAACCATGATACTGCTGTAGTTAGGCAATACTTGCTGTAAGAAGTCTACGCTATCCTCAGATTTCAGAGCCACTTGCTTCAGGTTCATACGTACTAGCGTGTTTGAACCACCCGCCAGAGGCAAAGAGTTGTAGCAACTCACAATGCCAAAACGCTTATCACCGTACGCAGCGGCGTGTGCAGGATAATTGGCAATATGCGGCTTGCTGCATTCACAAATGTTGCTCGCCGCATGACGAAGCAGATCATCAGGCGTGACGGCAGGGTCATACATAAAAGTTAAGTTAGGCGCGATCTGCTTCAATTCAGCATCCACACGTAAAATGGTGCGGCATACAATATTGTCACTTGGCCCAATATTCACGTGCATAAATGCATCTGGTAGTGTGCGATCCAGCATGATCCAGAACAGCTTCAGCTTTTGATATACCTGCTCATCCGTCAAATCGCCAACAAAAGGCATCAACACATCGTCCAACTGACCTAAGTAAACCGGAATTGAAGTCACCGATGGAACGTGATGATAAAGGATGGTGAGCATGTTCAATGCTTCGTCGAAATTAGTTGCCGCGCTAAGCTCTAAATACTTTGAGCCTTGATGTAAGTATTTAGAATAATCAGGAAGCACATAGCGCGGCTTAAATGGAGCGTGCCCTTCAAACATGTCACACAGCACACCTTGTTGTAAGGCTTGCTCTACTTCATTGCTTACCGGCATATACGGCAGGCTAGCTTCAGCTTCTAAGGCAAGATAGCTCGACTTCTGTTTTGGGGACAGGTTGGCATCTGAAATGATATTGCTAAAGCGTTGTTGTTGCAGTGAAAATGGTGAAGAAGTAGATGACGCAGATTGGTGGCTCATGATTAAACCCTTAATATTTTTATGGGCTTATTTTATATCTCATACTTACATTTCCACTAATGAAATGTATGCAAGAGTATATTTCCAAAATGGAAACAACCACAGAGAAACTGGCAGCTGTCGGTTTATCAATTATGAGGTTAGGGTGTAGCAAGATAGGACGAGTAATCAGACAATATTAGAAAGTAGCTTTAGCTATTTAGCTATTTAGCTATTTAGCTATTTAGCTATTTAGCTATTTTGTTTGAAACACAAGCGCGTAAAAATAGAAAACCCACATAACGAATCAAAAGATCGTTGATGTGGGTTTAGTCAATTAAGCGTGAGTACAGTTATATGAGCAACTATAGATACGTCAACTACAGACAAAAGAGCTATAGATGAGGAACCACTTGTTTGCGACCTACACCCATCAATACCTTCAAAGTACCTTGTGGAGTGTCAATCGAGAACGGTGTGGAGACTTCAACTACTGCAAAGCCGGCTGCACTCAATACATTCTCTGAGCGCTGTTGGCTAACACCGTAGTCTTCACTGTCACTTTCCAAGTACCAATCCCAGTGTACAAACGTGCCGTCATTTTCAAGCAGCGTGTAAATCAGACTGACTGTGTCTTGTAGGTTCGGGATAAAACCACACACCGAAGAAGCTACCACTAGGTCAAACTGGTTTCTGAATGCTGGGTGTTGGGCTGCAAGTCCGCGCGATAAGATATCAACGACAGGCTCTACATTAGACAGCTCTTTTTTATCTAACTCTTCAATCATCCTTTCTGAGATATCGAGAGCGATGATCTCTTTTGCAAAAGGAGATATTTTCTGGCTGAGTAATCCTGTACCACAACCAAAATCAAGGACACGGGTTCCGTTCAAATCAACGAGCTGCGTTAACTGGTCAAATGCGGACTGTGCGAATACAGCAGTAGCGGGATCTTTATCCCAATCCAGTGCGTACTCGTCCCATTGTTTCGCCATCATGGCCTCCATCTTTACTTCTTGTAGGTTCGGAACGCCCCCAGAATAAACCAAATTAGTCAATTCGTCATAGAGTTATCATGCAAAGATGGACTATTTCTAAGATAGTCAGCACAATATTCAGATAATATGCACTGCCACCCGCTCAATATGGAAATGAAATGAACCTTTCTCAAGTCCAAGCCTTTTGTTCAGTTGCTGATTTAGGATCAGTCTCTGAGGCTGCTCGACAGCTAGAATGCAACCGAACCAAACTGAGCATGTCGATCAAAGCCTTGGAAAAAGAGTTAGACGTCGAACTGTTTGTTCGCAGTGGCAACCACGTTGAGCTTTCTGAAGCAGGCAAAGCTATCTACAAAGATTGCGAAGGCATGTTAGTGACAGCTGCACGCATTAAGCAAACCTGCTTACATGTTTCGGGTGAATTCAACGCCGAAATTTGGATCGCACGCGATGACTCCCTACCCGATGAAATGTGGCAAAGTTTATCGCACGCCCTAAACAACAAATACCCTTCCACTTCTTTCAATTTCGTTCTCGCTTCTAGCGGCGACTTGGCTAATCTTGTCGAAACCCAGCAAGTTGATTTTGCATTTGGTGTCGATTACGAGCGTGTAGACGACCCAAGAATTATCTACAACCCACTCGGCAAGATCCGAATGATGTCGGTATGTAAGAAAGGACATGATTTAAGTGCGATGCGAAGAGTGTCGGATGAAGTACTAAGAAATTCGATGCAAGCGACGATGGTTTATCTTAATGAAAAAGATAACCCTGAGCTTGAGCCCTTCTCTCGCCGATACATAGGCTTCTCTAGCTTCGACTTTATGTTGGATACGATTCTACGAGAAGATGCATGGGGCGTAATGCCTGAGCCATTGATACGCCATTTATTACGTGAACAGGAACTGGCGGTGATCAAGCACACTTATGGCTTGACTCAAGAAGACTACTGTATGTTTACCGCGGCAGGTATGGCGGAACACCCAGGTATGAATTGGTTAGCGGATCAGATCAGCGATTACTTGTTTGATTTTTAAAGTGTCAGATAATGTTCTATCTCGATACTTGAAATCATCTAACAAATAGAAAGCTCTCCTTTAGAAGACCATCACGTGATCCACTAAATAACGTCCGTCTTCTTCAACCAGCACCATTTCTGCCACAAACTCACCTTTCGCAATGGTATACGCCTGCTTCCAAACAAAGGCGATGGAATCGGAGCGTCTGAATAGCGCAACTGGCTCACGTTCAGCAAAAAATCCGTTGCTGTGCTGATAATGATGACACACCTTTTCCAGATACTCAGACGTCACAATATCCTTCATGCGCTGCGTAAAGTCTCGGCAGTGTTGAGCATGGTCAACCTTGGTGGAGCCGTCCATCAAGTTGTCCATTATCGGGTTAGCAATCGCCCACAACTCGCTATCGTTGAGATCATCAAATTTCATCTTCATCCACTCCTTTTCAAGTTCCACTCAGCTTTACGCTCAAGGTTCAAACCCAAGTTTAAGGTATAAGGTTTCAGTGCGATTTCTGTAACCTTAACACCCTGACCCTTTACACAGCGAGCCTATGAGACCTTCAAAACCTATGTGTTTTACTAATCATAAACCATTTAACGCCAGTTTCACATTTCCTAAAAAACAGTCATCGTCAACTTTACTGACACCAAAATCTATCGTTAAGCAATTGAATAGTAATAACTTTAATATAAAACGGGTTGCCGACATATAAACGTCATCAGATAAAGTTTGTAAAGCTAGCTCAATATTAGAACAATGAAGTTATCAAAAACATCTGGAAAATATTATGTGTGACAGGAAAAGCCAAAACGAAAACCGAGTACTATTGTTCTCAGCCCTTTTAGCATCAGGCTTTGCAATTGGCGGATTGGTGTTGGGTCTTCTCGTTGGCTCTCTAGTCATAGTATTTGACGGTGTCTATTCTCTTATCAGTTTACTGTTAACTTTATTGTCACTAGCTGCTTCGAAATACATTAATCGCCCATCAGACAGGGAGTTCCCATTCGGTCGAGCTATCATTGAGCCAATCGTAATCGCGATTAAAGCAATTGTGATTCTGCTTGTGGTCGGTTATTCGCTTTACTCCGCGATTGGTGCTCTGATGACAGGCGGTCGTGAAGTCGATGCTTCTATCGCAACTCTGTTTGGTATTTTCAACGTATTAGGTTGTGGTTACGCTTGGTGGTACATCGCCAACAAGAGCAAACGTATTTCTTCAGGTTTGATTCAAGCTGAGTCTAAACAGTGGCAGATGGATACACTTTTGAGTGTGGCAGTAACGGCAGGTTTCGTTGTTGCTTGGTTGGTAGCTTACTCTCCGTTTGCAGAGTACGCGGTATATGCCGACCCAATGATGATGTTGTTAATGTCTTTCTACTTCATCAAAGTTCCGTTCGACATGTTACGAGAAGCAATGCGTGAACTGCTGATGATGTCGGCAACCAAAGATATTTGTGATGCGGTAGATAAGAATGTTGTCGCTGTGGACAAAGATGCGGATCAAGATTTGGAGTTAATGGGCGTGACTAAGATTGGCCCGGAACTAAGAATCAACGTTGATATTCATACCAACGACCAACAAGCGATTGCGGTCGATGATATTGAACGTACGCGCCGCCAACTTAAGCGACGCCTATCTAAGATGCCATATGAGCTTCAATTGAATCTCAATATCGCGAGTTAAAAGTCCAAGAGTTAAACAGTCAGTCTCTCGCTAACTTAAGACTCTGATTGAACCTCTTCAGAAGCCGACGCCTTAGCCGTCGGCTTTTCTCTGGTTACCCACCAGCAAGCCAGTGAACCAATCGTCACCATACAAACACCCTGCCAAAAACTCATGCTCAATGACAAACCTAGAATCATAGAAGACAATAAGGTCGCGAAGATGGGCGTGAAATACGACATAGTGGCGAGGAAGACCATATTGCCACCGAGTATCGCCGTGTTCCAAAGCGCGTAACCAGCCCCCATACAAGCCCCAGCAAGCACTAAATCAATCGCTGCACATGAAGTCATCACCATGCCGGTTTCATCACTCAATGCGTATTTGATCCACAGAGTGACCGCGGTAGCGATAAAGAAAAGCACAATCGCATTCTGCCCTTTAGCAACGCGTTGGGTGTAATTGCAATACACAGCCCAAATAATCGCGCCGAAGAATGCCATCGAATAGGTTTTTGGATTCGTCGCAATATTGGCCGCGATTTGATCGATAGAAAGCCCCTGATCGCCGCTGATACTCCAAGCTACACCAAAGAACGCCAAAAAGATGCTTGGATAAACTAACCAGTTGATCTTTTTATCGCTAAGCAGTACCGCAAATAACACCGTTAGTGCTGGCCATAGATAGTTGATAACGGCCATTTCTAAGGCTTGATGTCGGCTGTTTGCCATTCCTAAAGCCAGAGCCAGGAAGATCTCGTAGCAAACGAATAAGGTACCACCGATCATCAAATACGATTTAGAGAAGCGCGACAGCTTAGGTAACCCCATAACACAGACCAACAGCAGTGAGCTCACCGTATAAAGACTGGCTGCGCCACCAATTGGGCCCAGTTGTTCTGAAACACTACGAGACAATGCAATTAAGCAGCTCCAAAGTAAAATGGCAGCAATACCGTAGCAGCTATGGCGATGAGATTTCAGCACGCCTCTTCCTTCTTTTTATTGTAATTGGGTAATCAAAGTGAGCTTAAAGCAAAGATAGGCTTAAGCACCACTATCGATAAGTTGCAGTAAGTAAAAATAAGTAGCCGAGCACATAACTGTACTCGGCTATCAATCATTCACTCAAAAATCTAAAAGCAATTAGCTATTATGCCAATAGAAGTGCTTGCAGGTCAGCCAGAGACTTAACCTGATAGTGTGGGTTAATACCCGCTGGCGTTGCTTTCTCTTGGCTGTTCAACCAACAGGTCTCAATACCAAAATCCAAGCCACCTAAAATATCAGAATGTGGGTTGTCCCCGACCATCAATACGCGCTGCTTCGATGGCAATCCAATCAGCTTATGTGCATGTTCAAAAATTTCAGCGTCTGGTTTAGCAACACCGACTTCCTCAGAAATGATCACATACTCAAAGTAGTCCGTCATTCCTGTTCGTTCTAAACGGATAGATTGCAGCTCGGTGAAACCATTCGTAATGATGCCCATGTTCACTTTGCCTTTTAATGACTCCATCAACTCTTTTGCACCAGGAAGCAGAGAACAAATGTCTGCCATTGCGGTCAAAAATGCGCTGTTTAATGCTGCTGTTGTTGTCTCTAACTTTGCTGCCCAGGTTTCAAAACGCGCGTGCTTCAGTTGTGCCGCCGTAATGCGGCCATCTTGGTAATCAACCCATAACGGCAAATTAACCTCTTGATAAACTGAATAATCCTGTTCGCTAAAGTCCACGCCAAAACGGGAGAACATCAGCTTCATTCCTTGAAAAGCATCAAAGTGGAACAAGGTTTCATCTGCATCAAAGAATATCCAATCGTACTTCATTTTATGTCCTATTATTCGCGCGGTTGAGCTGTGCTTGTATTTATTTTCTCGTTGCCTCAAAGGCCAGATGTGCATTCTACTATCAATTTTGTGAGCCTGAATATAGTTCTAATAATTTATAGAAAACAAACAACAAGTCATGATGTATCGCAAATTTTGCCACATATTAAACCAATACCATACAAGAAATACCCTTAAGTACCGGGAGGTACCATGAAGCACTTCTTACCGTCATCCGTCATGCTCACCCCATTCCTTGTAAAGTATTATGATCAAGAACCAGAAGACACCTCTGATGCCTTAGATACCGATGAGCCTCAACAACCTCAAATTGAAGCTAACGATGACTCAAGTAAACCTTCGACACAAACTGAACTTGAACCGACTTTGAGTGAGTAATCTTTACTTTTCATGGTTATAGATCGCCATTCTGTTCTTAAGTCAATCAATAGTTCGCTTTCCATTGCTGACAATAAACACATAAGAAAACCATAAAAACGATTGCTATATGAGCCCTATCACAACGCATAGCCACAAAGTGGTAGTTCGGAATCAAAGTTGTTCCAGATCAATGGTCGACCAGTTGATTGCCGACAACATGTAGGAAATTAAAAAATCATAATTAACGGAGTTTTCCAATGTCTACTGCATTTTATATCCCTACAATCAACTTCATGGGTACTGGCTGTTTGAAAGATGCTGCTGATAGCATTCAGTCTCAAGGCTTCAAAAAAGGTCTGATCGTTACGGATAAGATCCTTAACCAAATTGGTGTGGTTAAACAGGTACAAGACCTACTTAGCCAACGCGGCGTAGACGCAGTTGTATTCGACGGCACTCAACCCAACCCAACCATCACGAACGTTAACGATGGTCTTGAATTACTAACTGACAACGATTGTGATTTCGTTGTTTCTCTAGGTGGCGGTTCTCCACACGATTGTGCAAAAGGTATCGCTCTAGTTGCTTCTAACGGTGGCAAGATTGCAGACTACGAAGGCGTTGATCAGTCAGAAAAACCAATGATGCCTCTAATTGCTATCAACACAACAGCAGGTACAGCTTCTGAAATGACGCGTTTCTGCATCATTACTGACGAAGCTCGTCACATTAAGATGGCTATCGTTGATAAACACACAACACCACTTATCTCAGTAAACGATCCTGAGTTGATGCTTGCTAAACCTGCATCACTAACGGCTGCAACAGGCATGGATGCGTTAACACACGCAATCGAGGCTTACGTTTCTATCGCAGCAACGCCAATCACAGACGCAGTAGCAATTAAAGCAATTGAACTTGTGCAAGCACACCTAAGAACAGCCGTAGCGCACGGCGAAGACATTGAAGCTCGTGAGCAAATGGCTTACGCACAGTTCATGGCTGGCATGGCATTCAACAACGCTTCATTGGGTTACGTTCATGCAATGGCGCACCAACTGGGTGGTTTCTACGACCTTCCACACGGTGTATGTAACGCTATCTTGCTACCACACGTTCAACGCTACAACGCGCAAGTTTGCCCAGAGCGTCTACGTGACGTTGCAAAAGCGATGGGTGTGAATATTGAAGGCATGACACCAGAGCAAGGCGCAGAAGCGGCTATCAACGCGATTGTTCAACTAGCAAACGATGTCAATATCCCAACGGGTATCGCGCAGCTTGGTGCTAAGCTAGAAGACATCCCGACTCTTTCTGACAACGCACTAAAAGACGCTTGTGGTTTCACTAACCCTAAACAAGCAACTCACGAAGAAATCTCAGCGATCTTCGAAGCAGCAATGTAATCTAGCGACAAGTTATTCGAGCTAGAAACACGCGGCTCTTGCTAAAAACAAATAGTTAAACAAACGGGCTCACCTTCTGAGCCCGTTTTCTTTTATCTGTCGATACCTTTCAGACCTTTACCCTCATCACTAATCAGTAGCGACTAATCACTAACTACTCACCACTAAAAAGTCGCATTGTTGCGATCGCTTGGTTATAGTCAATCTATTGATATATAGAATGACAAACAGGTTCCATTGAGTCGTTGGATAGTTAACACCTCATTATTAGCTTCGCTCGTTGCCCACTCCGCCCAAGCAGAGGAACCAAACGAGTGTCACAGTCAGCCGTTAGAAGACGCCCCTGTCGAAAAGGCTTACCACTACCTAAACAGTAAATTTTGCCAACCCGCATTGTGGTTTGACAGCTTTTTTGTGGATGATCGTATGACTGAAGATGCGCGAGCGGGCACCTCTGTACGTTGGTACAATGACTTTACTTACATTGAGGGAGGTGATGTTGAATACAACACCAAACTCAAAGCTCGCTTGCACTTGCCCTTTGTCAGTAAACGCTTGAAGTTAATCTATGAATCGGTTGGCGATGAAGAGTTCTTGGATTTCTTTCCGCAAGATTCAGATGAATTAGAAAGCGCACTCGGCCTACGTTACGATGCTTATGCCAAGGGTTACAGTAGCTTCAATATTAAAGCGACACTGCGTCCTCGTATTGAAGCTCGCTACCGTTTTACCTACCCTCTAACAACCGACGTCATATTCAGGCTTACTCAACGTTTGTATCAAGAAAAACACGAAACTGGGGAGATCACCGATATCGATTTTGATCTTTCTTTAAGTGATGACTTCTTAGCGCGATGGTCGAACTTTGCAGGCTATAACGACGACCTTAAAGGCTGGGACTACGGCACGGGGCTAACTTTGTATCACTATCTTTCTCAAGACCAAGCTCTGCAATACAGCGCCACTATCACAGCAACCAGCGAACCGTATAACCACTACGAATATTCACAGGTGTCGATAACCTACCGAGAAAACATTTGGAAAGAGTGGCTATTCTACGAACTGATTCCGCGCTATCAATGGGAACGAGAGCCCTATGAGAAACATACCGAAGAAGCCAACATCACTCTTCGACTTGAAGTCCTGTTCAACAATGTCTAATTAAATAATATCTAGTTAAACAGTGCCTAGCCCACTAGCGTCTAGTTGGTGTTTGTGAGATGTGGGCATAGTGATATAGGAACCGAGGCACAAAAAAAGCACATCATGTGATGTGCTTTTTCAGTTCTATCTAAGACTTAAGCTGTAGCCTTAACCTTTGTAGTTTCTTACTCGTGCCGCTTCTGCTTCACGCTTGTCGACAACTGTTTTGCCGATTGGCGCCAATGAGATAACCGCTAGCTTAAGATGCTGAATCGCAAACGGAATACCAATGATAGTAATGAAACACGCCACTGCTGACATGATGTGGCCAATCGCAAGCCAGATTCCTGCAAATAAGAACCAAATAATGTTACCAATCATACCTAGCGGGCTGGTACCGATGTCAGTTTCATTCGTCAATTCATCACGAGAAATCGCTTCTTGACCGAATGGGAAGAATGAGAAATTACCCATTACAAAACACGCTCTACCCCATGGGATACCAACGATGGTGAGGAATGCGAGCAGTCCGAAGAACCACCAAGCCAGTCCCATAAATACGCCACCAAACAGAAACCAAATGATGTTTCCTATTGTTCTCATGTTGTCTTCTCCAAATCTTTGAATGCTGTTTATTTCATATGCCGAATAAGGCAATACTTGTTCTAATAGGTTCATTATTATTGAGTCTTTATGAACCGCTTATGAATCGCCTACATTTTCTGTGATTGATACACACCACGAAACGCCAAATCCGCGTAGGGATCATCGATTTTATTTGATACCATACTCGTAGATTTTATGGGATATCACAAAGATAAATAGATCCTGCGACTGATATTATCATGGCTACATTTAATCATTACGTAATTCAGTGGTCATCAATAGCGCAGACTCGACAACTAATTTAAGGCCGAACTTATGAACAACACTGAGCAACCTAAAAAGAAAATGAAAAACTGGGTGCCAATCGTCTTCTTCGGACTTCTCAGCACGGTGCCTGTATTCATGTTTTTAGTCGATGTGTACATCAACCAATATATGTAACAAGCCCCACTATCCTATTGGCGTAAAATGAATACAGGAAGCATGCCCTGTATTCATCTCAGTTAGCCAACTTCTGCTGCAATCAATTCAACTCTTCGTTAATTAAATCAGCTCTTCGTTAATAAAATCTAGAATGTCGATCAGCTCATGATCGGGTAAATTCAATAAGTTATCACCCACATACCACTCAATTTTACATTGATTTGGTAGCTCGCTCATTGCTGGGTTTCCTATCCAAATCTTATGCTTCTTAGCAATATTGTCTCTTGCGATAATGCCGTCTTCATAACTTACGGGTAAATAAAGATGCAGCATATTTACTTGAGGCTGCTGCGGATTAATCGTGAATTGAGGGTAATCTTGTAATATCTGGTAAACCTGAATGGTGCGTTCATACAAAGCAGGCATCATCTCGAGTCGTTGATCAAACTGCATTGCTGCCGAAACCACATAAGGCGTGCGATGATAAACATTCCCACCCTGACGCTTCATCCATGCCGCTGCTTTTGCTACGAAAGCCTTATCACCTAATAGCAGCGAACCACCAAGGCCGTTTAACCCTTTATAGAGCGACACATAAGCGGTATCGAAACCTTGAGCGATCTCGCTATATGACTTTTGATAATACGCGCCGCACTCCCACAAACGAGCCCCATCCATATGCAGATGAATCGATTGTTCTTTGCAGTACTGCTTTATCGCTTCAAGCTCATCCCACTCAGGAAGCTGCCCGCCGATTTCACGCATTGGAAGTTCATAAAGCGCAGCTGCAATTTCGTCTGGCCAAGCCTTCAGGTCATCTACGTTCCAAGTTCGGAACACGTTGCCAACAGGAAGTACGTTGAAACGGTTCTGGAGCTGATACCCTTGGCGTTCATGGCGCATGATATGGCTGGATTCATGCATAGCCACTAAAGGGTTTCTTTTTTCTTGGCAAGCAATCTCTAGTGCTGTTGGTTGGTTCATGGTGCCTGTAATCACAAACACGGCGGCCTCATAGCCGAGCAAATCAGCTACTTTGTTTTCGAAACTCTCAATAAAATCGCCATCACCATAGGTATCGTGAGTCACATCATGTGTTTCGCACCATTCAGCCATTTGCGCAAAGGTTTGAGCTGGTGTTGGATCGAAGTGGCCAGAAAGCAGCAAGTTACATTGTTGACGCAAGTCCGTGCTCATAGCTTTTCCTTTGTTCATTGTTGTTCTATGTAGGGTGATTGAATTATTTACGTTGTCCGTCAACCGTGACATAAAATGCGCCTATTCGCTTTTATTATTCGCGAATAATTAGTTTTACTCAGTCATAGGCAGGATGTGCCAAAAACACAAAAACTGACGTGTGTTTTATACCCGATTTCAGATAATAAGTACGACACTCAAAAACCACCCGCATCTGAAGAGATGAGTATGGGCTAATTCGTTGTTCTTCAATCATTCTTCTATTATTGTATATCTATAATTCCAATAAACATTATTCGTTAATGGACAAAGAGGGCTATATGTCGAAAAATCGAGTCTTGGTGCTATTCGCCCACCCTTCTCAGCATCGCTCTGAAGCTAACAAACCCTTATTTGAGCAAGCCAAGCGCATTGATGGGGTAACCTGTGTCGATCTCTATGCAGAATATCCGACCTTCAAAATCAACATCGATCGTGAACAGAAACGCCTGTTAGACCATGACATCATCATTTTTCAATTCCCACTATATTGGTACTCAACACCCGCGATTCTCAAAGAGTGGCAAGACCTTGTCCTAGAATACGGATTTGCCTATGGCACTGACGGTAATGAACTGCAAGGTAAAAGCTTGTTATGCAGTATCACCGCTGGCGGCAAGAAAGATGCTTATCAAACTGATGGCTATAACCACTTCACGATACGTGAACTGCTTCACCCAATCGAACAAACGGCTTCTTTATGCGGCATGAACTACTTAGCCCCATTGGCTTTGTTTGGTTCACGAACTGCGTTGGAAGAAGGCCGAATTCAAGATCACGTAAACAGCTATAAAACGCTTTTAGAGGCTTTTGTTGCTGGCGAAGTCGACCTTAAAAAGGCAAGCAAGGCTGAAAAGCTAAACCACTACGTTGATGAAATGATGAGCAGAGGTTAGATCATGACAGGATATTTTCTACAAGCATTTATCTATTTGCTCGCGGCAGTCATCGCTGTCCCTATCGCCAAAAGGCTTGGCCTCGGTTCTGTGCTTGGTTACCTGATTGCCGGTGTAGTGATTGGTCCAATTATTGGCTTAGTTGGCGAAGAGACCACAACCATTCAACACTTTGCCGAATTCGGTGTGGTGATGATGTTGTTCTTAGTCGGGCTGGAACTTGAGCCTAAGATGCTTTGGGCAATGAGAAACCGTCTTATGGGGCTCGGCGGCTTACAAGTCGGCGGCACAACGGCCATTGTCATGGGTATTGCATTGTTCTTCGGGCAACCTTGGACGATCGCTCTCACCATTGGCTTGATCTTCGCGCTTTCATCTACCGCGATTGTTCTTCAAACGTTTAATGAGAAAGGGCTATCAAAGACAGAAGGCGGTAAGAATGCTTTCTCGGTCTTACTATTCCAAGATATCGCCGTCATTCCTATGTTGGCATTCATTCCCTTACTAGCTCTTCCTGAACTGGTTGCCTTGGCAGAAAGCGCTGCACAAACTGCAGCACATCACGATGAGTTAAGTTTGGTTGCAGGCTTACCAAGTTGGGCATATGGCCTTGTTATTACGGCTTCCATCGCAATCGTGGTTGTAGGCGGACATTACCTAAGTCGTCCACTCTTCCGCTTTGTTGCAAGCTCTGGCCTACGTGAGATCTTCACTGCAACGGCACTGATGTTGGTTATTGGTATTGCCGCGCTGATGAGCCTTGTTGGTTTGTCTCCAGCGCTTGGGACATTCTTAGCAGGCGTTGTACTTGCCAACAGCGAATTCAGACACGAACTGGAATCGAACATTGACCCATTCAAAGGGCTGTTGCTTGGTCTGTTCTTCATTACGGTAGGTGCTGGGATCGATTTTGGTGTTCTGTTTAACGACTTTGGGCTCATCATTGGTTTAACGCTGGGTGTAATGGCACTCAAAGCATTAGTACTGTTCACACTGGCGCTAATCTTTAAAATCAAAAATAGCGACCGATGGTTGTTTACGTTGAGCTTGGCGCAAGCCGGTGAGTTTGGTTTTGTACTACTGAGCTTCTCAGCCCAAAACCATGTGCTGCCCTCTGATATTGTTCAAACACTGTCGCTGGTTGTCGCCCTTTCGATGTTCTTAACTCCTGGCTTGTTCATCCTGTTTGATAAAGTAATTCTGCCTCGTTACGAACAAAAATCTAACGACCGTGAAGAAGATACCATCGAAGAGAAAGGCACGGTCATCATTGCTGGTATTGGCCGATTCGGTCAGATCGTTAACCGCTTATTGGTATCGAATGATGTCAATACTGTGGTTCTCGATCACCAAGCCAACCAAGTAGATTTATTACGCTCCATCAATATCAAATCTTACTTTGGTGATGCGACTCGTCACGACTTATTGCATACCGCAGGAATTGAAGAAGCCGCAATGCTTGTCGTCGCTATCGATAACCAAGACTCAAGCGTTGAATTAGTGAAATACGTTAAACACACCTACCCTAAAGTGAAAATCTTAGCGCGAGCATTCGACCGTGGTCACAGCTATCGCCTAAGAGAAGCCGGTGCCGATTTTGTAGAATCAGAAACGTACCACTCAGCACTCGAAATGGGGGCAGAAGCCTTGCGTTCTTTAGGTCACCACCCATTCTTCGTTGAACAGCAAAAATCAACGTATCAGCGTGTTGAAAGTCGTAAGTCTGAAAAGCTCTACCAAGCTTGGTCTGAAGCGGAAGAGAACCCACGCTACGACAACAACTACCGACAGATCTTTATTCATCTAGAAGAAGCAATGAAAGAAGATATGAAAAAAGATCGCTCAGATAAGCACTCTCGCTCAGAACGAGGTTGGACACCGCCACCGAAAGGCTATGCTGACGGCTTTGAGGAAGAAGAAAGCTAAGCGGGAATTCTAATAAACACTCTAAGTAACCATTAAAAAAGCGGCTCTCGGGCCGCTTTTTCATTGTCTAGATACGAACAGCGCGACCGATGAAGCCAAAACACCGGACCTGAATCAGATGAACCACGAGATTTATGTGATCCAGTTATAATTTTCAATCTCAAGCTACCCGTCAAAAATGAATTCAGTTTTTACAATTATGAAACATTACCTCATTGTATAAACCATACCTTAAACATGGCTATATATGCACTCATTTTAGCGACTCACTTGCCAACTAAAATCGCAATGACCATTTTCAGGGGTTTGAATAACATTGCATATATCAAAATCAGCCTGCCTCACCCCAACAAAATCATTCACAGAACCAATAAATTACGCGCTACATTCACAAATACAAACCATTTGAATTAACATAAACGTTTCAATATGTGTCTATCGTTACAATTTGTAACGAATGGAAGTTATCGGTATAGTCCTGCAATTCAAAAAGTGAGACCTTTGCGCTCACCTTAAAGGAGATATAATAATGATTACTAATGATGCTGTAATAATGGGCATGTTAGCTGTTATTCTTGGCGGTGTTTTTATCACGGAAAGTAGCCAAAATAGCGCACTGAAAAAATTCTACTCGTTCGTTCCGGGTTTATTGCTCTGTTACTTTGTTCCTTCATTGTTGAACAGCTTCGGCATCATTGATGCGTCAAACTCCAAGCTATACTTCGTAGCAAGTCGCTACCTACTGCCAAGTGCATTAGTTCTTCTGATCATCTCAGCAGACCTACGTAAGATTTTTGGACTAGGTTCGAAAGCCGTCATCATGTTCCTTACCGGTACTGTCGGCATCATCATTGGTGGTCCTCTGGCTATCTTGATCATCGACCAAATCAACCCTGACCTTGTATCTGGTGACGTATGGCGAGGCCTAACAACCGTTGCAGGTTCTTGGATTGGCGGTGGTGCAAACCAAGCCGCTATGAAAGAAGTATTTGAGGTTGATGACCAACTCTTCTCTGCAATGATTACAGTAGACGTTATCTGCGCAAACATTTGGATGGCCGTATTACTTATCATGGCTGGTCGTCAGAAGAAGATTGACGCATGGTTAAAAGCAGATACTTCATCTATCGAAGAGCTAAAAGAGACGGTTTCTAAATACCAAGAAGAGAACGCTCGCCCAACGACCACAACCGATCTAATGAAGATCACGGGAATTGCATTCGGTCTTACCGGCCTAGCTCACCTATTCAGTGACCTAATCGCACCTTGGATTTCGACCAACGCACCAGAACTCGCGAAATACAGCCTTACATCAGGTTTCTTCTGGTTAATCGTAATGGTAACAACGTTCGCGCTCATCGCATCATGCTTCAAATCAACACGCAGCCTTGAGCACAGTGGCGCATCAAAAGTAGGCTCGGCATTCATCTACATCCTAGTTGCAACCATCGGTATGCAAATGGATGTGACGGCTATCTTAGACAATCCAGGCTACTTCTTCATTGGTATCACATGGCTAACTATCCATGCCATTCTAATGATTGTGATGGCAAAGCTTATCCGCGCACCATTGTTCTTCATGGCAGTTGGTAGCCAAGCTAACGTTGGTGGCGCAGCATCGGCTCCTATCGTAGCGGCGGCATTCCACCCGGCATTGGCTCCAGTAGGTATCCTAATGGCGGTACTTGGTTACGCACTAGGCACATACGGCGCTTACATCTGTGGCCTAATCATGCAGGCTGCAGCGGGTTAATAGAGTTTCACCAAACAATTCATTGAATATAAAAATCCGATATTGGTTCGCCAATATCGGATTTTTTATTTGCGTTACCAAGACGCACTGAAACAGGAATTACAACTTAAATTTATGCTGATATTTGATTATTAGAACTTATCAAACGGCTATTTCTACTTCCTTCCTAAAACAAAATCGATTAATTACTCTTCCCTTCTACTCTCTTTGCATTGTTTACATTCAAACTAATTTAACGTCGGTTAAATTTATACATACATCTGTCATATTGCGCAGCAAGCCGTATGTGTTTAGCATCTATCCCCATAGAGAAAATTAAACTAAAGAGAAGAACTTCAACAAAAAAGAATGTATGGCGACAAACCAAGTCCTGCAAGATTGAAAGTCGCCACCCACAAAACTGTATAACAATAAATATATGAATGGTTATAAAATGAAACTATCCCAAATTACTTCTCTCAAAGAACCAAACTCTCCCACAAAGAACACTTTCCTCTAGGAGCAGGAATGAAGAATTGGAAAGTAAAATCGACAAAGCTTGATAAAGGTCAGTACCTAAATTATCGAATACGAGCGCACAGCATAAAGATTGACGCGAATGGACTGTTAGAGTTTTACGACATGGGTATCGTTGTATCTAGCTTTAGCAGTGACGAATGGTTTATCTGCTACCAAACCAATGTATTCGGCTACACCAAGAAAAGCCACTGCAACCCATTTCAATTTGCTCACTGTAAACAGCTGAAAGAGACAGAAGAAGCAAGACAAGAGATTGTCACGAACTCGCCATTAGCGCTCTTTATTAAGAATCGAAAATGTAGACCAAATCCGGTTGGTAGAAAACCAAATTCATAGTTAGTTTAAATTACGAGGAATATACAGAATGAGAAATATCCTTGATAAATTTAAAAAAGATATTGGAGTGTGGTTATTCTTAATTGTCATCTTTGGTTATTTTGTTTATGCCTCATTAAGTATATGTTGGGTCGAGATTTTCAGTTAAATGGCTAAAGCAACCTCTAGTAATGTCAATACTGAACCTTTAGCCTATTTAATGTCACAAAAGAAATCCAACTAATCGAATAAAGACGCTAGCTTATTTTCCACCACAGGGCTGATATTAAAGCTCAACATAAAATCAGGACGTGTTTCTTCGTCTTTCTCAAGGTAATAGTTCGCTTCAATGCCGAACTTCCAAGGGCGTCCGTTCAGGACCGTAGTTTTACTAACGCTGATATTTAACGGAATTTCCGCCTGATCCTTATTCCAGTCATACGAGAATGTCGGTGCAGAGCCTACCGTCCAACCACCACCTAATATTTCCACCCAAAAGACTTGAGTCGATGTCCTGTTGATTCGAGTATCAGAATGTTCGGCTCCGTCTCCAGACACACCATATAAGTGGTTGGGGAACATACCTACAACTCGTTCACTACTCGCCTTCCCGAGCATAAACTCAGGCCCGATAGCAAATTGATCCGCTGTTAAATCATTACTCCCCGTTGGCAAAGAAGCAAAGAGACCAAAAGCAACAATAGTACCCCCCTCAATTTTAGGCGCATAAGCTAAATCAAATGAGATGTCTGTAACGCCAGACTGATCCATATCCTGTGCGCTTGCCGGCCTGTCCTCATGAAAACCATTTTGCACATAAGAAATAGCCGGACGGAAGATCACTTTGTCACCATTATCCATAGGAAATGGCAGAGTCGGCTGCAGAACCGTAGCAAAACTATCCCCTCCTCCATCATACCCAGCAGAATATTGAAGTTTTAGGTTAAGGCTAGCGTAAGCTGTGTTGGGGTTTGCAAGTTCCTTTGCTGCCTGTTCTGCTGCTTGGTCGCTTTCAGTTTTCGAAATGTCGATCTTAGCGGTCGCAAAATTCGGCGTTAATAATATTCCCGTTATTATCAGTGCAAGTGGTTTACAAGCCATTGAAGCCCTCTTTAAAAGTTAAACGCGGTGTATTGCGCGTATTTTAAGGATTGCCGGTATTCAAAATGGCCATTCAGCGACATCGAATAATTACGGAGGAATTACAGATTAAGTATGAAGAGAAGTTGTCGAGTAAAAAGCAGAGTGTTCTCGATAAACATTCTGCCCTATTTACAATTTGATGAACTAAGTAGTAGCGATTACTTTAACGTTTACCATCCACTGCTATTGAAATAATAGTGCCTTAGAGCTTAACCATCATTCACTCATCTCAAGTGAGTAACTAAGCAGACGACTTTCCGTTAGTGACAGGTAATCATTAGATAAGAAGAGTCACTATTTAATCATCTTTGTTGGTGCTGTCGTACACCAAAAAAAGTTTAACGAATCTGGAATGCAAACTTCTGATTCATTACCAATCTCTTTTACTGCGATATAACGGTTTTGTGAGCCAATATAGTTCGTCGTTTCCGCCGCGACAGGGCGATATAGTTCATAACCGTCTTTCATACCCATTTGCTCGTAAACTCCGGGCTGATAGGAAGTCAGAAGAGCAGCGTTGGAAACTTCTTCTAGCAACAGAATCTGCTTACCCGTTTCCACATGAGTCACATTAGTACAGCCTGTTAAAACTAAAGCTAGTGAAGCGAGCGCGAGTACACGTTTCATGAAAGAACACTCCAAATGACTAAATAGTTTAAGGAGTGCTATTCTATATAATTACTGCATAAGTTTAAAGTACGATGTTCCAACAAAAAAGGCGACAGTAAAAACTGTCGCCTTTCTATTAAGCTTTCTTAAGTTAGCTTCCTAACTCAGAATTATTCCCAATCTAGGATTACCTTACCTGACATACCAGAGCGCATCATGTCGAAGCCTTTCTGGAAGTCGTCCACTTTGTAGTGGTGAGTAATGATTGGTGTTAGATCTAGGCCAGATTGAATCAATGAAGCCATCTTGTACCAAGTTTCGAACATCTCACGACCGTAGATACCTTTGATAACCAAGCCTTTGAAGATTACTTGGTTCCAGTCTACCGCCATGTCTGATGGTGGAATACCTAATAGAGAGATCTTACCGCCGTGGTTCATGTTAGTCAGCATGCTGTTGAACGCAGATGGGTTACCTGACATTTCTAGGCCGACATCGAAGCCTTCAGTCATGCCAAGATCAGACATTACGTCTTCAAGCTTCTCTTCCATCACGTTTACTGCGCGAGTTACACCCATTTGACGAGCAAGGTCTAGGCGGTATTCGTTTACGTCAGTAATGACAACGTGACGAGCACCAACGTGCTTAGCTACAGCAGCAGCCATGATACCGATTGGACCAGCACCAGTGATCAGCACGTCTTCGCCTACTAGGTCGAAAGAAAGCGCTGTATGTACTGCGTTACCAAACGGGTCAAAGATTGATGCTAGATCGTCAGAGATTTCTGCAGGGATCTTAAATGCGTTGAACGCAGGAATCACAAGGAACTCAGAGAACGCACCAGTGCGGTTTACACCAACACCTGTTGTGTTACGACAAAGGTGAGTACGGCCGCCACGACAGTTACGACAGTGACCACATGTGATGTGACCTTCGCCAGATACACGGTCGCCGATTTCAAAACCACGAACTTCTTGGCCGATGCCAACAACTTCACCCACGTATTCGTGACCTACTACCATTGGTACTGGGATTGTGTTTTGTGACCACTCATCCCAGTTGTAGATATGTACGTCAGTACCACAAATTGCGGTTTTCTTAATACGGATAAGAAGATCATTATGACCCATTTCAGGTTTTTCAACCTCGGTCATCCAGATGCCTTCTTCAGGCTTAAGCTTAGAAAGTGCTTTAATTTTCATAATGTTATCCAGTTCATCTCGCCTAACTGTAAGGCGAGAATCAAAAATCTATATGTTCTATTGGTTGTTGTTCTATCTAATCAAAGGATGCACAAGGCACCCCTTTAAAATTAGATGATAGCCATGTCTTTACCAACTTGGATGAACGCATCAATTGCGCGATCCAATTGCTCACGAGAGTGTGCAGCAGACATTTGCGTACGGATACGAGCTTGACCTTTTGGTACTACAGGGAAAGAGAAGCCTACAACGTAGATGCCTTTCTCTAGTGCGCGCTCTGCGAATTCAGCCGCTACTTTTGCATCACCCAGCATGATTGGGATGATTGCGTGATCAGCACCGCCCATAGTGAAACCAGCTGCTTCCATGCGAGTACGGAAGTGAGCAGAGTTTTCCCATAGTTGAGTACGTAGGTCGCCAGATTCCGCTAGAAGATCTAGAACACGGATAGACGCAGATACGATTGCAGGCGCAACAGAGTTAGAGAATAAGTATGGACGAGAACGCTGACGTAGCCAGTCGATCACTTCTTTCTTACCAGAAGTGTAACCGCCTGAAGCGCCACCCATTGCTTTACCAAGCGTACCTGTGATGATGTCGATACGGTCAACAACGTTGTGGAACTCGTGAGTACCAGCGCCGTTTTCACCCATGAAGCCAACTGCGTGAGAATCATCAACCATCACTAGTGCACCGTACTTGTCAGCAAGGTCACAGATAGCAGGAAGGTTAGCGACTACGCCGTCCATTGAGAACACACCGTCAGTTACGATAAGCGTGTGACGTGCACCCGCTTCTTTAGCTGCGATAAGTTGCTGCTCTAGCTCTTCCATGTTGTTGTTCGAGTAACGGAAGCGCATTGCTTTACATAGACGAACACCATCAATGATAGATGCGTGGTTTAGAGCATCAGAAATGATTGCGTCTTCTTTGCCTAGAATCGTTTCGAATAGGCCAGCGTTTGCATCAAAACAAGATGTGTAAAGAATAGTGTCTTCTTTACCAAGGAACGTAGATAGCTTTTGCTCTAGTTCTTTGTGAGAGTCTTGAGTACCACAGATGAAACGAACAGAAGCCATACCAAAACCGTGTTGATCCATACCGTCTTTAGCAGCTTCGATAAGGTCAGGGTGGTTAGCAAGGCCTAAGTAGTTGTTTGCACAGAAGTTTAGTACTTCTTCACCAGTCGAGATAGAAACCGCTGCTTTTTGAGCAGAAGTGATAATGCGCTCAGACTTGTAAAGACCTTCTTCTTTAACTTCTTCGATTTGAGTTTGAATCTGTTGGTAAAATGCAGAAGACATTGTCTATTCCTTCCTAATTATTATTCAGCAGCATCGCGCGCCGCATTATGTAGGGGATGTAAACGATTTCAATTCGATCATTTACACTGTAAAACTTATACCTCCTATTCTAGTTGAACATCCCCTTTTCGATTATCCCTTTAGTTGGAAAAACATTAATGAATCACAGGCATTAATAATAGTTCATCCCAGTGACACAGGGCACATTAATGCGTCTCACCTGTTCTTTTTAACGTCAAATCCCCCTTCCGTTCGTGTCTAATTTCGCTTTCATATCGAATATCAATTTTTCATCTCAGAACGATATAGTTGTGATTGTCTGCTTGTCCCAGAATGTGCGGCCGTTAAAAGTATGAGAAAGAACGCACATGACCCTATCCGATCACATCATCCAAGAAGCCTTCGAAAACGGCTGGTACACCTGCTTTTATCAGCCAAAGGTTCAGCCGAGTGTCGAGAAAGTGACTGGGGTTGAAGCGCTGTTTCGTTTAGATATTCCAGAAGAAGGGGTTTTCTCTCCAGGTGTGTTTATCGATCGTGCGTTTGCGTTGGGTTATGAAGAAGAGATCTTTTTTAGTGTGCTGGAGCAGTCGTTAACAGAGGTAAAATCGCTTTCTGTTCACTTAAACTTAGCGGTGAACATCAGTAAGAAAGTACTGGCGAATCCAGATAACGTGCAGAAAGTTCGTGAGTTACTTTGGAATGCCTCTTTCAAGGCCGAGCAACTTACTTTTGAACTCAGTGAAAATGATCAATTAGATGAGCAGCTTTGTAAGCAGATAAAGCGCTTTAAGTCTCTGGGAGTCAGAATTTCTATCGACGATTTTGGTATTGGTTACTCAGACATCAATAAGGTGATTAGCCTTAATGTCGATGAAGTGAAGTTCGATAAGTCGATTGTGAATAGTATTGAGCCAGCAAGCTCCGATTTAGTTAAGCGCACTTTGGCGTACTGCAAAGAGTCTGGCATTGAAACCGTTGCGGAAGGCGTTGAAGACACAGATACACGTCGACTGATCCACCAGCTAGGGTTTGATCGCTACCAAGGCTTTTTGTACTCAAAACCTCTACCTTTAACCGACCTAAGGTTGGTCATGTAGAGAACATCTTACAGGCTCGAGCTTAAAACAAACTCGACGCTTTTTTTCTTCTGCTTGAGGTCATGGTAACGGATGTACTTAAAGTAGATATCGTGTTTGTTTTGGATGTTCTGAGAAAAGGGATTTTTCACCACTTTCTTTATATCTGCCTTGAAAAACGGCATACCAAGCTTGCTCATGTAAGGCTCTAAATACAGGTCATACAGGAACTGACACATAGCAGGATCAAGGGTTGGAAACCGAAACTCAGTATTAGACAAATTATCCGCCATGTAATCGAAGATCTTACGACGAATCACAATGCTAACGGCGCCAACACTGCAAAGCATCTTACTTAAGCCGTCATACACCACATGACCAATAATGACTCCCTTGAAAAGAAAACAAAGCACCTGCATATCTTCTTTTTTCACACCCAGATGCTGAGAAACCTCGATAAAATCTTTGCCATAGGTTTTTAGATGCATCCCTTGAATCGACTTAAGCCTTTTCGCTGGAAGCACTCCCATGCTATATGACTCAACGCTAGTCACCTCATAGTCATACCCAATATCAACACTAAATGGACGCTCCACGTTCTTGGTTGCCGCTTTCACCTGTACCATTTCTTCTACTGAAAAGTCATAGTCGACCTGAAAGAAGCTCGCAATACCAAGGCGACGAACAAAACTAGGCAGCGTCTTTGACCTTTCCCACTGACTCACCATTACCTGATTGACACCAAAAAACGCTCGATGAGAATTGGAAAGCAATTCTGCAAATTCTTCCTGCGAAATGGAGATGGATTCACGAAGTCGCTTTAACTCTATTGGGAAATTTTCTTTATTCATCTGTCACTTACCTAGCTTTTTAACTAGTGTAGTTTACTTATCACTACTATGACATGAGGCATCGAACATAACCTCATTTAGTCAGAATCCACTCCAGAATTTGGTTGGTACTTGTAGGCAGATCGCGACAGAGAAATGTTAGATCTCGTAGGCCCAGCACTCTTGTTGTATATCGAGCAGTTCCGACTTGCCGCTCTCTAGCTGATAGAGGTGGAACTGACTTAAAGGGGGAGAATACACGTGCAACGTAATGAGCGGCTCATCGCCAGCCTGTAGATTCGATATCTGATGGATATCATTATCTTTACTAACGGTCACACTGCCCTCTTGGAAATGAGTCGACTGAGAAGCAAAAATATGGCCATTAGCCGCTGTTTCAAACAAGGTTTCCGTTGCTTGCCCATGTAGAACCTTTACGCCACAAGACGTATTCAAATGATCGTGTATTTTACTTCTTTGCCCATTTAGCCAACTCAAAATTAAAACTTCGCAGTGGTCATTTTTGAAAAGCCTTTGTCGGCAGTATGTTTCTTTATCAAAACTCGCCAACGACTTGATCTCTTCTTTACTCAGTTCGATGTTATCCAATATGAACCGAATAGAAGCCAGAGACATGGGTTTATTTGCCAGTTGTATTTGGTCCATAAACTCTTGGAAATTAAGCTCGTAATCGTTATTAATTAACGCGGCTAACGCGGGAGATTGCGTTGGGGTGATATCAGTACGTTGCAAAATACTTACCTCTGACTATGCTTTCGCTCTTCCGAACTCGAAGTTAAAAGTTCTCTTCGAACGATGAAAATATAGCTGATTCGATTCAGCACAAGTTGGGAGGATACTAACACCGTTTAAATGAATTTTAACAAGCAATCACAGGTATTTACATTCATATAACAAAAGCATCTAACAACCAATTTGAAGCAACTGAATCGCCATATTGACTTGAGATCTAAATAACTGAGTAATATGAAATAGGAACAACAAAGGTACGGCTTCCATCACGGCTACTATTGCGCGTATCAATTAATGAAATTGATTCACAAATCAGAAGAGATCAATCACAATCAAGGTTATGGTCACTGTTAAAATTAGTCTAACTGGATACTCATGATTAACCCAAAACTCATCGCCCTACTTCCCGATCTCGCCTCGTTTATCTTAGTTGTGAATGAAGGTAGCTTTACCGCCGCAGCAAAGCAGCTAGGCGTGACACCTTCAGCGTTGAGTAAACTGATCACACGTTTAGAAAAAGCGCTCTCAGTGAAGTTATTTGAACGCACCACTCGTACATTGATCATCACGCAGGCAGGCCAGTTGGTGTACGACCAAAGCGTGGTTATGATTAGTGCCGCGCAACAAGCGGTTGAGCTGTCTACCTCCGACCATACTGAACCTGCCGGCTCTATAACAGTAGCGGCGCCAGAAGCCTTCTTGAACTCCGTACTGCAGCCTTTCGTTGGTCCATTCTTAACTCAGTATCCAGAGATTCAACTCAAGCTAAGGGCGGCTGATGGCGACATCGACATATTACGCCAAGGCATCGACATTGCGTTTCGCCTTACCGACAAACCTGACGAGAGTTTGGTATTGAGAGAGCTCGGGAAAACAAACCTCGTGTTATGTGCGAGCCCCGACTATCTAGATGCCAAAGGAATTCCTAAGCACCCTACCGAGCTTTCTGAGCACGACTGCTTATATCTTGCAGAAACAGATAAAGACCACATTTGGGATTTCCTTAAAGATGATGAGTTTTACACTGTACCCGTCAGCGGACGTTACGCTGTGAACCACTCTCAGATGCGATTGAAAGGCGTTAAAGAAGGGCTTGGTGTGGGTATTTTCCATGACTTCGTGATTCAAGATGCATTAGCTGAAGGTTCTGTAGTGCAAGTACTGGAAGATTGGACCATCAAGAGTAATTACCATGGAGCTATCGCGATGCAGTTTGCTCAAACCAAGTATATGCCCGCCCGATTACGTGTGTTTATTGATTACGCGATGGAACACTTAGGTGACAAACTGGCAGGAGAAATAAACTGATGCTCGAAGGAATACACCACGCCGCCATTATTTGTTCAGACTACGAAGTCTCTAAACGCTTTTATACGGAAGTTTTAAAGCTTGAAGTGCTTGCAGAGAATTATCGTGAAGCGCGCCAGTCGTACAAGCTTGACTTAGCACTGCCTAATGGCGCTCAAATAGAATTATTCAGCTTCCCTAAGGCACCTGAAAGACCAAGCTTTCCTGAAGCTCAAGGGCTGAGACATTTGGCCTTTTGTGTTGATGACGTTCAACATGTCAAAAGCTACTTGGAAGAACAAGGCATTGAAGTCGAACCGATTCGAGTTGATGAATTTACGGGGAAATCATTTACGTTTTTCGCAGACCCGGATGGCCTGCCGTTAGAGCTTTATCAAATCTAGAGCTGTATCAAGTCTAAAGCCTTCCTCACAGAAGAAGCGCTCGCCTGATTAATAAAATGGACCTTCTCAAGTCGAGAAAGTCCGTTTGTGTACCAGTTAACTCAATGCGGTCTTGAATCTCTCAACGCGTGAAAACAGTAACCAATCCAATAGCATTGCAGCCACAATCGTTGCACCCGCGAGTGGAAACAGTACCGAAATAACAACCACAGTCACTAAGCCTGCTTTCCATAAGCCTGCATCACCAAACTTCGGTGGCGTCCCCAGCTTTCTTTGGCCAGAAGGTCTGCGCATCCACCACATTACTCCACCAGTCACCGACACCACAATGAATGCCAAACAGAACAACGCGTTTAGAAGCTTGTTGATGATGCTGATGTCACCTTGGTGCAGAGAAATACCAACGGCTAAAGTTTTGGCGAATAAATTGTAATCTTGCCATGTTACCTCTCCTAGAATGCGTCCTGAATATTGATCGAGGTGAGTCGTGCGATCTCGGGTTGGGTCGATGATGTCGCCTCCCATAGTATTCGCAGCCACGGTGTAAACGCCCGACTCTGAACGCGGGAAATTGACTTTATATTGCGTAAAACCAAGGGATTGAGCTTTTGCTATCACATCATCAATAGAGAAATTACTGGCGGATAACACATGCTGAGAATGATCCTCACCCATCTTGGAGTGATCATGAGATTCAGTCGCCTCTACTGCGTGATGTACGTGTTCGGCGGACTTATCTTGAGATAAAGGCAATGGCGTTTGCTCTAGGTTCCAAGGCATTTCCTCTTCAGAACCGTGATTTAAAGAAGCATGCGTTTCGTTAGACAAAGGAATGTCGTCCCACATCTGAGCAGGAAAAGTACTCCATGCTTGCACTAGCTTACCGCCCCAAAAACCTGTCCATGATAATCCCGAGAGAATAAACAACAGAAGAATGAATGACAGTGTTCCACCGATGTTCGCATGCAAATCACGCATTAATACACGTGTTCCTGAAGCAAATCTAAGCTTAAGAAAACCAGCGTAGCTCGCGTTGTCTCGAGGAAGCCATAAATAGATTCCACTTACTAACAGAAGGATCGACAAGCTGATTGCAACCTCAATGAGGTAATCACCCCAATCGCCAATCAGTAGTGTTCCGTGAATATCATTCGCGAGCTGATAAAGGCTATCGCTACGCGGGATTTCTCCTACCACTTCGCCAGTGTATTGATTCACCGTGGCGAAAACGGACGTTCCGTCTTCAAGTGCTACCGAAAAACGGTTGGCCAGATCAGGCGCTTTACTCGGTACAAATTGTGTCACCGAACCTTGTGGGTATTGATTTTGTACGGCAGCTAATTGTTGTGACACCTTGATCGGTTCGCCCGATACCGCAATTTCAATCGCGTCTTGATGGAAAGCAAGTTCGATTTCATCGTCAAACAGCATCACCAAACCAGTAATACTCAGCATCAACATGAATGGGATAACGAATAGCCCAGCATAGAAGTGCCAACGCCAAGTGAGGAAGTAGAGAGTTTTATTGCGATCTTTCGTTTTTACACTGCTTTTAGACTGCGAATTAGCTTGTGCTTTCGCAGTATTTTGAGATTCATTTCTCAACATTATTATTTCCTTTGACACACGCAAACATACCTTCTGAAAAAACCAGAAAGTAATCTGAGCATGGTTAACTTTACTTAATACTTTATTTTTTTAATTATTTTAGTGGGTTAGATAGAAGCAAAGTCAAAGGGAGGACCACGTGGGGCTTGCCTCGTGTAGCGTTCGCTTAGAGCCAAAAAAGCGTAGCTGTCTGAGACAATAGAACTCAGTCGAGTTGTCAGTAGTGTAGTTGGAAGTTCGTCTTGGTGAAACGTGGAAAAATGGCTAAAGGGACACGGCTTTCCTTTGTGAGTATTCGGTTCGCCTTCTTCAATTTGAACCAGTTCAAAGCCGTTGACCGTACATAACGACGCCCATACTCCCGCACTATTACCATGAGCATTGATAACAGGCATTAATGTTACTAGCACCCAGCTTAATGCAGTGGCAAGTAACATGGAGAAGTTGAACGAGGTTCGGCGCATTATTCCTAATCTTTATAAATTTCCCTTATTATGAGGCACTTGTTATATAGGTAAACGTAAAGATTAACATCAGGTTAAAAAATTGAAGCTAACGCACACTCTTTTTAGTTAAAAACTGGTTACAACGAAAGAGCCAAGAAAATGTGACGAAACTCTACTCAGCAAACTGTTTATAACAAAGACAATAAAAAACGCCGCCTTACAACTTCTTTATAAGAAGAATGTAAGGCGGCGTTTTAGAAATCGAATCTTGAGATTTTGCTCTTTGTTACGTATCTAGCAAACGCTCTTGATTAACGAATTAACCGAATATCTTGCTCCAAATGCTTGGATTACGCTTCTCGTGATACTCTTCACGAAGGCCGTCGATAGTACGAAGCTCTTGCTGTGCTGATTCAAATTCACCCTGGTCTAGCTTCTGCTCAATGCTATCAATTGATGCGCTGATCTTTTTGAAACCTTCCATGAAGTGTTCTTCTTTCTCAATTGGGTAAACACCCGTTTTGAGCTCAGCAACTAGCGTGTCAATACGTACGATAGGCTTTTGCATCTCTTCAATGTTTTGAGCTTCTGCCGCTTGTTTGAATGCAAGCTTCATTTCTTGCATGTTTTTCTTAAGGTCAATATTAGCAAAAGCGTTGCCAGACAATAGCGAAGCAGCGATTAAGCCAGATAACAGGATTGAGCGAGTTTTCATTGTTTCTCCAGGTGAAGCGATGTCTTTGAAGGTAGCGCCATCGTTATTGCGGCACTTCGACTTTATTATTTTCGGCTAGTGTATACAAAAATCCGTCGGGCACAAAAATTGATTGTGTCGAAATGCAAACTGGCGAGCTAATCAATTACTAAAACGTAAAAAGTACCGGGCAGTCTATTACTCAAATGCCGAAAACTCGACGATAGATTGGCGACCGCGCAATAACAAAAAGGCTAGGAATTGCTGTGGCGAATGGGTAATCACCTTACTCGAATCTACGCCCACCTCATCAAGTAATGAAGACACGAGATCCAAACCGCCCACATCTACACAGAAATGCGCATCGCTACCGGTAGTAATAAACGCACCTTTCGCTTTAGCAATTCTTGCGATCTCGTAACAACGGTCAACGCTGCCAACACGGCTATTGCCTTTAAGCGTGGTGTTATTAATTTCGATTGCTACGTTATGTTCTGCCGCGCATTGAATCACAGCTTCAAAATCGAAATCAAAATTAGGATTTCCTAAGTGACCAAGTGCATCAATACGACCACCTTTAATCACATTCAGGAGCGCTTCTGTATGGGTAGCAACATCCGATGGGCGAAAAACAGGCTCATGAAAACTGGCAATCACCCAATCTAAGTTCTTATCGACACTCGGATGAATATCAATTTCGCCCTGTGTATTCATGATGTTCGACTCAACACCACGGATGATGGCAACGTCTTCAATAAAACGAGGAAGCACACGCTGATTGCTGAAGAACCAATAATGTGGCGCGCCCGGCATAGACTCGGAATGGTCGGTAGTACAAAACATAGCTAAACCGTTTTGCTTCGCCGATTTCGCGTTTTCGATCAGCGTGCTGTAAGCATGACCACTTGCGTATGTGTGGGTGTGGGTGTCTACTTTAAGTTCCATAAATCAATGCCTTAATCGCTTGGTCTAGTCAATCAATTTTAAGTTCGGTTAGCCTAATACAGCTTCTTCAAAAAATGCCCAACAGACACCTGCTTAATGTGATGCTGAGTGATTTGAAATTATATACTGTTCATCATTCAGTATTGTTAAAATTAATTCAATCGACAATAACCTGATTTCTCCCGCTATTCTTTGCTTTGTAAAGGCGCTTATCAGCAAGCATAAACAGATCATTTGGCGATGTGCTTTTCGTCGGAACGCATTCCGCTGCACCTAGGCTCATCGTTACATGAGAAGCAATAGGTGAGGAACGATGAGGAATCGGCTGACTGTGCAAAACCGTTAAGAATGAATTAAGACGAGCTCTGCTTTGCTCTATAGATGAGTTTGGCAATATAATGGCAAATTCCTCGCCTCCTATGCGAGCAGCAAGGTCTGACGGACGATTGAAAATTTGCTTCCATAACTTTGCGACTTGTTTAAGGCAAACATCTCCTTGATGGTGGCCATACGCATCATTATATTGCTTGAAAAAATCAATATCACCGATCACCAAGGTTAAAGTTTGCCCTTCGCGTTCACATCTAGCCCATTCAGACTCAAACGTTTGATTAAATTTACGTCTATTGGAGAGTGAGGTTAGCTCATCAAAAAGTGCAATCTTTGTGAGATCTTGTTTTTCTCTCTGCAACTGCTCATCACGCAACTCATATTGATACAATGTTGCCAGCAACTCTTTTCTAGGAGCTTTAGTCAAATCCTTTATGGATAGTGGCGAACTAACAAACTTGGCAAAATCCCCCCTAAACAAAAAGTAGAAGATCAGCATTGGCACACTATAGCAGGCCGCAATCAACAACTTACCCAGTATATTTCCGAATATGATAGGAACGATTTGCGGGCTTAGGCCAAAAGCTAAAAGAGGAAACACTGCTCCATCCAAACAAAGGATAAAAACAAATGCTAGCGTGTAGATGAATGCCAACGCTGGTAAGTTGGAAAGGAACTTACTCACTTGTGTAAAAATAAACATCAATAACAATATTTCGAGGAGAATCAAAAACCCTCCAAGAACAAGAACTTTCAACGACACGTCAAAGATACTGAAAGGGATTGCAAAAGGGTTCAACACATATTCCGATTCCAGCAACCAAGCCATAAAGTTAAAACCAACAAAGGCAATCAAATCCACAACCACTACTAACCGAAACATGTGTTTAAAAGTGCTAAAATCTCGCTCAATAATAATGAGCATTATAGTGCTCATCATGAATGCACCGTAAGCAATATTTCCGCCTGAAATACTTAAAGCTTCGGATAAAGGAAAGGAATAAACGGCACCAGCAAGCCCTCCCACTAAAAGCACAATACTAAGATAGTTATAAAATGCAGCTGTACGCACACGGTTTTTTAACGTAGCAAAATACAATGGGAAAATTGAGTATATTCCTACATTGAGAATATATGCTTCTAACGTCATTACTGTCCCTTCTAGGCTCAACACATACAGCACCTAGATATTTTATAGATGTGCAAAATAATTGATAATATTAACATAATAACGATCGATTAATAAAACACCCAGAATGCTTGTTTTTCTAATCAGGAATATTAATAACACTAGATATGTATTGCCTACATCGAGCCTGTCCAGCATCTCGGAGCAACCCTACCAACCACATGTGACCATCAGCACTTAAAGATAAGGCTTTATTCTCATTACACTTAGTTATCGGAAGCACGGCTTAGTCGTACCGCCGCCTTAATTGCACCAATTTTTTGCAACCTACCCAAGTTCGTCAATACTTATACCAGTTAACAAGCTGGAGTGTTTGATGAGACGAAGACGATATCCGCTGAGTATCCACATCACTAGCCTTTTCCTAATTTTGACAACACTTGTTGGTGCCGTACTTATCTCAATAAGCTATCGCCATTCACAAGAGTTGTTGTTAGGGACAGTGCGCGAAATCAGTAATGAACATCGCGATAAACTGGAATCGGTATTTAAGCAAGCCATCGCCCCTGTTATCACAACCTTGAATGTGATGGCTGTGAGCCCGTTTGTTTCTCATCAAACTTCGTCTACTGAACAGGAATCTTGGATTGCCTCGATAGACATCATATTCAAACAAAATACCAATTTAGTCGCGCTGTTTTACGGGTCTAATGATGGAGAGTTTAGGATTTTCCGCCCACTGAGCACCAACAAGCAAAGACTTGAAAACAACGCACCAGCCAAAGCCACGATGATGGTCAGCACGATCAACCTAAAGGGAGAAAACCTTATCTCTTACCTTGATGGCGCACATAAGGTATTGAGCATTGTGCAACAAGAGAGTGAGTTTAACCCTACCACCCGACCTTGGTTCCGCAACGCTAAACCCGATGGAACAATCAAACTCTCTGAGCCTTATCTGTTTTACTTTCTTAAAAAGAACGGCATCACCCTTTCAAGGCGAACTTATGAGGGTAATCATGTGGTTGGCGCTGATTTCACTTTGGACTCTTTGTCCTCTCAAATAAGCCAACTCGCCTATTCACCACAGAGTCGCTTGGCTTTGTTTGACCAACATTTCAACCTGCTAGGCCAACACCAACTCGACCTAGAGATACCCAACCTAAAGCCCATAGGTGATAACAACCGCACCAACAGCAACGTAGGGGACAATAAAAGATCCGGTAGCGAGCAAAGCCAGCAACTATTCAACATCCCTAAACGTGCTCAAATGGCGGCCTTAAAGTCGTCTGTTCTAGCCCCTCTTATTTCTGATGAAGAGAAATTCAACCTCAACCTAAAGAACATTGAGTACAACCTAAATACTTGGGCATTAACATTAACGCCCGTGGAGTTGACCCAAGACGTCACCCTTTATTTGGCCGAAGCGACACCACACAATGATCTGCTTTCTGATCTTATCTCGATGCGTGATAAGCAAGTTGCCGTCGCGATTGGTATGTTGTTTATCTGTTTCGGTATCGTGTGGTTGGTTGCCAATCGCCTTTCTCAGCCTCTCAATACACTCATGCAGCTTACTGACAACATTGCTCGATTTGATTTCAGACGAACCCATTACCCCAAGAGCATGATCAAAGAAGTGGCCAACCTCGCCCATTCCATTGAGCTGATGGAGCACACACTTCATGATCTGATTAATTTACTTAGAGACACAGCAGGTAATCAGGAGTTTTCGAGATTAGCCAAGAACATAGCCCATCAAAGCTACCTAATTACCAAAGCTGAAACCATCGTGCTATTTACTCAGTCCGAAGAAAAGGATGTGTTTGATACGGCAGCCAACCTCGCCATTATTCCCTTCAAGGCCGACATCAATGACTTCATCAAGCATACCCCTTGGTTGTTGTGTCAGCTTAAATCTGGCGAGACCATTCACCTCAACCGAGAGGATAATGTTCTTAACTATTATCAAGATTCTATCTTCAATTCAGATCTGTACCTTTTTCCTCTATTGAATCGCGAGAAGTTGTTGGTGGGCATTGTTGTGATTGGCTATGAAAGACCGATCACCAAGATACAGGCAGATAAACACGCCTTTTTAAGAGAGCTGTTGAGCTTTGCCGAAATCGCCAAAGACAACATCGACCAAATGCAGCAGCAGAAAGACATGCTCAATGCCTTCATAGAATTGATTGCCTCTGCGATTGATACCAAATCGCCTTACACAGGCGGGTATTGCCAACGCGTCCCAGAGCTCACCAAATGGTTAACCCAAGCCACCATAGACGATGACCGTTACTACCCTCATTTCTCGCTCGATAACAAACAATGGGAAGAACTGATGTTAGCCGCTTGGTTGCACGATTGTGGCAAAGTGACCACGCCGGAATATGTGGTAGATAAGGCAACAAAATTGGAAACGATATATGACCGAATACACGAAGTTCGCATGCGATTTGAGTTACTCAAACAACAAGCAGAAACCGATTATTGGAAAGCCATTGCGAACGGTGCGCTCCAAGAAGAACAACTTAAAATACTCGAGCAAAGTGTGTCTGAATTGGATGAGGAATTTGCCTTCGTTGCCGACTGTAATCTTGGCGGGGAGTCGATGACGGACGAGCAACTCGAACGCTTAGACCGAATAGCCATGCGCCAATGGAAACGAACACTCGACGATCAGCTAGGGTTATCTTGGTCTGAAAAAGAGAGATTCAATCCACAACAAGACACGACAGAGAAGAGTAAAGCTGAGCCAGTAAGAAAAGACCCAACATTTCCGGTGATGGAACCACTACTTGCTGATAAACCCGAACATAAAATACCGTGGGATAATGGCTTTAACCCAGCTGATGTGTGGCAAGAAGCGTTTGTACTCAAGCCCGGTGAAGTAAAATACAACCAAGGCGAGTTGCACAATTTGAAAGTGCGTCGTGGCACCTTAAACGACGAAGAACGCTTCATGATCAACGACCATATCATTCAAACCTTCACCATGCTCAATAAGCTCCCTTACCCGTCTTATCTCAAGAACATTCCGGATATTGCCAGCGGACATCACGAGCGTATTGATGGTAAGGGCTACCCGAGAGGCTTAAATGAAGACCAATTGCCTCTGCCTTCTAGAGCGATGGCGATCGCTGATGTATTTGAAGCGCTCACCTCCAGTGACCGCCCTTATAAGAAAGGCAAACTCCTAAGCGAATCACTCAATATCATGACCGACATGGCCACCAGCGGTCATATCGACCCCAAACTGTATTTGCTGTTTTTAGAAAACAAAATCTATGACAAATACGCTAAACGATTCCTTGAAGCTAACCAACGCTGCGAGATTGATCAGAGCAAACATATCGAACGAGTAAAAGAGTACATACGTTCATTGTTTTAGGTTTTAGGTTTTAGGTTGCAGTCTGTAGCCTTTAGTCTTTAGTCTTTAGTCTTTAGTCTTTAGCCTCAATGTTTAGCTTTTAGCGGCAGACTCCAACACCGCAGCATCCGCTACAGTCGCTACAGCCACAGCGGCTCGCGGTGTTTGCTTAGTTTTTACTTTGCTATGTCTTTTAGCCAATAGAGTATTGGTTATGCTCGCCACGACTATCAAATTGATGCCGATTAACTGCTGAGTAGAAAACACATCATCAAAGAACAAGCTCTGCCATAACGCACTAAATAGCATGTTAGTAAAAATTAAGGGAGCCAATTGAGAACCGCTGTCTGCCAACTTGTACGCTTTCGAGCGGAAGATTTGCGTGTTAATAGTAAATAGAGCTAATCCAAAAGCGCCAAGTCCAATCCAACGCAACTCATCAAAAGATAGCAGAGCCGATAAGGTTCCATTGTCCGCTGCACTCTCAAGTACATCAGGAGCAGCCGATACTGAAGTAAACACAACCATTGGTATCACAATGATTGCCGCGACCAAGAACGTCCACGCGTTAAGTTCTGCGGGTGTCAGGCTTGTCTTAGAGGCTCGGTACAAGCTCACCTGTGAGCCAGAATTAAACATGCCCGCCAATAACCCTAGCAATAGTGCTGGCCTAAAGAACTCTGAGCCAAACTCGAACTGCGACCAATCCCCTGCCATCATCACGACACCGACAAAGGTAATCGCTAAACAAGCGATGGTCGTTGTATGAATTTTGGTTCCAAACATTAACTTTTCTAACAACGGAATAAACAGCGGGCCCGTGCTGAATAACACCACACCTTCAACCAACGTTAAGGTTTGTAGTGAAGTAAGAAAACACCACTGACATGCCACCATAAAGATCGCACGCATCACCAAAGGCTTCCACATATCAAGTGAAGGTTTCGTGATCTTGTAAAACATCAAGAATAGGAATAAAAACAGACTGGGTAAGAAAAAACGCACAAAACTCAATAACGAAATGGGCATCGTTTCAGACAGATACTTAGCCATTAAGCCACTTAAAGACAAACTGAACGTCGACAACAACATGAAAGTCGTCGCCTTGGTAATATCAGACATAATTATCACCTCCTATGACACCTATTTTAGAGGCGTGACGTGATTAAAAATAGCGAGTAATATTAACCATAACTGTAAGGAAAACTTACCAATGAAAAAACTCGTTCCGCTTAAATCCGTTTATGCGTTCATCGCTGTGGCTGAAACTGGCAGCATGACCGACGCCGCTCGTGTGTTGTACGTCAGTCACTCTGCGGTAAGCCAAGCTATCAAATCATTGGAGCAACTGGTCAATAAACCGTTATTCCAACGTGTCGGCCGTCGAGTTGTGCTCAATGCCGCCGGTAAGCGATATTATCGTAAAGTCGCGCCAGCACTGGAACAGGTGATAGAAGCGACAGAAGAGCTTGCCAGAACGCCTAACGATCACCGCATTACTCTCAACATGGTCAATTCACTCGCGATGCACTGGTGGATCCCTCGAGTGCCTGACTTTCAAGCCTTTGCTCCTTCTCTTGATATCCGTATTTCCACGTTAACCGGCCCTTTTGATATAGAGCAGGAAGGTGTCGATATTGCCCTTGTCCATGGCAAACCGAACGAGTGGGACAGATATTACAGCGAAAAGCTCGGTGACGATGATCTGGTATTGGTGTGCAGCCCTACACTATTGAAAAACCAAGTGGGGTTAAGCGTTGAACAACTTGTGAAACAAAACCCAACCATTGGTGCGTTTAACCCAAGACGACAACATGATTGGCAGGTGTGGTGTGATCATTACCAAATACCAATGCCGACGTTCCACAGTAACTTGACGTTCGATGTATCCATTCAAGCCGTGCAAGCTGCAATTCGTTCACTTGGTGTATTAGTCACTCACCGCTTGTTTGTGAAAGATGACATCAGCCATGGCATGTTGGTCGAAATTAGTGAACCTGTGGCTAACCCCCATCAAGATTTCTACTTCGTTTGCCCAAAAAACAAATTAAAACAAGAAAGTGTGCTAAAACTGAGAACATGGTTGAGGCATGAATTCACACGCTCAGAGACAAAGCTCAGCTAGTAACCAATCATCTAACTTACAGAGGCCACTATGATTATTACCACCACACAATCTGTCGAAGGCAAACGCATTGTCGACTACAAAGGGGTTATTGCCGGAGAAGCCATACTAGGGGTTAACGTTTTCAAAGATATGTTCTCAGGTATTCGAGATTTCGTCGGTGGACGTTCTGGAACTTATGAAAAGGAACTGGAGAAAGCACGTAACTTCGCATTCAAAGAGCTGGAACAGAAAGCAATTGAAGCCGGTGCAAACGCGGTGGTTGGCGTCGATATTGATTACGAAGTATTAGGGACGGGTAATGGCATGTTGATGGTTTCAGCCAGTGGCACAGCTGTCGTTGTCGCTTAATCCAATCTGCAATTATTTATAAACACTTGTTCCAACCTTCAGTTTTTCATCACCAGAAGGTTGGAATAATATAATCCGAGACTGAGCTTGATTTAAATCGTTGTGCCTTGTTGCTCAGAGATGACGTCATCAAAAGACGCAATTCGAGCAAGGAATGCATCCTTGTCTTTCGGCAATATAGAACTGGCCAAAGGTAGGTCAGCCTTCATCGCGTCGACCGCTTTTCCGCGTACTAACACTTCAAAATGTAGGTGAGGCCCAGTTAAACGGCCTGTTGCACCAGATAGCGCTATCTTCTGACCGCGCTTAACCTGTTGCCCTTTCTTCACCAAGAAACGACTCAGGTGCAAATAACGAGTTGTGTAAACACTGTTATGCTCAATCACTAGATACTTTCCTGCGTAAGGGTGGTCACGAAGCGCCACAACCCTTCCGTCTCCGGTTGAATAAATCGGTGAACCCACAGGCGTTGCGAAATCAGTGCCATTATGTGGTGATATTCTTCCTGTCACTGGGTGCTTGCGGAACGGATTGAATGGCGAAGTAATTCTTCGGAATTGTTTATCTATCGGGTATCGATTAAAAGCTTGCTCAAGGCTATTACCTTCTCGGTCATAGAAACGTCCATCCGGAGCAAGAAAAGCCGCCACTTCCCTATTTCGTAATTTGATGGAGATCCCTTGCACTTCAGTTTTACCCGTTAAGTGATCTTCCGTGTATTGCTCTTTAACCAACACATTGAAGCTGTCGCCAGCTCTGAGCTCTTTGGAGAAGTTAATCTTACCTTTCAGCGTTCGAGTGATATTGGCTATCTGTGCAGTCGTTAACCCCGCTCGATGAGCCGACATCGAAAAGCTTCCCGTCACGCCACCTGCGTACAGTTTTTCTTTCCATTCCCCGGGGGTTTCAATGAATTGATAACTGAACGTGCCGTCATCGTTTTTTGTATAAACAGCCTGCTCAACTAAGCTTTCGTGGAAGATCAACTCAACGAGCTGCTTCGTTTCACTGTCCAAAAGCAGCTCTAGGTGGTCGCCAGGTTTGATGGTATCCAATTTTAACGACTCAAGATCCGCTTCCAACACCTTATGAACGGTTCCATAAGGGAGTTGCCATGATGAAAATACGTTACTAAGCGTATCACCAACCTTTACGAAGTAATGGATTTTAACCAATGAACTTGGCTTAACTTGTGGTTCAGCGCTTTCCTCATCAGAAATCTGAGAGTTTTGATAAGGTGTTATTTGAATTGAGATATCTTTTGCAGGCTCAGGTTGAAAAGAGAGCAAAGCAGCAAGTGAAAATGCGCTGATCGCAGTAATGATCAGGCCAGTGCGAAGGAACTTCATAAAAATACTTAACGGTTATAACAATGAACTTTTCGCATGTTATAACATAACAATAGGCTTAATAAAACAAGCGAAATGTTAGAAACCGTTCCGTAAAATGGTGAAAAGTATGGTGAGTGTGCAAAGCTCACCATGTCATAAAATGACTACTCTTCACATAGAGCTTCAAAGCGGTCTAAACCTCTCAGCATCTCAAAGTCAGGCTCTTCTGCCAGAAGTTCTCTCATTGAGCCACTGGCCTCAATAGAACGCTCTAAGTCGTCTATTGCCTGACCTTCTGCACCTAACCTTGCGTAGGCACAAGCACGTTGGTACAAAGCATGTGCATTCTGGTCATCCACTTCTAATACACGGTTACATAAGCTCATTGCCCAATGGTATTCTTGCATGTCCATTGCCGCATCGGCTTTATAAGTCAGCGCTTCTAAATCCCCCGGACGAACTTTTAAGATCTCATCGTAAATCTCAATTTTCTGCTCAGCGGTCTGCGCGTTTTGTGCTCTGAGCCATAAATTGTGAATCTCATTGATGATCTCAATCTCTCGGTTGTTTTCAGAGATGATTCGAGTTTTCCTTTTAAGATCCCTTTCAAGTACATTAAATTTCTTTTCGTACTCTTGAGCGATAGAATTCAATCTCTGGTCTGCCATCTCTTTAGTTGTGTGCTTAAGCTCTTTCAGTGATTGCCACCCGACCAATGCGATAAGTGAAGCGACGCCCGCAATAATGTAGAAGAAATAAGTCACTGTAACGTTGGCGTAATTCAACGATTTATCTGCGACAGAGAGTTCACGATCGGTCATTTGGATCGTTAAACGCCTTTCGAGATCTTGTTGCTCCATGCGCAATTGCTTCAACTCATCCAAGATATAACGTTCCATCAATGGTCTATCCAAATACTCTTGATCTGAGTACTTAACCTCTTCGTTTGCAAAACTCATGGTCGTGAACATTGAGATAACTGCAATCAATAAGATTCGAAGCATTATACATTCCTTATATATTTAGCTTTAAACTAACTGTATCTCGTTATAGGCATACAAGCTAGGAAGTCGGCAAGTTTGCCGTGTCTGTATTGGAATTAACACTCTAAAACATCATTGATAATTATAAAACACCTGAAGCAACATCATTAATTTATAATTAAGGAGAATACGGCGTATTACTGTTCGATATAATTAATTCGCGATGCAAATATACTAAAAACTAGTTTTGGCATCTATTTGAAAATTATTGTTATAACGATCAGAACGAGGTTAATTTGAATAATCCACGATACGATTTACTAAGCCGTGTGTTGCACTGGGTAATGGCTTCTGTGATCATCTATGCAACCATTGCAGGGTATGTGATGCACTTTGTGACAGGTCATCCAGAGCTATTTTCTTTCCTGTCAGTGCTTAACATGTCACTGGCTACTGTCGCTACGCCTTTGCTGGCGATACGATATGTATGGAGTCATTTTAGAACCTCGCCGCCCATGCCTTCATCTGTGGCTGCTGGTCAAATATGTATTGCCAAGCTCGCCCATTCACTCATGTATCTCGTTATGTTCATGGTTTTCAGCACCGGTTATTTAATGCTTAAAGAACCGTATTCCTTATTTTGGCTGACGACCGTCGACAATCTAATAACGGACCCCGCAATCAACAGCTTCTTTTTCTATTTACATCGTGCTAGTTGTATTACCCTTGCTTGTTTGATCCTCTTGCATATTAGTGCCGCGCTCAAACATCACTTCGTCTCTAAAAATTACGTGTTGAAGATGATGATCTAGATTTAAATAATCCAAACTTTTGAGCACAAACAAAAAAGCCACAGCGTGTAAGCTATGGCTTTATTCAATCTATTTAAGTGCTCAGTTCTTTTGAGTATCGATCATCACTTGCCAATATTCACATTTGGCTAAGAACTCTTTTAAATAGAGCTCTGGATTCTCTAGTTTCTCACCGCCTTTAACATCAGCGCCAGTCACTCGCCAAAAACTACGGGTAACGAGATTACGATGATAAATAAAATCGCTGATTTCATTTTTTTGCAAAGGAAGTTGTTCGCCAAACATTTGTACGTACAAACTCAACGTTGAGTCTTGTTCACTTGGCTTCTCTCTTAGAAAGGTATCCAAGTCCAAGCCTAGTTGATGTTGCGCTTCCTTTGGTAATGCTTTAGTTAACTTAGAGATAACACTAAACAGAGCCAACTCAACTTTTTGAGACGCTAATAACGATGCACCTAAAAGCGCATGTTCATTGGAAATATGTTGCTCTGTTGACGAAACGGTCGCTGTTGTCACTGTGTTAACCTCAAATAATTATAACGGGTGTTACTGAACTCGGTTCTTTTGGCTGAACTTAGAGTATGACTAGCAAGAGCGCTGTATGGCTTAGACGCTTTTACTGGGCTGAATAGAGTCTTCCAGCTAAGCAGAACTTTTTAGCTAAGCAGAATCTTTTAGCAGAACACGCTCAGCATCAATAATGGTGAAGCCCGATGCATCTTCATTCTTCTCGACTTGCACTAAACCTTTAAAACCAATCTGCGACAACTTCTTCGCAAGATGATCCGGTGCTGTTTCAAACACAACGTTCATAAAAGGCAAAGATTCAGCATCAACAAAACCATGCTCGTTAAACAGCTCCATTGCTTGAGATAAATGGTCTGAGTCGGTTAATTCAATAATTTCTACAACTTCTTCCAACAACATCTTCGATTCCATATTCGCCAGAAAGTGACTGACACAAGCCGGTTCATCTTGCTCGCATACATCCCGATGCCCTAAGACACCCCTTTAGTAGTAGGGAGATCATAACATATTAATATTCGTAAAATATGTTTTATTTTCCCTAAGCTACTGGGAATACTAGAAAAGCATAGAAGCTTATTAAGCATAAGTAGCACCAATTCGAGTTGTCGAATCGGCAGTCCTGACTTGAGGAGATCAGGCTACCGTCACTTGGGAATCGCTCGTTTCTACAATCGATTCTTGTAACAAGCCGGCATAAATACCATTGTGTGCGACCAATTGTTGATGGTTACCTTGCTCAACAATTTCGCCCTTTTCCAACACCAAAATCGTGTCAGAGTGACGAACGGTACTCAGACGGTGCGCAATCGCAATCACGGTTTTATCCTTGAAAAGACGTTGCATCGCTTTTTGAATGAGATCTTCGGTGATTGAATCTACCGAGCTGGTTGCTTCATCAAGCATCATCAGTTGCCCGCCTTGTGCGACCGCTCTAGCAAACGAAATGAGCTGCGTTTGCCCCACAGACAGGTTGGAGCCGTTCTTTTCTAAATGAAAGTCATAGCCTTGTGGTAATTGTTCAATGAACTTATCGGCGTAGACATAGCGCGCTGCTTGTTCAACCTCAGCTCTAGTAAGATGTTCCTTACCCAAAGCAATATTGAACTGAATCGTCTCTTCAAATAAGTGCACATCTTGCATCATCATTGAGAACAAGTGAGCAGAATCTTCGCTTGAAATCTGCGACAGCTCTACTCCATTCAGCAAAATGCTGCCTTCATAATCCTGATAGGTTTTAGAGATCAGACGAAGAATCGTCGACTTACCTGAACCCGTTGAACCAACAAGTGCGATTTGATGCCCTTTTTTCAGCACAAAAGAGACATTCTTTAGAACATATGGAGAGTCGTCTTTGTAGCGGAAACTCACATTTTTGAACTCAAGACTAACAAACTTTTCAAGCTGGTTTTTGACTTGATGAGATGGCAATAAGTTGCGCCCTTCTTCTTCAGTAGGCTCAACAAACAACTCTTCAATATGATCAAAAGCCGCAAATGAACTTTGAATAGAGGCAATCTGGGAAGTAAAGTCGCGAATTGGGACAAACACCTTTTCGAGCGTGTTGATGAATGCGATCAGCACACCCAATGTCAACGCGCCTTCGATGACCTGCTCTGAGCCGTACCAGATCATAATCGCGATAGTAATTGAGGTAATGCCCGAGATAAACGAGAACAAAATCGCATCGTATTTGTTGATCTTCTTTTGCGCTCGCAAAAACTCATCCGTGTAGCCTTGGTATCGTTGCTCGACTTGTTCCTCCGCGCGATACATCTGAACGGTTTTCATACCAAATAAGACTTCTTGTAGGAAGCCAATACCACGAGCCAATGTTGAGCGAGTAATCTTGTACATCACACGTAGACGATTACGCACATAGACCGTCAAGTACATCACGGGAGGCATGATAATCAGCACAATCAAAGTCAACTGCCAATCAATGAACAGCATCATAATAAGCAGCGCAATGGTGTTGATGCTATCTTTAACCAACCCAACAACAGATTGAATAAACGTCTCGCCGATGGTTTCTAGATCGCTGGTCAAGCGCGAAAGAGTCACACCAATCGGTGTATTATCGAAATAACTACGAGGCAGTTTAAGCACACGCTCAAATAGCACTGAACGCATGTCTGTGATGGTGTATTGGCCTGTTTTTCGTAGATTGTACGAATAAGTGGTGTCGACCACATAACTGGCAATCAAGACCAGAACTAAGTAGAAAACATACTCAAGCAACCCGTCCATATCTCCTTGGCTCAAATGCACGTCGATCACTTGAATAATCAACCAAGGGAACAACAAGCTTGTGACCACCGACAATGGAAGCATGGCAATGCCCAGAATTGCCGAGCGTTTGTATTTCTTAGCAAACTTAAAAAAGTGCTTTAGATACTTAACATCAACACCTTTTAACATGCTGCTGCCTCCGTTTCATTCTGTTGTAATTGCCAAGTATCGTAGTAGTAAGCACAGGTTTTTAATAAGGTGTCATGGTCACCTTTCGCGATCACTTTCCCTTCATTCAGAACAATGATTTCGTCCATGTATTCAAGGGCATTGACACGATGTGAAACCACCAGCACAGATTGATTTTTCAATCGATTAAACAGGCCTTCTAAGATCTTTCTTTCCGTTTCATAATCGACTGCTGACAGAACGTTATCCATGATGATTAAATCTGTAGGCTCTAATAAAGCACGCGCAATACTTAGGCGTTGCTTCTGACCACCCGATAACATGATCCCTTTTTCACCGACTAAGGTTTGATCGCCGTTTTCAAAACGAGTGACGTCATTCGCTAATTGGCTCAACTCAAGAACTTCATCAACCTGACTCTTTGCGAGGTTGGTATCTAAGCTACCAAAACGAATGTTGTCTTCAACCGTTGCTGAAAACAGGTAAGGGTCCTGAGTAACCGTTTTAACATAGCGACGTAGATCACTGCGCGAGAAACTTGTTACATCTGTTTCCCCGAGAAAAACGGTTCCTTCCGGCACATCCAGATGGTGATTCAAACAGTTTACCAGCGTTGTTTTACCTGAACCAATTCCGCCTAACACACCAATTTTTTTGCCTGCTGGAATATCAAAACTGATGCTATCGAGAATGAGTCGCTCCTCACCTTCGTATTGGAAACTCAGGTTACGCACGGAAAACGCCTTTCCCTTGAGGGATTCAACGTCTAATTCAGACAACTTCGCTTCATCCAGTTCTGGGATTTTCGCATTGAGAATCGTTTGTGCGCTTTGAATGCCTACCATGCCACGCTGATAAATCGTCGCGATTCTGCCTAGCTGCATCAATGGCATTGCGAGTAAAACGGAGTAAGTCAGGAAAGCGGTGATCTCACCTAAAGTAAGCTCTTGCCTCATGAGCATAAAGCCACCAAGTCCCAGAATGATGATTTTCATTAAGTCGTTGGCGTAGTCGAGAACAGGCATAAAGAACACCTGAATACGAGTGATCTTAAGGCGACATTCAAGTAGTAGCTGATTGAGTTTTTCGGTTTCTGCCTTCACCCAAGGCGACATCTGTTGGCTCTTGATCAGATCAATCCCTGACAAGTAACTCATCAACTGAGCTGACAAGTTTTGCAGTCGCTTCATGTGTTCTAAGTGCAGCGTTTTCATACGTTTGAAGCCTACTCGGAAAATCACAAAAGCGATTGAGATAGGAATAATCGAATAAAGCGTTAATTCTGGAGAGATACGCCACATGTAAAGAGGCGTCAGCGACAAGGCGAGCAACGCATTGAAGAACTGCAAGAAGCCCACCCCAAACAGCAAGCGAATGCCGCTGAGGTCATTATTGATGATGGAGATCAGTCTGCCTGACGCAAACCTTTGGTGAAAGCTGTTAGGTAAACGATTTAATTTTTGGAGAAGTGTCGTCTTAAGAGCCGCCTCTGTAATCCGCCCAGGGTTAAGCGCATAGATGCGAGACAATATACGAACCACAACCATGGCGACCGACATACCAACCACAATCCAAACATAAGTTTGAAGCTGCTGATGACCACTTGAGGAGGCATCATCAATCAAATCTATTGCCAATTGGATGTAGCGTGGTATTTCGACCTGAAGCCAATTTACGAGAAAAATGAAAACTATTGCCAACAAATAAGAAGTGCGATTCATACGCAAATAATGGGCAATAAACTGTCTTTTATTCATGGAATTCTTTCTTTGAGGACGGGTTCGCGGCTGTACCATAGATTCGTCTGGGAGCTTGGTACATTCTCAGGTTTAAAGGTACACCAAAAAGACATAGTTGACAATATCAACCAAATTCATATCTTCGTTATCTCTACTGAATTATAGTCTTTCCAGAAACAACTTTGCCGCCAAAATGGCGGCAAATAATTAGCTAGATATTGAGTAACAAAGCTAAGTGTTAAAGCATCTCTTTGGCAATCAAGTGTAGAAGATAGGTTTCACGTTCAATGCTCATGCCCTTTTTAGCACTCTCGGCCATGGTTTTTTCGTTATGAGCGATCGCTTCATGGATATTCATCCACACAGGTTTCATCCCGTTTTTCACTTCATAATCTTCGTAAGCTGTTTCACCAAGCTCACGATCGATCTTGCATGAGTAGCAGTAAGAGATCATGTGCATCATATCCGCATCATCCTTATACCAAGGACGGAACTCTTCAAAAATCCCGAATGGCTTAATGCTGTGAATATTCTTGGCGCCAGTCTCTTCTTCCAGTTCACGGACCATACCTGCGATCACATCTTCACCTTCGTCCAAACCACCACCAGGAATGGTGTAATCGTGATAACGCTCTGTATAAAGCATCAAAATATCTTCGCCATCTAACACAATCGCACGAGCCGCGTTGCGCTTATATACCGTCTTATTGTCTAGGTGATCAATATCAGGGTGAATAGTGGTTTTTAGGTGTCTCATGATTCTGACTGCTCAACTGAAATTTGGCGGCATCATATCATAGTCATCAATAGATTCGAGGTGCACAATCGCTGACAAGGACTGTTGCCCGCTCATTTTCATTGCTGCTCACTCATCATTATCGAATGGTTATCGAACCACAATAACCATAAAACCAGTACGCCTCAGACAAGGGTACACCTGTCATAGCAATAAACAGCGCAGCTTGATCCAACACTCAAAAAGCAGCTAAACATAGGGAAATATCAACCTATTTCAATATCTTGACCAAATTAACACACCCTTTTTTGAAATCTAAAATATACTCATTTCATAGGGCTTCTAATCTAGTTCTGTAGTATTTAAAGCATTCACTTTTATACCAATCACAGTAAGTAAGTGTTCAGAGATAGCGTAGGACAAAAGCTTGAGAACAAGACAGAATTTTTCGATAAGTAGTTATTCTGCAATTAAAAATTCTAACGACGTTATCGAGATTTTTAACAAGCTAGGGAACCCGTTATTTACTACGATTGGTATTAGACTTATCACGTAGGAGATACACATGAAGAAAATTGGTTTGATGGCTGTATTTGCCGTTGTATTAGGCGGTTGTGCGAACGACTATGCAGAATATAGTGAAGGCCAACGAGTTTCAGTTGCTAACCCAGCCGCGGTTTACTGTGTTCAACAAGACGGCGAATTAGACACGGTGACTGAAAACAATCAACGCACAACCTACTGTGTATTCGATGACGGCGAGCGCATCGAACAGTGGGAGTACTACCGCAATAACCACGAGCAAGAAACCGAACAGTAATCACTTCTACTACAAGTTTCCAACCTCACCGCTGTAAAAAACCACCCAAAGAAATTCTATTAAATTACGTAAACTGTCTGCCTTAAGGCAGCGGTTTACCGTATACACACACCAATTGAACAGTGTTTTATTTATGACATTACTCTGACATTAGTGAGTTTCTGCCCGATAGAATGCCAGCCTGTTACAAAATATTACAAGCCGAATTGATATGAAAAGCCAATCTAAAACGAAAGAACAAACTCACATGTCACTGGAACTCCCAGAGTTCACACTCTCACAATCAACTTCTCAGGTTATCTATAAACGCTGCCAAACAGCACTGGTAGTATTAGCGATCAGCATTGTCGCAAACCTTGCACTTCGAATTGACTTTGTATTGTTGAATGGCAATGTTGGTGAGATCTCAGTGACAGAGATGCTGCAACAGCTATTGCTTATCGTGACATCTGCATCTTTCGCTTATTTAGCAAAAGAGAAAAATGAAGTTAAGCATGCAGCTCTGCTCATCAGTGCATTTTTCGCAGTATTGTTCATTCGTGAAATGGATTTTTGGTTCGACAAAATCGTACATGGTGCATGGGTTGTCCCTGCTCTATTAGTTGCAGGTAGTGCCATTTTCTACGCAATAAAGAATGGTAAGCGCACCATTGACCAGCTTGCGCTGATCCTTGCGTCTCCGCATATGAACCTTCTAGTTACTGGCATAGTGTTGCTATTGGTGTTCTCTCGCCTATTTGGCATGGGTAGCTTTTGGCACAATGTCATGGGTGATGATTACGTTCGCGTAGTTAAAAATATCGCCGAAGAAGGCACCGAGTTACTCGCTTATTGTTTGATTGCTTTTGCCAGTTTAAAAACGGTTCATGGCATCACGAAAAAGAAATAACCGTTTATCGCCACCAGCGATGTGTGTGATCCGATTCCGGGTCTAAATATCGGTTCAATAAAGTCAGGTTTGTGTCTAGCAGCGCTAGATACTCCCTGACTTTTTTAATGTCTGTACCTGCTGGAGTTTGTTGAATACAGCTTGCCAAAACAGGTTGCAAGGTATCTATGATGCTAAACTGAGGTGACTCTTTTAGAAGGCACTCCACTCTCGTTAAAGCCTCTAATGCTAGCCTTTCAGGTTCTCGCCTTACGGACTCTAATTCACATTCAAACGAACCAGCTACAACACCTTCAAGATAGACACGATAGGTGGTCAGCACATCCATCAATAGAAACAATTGTCCTTGAGTACTTTGATGAGGATATGGCACCGCAACATGAGCATCTAGCTGACGATCTATTTGCAGTTCCACCCCAAGTGCAGAACACTTCTCGACCAGAACCTTAAGCAAGCCTTGCTCGTCCATCAACATCTGGATCTCAAAAATACGTTGCAAGTGATAGTCATTTGAAACGAAAGTCACTTTTACACTCTGCCCGCGAGCAAACAACCCGCTTTCTATCATTTCTGAAGCCAAATTCTGAATGTTCTCGACCGTATTTGTTGAAAGCTGCTCCAGTAAGATCGCGCCCAATACAAACGGGGCTTCACGCTGACTTTCCAGCTTTCGAAAATACTGGTGCATTGCATCCGCTTCAGAGAGAGTTTGGCCTTTGGTCACCCCACCACAGAATGCAACCGCAGTTTGCTGATTCGACTCTTCTACCAAAAGCTCCGCTAAAAACTCAACCAAGGCATCAACTCGACTAATCCCTTCATCAGTCAATTTATTCCCATTAAGTCGCTTACCTAGCACAATAAGGAGGTGATTAATGCTCATTTTATGTTCAAGTCTCGTTTTAGTGATTAGATAGAGTGAATTATGTATACAATATCCAGTAACAAAAGTATTTTTAAATTCTCATAGGTTGCTCGCAATAACGCTCACTATTGATAGCAACACCATATGTAATGCAGGAATAGACGTGACGCTTAAAAGCAAACATAACACGCTCTTGTATTTCATCGATCTACGCTTGTTAACACGAGTTTCAATAAAAGAAACGTTTCAAGCAAAGAACCAGCCCAATCGAGAGTTGTTTCACCCAGAGAACACGTTCACTCAATAAAGTGAAATGAACAAAATACAAATTTTATACAGAGTTCGTTCATCGAACCGTCTTCACAGGAAGTTACTATGCTGTCTATTTTTGACATTTACAAAATCGGGGTCGGGCCTTCCAGCTCCCACACCAATGGACCAATGATCGCTGGGTTTGATTTTACCCAAAAGATTGAATCGGTACTTGATCAAGTTACCCGTATTCAAATCGATTTATACGGTTCATTGTCACTAACAGGTATTGGTCACCACACCGACCGAGCGACCCTATTAGGCCTGCTTGGCAATCGCCCTGATACGATCAAAATAACCAGCGCTAATTTAGCCATGCGTAAAGCGATTGAAGATAGATCTTTAATGGTTAGCGGTAACCACGAAATTCATTTCGATGTAGAAAGCGATCTACTCTTCCACAAAACCAATCTTCCACTTCATGAAAACGGCATGACCATTTCTGCGTTTGACGCAAGCGGTAGCCTTTTGGATATGGAAACTTACTACTCAATTGGTGGTGGCTTTATCGCGACCGCTGATGAGCTGCAAAACGGCAAGTCAGAGTCAGAAACACAAGTTGAATTCCCTTTTACTTCTGCCGATCAATTACTTGAATTATCCGAACAGCAAGGGCTTAGCCTTGGTGGTTTAATCCTCCGTAATGAAGTGTCTTTCCAAGACATGGATGTGATTGACCAAAAAGCCGACCAAATTTGGAAAGTGATGTCTCTGTGTATGCAACGTGGCTTCGACACCGAAGGCATCCTTGATGGCGGATTAGAAGTGACACGTCGAGCGCCTGCTCTGTTGAAAAAGCTTGAAGCAAATGCCTCGATTGAAAACGATCCAATGGAGATCATGGATTGGATTAATCTGTTTGCCTTTGCTGTAAGTGAAGAGAATGCAGCAGGTGGTCAGGTTGTAACATCTCCAACTAACGGTGCTGCCGGCGTTATTCCTGCGGTATTAATGTACTACCATCGCTTCATCAAAGAATTAGACACTAAGCAGTTAAAAGACTTCTTGGCAGTCTCTGGCGCTATTGGCATCTTATACAAAACCAATGCTTCGATTTCTGGTGCTGAAGTAGGTTGTCAGGGTGAAGTTGGCGTATCTTCTTCAATGGCAGCAGCAGGCTTAACTGCCCTTCGAGGTGGTAGTAACGAGCAAATCTGTATTGCTGCTGAGATCGCAATGGAACACTCACTAGGCATGACATGCGATCCGATCGGTGGGCTTGTTCAGGTACCGTGTATTGAACGTAACGCTATGGGTGCAATGAAAGCCATCAACGCATCACGTATGGCGCTGAAACGCACCAGCAAGTGTCTTATCTCGTTAGACAAGGTTATCGCAACCATGTACCAAACAGGTAAAGACATGAACAAGAAGTACCGCGAAACGTCTTTAGGTGGTCTAGCGGTGATCCACATGGCACCACCTTGTGAATAATTGAGGTGCAATGAAGCGAGTAATGAAATGCTACAAATAGTTGAAGTGCAATGAAGCGATCCGACTAAAAGAAGCCCTCAGTCAGACCTCATTATTGTTAACTTAGTTTTCAATATCCAAACAAAGCCAGCCGCCAAGCTGGCTTTTTTAATGGCTAAAACCCAACGGCCAATGAAATTGATACTCACTTGAAAAACTTTACAAGATGACCTTCGCTAACTTTTCCTTTATTCGTTCATTACTTAACCACAAATGAAAATGGTTGAATTTCACACAACCATGCATCCACTAGCAAAATCTAATATTGCAAATTTCATTCATGAGAAATATCAATGCATTCATAAGAAAAGGTATATCGAGCAAAGTTCGGTTTGGGACACATGTTTCAGTTTATGTATTACTAGTAATGATATTATAATTGGGTAATTACACTACATATCAATACAAATGTGAGAATAAAATAATGTGGAATAGATTAAACAAATCAATGATGTTCGGACTTTCGTTCTATGGCGTCATGGTGATCTTGACTCGTTTCTTCCTTGAAGATCTGAACTACAATGAAGCCGACACCATGATGGTTGTTGGTGCTTTCTCTGCAATCGGACCGCTATTTGCTATCGCAGGTGGCTTTATCGCCGACAAATTTTTAGGCGCATACCGATCTTTGACCATTGCCTTTTTAGGCTTCGCAAGCGGTTATGTTTTACTGGTACTCGGTGCAGCAGCAACCAATGTACCAATGGCATTATGTGGTATCGCTTTAGCAAGTTATGCACGTGGTTTGATGTCCCCTTCTTACCCAAGTCTTTACAAACGCACGTTCAAAACTCAAGAAGATTTTGAAAACTGCTACCCTATCAACTACTCAGTAAACAACATTGGTGCGTTACTAGGCCAATACTTGTTCCCAATGCTAGTGCTTGTTGTTGGTTTCCACGGTGGTTTCCTTCTTTCAGCGGTTCTAGCAGGTGCCGCGCTTCTAATGATGATCTTTGTTCGCAAAGGCCTTGTTGAAGCAAGTGCTGACATCGATCAGCAACCAGTAAGCACTAAGAACTGGGCAGCATTCCTTGGTCTTTCTGCAGCAATGATTGGCTTGGTATTCTTCATGTTTTCTAACATGGATATTGGCCAAAACATCGTATACGCAATCGGCGGTGCAGCGATCATCTACTTTGTTTCTTTGATGTTGAAATCGAAGAAGTCAGACATGCTGAAAATGGGCACTATCTTAATCATCACATTCCTAACCACATGTTTCTTCGTGTACTACGGCCAGATGATGACGTCGATGACAATGGTAGCGATCAACACAATGCGCGGTGACCTATTTGGCTTCATTCCTGTTGCTCCAGAAGCTTCAATGGCAATGAACCCACTGTGGTGTATGGTTGCTGGCCCTATCATCGCGGGCATCTTCTCTAACCTAGAAAAGAAAAACATCAACTTCTCTACCGCGACCAAAGTAGGTTTCTCGTTCATTCTAACGGCTATCGCTTTCGGTATCCTTACAATGGCCGTAACCACAGTTGGTGACGACGTTCTGATTCGCCCTGAAGTATTCCTAGCGATTCACTTCTTCCTAGCATTTGGTGAAGTTATTGTTGGTTCAATGGTTGTAGCCTTCATCCTATCTGTCGCGCCTAAGCACATCGAGAACTTCTCAGTAAGCTTGTTCTCTGTTGCAATCGCTCTTTCAGGCATTGTTGGCGCGGTGTTCTCAACGTCTATTGCACTAGAGAAAGGTCAACAAATCACGCAAGAGATCGTACAAACGGTTTATGGCGATTACTTCCAAATGCTAACCGTTTTAGCGGTAGTGATGGTGGGTATTGCAATGGCTGCGTCGTTCATTATTCGTAAGATGCTAGAAGCAGCGAAAGCGGCTGAAGAAACGATTGAACTAGAGCAAGCAAACAGCTAATTCTGCTCACGTTAACCCGCTCTAATACATCAAGCCCTTTAGTTTTCTAAAGGGCTTTTTGTTGAGGTTGTTGTCAATATAGATCAGAGCATTCAAATTACTTTGCATCTGTGTAAATAAAAGTAAATGATAACTATTAGTATTGAGTGTTTTCTGGTTCAGGATTATGATGTGGAAATCAAAATCTAAGAGAGCCCTATATGAGCAAGCCTAGCCCTATCACATTAACCGTTACTCAAACCTCAAAAATTACTCCAAACATGCAACGTATAACGCTTAGCGGTGAGGGATTAAGTAAATATCCAACAGAATGTGCTGGCGGCTACATCAAGCTTTTATTCTCGTCATTAGGCACAACCGATTTAAGCCAACTGAGTGACGGTGAGCGCCCAACCATGCGCACCTACACCATTCGTCAGTACAACCCTGTAGAAAACTGGATTGAGGTTGATTTCGTTCGTCACATCACCACAGATTTGCAATGTGGCTTTGCCGCACGCTGGGCAATTAACGCAGAAGTGGGTGACACGATTTCAGTGGCTGGCCCAGGGTTGATTCAAGGGCTAAATCTAGAGTCTGACTGGTTCTTCTTAGTTGCAGACATGACGTCACTCCCTGCGCTTTCAGCAAAAGTAAAAACACTTCCGGAAAACGCAACAGGTCACGCTGTTATTCAGATCAATTCAGCGGCAGACAAGCAAACACTTGAAGCTCCGGAAGGGATCAAGGTCACTTGGTTAATTGAAAATGAAACCTCAGAATCCCTGTCACAAACGGTTCGCAATTCAGAATGGTTAGAGGGTCAGGTTGCGGTTTGGACAGCATGTGAATTTGAAAGCATGCGTGAACTAAGACAGCACTTCCGTAACGAAAAAGAAGTAGCCAAAGAGAACATCTACATCAGCAGTTACTGGAAACGTGGCGTTACTGAAGATGGGCATAAAGTGTTGAAGCAACAAGATGCTCAGGCGCTCGCTGGTTAAAGCTGATTAAAGCTGATTAAAGCTGATTAAAGCTGATTATCGAATACTAAAACGCCCTTAACGAAGTTCATCTCGTTAAGGGCGTTTGGGTATGAATCCAATGAAGAGCAAAACCGACCTGTCAGATTAAATACTCTCGCCCACTTCAATTTCGTAGCCAAGATCCAGCTTAGCCACCCACTCTTTACTACCTTTTAAACGCGCCACAATTTGCTCTGCCGCGACTTTACCTATTTGCTCCCTAGGTGTTAGCACAGTTGCTAAACGAGGCGTCATCGCCACTGTGATGTCGTGTCCGTGGAAACCTGCTATCGCCATCTGTTCTGGAACCTGAATACCACGACGTACACATTCGTAGAAGGCACCAATCGCCAAGTCATCGTTAGTGCAGAAAATGCCATTCACTTGTGGGTGTTTCTCGAGTAGATCACCAATCAGTTTAGCGCCGAGAGTAAACGAGGAAGCGTCTTCCGTTTGCAGTGTTACAGGCGTTTTGTCAGCTTCCTGCATCGCATGTTCATAGCCGGCCATTTTTAAGCGAGTACGCTCATCCATACGAGCTGCTAAGTAAGCAATATTAGCTCGCCCTCTATCGAGCATGGTTTTGGTCATCGCTCTAGCCGCTTCGAAATTATCAAAGCCGACGGCTTGTTCAATTCTTGGCGATACCGAGTCCATAATCTCAATCACGGGGATTGAAGCGGTCTGCAGCATTTTTCGAGATCTATCTGTATGGACATTCTCAGACAGAATAATCGCATCAACATTGTACGAGAGCAGCGAAGCAATGCTTTGTTCTTCCAGTTCAGCGCTATAACCATAGTGGGCAATCATGGTTTGATAACCCGCAGGTGCGGTTACTTGCTCGATACCACGGATAACCTCAGCAAAAACTTGGTTGGTTAGCGAGGGAACCAGCACGCCAATAGCATTACTCTTGGCATTGGAAAGGATGTCTGGCGCACGGTTAGGGATATAACCCAGTTCATCCACTGCAGCGTTGATCTTATCGCGCAATGCTTCTGACACTTGAGAAGAATCTCTCAGACATCGGCTGACGGTCATTTTGGTGACACCAACTAGGTTGGCAACATCTTGTAATGTGGGACGTTTTTTCTTATTCGACATAATTAATAGTTATTATTTTTGGTTATGTTACTGGTAACAGTGTATCCAACTGACTTGGAATTTGAAGCCTTATCTAACAAAAGGTTGATACCGCGACAAGAACATAAAAACAGATATATTTAATGCTGCTTACAGTTCAAACAATAACGCCCTCATTGCGAGGGCGTTATACATCATTTAAGCGTTAACTTTTACTTCAGTTCTTGGAGACTGACTCCAAGTTACATGGAATTTTTCAGCCTCATCTCTATCGACTCGCGAATAAGTATGAGAGCCAAAATAGTCACGTTGCGCTTGCAATAGATTCGCTGGTAACACTTCACAACGCAGAGAATCAAAGTAGCTTAATGCTGAACTGATTCCCGGCATCGGCACACCATACAAAGCGGAGTTAGCAACTGCGATACGCCAAGCAAGCTCACGCTCTTCCACCTGTTTGATGAAAGCCTCATCAAACAACAGGTTCGCTAGCTCACTATTTTGTTGGTAAGCCGATGTGATACTTTGTAAGAAAGCAGCACGGATAATACAACCCGCTCGCCAAATCTTAGCAATTTGTGTGAAGTCGAGATTCCAGCCTTCTTTGTCGGACGCCGTTTTTAGTAGATCAAAGCCCTGCGCATAAACAGACAGCTTGGCACAATACAGAGCATCATGAAGTTCAGAAATGACTTCTGCTTTATCCAACTGGCTTGCATCAGCAATATTGCCTTTTAGTAGCTGGCCGCCTTGGATACGTTGTGATTTTTGACCGCTCATCGCACGTGCATAAACCGCCTGTGCAATCGTTGGCGTTGGGCAACCTTCTTGCAAGCTGTTCACAGCTGTCCACAATCCCGTGCCTTTTTGCCCTGCTTTATCTAGCACAACATCAACAAATGGCTTACCCGTTACAACATCTTCTTGTTGAAGAATATCAGCACTGATCTCCATTAGATAACTATTAAGAACACCGTTATTCCATTGCTCAAAGACTTGTCCAATCTCTTGAGCTGGCATATCAAGCACATCACGCATGAAATGATACACTTCGCAGATGAGCTGCATATCGGCGTACTCAATGCCGTTGTGCACCATCTTAACGTAATGACCTGTGCCAGAAGGGCCAACATACGCAGCACACGCCTCACCTGCTTCAAATTGAGCAACAGGCAAACCGTTCGCATCCACTTTTGCAGCAATCGCTTCCCACATTGGCTTCACATATTGCCAAGCAGACTGGTCGCCACTCGCCATCAGTGCAGGGCCAACACGCGCCCCCTCTTCACCACCAGAAACCGCGGTGCTAAAGAAGCGTAGTTTACCTTTGTAGTTCACTTCTCGGAATTCAGTATCAGTCCATAAGCTGTTACCTGTATCGATAACAATATCGTCGCGCTCTAAACCGGCTTCTAGCAAGTTATTTACCACGATATCAACCGGTTTTCCTGCGGGAACCGACAATGCAATCACTCGTGGTTTCGCTAACCCTTGCAACACATGCTCAAGGCTCGACCCTTGTGTGAACTGACCTCTACCTTCAAAGGATTCATTAAGCTGCTTTGCTTCAGAACTGGCGCGATCAATGTTGTCAGCGTTCAAATCAAAACCTGCTACGTTGAATCCATTGTCGAGTAGGTTGAGTGCAAGGCTTTTGCCCATCACTCCTAAACCAATCATCGCGATGTCATTTTTTGTCTGAGTCATGGTTTAGCCTATCTGCTTAATTTGTTTAAGTGCGCTTGCAACCACGTGTTCAACATCTTGTGAGATATCAACAAACAGCGCCTCACTCTCATTGGGTTCAACCAAGGTTGCGAATTGGCTTTTCAACATTTCTTGACCATTAAAGTAATGGTTTTCGCGTGCTTTGTGGCGATTCCAAATCGTATCGAAACTGCCCTGAAGGTACACAATCACTAAGTCTTCATTGTTCTCTCGCAGAATGTTGCGGTATTGAGGTTTCAATGCTGAACAAGCGATCACAGCACTTGGTTGTTCGATATATTGCTTATTCAGTGTTTCCAGCCATCCTTGACGATCATCGTCTGTCAGTGGAATACCTTGACGCATCTTTTCTACATTGCTTTGTGGATGGAAATCATCCCCATCAAAAAACTGAAGCGTTAATGCTTCTGCGATACGGCTACCAATCAGGCTCTTTCCGCATCCAGATACGCCCATCACGAGTATTTTTTTGCTTTTCATAAGGCAAGCCTTCCCTAAGCCCCAACCAAAACTGGGGCTGACAATCGAATCTAATAGTTAAACTTGTGTTGCTGTTGATCGATCCCTGAACACTAAATCCGCTCAGGAACCTTTGCTGTTATTGCCACCAAAGCGCTAGCTGAGGGAAGATAATAACCAGTGCCAGAACCAGTACTTGAAGTGCAATGAACGGCAGTAGTGAAGAGAATATTTCACCCAAACTGATGTCTTTTGGTGCTACCGATTTTAGATAGAAAGCCGCAGGACCAAACGGTGGTGATAAGAACGACACCTGCATGTTTAGGCAGAACACCACACCAAACCAAACTGGGTCAAAGCCAAGGCCAGTAATGATTGGTACGAAGATTGGCATTGTTAGAAGTGCTACACCTACCCAGTCAAGGAACATGCCTAGTACCAGTAAGATAGCCATCATGATTAATAGCGTTACTGTCGCGTTACCGCCACTGAGCGCAAGGATGGTTTCTTCTACAAAATCAATACCGCCCATTAGGTTGTAGATACCAACCAATGCACTTGCACCGATACCAATCCACATGATCATGCCGCAGGTACGCATTGTTGCCATGGCACTCTCTTTCAGCATGTTGTAGTTCAGCTCGCCACGGATTAGCGCACTTATCATGATGCCAACCACACCCAAAGCAGAAGCTTCTGTTACTGAAGCGATACCTGTGTAGATACTGCCTAGAACCGTTGCGACTGAAAGTAGTGGGAAGAACAACGCTTTAAAGTAGCTGATCTCTGGCTCGTCTTCTTCCATATCTGAATCGCTTGGAAGCGGAGCAAGAGAAGGGTTCAGCTTACAACGAATCAATACGTAACCGATGTAACAGCCCGCTAAGATAAACGCAGGTAAGAACGACGCTTTAAATAGGTCGCCAATAGAAACACTCGCTGTCATACCGTAGATAATTAGAACGATACTTGGCGGAAGCATGGTACCCAATGCGCCACCAGCACAAGTTGTACCGATTGCTAGCTTACGGTCATAACCCAAACGAAGCATTTGAGGCAAAGCAAGAATACCCAAGAGTACCGTTTCACCACCGATAACACCTGACATAGACGCCAGTAGCACGGCTACCAATAACGTTTGCACGGCAACGCCACCACGAACCTTGCGGCCAACGGATTTCATGGCATCAAACAGGTCACGCGCGATACCCGAACGGTCTAATAAAGCCGCCATCAATACGAACATGGGAACTGCGAGGAAAACATAACCAGAAGCAAAGCTGTAAGTACGGCTTGCGATCAAAGGCAGGGCATCAGGACCAAACCAACATAGAGTAAAAAATATCGCGACAAAGCCTGTTACGAAGGCCAGCTGCATACCAGTCAGTAGCAAGCCAATCATCATAACCAGCATGAGCAAACTGCCCCATGCGATACCAATAGAAGATAAATCAAACATCGTCATTCTTCCTTAGACCCATCAACTCTTGGATTAGGTGCAATACAAACTGGACAACAAGAACACACAAAACGACAAAGATCAGGCCTTTCAACAACGCAGGATAAGGCGCGTTTAACACTGAGCCTGATGTCTCAAGACGGAATTCACCCCAAGGCGCAAACCACGCTTCTTCCGCAGTAAAGTAGGCCGCGTAAGCCAACATACCCGCAAAGGCCAAACCAACAATGTGGTGAACAAGATTAAGATACTTACGTGTTTGGTTAGACACTGAATCGTAGATTAGAACAACACGTACATGTTTATCAGCCGCGAAAGCGTAGATGCCGCCAATAATGAAAAGGGAACCACCAATAAATGAAGCCGTCTCGTGTACCCATGTGGTTGGGGCATCAAATGCATAACGCATCACAACTTCATAAAATGAAATCAATACAGTGAAAATGAACAGCCAGCTAACAAAATTACTGATTTTTATAATGAGACGATCAAGCGCATTTTTTGGCTTTTCGTCGTTTTCTGCTGGAGCGTGAGAGGTTTTATCTGTCATGACCAAAATTTCCTGGGAGAGTAAGGGAGAGCAATGCCCTCCCCCGTCAGTAAACTAAGTTTGAATTACAGTAAGCCGTTTTCTTCTAGGAACACAGTTACTGAGGTGTAAACTTTCCCTGCGTTGTCAGAACGCTCGGCAAATACTTTCCATTGACCCTTCGCGATTTCACGGAACTTCTTACGCTCTTCTTGAGACCAGTCGTGGATAGTAATTTCTGGGTTCGCTTGAGCTTCTTTAAGCGCAGCTTGGTCAGCCATTTTCAGCTGAGTTGTCATGTCGTAAGAGAAGTCACGTACAGACGTTTTTAGAATAGTCTGTAGGTCAGCAGGCATCTTGTCCCACTTCTTCTGAGATACTGAAATATCGATAAGCGGTAAAGAGTGGAAACCAGGTTGAACTGGGTGCGTTGCGATGTCGTTCATGCCCGCTTTTTGGTTTGTTGAAAATACCGTGTAGTCAGCGGCATCGATTACGCCTTTGCTTAGACCAGTAAATACTTCAGAACCCGGTAGGTTTACTGGGGTCGCACCCGCTGCTGCGAATACTTGCTGTACTAGGCCTTCTGGAGCGCGCAGTTTAAGACCTTTAAGATCCGCTACGCCATCGATTGGCTTTTTAGAAATGAAAGACTCAACACCTGTCGTAGAAGCACCAACAAACTGAACACCGTAAGGCTTGTACAGTTCAGTCATTAGCTCGTTACCACCACCGTAGTTCATGTATTGCAGTAGTTGAGTTGTGTCAGACCATGCACCAACCATGTTACCGATAAGGCCGAATGCTGGATCTTTACCAGAGAAGTAACCTGTTGCCGTGATATGGCCATCTAGGATGCCCATTTTGATCGCGCCTAGCGTTTCCGTGTGCTTAACCACAGCGCCAACAGGAAGAAGATCGATATCGATACGTCCATTAGACATCGTCTCTACACGCTCAGCCCACTTCTGCTGAACCTTAAAGTTCAAATCACCAGATGGATCTGAAGATTGAATTTTAAGTTTAAAGTCTGCAGCCATTGCTGAAGTAGCAAATAGACCAGTGAGGGAAACAGCAATCAGCGTTTTAGTCAGAGCTTTCATTTGGGTATCCTTATGAGTTTCACAGAGTCCGGCTTGTTGTTATATGTTACCGGTAACGTTGAGGTGTATGTTACCGGTAACTTTGCAACCTTGTCTATGAGAAGGATCACATCTTTAACAATAGTAAAACGTTTGCTATCAATAAGGAAAATGTGACTGAAAAGTCACATTATAGGTTGGAGGCGTGTTTTAATTTCTTTTTAAGTCAGTGAGATAACTAAACCAGCAATGATAAAAATGACGCCTACACCGCGAGTCACGTGCCACTTTTCCTTTAAAAAGTAGATCCCCATCACTACGCCGAAGATGATGCTTACTTGCCTAAGTGCGACAACCAAGCTGACGTTCTCTGTCATGGTCATTGCAAACAACACCAGACCATAGGTCGATGCCATCATGATGCCAGCAATGGTTGCTTTTCTGCGCAATATCCATGCATTAGTAAACTCGATTCTTTGGTTGGTTGCGAATAACCAAATACTAAGCGGAATCACGATCGCCCAAAACTGAATACCCAGGTAGAAAACCGCTGTGTGTTTGTTAGTAATGGTGGGTGTACTTAGAGGCTCTAATAATAGAAGCGCCTCTTTATCAATAATGGAGTAACCCGTGGTTCCAATGGCGGCGATTAACGCCCACAACACACCAAGATTAAGGTAAGCCTTGAGCCTCAACTCAGAGAATTGCTTAAGCGGGACAAACAAACAGCCCAATGTAATCAGTGCAAAACCAATCCACTGATTCGGCGACAGTTCATAACCAATCAACACTGTGCCCAAACCAACCATCAGCACCGGAAGTGCTCGAGCCATTGGATAAATCACACCGATATCAGCTTGTTTATAAGCAGCACCCAACCCAATCAAATAGACGATTTGACAGATCCCACTCAAGAAAACCAGTTGCCAAAATGGAAGGGAGATATTTGACAGCCCAACACTGTGAACATACCAGATTAAGTAAGGAGTCAATATCGCTGCGGCAGCAACTCCAGAGGCTAAGAAGAAAGACGAACCCGATCCTTGATTAGACTTACCTAGGACATTCCAACCCGCATGAAGCAAAGCTGAAATTATCACGATTACAATGGCAGAGAATTCCATTTCATTCCTAAATTGATAACTGATAACTGATAACTGATAACTGATAAGAACAGTCGCTGAAAACAGAGGATAAAAAAGGCCTCCAAATAAGAGACCTTTGATCGTTTCAATTGGGCAAAACTAGCAAGTTGTATGTGTGCCAGCTTTTTAACGTACGACTAGCGCTCTAGCTGCGCGATCGACTCAATACTGATCGCGTCGTGACGCCAATACTCAATATCGCAGTCAATCAAATCACCGTTTTGGTTGTAGTTAACACGTTCGACAACCATTGCTGGAGAGCCAGAAGTCGCACGCAGGGCTTGCGCCGTTTCGCCAAGCAAAGACGTTGTGCTTACTCGGTAACGGATCTTCTGATAGACCACACCAAAGTGCTCTCGGTAAATGTCAGTCAATGACTTAGACAAGTCATAGTCCAGCAAGTTGGGGAACAGCTCAGGTCGAATATAGTTCGTTACATACACAACGGGCCTGTCTTCAAGGTAACGAACTCTATCTACTCGATAAACATCCGAAAAAGGTTGAAGCTCAAGAAGCTTAGTTGCTTCCTTGGTTGCTAACATCCCTTTCGCTGCCACCAACTCTGTTTTCGGCTTACGATTTTGCGACAGAGCCATGTTGGTGAAGTTTAGCGTTTGCGTCGGATCATAACGAAGCGGATCCGGTGAGATAAACCAACCACGTCGATCTTCTCGATAAATACGCCCTTCCGCTTCAAGTGAAGACAAAGCTTCGCGCAACGTAACTCGTGTTGTATCAAACGATTCAGCTAGCTTACGTTCTGCAGGCAGCTTCTGTCGTGGCGTTAACATCCCCGACTCTATCTGCTCTACAATGACGTCTTTAATTTTTACGTACTGCACTTAATTTCCTTTCATTCTTGTTCTTGTCGTCAGCCACTCCTTGGCCAACTGCAATATAAATGGTTCGCTAGCGTTTACGCCAAGCTTGGGTGCGCTTCTCGAATAATTTGTTGATTAGCATATGAACCAACTTAGCACTCGCCGCGGATATCATGATCATTACCGCCATGGCTGCGGCTGCACCAGTTTGCCCTGCATCATCCATATTCAATACTGAAACTGACGCTGGAATCGTATTGGTAGAATACAAGAATACTACCGCAGATGTGGTGGTAAGTGCATTAATAAACAGGTATGTCGCAATATCTAAAATCGCTGGCAGACAAACAGGCACCGTCACCTTAAAGAACAACTTGTATTGAGGTAGGTTTACCGAAGCCGCCGTTGCTTCAATTTCTGAAGGCAGCTGTTTTAATGCGGTTAACGCTGTCATGTGCCCTACCGTGTAGTAGTGAACCACGGTGTTTATCACCAAGAACGCCATCGTTCCATACAAGAAGTTAAGTGGATTGCTCAAGTCGTTAAAGTAGAAGATATACCCCAAACCCAACACCATGCCCGGAACAGCCATTGGCACAACACTAAGCATCTGCATTGCCTGACGAACCGGTCCAAATGCTCTGCCCTTCTCAATGCAGTACGCACCAAGGAAAATCAAAACAGTGCCAATAACCGCAGTCCAGCCACCAAGGGTTAAAGAGTTGAAAAATGGCGTCCAACCATAGGTACTCATTTCTGCGAAGTTATAATTGTTTAGCGTTAACGCCTTGTTCCAAGGCCAAAACGTGACCATAGAACCGTATATCGCCATGCCTAGCACGATAACCACAGCAGCTGAGATGATAGTGCAATAAAGGAAACACAAGCCATCACGCATTGTATTTGGTTCTGGTTGGTACGCGACGGATCGAGTATCAAACAAGCTCTTCTGTTTCTTTTGAACCCAGCGGTCCACTGTAAACGCGAGTAATGCAGGCAACAGCAACAAAATACTGGTCACTGCACCCATTGAGAAATTCTGTTGCCCTACCACTTGTTTAAAGATATCCGTCGATAGAACGTTGTAGCTGCCACCAATTACCTTTGGCACACCAAAGTCACAAACCACCAGCGTAAACACCACGATCAGAGTACTGATCAAGCCATACTTTGCTGCAGGTAACGTCACCATGAAAAAGGTTTTGAGCGATGAAGTATTGAGAGCGCGTGCCGCTTCATACAGACGAGCATCTGAGGTCCTTAACGAGGTGGTCAGAATCATCAAGGCATGAGGGAAAGTCCAAAATATTAAGCCAAGCGAGATACCAATCAAACCGTATACCGAATTTCCTCCTAACACTTCTTTGGCGATACCTTGGTTACCAAATAAGAAGATCAGACTGATCGCAGGAATCAACGACGGAGCTAGAATCGGCGCTGAACCCAACACCTGAAAAAGCCCCTTGAAAGGCATGCATGAGCGAGTCAACGCATAGGCATAGCCAAACGCTAATACGCCAACGACAACCGTTACCAGTAGACCCAAAGTAAAGGTGTTACCTACTGATTGCCAAAGGCTTTGAGAAGAAAAGTAGGTTGCGAAGTTTTGTAAACCTACAAACTCGCCATCTGAATTCTGAACGCTTTTCTTCAACATTGCCCAAAGTGGCATCAGAATGAACAGCGTCATGACTACGGACAAAAATGCCAAAAGCCCAAACAGAATTACGTTGTCTTTACTTAAGCGAGCAACGAAAGGTTGCATTCGTCGTTGAATAAGCTGCTTAGATTGCATCATTTGAGTCGATTCCATGATTGTTACGCAGCCTCGTCTTTCATCGCCTGTAAGCTTTCAGAGGGATAAGCTCTCAAGCCCTCTTCATCAAACGCTACGTAACGAATATCGCTGCGACGCAGCTTCAATTGATTGAACTCTTTGACTGACACATCAACGATGATCTCTTTCGCCGTTGAATCATGTTGTAATTCGCACTCAACTCGATAGAAAGCCCCTAGGAACTCGCTCGATACGATTCTGACTGGCAAAGACTCGTTAAAACGGTCAACAAACTGAATTTGTTCTGGACGCACCGCGATATCAAAACGATCGCCATGCTTTGGGGTCAAGTTATCTAAAACTGGCAGCGGTAACATCGACTCAGCAATACGCATTTTTCCTTTCGCAGCAACAGAAGCTTGAATGAAGTTCATACTACCAACGAATTCAGCGACAAAGCGGCTGACTGGGTTTTGATAGATTTCTTGCGGAGCACCCACTTGTTCGATAACACCATGATTCATGACCACAATACGATCGGCCATGGTTAAGGCTTCATCTTGATCATGAGTCACCATGATGGTGGTGATGCCCAACTTACGCTGCAATTGGCAGATCTCATCACGCAGATGTGTTCTTACCTTCGCGTCAAGCGCAGAGAGCGGTTCATCGAGGAGTAGCAAACCTGGAGACAATGCCAATGCACGAGCGAGAGCCACGCGTTGCTGTTGTCCACCAGACAGTTGATTTGGGTATTTCTGGCCAGATGTTGGTAAACCAATGGTTTCTAACCAAGACTCTACCGCTTCTAGAGCTTCTTTGGTCGACATACCTTGATTTTTAAGGCCAATCGCAATGTTTTCTTCCACAGTAAGGTTCGGGAACAAAGCGTAAGATTGGAACACGATGCCAAAATCGCGCTTCTCAGGCGGTAGGAACGTCGTATCCGCTCCATTCTGCTCAATCGAGCCTGAGGTCGGTAAATCCAGTCCTGCAATCGCACGTAGTAGGGTCGTTTTACCGCAGCCAGATGGGCCAAGGAAACAGACGAACTCGCCTTTATCTATCGATAGGGAGATGTCTTTTAACGCTGTAAATTGGCCAAATTGCTTTACAACGTTTTCGATATTCAAATAAGTTTGGTTGCTCATACTACAGCACTCTTTAAATGGTATATACCAAATTTAAACTTTGAATATTGCAGTTGAGTGACAAATTTATAGAAGCTAAGTGACAGTTATATTGCAGAAGTAAAACTCATTCGAATAGAGGATGATGTTAAACATGTTCGAATGTTCAATAAGTTACATTAAAGGGTTTGCCGTTCGAGAAGTATTTGACGATGAAAGCTAATGGGCTTCTCACCGCCAAATATCAATAGATGCTTTTGTTTGTAACGATTGTTTCTAGCAGAAATAGTTCCTAGCAATGACTAAGCTCATCACACCATAGCGGAGATCCCACACGAGTACCAAAACGTTGGTGTGGATTGACTAAGTGAGGGCGGTCGGCTAATTCATAGTGTGGTAAGTCGTTGATTGAATCACAACCTTGTTGCTGACTAAACACGCTATGGTAATCCCTAGTCCACTCTTTTAGGCCAACGAACTTCCCATATGGATGGTTAGGAAGACCTAAGATCTTAGTCGTATATTGACCGGACTCTTCCACCAATTCAATGCTAACTGCATTTGGAATATTGAGCCTTTTCGCTACGCATGCGGGAACAAATGAAACAACGGCAGATAAGATGACCATCAGCTGATCTTGTATTTTTAACGACCAACTCTCGCGCATAACGTGAGGGAAGATCTTGCTTAGAACTTTGCGATCAATGCACTCCTCTAATAAATCACACACCTCTCGATGTGTTTTATTCTTGAGTGGACGAGTAGCAAATGTAAGATAAGCCTCTTCATTAAGAATCCCTTGAACATACAACGCCATTAACCGGCGTTCTTCGTTCAAAAAACTAGGATCATTAACCAAGCCTTTCTCAACCAAAAATTCGCTCCAAATCATGGCACTGTTACCATCCATGAGTGTTTCTTCTAGATCAAATACATACAGAGGGGTCGTCATATCAATTCTCACTTCAAATCAAATTTCACTTCGAACTCAGCTCTTACTTAAAAACCAACCTTGTTTCAAACCTACTGTTACCTCAAAAAATTACTGCTACTTCCAAAACTACTTAGACTTAAAAACTACTCAGACTTAACTGATAAAGAACAATCTAAACCATGGAATTACTCCACCTTGTCGGCTTTACCTGCCGCACCCGCGAGCTTTGCCAATTGCTTATCCAGCCACAATGGCGTGTTACCAGAATCTTCCGCGTTCTCTTTTCTTCGTACCGCATCCCGAACCATCATGGCGCCTACCCAACGGAATGGTTCTGGAGGGAAATGCCCAAGCGGTCCTTTGGTCAACCCACAACACGTCCAAGCGTTATCGATATCAAGCACCATAGATGACAGAATCTTCCCGCCTATACGAGTTTGAGCCACACCATTACCTGAGTAACCGAGTCCATAATAGATGTTGTTTTGGCCTTTTAGATTACCGAAAAATGGCAATCCTGTGACGGAACGATCTGAACCGCCCGACCAGTTGTAATCGAATTCACTCTGCTCCAGTTTAGGGAACAGCTTTTGGAATGATTGATTGAGAATCGGCAGATAGTTGGTGGTTTGGTTGAACATGCTTTCGACTTTATTCGCGAACGAGAATTTGTTGCCGCCTTTACCCAGCATGAGTCGTCCATCTTGGGTGTCGCGGTAGTAATGAACAAAGATTCGAGAATCCACCACCGCCACTCCTTTTTCGGGACCAAACTGTTTAAGTTTTTCTGGGATTGACTTGGTCACAACCATATCTGACGAGACAACCACAATGCTGCGTTTGAACTCTTTGAAGTGATCGAGCATCCACGCGTTGAGCGCCAAAATCACTTTATCGGAATAGATCGTCCCGCCTTTGGTTTGAATTCGAGCCGGAGAGCCATAGTCGAGTGATGTCATCTCAGTGTTTTCATGAATTTCGACACCTAATTCGAGCGCAACTCGGCGTAAGCCTCTCGCTAATAAAGCCGGTTGCACACTGCCTGCGGCTTCCGAGTAATAACCTTCAATATGACGATCTGAACCGGCTTTATCAGGCAATGACTGATCGCACTTCTTCCAGCTATTTATGCCCTGCTTGACCAATTCATTCACAACAGGCTCCATTCCACCCTTTTGAGCTTGATTAGTCGCCGTGTAATAAGTACCGCTGCGATACAGATGCGCGTCAATGTTGTGTTCGTTACAGAAAGCCTCGATCTCGTAAATAACGTTTTCAGACTCCTTAACCAGCCATTTCGCTTGTTCTTTTCCATAGAGTTTTTTCAACGTTGGATACTTTGTCGACCACGTCAGCATACACCCGCCGTTCGCGCCAGAAGCACCGCTGCCACACAAACCTTTTTCAATCACCACAACGTGCTTTTGAGGCTGTTGCTGTTTGATTAAAATCGCCGTCCATAAACCAGTGTAACCACCGCCGACAATGGCGATATCACAGTTAACGTCTTTTTGAAGCGGCTTAGCTGAATCTAGTCCCGCATTGATGCTGCCAAATTCCTGTTCCAATGCTTGCTTGAACCAATATGAGTAATGCTTTGTCATTTGTTGTACCTTACTTAAAACCTAAAGGCGTAAAACTAAAAAAGGAAGACCGAAGCCTTCCTTTGCTGATTTCTAACTTCTAATGGGCTGCGTATTTAATGGACTAAATGTCTAATGAACCAAGTAGCCAATAAACTAACTAGCTCAGCAGATTAAGATTTTGGCTCTGATTTAGCGTCAAACTTCTCAGACCATGTTTTCAGAACATCTGCACGTTCGCTGCCCATGCGAGCGAAGTCCATTTTTGCCATGTTCTTCTCTACGTTCGGAAAGTTCTCTGCTTTGCCTGTTACATCTTGATGGCCAACAACTGGGTACATTTCGATGTAAAGTTCATTCGCTGCTTTAGAGATAGACCAATCGATAACACGTTGCGCTGCATCCGAAGGCTTCACAAGACCTACCGCTTCAGATTCCCAACCGATACCTTCAGGCGTAATCACAGAAAGTGGCGCACCTTGAGTTTTTAGCTTCGCACCGCGGCTCGCCATAGAAATACCGATAGCCACTTCACCCATACCTGCTTGAACACATGGCTTCGAACCTGAGTGCGTGTAGTGAGCAATGTTTTGATCTAGCTTCTGCATGTAGTTCCAACCTTGGTCTTCACCCATGTTTTGTAACCAAGCCGAAACCTGCATGTAGCCCGTACCAGAAGACGCTGGATTTGGCATCGCAATGTGACCTTTGTAGATAGGCTTCGTTAGGTCATCCCAAGATTTAGGTGCAGGTAAGTTAAGTTGCTTAGCAACCACTTCGTTGAAACAAACTGCATTAAAGAACGCATCATTTCCATACCAAGCTTGAGTAGATTGCGGGTCGTTAAGGTTTGCACGCAACGCCTCTACACCTTGAGGTGTGTAAGGCTTAAGAATGCCCTCTTCTTTAAGCAAAGCCATAGAAGAGCCCGCAAGACCCCATACTACTTCTGCACGAGGGTTGTTTTTCTCAGCCAATAATTTTGCCGTCATGATCCCGGTAGAATCACGCACCCATTTGATGTTGATGTCCGGGTTTTCACTTTCAAAAGCATTTTTGTACTTCGCTAAAATGTCAGTTTCAAAAGCGGTGTAAACCGTCACTTCCTGTGCTGCATAAGCATTACCAGCTAATAGAGTAACTAATGCTGCAAGTGATCCTTTCATAAAACGGTTTTTCATCATTTTCTCCAGTCAGGCTCAACTCTAAAGTGAGAAGTTGCCAAAATTAAAAGTTACCGAGGATTAAAGCTGCCGAGGTTTAACGTTTCTTAAATTAGAAGCCTCATCAGAGGCACCTATATCCATAAATTCATTTCGGTTGTTAGCACATAACTTCAACTTGGTATGTACCAGATAACGAGTACTAACCTAATCGACTTTTGTGACGGTTAAATGAACAAAAAATGGCAGTTTCAAGATCGAAAACTTTCTCAAGACAAGCGACGCATTTGAATATGAAGCTTTTATGAAAATGATGTTTGGGCTATTTACGACCGTTTAAATTGGTTGTTAAAGTAACCCCAAATACTGGTATAGTCCAAAATAGAAATCACGAGAATTGAACATGAGAAACGAATACTTACTACTGACACCAGGTCCTCTATCTACTTCTGAAACTGTTCGCCAAGCGATGCTAAAAGACTGGTGTACTTGGGATGATGAATACAACAAAGACGTTGTTGAAGTGATACGTAGCAAGCTAGTGACTTTGGCGACTAAGCAAGCGGGTTATACGAGCGTACTAATGCAAGGTAGCGGCACCGCTTCAGTTGAAGCAACAATCGGTAGCGTTATCTCTAAAAGCGGTAAGCTTCTTGTTGTTGATAACGGCGCGTATGGTGCTCGTATTGCCCAAATCGCAGAATATTTAGACATTCCATGCCATGTTGTTTCCCCAGGTGAAACATCACAGCCTGACTTGAACGAAATGGAAACGGCATTGGCCATGGATTCAGGCATTACTCACGTGGCGATTGTCCATTGTGAAACCACCACTGGCATGCTGAATCCAATTGAAGACATTGCCAAATTGGCAAAACAGTACAATAAAACCGTCATTCTTGATGCTATGTCGAGCTTTGGTGGTATCCCTATGGATATTGATGACTTAGGTATCGATTACATGATCAGCTCGGCAAATAAATGTATTCAAGGCGTACCGGGGTTCGGTTTTGTTATTGCCAAGCAATCGGAACTCGAGAAGTGCAAAGGCCAAGCTCGCTCATTAAGCCTTGATCTGTTTGACCAGTGGCACTGCATGGAAAGCAACCATGGTAAATGGCGTTTCACCTCTCCAACTCACACAGTGCGTGCTTTTTACCAAGCGTTGCTTGAATTGGAGCAAGAAGGCGGCATCGAAGCTCGTCATAATCGCTACCAAACCAACCAAACTACATTGGTTTCAGGCATGCGCTCTCTTGGTTTTGAGCCACTGCTTAATGATGACCTTCACTCACCTATCATCACCTCTTTCTATTCTCCAACTCATAGCGATTACCAATTCAAAGAATTCTATGACCGTTTGAAAGAACAAGGGTTTGTAATTTATCCGGGCAAGGTTTCAAACGCAGACTGCTTCCGCATCGGCAACATCGGTGAAGTTTACCCTTCCGACATTGAAGCCCTGATTGGCGCAGTGAAAAACGCAATGTACTGGGACATTAAATAATGACGACCAATCAAGAGCCAATTCTAAAGGCGACACACTTTCGAAGCGAAGGCGATGTGAACACCACACCAGCTCGTGAGAAATGGAACGAGTCGCTAAACGATGATGCGACTCAAGCGATGTTAAAACGTGACTCTGACGTATTTCTCCATCAAGCAATGTCAACGCCTTGCCTAGACACTCTTGAAGCCGCAGAAGGCATCTACATTCAAGATGCGACAGGCAAGAAGTACATGGACTTTCACGGCAACAATGTCCATCAGCTGGGTTATGGCCACCCACACATCATTAACAAAGTGACTCAACAAATGGCCTCATTGCCATTCTCGCCACGTCGCTTTACCAATGAAACAGCCGTGCAGTGCGCTGAAAAGCTAACACAGATCTGCGGTGGTGATTTAAATCGTGTGTTGTTTGCGCCAGGTGGTACGTCAGTTATTGGTATGGCACTCAAACTGGCTCGACATGTCACCAACAATTTCAAGGTCGTTTCATTGTGGGATTCATTCCACGGCGCGTCACTTGATGCAATATCTGTCGGTGGCGAAGCTTGTTTTCGTGAAGGTATGGGCCCGTTAATGGCCGGCGTAGAGCGTATTCCACCAGCGGTCTCTTATCGTGGTGCTTTTCCGCTTAATGACTCTTTTTCACTTCACGGGCAAAGCTCAAGCGATAACAATGAGACTGCATGCGATGTGCATTATGCGGATTACCTTGAGTACGTAATTGAAAAAGAAGGTGGCATTGGTGCCTTCATTGCAGAAGCGGTTCGTAACACGGACGTCCAAGTGCCAAGTAAGGCTTATTGGAAACGCATTCGTGAGATCTGTGATAAGCACAACGTCATGTTGATCATTGATGATATTCCAAACGGTATGGGTCGTAGCGGCGAATGGTTTACTCACCAAGCATTTGATATCGAACCTGACATCCTATGTATCGGTAAAGGTTTTGGCGGCGGCTTGGTTCCAATTGCGGCGATGGTCACCAAAGACAAATACAACACAGCAGCGCAAGTCTCACTTGGTCATTACACCCATGAGAAGAGCCCTATTGGTTGCGCGGCAGCACTGGCCACCATGGAAGTGATTGAGCAAGAAAACCTACTTGAAAAAGTGCAAGCAGACAGCGCATTCGTGCGCGAACAATTGCTTCAAATGAAAGAGAAATACCCAGTTATTGGTGACGTTCGCGGCATCGGCCTGCTTTGGGGCGTGGAGTTGGTCACCGACCATATCACCAAAACCCGAGCGTTCGATGAAGCAGAAGCAGTACTTTACCAATGTCTGAACGATGGTCTGAGCTTTAAGGTGTCACAAGGTAACGTGATTCAATTGAGCCCACCATTGATCATCAGCCGTAGCGAACTAGCAGTCGCTCTGTCTGTCTTCGAAAACGCAATAGCAAAAGTCTGCAAAGACTTTGAATACCTTTGATTCGTTATCTAAATCAACATTTAAACCAATAACCTCAAACAATCATTTGTTCTCCCAGTACTTTGAACTGAGAGTGACACAGAAATAGGACACTATTATGAATACAACATCACCTATCCAAGCGGTTATCTTTGACTGGGCTGGCACTATCGTTGATTTTGGATCGTTTGCTCCAACGAGTATTTTCGTTGAAGCATTCAAGCAAGGTTTCGACTTTGACATCAACTTAGCAGAAGCTCGTGAACCTATGGGTATCGGCAAATGGGATCACATCCAAGCAGTGGGTCGAATCCCTGCAGTTGACGCTCGTTGGAATGCCCAATTCGGACGCTCGATGACAAGTGACGACGTTGATGCGATCTACGCGGCATTCATGCCTCTTCAGAAAGCGAAAGTAGCAGACCACGCAGCCCCAATTTTAAACGCGATTGAAGTGGTGAATAACCTAAAAGAGAAGAACGTGAAAATAGGCTCTTGTTCTGGTTACCCACGAGAAGTAATGGACGTACTGATTCCTGCAGCAGCAGATTACGGTTATCTACCAGACAACGTAGTTGCAACTGATGACTTACCGCAAGGCGGTCGCCCTGCTCCATTCATGGCACTTAAAAACGTCATTGACCTAGGTGTGACGAACGTTGCTGTTTGTGTGAAAGTGGATGATGCAGCACCGGGGATCGATGAAGGCCACAATGCAGGTATGCGGACAGTAGGCCTTGTACTATCAGGTAACGAAGCAGGCTTAACCTACCAAGAATATGTGGATGCCGACGAAGCGACACTTGCAGCTGCGCGTGAAAAAGCAAGCGTGAAGCTAAACAAATCAAACCCGCACTACCTAATTGATACCATCGCCGACTTACCAAATGTCATTGCAGACATTGAAAAACGTCTGTTAGCAGGTGAGCGCCCATAAGCAAAAGCGGGCTATTCGCGTAATGTAAAGTGCGCGAAAAACATCTCTAATCGCTTGAATTCAAATCCCTATCCAATCATGTACTCACTCGAGTTCAACATGTTGGGTGGGGATTTTTGCTTTATAAGCATGATAAAGCGCAAGTTTTTTACTTATTCCCCGTAGACCCACAGGTAAATAGACGAGGCTAGGCTATCGCTTAAATATAATCATTCCAACAAATGATAAAACCAACAATAAAGGCATCTTAAATATATAATATTTAACAATTTCATTGACTCCAATACGCAATCAGATTAACAATATGAGTACTGAGAAAGAAATAGGTTCACCTGAACCAACACCTTGATTTACTTATTATAAGCAGTGTCGTAACCCAATAAGTGATCGTTTTACTGGTAAGTTCAGATAAAAATAAGAGTTAATCCAAGGAAAAGATTATGAAAAAATTGTCGAAAATCATGTGTGCTGTTGTAGCCGCTTCAGGCTTAGCAGCAGCACCTTCTATTGCTGCAACGACTTACGTGGGTGCAAAAGTGGGCGTGGGCTGGCTAGACAGCGCATGCGTAAGCGGTGAAAAGTGTGATGATGATGCAATTGGTGCTGGCATCTACTCTGGTTACAATTTTAATGACAAGTTTGGTATTGAGCTAAGCTCAGACTTCCTTGGCGACTACAAGACAAGCTTTTCAAAGAACGGCACAACAGCTGCGTTCAGCGATCCACTGATCGCAATCTCTCTAACTCCGATGTACCGTCTACCAGTACAACAAGAGTTTGACGTATTCTTCAAAGCAGGTCCTGCGTACATTTCACACGGTGGCGAAGATGACGTTGTTCTTTCTGCTGGTATCGGTGTAGAGAAGCAACTGTCTTCTGATTGGGCATTACGTGTTGAATACCAATACTTTGATGATTTCGATGACAAATTCGTTCAAGATCTAAACTCGAACCTACTTTCTGTTGGTGTTAGCTACAGCTTCGGTACAGGTAACACAACGGCATCAGCGGCGGCTGCAACAGCTTCTGCAGTAGCAGTGACTCAAGCGCCATCTGAGCCAATCACAGAGCCAGCAGTTGTAGTTGAAGAGAAAACAACAGTTGTTGTGACTAAAGCGCAAACAGAGAGCTACTCTCAAGAAATGTTCGCGACTAACAGCACTGAACTATCTACAGACGGTAAGATTGCACTACAACCATTGGTTGAAGTACTTAAAGCTCACCCTCAATCAACCGTTGTTGTTGTTGGTCACACTGACTCAACAGGCGCAGCTGAATACAACATGATGATCTCTAAGAAACGTGCTGCTGCAGTAGCTGCACACATCGAAGAGCAAGGCATTGCTGCTGACCGCATCACTGCAACAGGTGAAGGCGAAGAAAATCCAGTTGCATCGAATGATACAGCTGAAGGTCGTGCTCAAAACCGTCGCGTTGACGCAACGATCCCTGGTTTTGAATACCAGCAAGAAGTGAAAGTTGAAGAAGTTATCGTAGAAGCTGCTGAATAATAGCACTCTACCTTAGCTAAAATAATAAGGGCGGAGCACTTTCAAGTGCTCCGCCCTTTTCTTTATCGTCTTTGTCCATAAGCTTTAAGCCGTAAGAATCAGCTTAACGCCAAACGGTACAATCAGAAGACTAGACGATTTCCCAACTGTGGGTCATCTCTACTCCCGCACCCAGCATTAAACACACTGAGCAGTACTTTTCTAACGAATCCGCACAGACCTTAGCAACTAGTTCAGGATCAAGATTGTCACCAGACACTTCAAAGTGAATATTAATCACGGTAAAGATTTTTGGTGCTGTTTCACGACGTGTGGTTTCAAGCTTTGCGTTACAGCCAGTGATGCTTTGACCTGCAGCTTTCAAACCATCTACCACATCAACAGAGCTACAACCACCTGCAGCCATTAGCACCATTTCCATAGGGCTTGGCGCGGTAGCACCACCGCTTCCGTCCATAACGATAGAATGGCCTGATTGAGATTGACCTAGGAATTTAAAGCCTTCGACCCATTTAACTTCTGCTTGCATGCTGTTCCTTAGATGACCGATAACTGCCATCACTGTCTACTATTTAATTATTAATACCGACACCCTACTACTGGCGGCATTTATGAGCAAGATTTTCTCTGTGACATATTTTTTTTATGAATGATGCAATTTTTTCCATCTAAAACCTGTCTCTATTCGTACATTCAAAATCGAATGAAAAGAACGTCAAGATGAGGTATCTATGAATAAATTATCTAAAATATTGGTATCACTCGTGGTTGCACTACCACTGATTTCGCTGTTTGTGAGCCAGACTGGCACTGCCAATACAATGGATAAAACGGCTAATTCAGGCAAAAGTGAAATCGCGACACTAGCCGGTGGTTGTTTTTGGTGTACAGAATCCGATCTGGAGAAGCTGCCCGGTGTCACCGACGTTATCTCAGGGTATTCTGGTGGTGAATTAGAAAATCCAACCTACAAACAAGTTTCATCAGGTAAGTCTGGTCACATCGAAGTGATCAACGTGACTTATAACCCTGATGTAGTTAGCTACGAACAGGTGCTTGACCAATTCTTCAGACACATCGACCCAACTGATGACAAAGGTTCATTCGTTGACAGAGGCCCACAATATCGACCTGCGGTTTTCTATCATAACCAAGAGCAAAAAGACGTCGCTCAAAACTTCATGATGGAAATCGATAAAGCTCAGATCTTTGGTAAACCACTAAAAACTGAACTGATTGAGTTTGAGAAATTCTGGCCAGCAGAAGATTACCATCAAGATTATTACAAAAAGAGCAAAGTTCGTTATAACTACTACCGCTACGCTTCTGGTCGTGATCAGTACCTAGATAAAATCTTCGGTGATGATAGAAAAGAAACGCCGAAAACGATCCGTCAAATCATCGATGGTAAAAATGCGACAGCCAATGCTAAGACATACACTAAGCCGTCTGATGCAGAGATCAAAGCTTCTCTAACTTCACTGCAATACGATGTCACACAAGACGACGCAACAGAGCGCCCGTTTGACAACAAATACTGGGATAACAAGCAAGAAGGTATTTACGTCGATATCGTAACAGGTGAGCCTTTATTCTCTTCAAAAGACAAATACAAATCAGGAACAGGTTGGCCGAGCTTTACACAGCCAATCAGCGAAGCTTATGTTGTAACGACTACTGATTATAAGCTGCTTTACCCAAGAACAGAGGTTCGTAGTAAGTTTGGTGATTCTCACCTAGGACATGTATTTAAAGACGGTCCAAAACCGACAGGTTTACGCTACTGCATGAACTCAGCCGCAATGCGCTTTATCCCTGCGGATAAATTAGCAGAAGAAGGCTATGAGGAATACGTTGAGATGTTTGAGGGCTAAGCATTCGGTAATTAACGATAAACCTATAACAACAAAGCCAGCATATCGCTGGCTTTGTTATTTACAGTGTACCGTCCTAAATATGGTTGACACATTTCCAACATGAAATTGGAGTGTCATGAAAACAACAAGTAGACGTACTCAACGAGATTATTCTCTTGCCTTTAAATTGGCAGTCGTAAGCCAAGTTGAAAAAGGCGAAATGACTTATAAGCAAGCTCAAGAACGTTATGGGATCCAAGGTCGCTCTACCGTTTTAGTTTGGCTTCGCAAACATGGTCAACTAGATTGGTCTAAAGGAATAGAACAATCGAGAGCGTTAGGAGCGACTATGTCAAACTCTTCCTCAACTCAAACCCCAGAGCAACGAATCAAAGAACTCGAGCAGCAATTAGAAGAAACTCAGCTCAAAGCTGAGTTCTTTGAAAGCGGTTGTAAAGTCATGGATCGAGATTTCGGAGTCCGAATCTCAAAGAAGCGCAAGGCCGAGTTATTAAGGAAAAAACGGTCAGAAAGTTGACCGTCACCAAAGCTTGTCACTTCATAGGTATTACACGACAAGCTTTCTACAAGCGCTGTGTTGCAGAAATTCATCAGACAAAGAAAGATGAATCCGTACTCGGTTTTGTGAAGGAGCAAAGGATGATGCACCCTCGTATAGGGACTCGTAAGATCAAGTATTTACTTGCTCAAAACGATATTGAAATCGGGCGAGACCGCTTATTCTCTCTGCTGAGAATGAATCGATTATTAGTACAGAATCGAAGGGCTTACCATCGAACCACAAACAGTAATCATCGCTTTTACTGCCATCCAAATCGAATCAAAGAAGGCTTAATACCGGAAGGTCCAGAGCAATTATGGGTTGCCGATGTTACTTATCTAACAACGCGGCGTGGTAGTACTTATCTCAGTTTAGTGACGGACGCTTACTCAAGAAAAATCGTGGGCTATCACATAAGTGATGATATGAAAGCTCGCACGGTCAAGCAGGCCTTTTAAACGCGTTGAAAGAGCGGAAGAATACAGGTGAGCTTGTCCATCACTCAGATCGAGGTGTTCAGTACTGCTCTGTTGAATACCAAGAGTTGCATCGACAGTATGATGTATCTTGCTCAATGACTGATGGCTATGACTGTTATCAGAATGCGTTGGCAGAGAGGATCAACGGAATACTGAAGATGGAGTATCTGTTGAATAAGCCTAATGATTTAGATGAAGCAAAGAAAATGGTCGCTGAATCAGTAAAAATCTATAATGAATATAGGCCTCACACAGCTCTAAAATACAAAACGCCCGATGAAGTACATCGAGCGTTTTAGTCAATCAAGTGTCAACCCATATCAGGACGGGTCACAGAGCTTTATTTATTAGCCTGTTATTCTTATTAACCCGTTAACACAGTATCTTCGGGATATTTCAACAAGGAAGGTTCTGGACGAGCCAGCATGTACGCCAAAGTCAAAGGACCAATACGCCCTATTACCATCACGACAATCATGATGTATTTACCCGGTTCAGTTAAGTTTGCTGTTAATCCTGCCGTCAGTCCAACGGTTGCAAAGGCAGAAATCACCTCAAACATCACTCTGTCAAACGCGGCCTGCTCAGTAAGCATTAACAAAAACATCGCGGTAGTTAATAGCGCTCCACTGACCACTATAATGGCTAATGACTTTGTTACCGCTTGCCAAGTAACGGTACGCTTAAACATCACTACATGCTTCTTTTGACGCAAGAATGTCCAAGTCGCGACAAATGCAACCGCAAAGGTCGATACCTTAATACCACCACCAGTCGAAGTTGAACCAGCACCAATCAACATCAATACGATCATCACCAATAATGCAGGTTGCGTATACTGAGACAAATCGACACTATTGAAACCGGCAGTACGAGCACTCGCAGACTGGAAAAATGCCGCTAGCCACTGACCTTGTATAGAAAGGCCTTCCATCGTTGCAGAGTTATTCCTCTCCAATAACCAAAACATAACCGTACCCACCAACAGCAAAGTTGGTGTCGCGGTCAGCATGATCTTGGTGTGTAAATGCAAGTGCTGGAAACCTTTACGCCAGTTACTCGATAAGTCGCCGACCACCGTGAAACCTAACCCACCGAAAATAAACAAACCCGCTAAGGTAAAGATCACCAATGGATCATCAACAAAACTCATCATACTGTCTGAGAACAGCGCGAAACCTGCGTTATTGAATGCAGATATAGCGTGAAAGAGCGCATAAAAGCTTCCCGTCGCCCATCCCATTTCTGGAACCCAACGGAAACAGAGCAATACAAAACCGACAAACTCCGCCACCAATGCAAAAATAATGATCTTCTTCACTAACTTACGAAGGTTAATCTTACGATCTTGTCCTAGCGCTTCCTTCGCCAATGCTTGCTGTTTTAGACTTAATCGGACACCAAACATATAGAGCAGTACCGCAGACAGGGTCATTTGCCCTAACCCGCCAACCTGCATCAAAAACATTAGCAAGATTTTTCCCGCCAAAGTGAAGTGTTCACCCGTGCCGACAACGCCCAAGCCTGTCACACTAATTGCGGATGTGGCAGTAAACAGCGCATCTGTAAAACTAAGTCCGGTTACAGAAAAGACTGGCAGCGTCAACAAGATTGCAGAAGGGATAAGAACACCTAGGAAACTCGTAAGGATAATCTTCGGCTCAGAGCCTTTGCGTGGCTTTTTATCTGTATTGAGCGTGTAGAAAGTACCTTTTCGTTTCAACGAATTCATACGGTTACCTTATTACCAATTACCAATTACCAATTACGAAGTTTTCTAGACAAAGTCTCTTTCGGCCCAGCGATGATCACCACATCACCGATCTCTAAACTGACATCAAGTTCAGGGGCTTTGGTTAGGTTCGGGCCGCGCTTGAAGCCAAGTACTTCAACCCCTACCTCTTTGCACAGCTTTAGGTCGCGAAGTTGCTTACCTAATAACTTTGAGCCAATAACAATTTCTGTCATCGCTAAGCCACTACCTAGGTCGATAAATTCAAGAACGCGTCGGTCCAGCATTTTACGCGCAACTCGGATCCCCATATCTCGCTCTGGCATAATGATATGATCAGCGCCAATCTTAGCTAGGATCTTGCCGTGGAACTTATCGTTCGCCTTCACCCAAACAGCCTTAGCACCGGACTCTTTCACTACCAACGTCGTTAGAATACTTGAATTAACATCAGACCCAATCGACACCATCACCATGTCGTAATCGTCTAGCCTTAACTCCTTTACCGTTTCTTCGCTCGTGCAGTTCGCAACAATCGCTTGTGAAACAAAAGCCGCCGCTTCTTTCACTCGCTCTTCATCAATATCGACGGCTAATACTTGCGCCCCTGAGCTTTGCAGCTCTTTGCAGACAGATAGACCAAAACGCCCCAAGCCGATAACTGCATATTGTTTGTCGCTCATTTGAAGTCCTGTTTAGAAATTTTAATTACACGGGATAGCCAAAGCTACATTAGTTTCTATCTCAAAAAAAGTTAGTTTTTCGATAATAAGGTTATACTAGTGTCATAATCGCTTGATTTATAAAGGTAGAGAACAACTCCAGTTTCTGCTAATTTCCAATTCATAATTTCTGCGGCAGCACACACAATGAATGAATTCATCACCCAAGTACAAACCTACATCAACCAGAGCCATAGTGATTGGGGCAACAGCGTCCTATTCATCACTATTGCGAGCTTTTTCGCTTGGGTAGCTTGGCGAATTATCCATAATCGCCTAGAAATCTTAGTCAAAAGAACTCCATTTCATTGGGATGACCTATTATTAGAAGCCTTAAAAACGCCTGTTAGTACGCTACTTTGGTGTTGGCCTGGTACTGTGTCGCTTGGCTTGATTCTTCAAGACCAATTTGGCAATGAAATCAATTGGCTAAGAACACTTAAGCATATTCTGATTATATGTACCTTTGTTTGGTTCACTCTGAGAATGATCACGAACTCAGAGGCCTATGTTTTAAAACAAAAGACCAGAGACGAAACCACCGTTCAGGCTATCGCGAAAGTCGCTCGCTTGTTCTTCATGGTGATGGGTGGCCTGACGATCATGCAGGCATTCGGCCTTAGCCTTTCAGGCTTGCTGACCTTTGGTGGTGTGGGTGGCTTAATCGTCGGTTTGGCAGCTAAAGATTTACTATCGAATTTCTTTGGCGGAATGATGATTTACTTCGACCGTCCTTTTAAAGTCGGAGATTGGATTCGCTCACCTGATCGTCAAATTGAAGGGACTGTTGAACGTATTGGCTGGCGCATGACCATCATTCGTACCTTTGATAAGCGCCCTTTGTACGTGCCAAATTCCGTGTTCAGTAACATTGTTGTGGAGAACCCATCAAGAATGCTGAACCGCAGAATCAATGAAACTTTTGGGCTTCGCTATCAAGATGCAAACAAACTAGCGCTCATTGTGGATGACGTAAAAGCTATGCTCGAAACGCACCCTGACATTGATGCTAAACAAACGTTGATCGTTAACTTTGATAAGTTCGGGCCATCAACGCTCAACTTTTTTATCTATACCTTCACAAAAACAGTCAACTGGGTGAGATACCACGAAGTTAAACAAGATGTTCTATTACAAGTGTTAGCAATTATCCATAAGCACAACGCCGATATCGCTTTCCCAACACAAACACTCAAGATCGATCCTCAAGGCTTTAACGAAGCTCAAGCTATCGTCACTTCCAATCCAGAAGCTCATCAATAGCCACGTCGATATTACTTATCGTTAAGTCTACTTCTTGTTCATAAGTGAATGGGTTAGCGATAAGTAAACTGGTTATCGATAAGCAAACAAGGGGAAGCGTGGTAACATGGTGCCAGTATTCTAATGCACCCAATTACCACTCTATGATTTTACCTGTCATTCTAGCTGGCGGCTCTGGTAGCCGCCTCTGGCCACTGTCTCGAGAGCTCTACCCTAAGCAGTTCCTCAACATTGCTGGCGAACAATCAATGCTTCAGCAAACCCTTCAACGCCTGCAAGGTCTTGAGGGCCATCTAAAAGGTAATGAGTGCGCTGCTCCCTTAATCATCTGTAATGAAGAACATCGCTTTATTGCCGCTGAACAAGCTCGATCGGCTAACATCCAACACAGTGGTATTTTGCTAGAGCCTGTCGGTCGAAACACAGCTCCAGCCATCGCATTAGCGGCATTACAAGCTTTAGATAAATCAACCCATAATGAGCAGGATGCATCAGACCCGATCTTATTAGTACTGGCTGCCGATCATCACATCGCTAACACCTCTGAATTCCAACAAGTGATTAGTCGTGGTGTTGATTACGCGAAGCAAGGCAAACTGGTGACATTCGGCATAACACCCGACGCACCAGAAACGGGTTATGGCTATATCAAACAGGGGGAACCTCTTTCCCCTCTCGTTCAGACCGATACCAATGCTAAAGAGCTGTCAGCCCATCATGCTTACGCTATTGAATGCTTCGTTGAAAAACCCGATCAAGCGACAGCACAAGAGTGCATTCGCTCAGGACTGTACTTATGGAACAGTGGCATGTTCATGTTTAGAGCATCTCGCTACCTTGAAGAGCTTTCGGAACATCACCCAGAGATCTTGGCTGCTTGTAAACTCGCTTTGTCCAAGCAAAATACCGACCTAGACTTCATCCGTATCGACGCTGACGCATTTAAAAATAGCCCAAGCGATTCTATTGATTATGCCGTGATGGAAAAGACCTCACACGCCGCAGTGATCCCGATGGATGTCGGTTGGAACGATATTGGCTCGTGGTCTGCTATCTGGGATGTCAGTGAAAAAGATGAGCATAACAACGTCATTGAGGGCGATGTGTTAACCGTCGACTCTCAACACAACTACATTCATGCGGAAAATAAGCTGGTCGCGACGGTAGGCGTCGATAATCTAATTATTGTCGAAACCAAAGATGCAATATTGGTTGCGAATAAAGACAAAGTTCAGGGTGTTAAATCGATTGTTAGTCAGCTAAATCAAACTGGTCGCACAGAACATGTTCATCACCGAGAGGTGTTTAGACCTTGGGGTAAATACGATGTAATCGACCTAGGTAAGCGTGACAAAGTAAAGCGTATTACCGTCAAAGCGGGTCATAGGCTTTCGCTGCAAATGCATCACCATCGAGCTGAACATTGGGTGGTAGTGGCAGGGACTGCAAAGGTAACCAATGACGATAAAACGTATCTAATCAAAGAAGATCAATCCACTTACATTCCGCTAGGTCATGTTCACAGCCTAGAGAACCCCGGAGAAGTACCTCTCGAGATGATCGAAGTTCAAACCGGCAGCCATTTAAGTGAAGACGATATCATTCGATATCAAGACAGCTATGGACGAGACGTTCGAAACCAACAAGCTGATTCATCTCAAAGCAACAAATCGAAATAGAGCGGCGACAATCAAGTGAAACCAACATTAGACCTTAGCTGCTTTAAGAACAACGATATTCGCGGCATCATTGGTGACCAAATCAATGGGTATTTTGCGTACCTGCTCGGCAAGGCATTTGGCGAATACGTCCTATCCGCGACACCTGAAACTTCATTTGATGGCTTGACTCAAGTGGTGATTGGTCATGATAACCGAGAAACGTCCCTTTCATTACAAGAAGCCATGACCAAAGGCTTAATCGAGTCTGGGGTAGAAGTCATCGACCTAGGTATGACAGGCACTGAAGAAGTCTACTTTGCGACTCGTCACCTAAAAGCGATTGGCGGAATTCAAATTACGGCAAGCCATAACCCAATCAATTACAACGGGATGAAACTGGTAGGTTCGGGGGCTAGCCCGATCAGCAAAGACAGTGGTTTGAATGAGATCAAACAACGAATTCAAATACTAGATCAAGAGCTGAACAACAACTTACCTATAGGTCATGTACAACCAAATGACTCTGGCAGATCGACCAGCATTCTCGTTCCTTATGTCGATCACTTACTCTCGTATATAAACCCGTCAAAGTTATCACCAATGATGATTGTGGTTAACGCAGGAAACGGTGTTGCTGGACATGTTATCGATGCTTTAGAAAATCGTTTCAATGAACTCAATGTTCCTATCACCTTCATCAAGATTCATCACACTCCAGACGGAAAATTCCCAAACGGTATTCCTAACCCCTTAATCAAAGAAAACCAGATTGCGACACGAGAAGCTGTCTTAGCTCATTCCGCCGACATTGGTATCGCATGGGATGGTGATTTCGACCGTTGCTTTTTCTTTGATGAACAAGGCAATTACATTGAGGGTTACTATATCGTTGGTCTGCTCACCGAAGCATTCTTACTTAAAGAGCCTAACGCCACTGTGTTGCACGATATGCGTATGACATGGAATACGATAGAGATCGCAGATAAACTCGGTGGGAACGCTGTTGGAGTCAAAGCTGGGCATGCTCTGATTAAAGAGAAGATGCGAGAACTGAATGCAGTGTATGGTGGAGAAATGAGCGCGCATCACTACTTCCGTGACTTTGGGTATTGCGACTCTGGGATGATTCCTTGGCTCTTAGTGATTGAACTGCTCTGCGAGACTCAACAATCTCTTCATCAATTGACCAATTCGAGTATGGATAGGTTCCCTTCTTCGGGAGAGATCAATCGTAAGGTAACAGACTCTGAACAGGTTATGGCTAGTGTACTATCACGCTACCAAAATAGTGCTGTAAGCATCGATCATACCGACGGTATCAGTATTGATATGGACACGTGGCGTTTTAACTTAAGAAAGTCTAATACCGAACCATTAATCCGGCTTAACGTAGAAACCAAACGAGATAAAGCATTGCTCTCACAAAAGGTCACCGAGCTGCTTAGCCTCATAAAATAGACTTGTCCTGTTCCTACCATTTCCTTAATAAACAAAAGCCGTAAATAATTGCGGCTTTCCCATATAAGAAAACTGTACTATTTGAGCTGGCGAGACGTATAAGTTTCACTGATCACACCAGAGCCTTTGCGCTTTTTCATCGTTACTTTTACAGAGCGTTTAGCATCAGCAACATCATAGCGAATCGCTTGGCCTAAGAACTTATCATTACGTTTGAGTTCTCGAGCTTCTAACTTGATCGTTTTGTTTCCGCGGTTTACATCACAACGGTAATCCCAATCGTTATTGCCATCTTTCAAACTAAGTAGAATACGCTGATTGCTTTTTCCTGACGTCGCTTTAATACCACGAGGTTGCTTGTCAATCGCTAGTGCAAGGCCAGCTTTACATAGTTGCTCTGCGTTGGGCCCAGTTGCTGCTTGTGCATTTGATATAGAAAACGTGTTTATCGCAATTAATACTACACTCGCCAATACTACTTTCATTGGTACGACTCTTCAGTTTATGGAACACCACACCATTTAACCATTCAGCATACGATAAGTAAATATTTTTATGGGATAGCAAACCTTAAAATGAGGGGCGTATAAAAAAGCCCTTACTCACAAAAGCGAGTAAGGGCCTTCAATAATCTAAGTCGTTTTAAAAGCTAATTAAAGCAAACCAACTTACTTGTTGCGACGAGCTTCAACAGCGCCTGCCAGTTGGCGCAGTACTGTTTCAGTATCTTCCCAACCAATACATGCATCAGTAACAGATTGACCGTAAGTTGCAGCTTTACCATCAACAAGATCTTGGCGACCTTCAACCAGGTGAGATTCAATCATCACACCGAAGATAGCTTTGTCGCCGCCAGAAATTTGTGCGCTCACATCATCAGATACATTCATTTGACGTTTGAACTGCTTAGAGCTGTTTGCGTGGCTGAAATCGATCATCACCTTTTGTGGAAGACCTGAAGCTGCTAGCTCTTCTTTGATCTTACCAACATGCTCTGCGCTGTAGTTTGGCTCTTTACCACCACGTAGGATAATATGACAATCAGGGTTACCTGCTGTTTCAACGATAGCTGAGTGACCGTACTTAGTTACCGATAAAAAGTGGTGCGAAGCACTCGCCGAACGAATTGCATCTGTTGCGATCTTGATGTTGCCATCAGTGCCATTCTTAAATCCAACTGGGCAAGATAGGCCAGAAGCCAGTTCGCGGTGAACTTGAGATTCAGTAGTTCGTGCACCGATTGCGCCCCAGCTGATTAGGTCAGCAACGTATTGAGGCGTGATCATATCTAGGAATTCGCTTGCCGTTGGCATTCCCATGTCAGTGAGATCAAGCAGTAGCTTACGTCCTAAACGAAGACCATCATTTAGCTTGAACGTATCGTTCATGTACGGGTCATTGATTAAACCTTTCCAACCAACGGTTGTACGTGGCTTTTCAAAGTAAACTCGCATGACGATTTCAAGGTTATCACCAAGTTCGTCGCGCAACACTTTCAAACGCTTACCGTACTCAAGCGCAGCTTCGGTGTCATGAATAGAACATGGACCTACAATAACAAGCAAGCGGTCATCACTTTCTTCTAAAATATTGTGGATCGCTTTGCGGCTTTCAAAGGTTGTAGAAGAAGCAACTTCTGTCGCTGGAAACTTTTCTAAAACAGCAACAGGGGGTAATAACTCTTTTACTTTGTTAATTCTTACATCATCAGTCTGGAACATCGCTTACTTCTTCCTTTTTTCTATCCTTGAGCTGAATGTACGTTGTCTCACGTCACTTTCTATCAGCACTAATCTTCTTGTTCCCTGTAACTTAACTAGTAAAAACTCTAGTTTCAATCACTAATTGAAAATAAACGCAATTTTTTTTGTGTTTTATATTCAAAACACCTTGTATACCATTATTTACACGCTATCGATTGCGTAATTTATGACAGGTTAAGAACGGTTATACTTCAAGCGTCACCATACATGTAAAATTATGCAGAACTTGAAAATAAAAAAGCTCACGTGATTAACGTGAGCTTTTAACTAATTACATTCTTTTCAATGGCTTGACAACGCTATCAAGCCCTTCAATTTTTAATGCCAAACAGAGCTTGAGTAAGTCACCTAACTCACCAGAGGGAAAGCCTTTTTTATCGAACCACAGCAAATATTCTTCAGGCAGGTCAATAAGTGTACGACCCGCGTACTTTCCAAATGGCATCTGCATTCGAGCCAACTTAATCAAGTTCTCTTTCTCTAGCATTATTCGGTCTTTCTATGCGTCATCTATGTGCTGTAGAGTATCACCTAAACGCTCAACCCAATAGTTGATTGCATCTTTGGCATCATCCAGTGAATCAATCATTGTCGAGAAATCTTTATTGCCAGCTTCGCGATCTATGGCTGCAAACAATGGTGTGCCCTCTTGAGCATCGCTTACCAAGAGCTCAACACTGGCGCTTCCCACATTGGTGTGCTCACCGGTCGTGACCTTAGATATGGTAGACATCGCAAGACCAAACGGCAGTACACTACTGGTCACGGCTAAGATGGGGTTGGGTGTTTCAACGTTACTCAAGGCAATGCTTAGGCGCAGCGTATTCCCGGTAGGCTCATCGACAATTGTTTTATGGGGCGATATTTTCTCTTTCAAGCGCGCAACCATGTGATCAGTGAGTTCCTGAATGTCTTCCTGCTCTAACGACCCTTCTTCTGCCAGTACAAAAATTTGGTCGATCACCACTGAATCATACTCATCGAGTTTAGCTTTCAGGCGTTTTGAATCACGTAACCCTATCCTTGCCCATACAAGATCGACGCCTCCATCAGGACCGGCGCTAAAATCTTCATAACTGGTGAATTTGGTTGCGGTTTTAATTGGGCCGCCTGCACAACCAAACAAAAAGATGCTGGTTGCAACAAGCAAGAGAAGTTTTAAAGGTGTCATAGCGCACTTCGGTTAAATTTAGGAATCCGACTAAGTATGCCATACCCTATGTAAAAAGGTTGTAGAAAAAGGGGGGTAAAAATCAGAGCTCACTCAAAAATCAATCATGTTGAACAGTGTGTGCATACTCGACAATCACTTGATTACCTTCAATGTATGCATTTTGAATCTCACCATCTACACTCATTCGGCTTTTCAAATACACCACTTTAGGCCCATTCTCTCGACCTTCTTTCAACGACGGGAAGACATTCCTTGGTTCTAAATGAAGTAAACGACAAAAGTGACTAATGAAAGACATGGTTAATGGCGTCTCCCCTCTTAGCACTCTTGAGAAATCAAGTTGGTTCATCCCTAGCTTTTTTGAAAACTCCATCTGCGTAATTCGCATTCTCGATTTTTGTGACATCCAGGTTTGATACAACGCGTCTCTGTCTAGTTCTGTGAATTCCATACCGGCTCCTTTATATAATTCATACCAATCAATTGTCCGGCTTTTCATACATGGCGTGTCAGGGTTTGGTTAGTGGAAACCAAAGGTTTGGTTTTGATATGCGCGCAATTGTCGTACTGAACAAAGCACAACAATCAAAAGCATTCATATAAACAATTAGAGCAAATACTTTCTTCATTTATATCAATAATTTATACGTTAATTAACTAAACATATAGCAAGTTAATTTGTATTAAGAATTAAAAGTTCGAGATTGGCATTCCACATTTCAATCGATTGATTCGCATTTATAAAACTGGTTGGCTACATTTCGCTTGCTCAAACGCACTTCTGGCAAACTATTTGAAAGAATAGGACGCAAAGCCACCGGTCTGTCGACAAATATTCTGTCTATGATAGCGGGGCCGCCACTTAATAGGATTTAAGTGCAAATGCATGCCGGAGTGTTCTCTTTTTGTCGGCCAAATACAGTAAGGACAAATAATGAAACAACTCCCAAAAAAATCACTTATCGCACTATCGCTACTTAGTGTTAGCGGTGCAAGCTTCGGTCACGGTTATGTCTCGGCATACAATAATGGCGTAGCTGAAAGCCGTGTGGCGCTATGTAAGTTCCCAGCGAATGATACACAAGAGAAAAACACCAACTGTGGTGGTATCCAATACGAACCACAGAGTGTAGAAGGCCCTGAAGGCTTCCCTGAAGTCGGCCCTGCCGATGGAAAAATCGCCAGTGCGCAATCGTCTTTAGCGGCAGCGTTAGACGAACAGACTGCAGATCGCTGGGTTAAACGCCCTATCAAGTCTGGTTCTCAATACTTTGAGTGGACGTTCACAGCGAACCACAAGACTAACGACTGGAAATACTACATTACTCAACCAGACTGGAACCCAAACCAACCTTTGGCGCGCAGCTCTTTTGACTTAACACCATTTTGTGTTGTTGAAGGAAATGGAGAACAACCGCCTATGCAAGTAAGTCACTTGTGTAATGTGCCAGAACGCGAAGGTTATCAAGTGATCCTTGCTGTATGGGATGTGGGTGACACAGCAATGGCTTTCTACAACGTTATCGACGTGAAATTTGATGGCGACGGCCCTATCATTCCTGATTGGGATCAAGGCGGTCAAATCAACCCAACTCAAAATCTAAACATTGGTGATGCTGTTTACACTCGTGTCTTCGATCAATCGGGTGAGAACGCTTCATACAGCACTGAGCTCGTAATTGAGAGCAACGAGCAAGGTAAAGCGAATAACTGGTCTTACGCGCTTGCCTCTAAGATCAACAAAGAACAAACACAAATCAAAGCAGGTCAGCTGAACGACCAAGGCGATTTCGCACCCATTTACGGCACGAACCCTGTGTATCTAAAAGCCGGCTCTGGCTTTAATAGCGTCGAGATCGGTTACAAGATTGATACTCCAGAACCGGATCATGAGCTAGCAGTGACAGGTCTAGAGTCTGAATACATTATTGATGAAAGCCAGCCTACACAGCTTGATCTGACATTAGCGGCAACTGGCGATATTCAAGCAGAACTGACTGTGTACAACCATCACCGCGAAGCACTTGCTTCTCAGAAATCCGAACTAGTAGACGGACAAGTTGAAGATGTTCAACTCACCCTGTCTAAGTCTGAAGCTGGCCACCACATGCTTGTGGTTGTGACAAAAGATGACCAAGGCAACTTAGTGGATCAGAACACGCTTGATTTCCACCTAATGGACGAGCAAACACCTCCACCCGCTGGCGATTACGACTTCGTATTCCCTGAGAGCATTGAGTCTTACACAGCAGGTACTAAGGTACTGAGCAGCGACGGCGGCGTTTATCAATGTAAAGAGTTCCCATACTCTGGTTACTGTATTCAATGGGCTCCAACAGCAACTCAGTACGAACCAGGTGTCGGTTCACACTGGCAAGATGCTTGGAACAAAGTGGACTAATTACTAGCCAGTAACTTACTTTCTAGTAGGTACGTTCTAGTAATCAACCAAACAAAAACGGATGCCTAGCGCATCCGTTTTCTTGTTCTGCAATAGCTGAAACATCAGTTATCAAAGTAGATAGTGGTCCGCCAACAGAGCGACAAACAAGATCATGAGATGATAAATGGAGAACTTGAAGGTCTTCATGGCCATATTGGGCTCGTCACGATATTTAAGTACCCAAGCGTGATAAACAAACCCGCCGTTTAGCACCAAAGAAGCGCTCAAATATATCCAGCTACTCATGCCGACCAACACTGGCAAGATACATACGATGCTTAGCAGCAAGGTATAGAGTAGAATCGATGTTTTGGTGTAAGCAATACCATGGGTCACAGGCAACATCGGAATGTTCACCTTAGCGTATTCATCACGACGATGAATTGCCAATGCCCAGAAGTGCGGAGGCGTCCAGATAAAGATGATCATCACCAACAACCAAGCGTTTGAATGCAGTTCATTGGTGACCGCCGTCCAACCCAATAATGGAGGCATTGCACCTGCTATCCCTGCTATGACAATGTTCTGGGGCGTCGCTCGCTTCAAGTACATGGTATAAATCACCGCGTAGCCCAATAAGCTTGCAAAGGTTAACCACGCAGTTAGTTGATTGACCCATAACACCAACGTGGCGAACCCTAGTAATCCGATACCCGCAGCAAAGGCGAATACACGTACACTACTCAGATCACCCGATGGTAAAGGGCGTCGATTGGTTCGAGACATCTGTCCATCGATCTTCTTGTCGATCAAATGGTTAAATGCAGCGGCTGAACCTGCCATTAACCCTATCCCTATCATTCCGAATAACGCTTGCTGCAAAGGCAACCCATTAGGTACGGCTAAGCACATCCCAACCAATGCTGTAAGCAGCATTAACGCCACCACCTTGGGCTTGGTCAGCGTTAAGTAGATTTTCCAAGTGGCTTTGTTTTTCGAGGCCAGCTGATTTTTTAGAGCACTTTCACTGTTGGCAGCTATCTCTTGGCTTGAAGCTGCATCTTGAATTACCACTCCATGTTGTGTTGATGTTCTAGTGACCATGATTACCTCCTTGTAATACATCGTTCTTCATCAAGTACGCACTCGGTTGACGTTGCCAAACCACAAAGTTTGTAACAACCATGGTGACAAGTAATAGAGCAGCCACCAAATTATGTAAAACGGCTACCGATATCGGTAGGTGAAACCATACATTGCTGATCCCTAAACTGACCTGTGAAAACAACACCGTCGCCAGAGTGAGAGCCAGCTTTTTCTGCGCTCCTTTCTCAAGCTTCCAAAGTTGATACACAATCATCAACACCGTTAGTGTTGCGACAATAGCCCCGAACCTGTGCATGACATGTATGGTTAACCTCGCGGGATATTCCAACACACCAAACTCATAGTTATCATGGCCGTGTTGAGCAAAATCGAAGGCATTCTTGAAATCTAAATAGCTTGCCCAATTCCCCTCACAGATGGGTAACTGGGTACACACCAGAGCGGCATAATTAGACGATGTCCATCCACCAAGCAATATCTGTCCAACCACAACGATTAATCCAAACAATGCCCAGGCCTTAAGAGATGAGTGAGAAACAAGCTCACCAAAGCGATGTTGGAAATTAGACAGGCGACAATAGAGTAAACAGAGCAGCGACAGTAGCGTGAACCCGCCCATAAGGTGTGCCATCACCACAACAGGCATCAGCTTTAGAGTAACTGTCCACATACCCAACAGGGCCTGAAAAATCACAGTGGCGGAAATAAGCAAAGGAAGTCCGACAGAGGTGATGTTCTTTTTGATGCACCAAGCGACAACAACGAAGATAAGCAGCCCGAGTGAACCAGCAAAGTAACGATGTATCATCTCTATCCATGCCTTGTCTGCTTCGAGAGCTCGTTCTGGGAATTGGAGGTTAGCTTCACTGATTGCTGTGGCATTCGATGGCACGGCCAGATTACCGTAACAGCCTGGCCAATCAGGGCAGCCAAGACCAGCATCCGACAAACGAGTATAAGCGCCGAGCACAATAACGGTGAGTGTCAGTAAAACAGTCAGCCTCATGATTATCATGAGTAACTTGGGCGCTCCATTTTGCATCGCTTATCTCCCTATCTCGAATCACTGACAACGAATCATCACATCTTCGCTAATCCCAATATCTGTTTATTTGTCTATTTAGTCAGCATTACCACTTATTAACCCACACGCGATAATTTGAGTAACTTCCTTAGATCGTGGATCATCCCTTTGGATTGGCTAACTAATTGAGACGGCTCAGAAACGCTCTTATACTCCATAACAAGTTGGCCCAGTGGGTCAATAATCACAATCGACGCGGGAGCAAATTCTCCTCTCAATTGATCTCCACCAGCGAGAAACTCTAAATCAGGCTTGTTAATGGTTCCCTTTAAAGAAACACCCTCAGCAACAAACACCACCGCAGTGACTCGCTCTTTATTCTTACCTAAAGCCAAGTAACTTTGATTGAGATAATGTAGTTGTTGTTCACATAAGCTTTCGCATTCTGTCGGGGCGATATATCCAACCAACCAACCTTCTTCCACTACAGGCAACGTGATACCAAAATCTTGCAAGGTCACCCTTGGTTCAACGAGTTCTCCGGAATTGGTAACGCCTGCTGTATACCAATGCTGATCCAGCACGGTTTTAGCAATAATGGCGGGCAAAGCAAAAATCAGAATCAGCCCTATCAACATCAGACGACCTTTCGAGCGACGCTTCTGCAATAATCGCGTCTCTTCTTCTGTTTTGCTTAAAGCTTGAGGTTTATCCATGTTCGTCCCTTACCTTGGCTGTCCCTTTCATATACCGATAACCAATTAACACCATCAAAAACAGCAATACCCCAGCCATTACGAACCACTGAACCGAGTAACCAAAATGCTTTTCAGATTTCATTGCCGTTGGCCTCCATAGAAACTCATAAGGCCATGAATCTAAGTTCTGCGGTTGAAAAACAAAGGGCATAACTTCTTGTTTAGTGTATTGAGATAGCTCATCGATATTAAGATTCTGAATGCGTTTCGGTATCGTTTCCTCTAAACCCAATGTTTGACTCAGAGGGTTAATCGACCGTGTGTACAAACGCCCAGACATCGTGGTTGGTAATACCATGTCACCTAATTCCGGTAACTCTTTTCTGTCATTACTCGCAGCAACAAAACCAAGATCGACCAAAATCCGTTTATCTACGCCTTGCGACTGAATATTGCCCAGCATGTAAATCACATAACCGACGACACCTTGATTGATCTGATTATCTAATAAGAGGACTAAGCCATTTGGCTCTGCCAGAGTGACGTTGACCTTTTTCCCATTCCAAATCTGACGGGTTAAATCAACTTGAGTTTGTGTGTTGTCCCGTTGCCAGTCGCTGATCACTAACTCCAAATCCTTAGGCGATTGCTGAGCTCTTTCTAACAATTGTTGTTCATATTGCAGTTTCTCGTTACCTCGGTCTAACTGCCAAAAACCCAACTTGATTAAAAGGCCGACTGAAACCACAGTTAAAATAGCCGCAACCCAAAGCCCT